>CAVSEI010000012.1:0-123232 GCA_963726965.1 uncultured Actinomycetes bacterium | reverse complement strand
CCCGCTCCACCGGTCGCCATCCACGGCCCCGCGGAGCGAGTCGTGCTCGAGGTCGTGAGCCTCGCCGGCAAGGCCCGGCGGAGGGTCGAACGTCGGCGGCAGTGACTCACGCGAACGGCATCGAGCGCGGCGAGCCACTGAGCCGCCACCACGTCGATGTCGAAATGCTCGAGGCAGTGTGCTCGAGCGGCCACTCCGTACGCGGCGCGTTGCTCCGGGTTGGTCAAGAGCGATCGGATGGCCTCGATCAACGCGGCCGAGTCGCCGGGCGAGACGACGCTCCCCGTGACGCCGTCCAGGACGATCTCCGGTATCGACTCGATCGCGGCTCGCCACCGCGGGAAGCGCGCGCAGGCCCGCCTCGATGAGCACTGCCGGCATGCTGTCACCACCCCGGCTCGCCAGCACGACGACGTCGGCGGCGGCGTACACGGCCGAGCGGATCGGGGAGCGATCCGGCGAACTGCGCGCGGCCGGGTGCGACACACGTCGCGCGCGATTCGAGGCCGGCCCGTTCCGGCCCGTCCCCGACCACCAGGAGCTGCGCATCGTCGAGCTCGCTCAGCGCGTCGACGACGAGGTCCACGCCCTTCTCGTGGGCCGAGCGCGCCGACGTAGAGCAGCGTCGGCCGGATCGGATCCAACCCGAAGGCGCGCTGCGATTCCGTCCGCTCATCCGGGCGACACCGGCGAGAAGCGGCCGACGGGGACGCCGTTGGGGATCACCCAGATCCGCGCACGGGCACGCCGAGGTGATCGTGCAACGTCGTCGCCGATCCGGACCACAACGCGACCACTCCGACCGCGCGCTTCAGGGCCAGCCGGACACGAAGCCGACGGAGCCGCTCGGGGCCCAGAATCGGGAGTCGCTGATCTGGCGATAGACGAACGACGTGCCGGTCCCCGTCGACGCGATCGCGCACGCAGGAAGGGTCGTGGAACCGTGCGCGATTGCGATCGAAGATGCGCGCAGCTCAGCCCGCAGAGCCCGCATCGTCGCGGGCTTCCGGCGCGCCGTTCCGAGCACGGGGACATCGAGGCCTCCGATCGCGCCCGGAGCGAGCGACGGTGCGCGCCGAGCGTCCGGCGCGTCGAACGCGTCGTGGAGGTCGGTTGCGACACCTGCGCCCCCCGGCGGTCGGTGTCGGTCACGACCTGGAGGATACGGTCAGCCATCTCACCGACCCCCGAGTCGCCCACGGACCAGCCACTTCATGGGAGGTCGTAGCGCTCGATCACGACACCACCGATCTCGTGCTCACGCGGCGCGTTCGCCCGCGCATGGACGTTCGCGAGGTCGCAGGCTCCGCTCTCGTTCGGACCTGCATACCGGGAGGCCACCCAGATTCGCGGCCGTGCCGACCGCCAGGTCGCGACCGACTCGTCGCCGATCCCCGTGACGTGCAGCCCTTGACTCCACGGCTGGGGCGGGGAAAGCGGCAGGGGACGGCGCGTCGCCGGGTGCTGCAGCGCGTAGTACTCGAACAGCGGCGCCCTTCGGCGATGCAGAACACGATCCCGTCGTCGGGCGTACTCGTACGGGTGACGTATGCGACCGCGCTCCGCCAGTCCTCATGTGACGGCGCGGTGTACCAGTTGCTGATCTTGAAGGCCGCGAACACCGCGAGGACGACGAGCACCGCCACGACCAATCGGCGATCGCCGATCTTCGAAATCGGAACCGCGGCGGCGATGACCACGGCCGGCAGGATCAGGATGAGATAGCGAGGTTCCCAGTTCGATCGCGGATGAAGGCCAAGCCGAACGCGAGCACGAACGGAACCACGATCCACAGCGGTACGAATCCCGCCCGCCAGGCTTCCAGGGACGATCGGTATCTCGTCCAGGTCCGCGCCGCCATCCATGCTGTCGCCGCGCAGAGCCCCGCGAGCACGATCGCGAGGAGCTTGCCGCCCCCGACGTTCGACAGCACCGACAGCGTCGAGGACACCGTGGGTCTGCCTCCTGCCCCCGCCTCCTGCTGTGCCGACGTCACGAAGTACCCGAGCGGAAGCAGGAGCACGCCGATCGCGACCGCCGTGGTGAGGAGTTGGCGGATCGGAATGCTCCGGCGGCCGAGCACGAACAGGGACGAGGCTTCAGCCAGGATCACCAGCCCTCCGTACAGGTCCGCGTAGCACGACGCAGCCGCGGCGATCGCGTACACGACGAACCACACCGTTGCTCGAGTCTCGATTGCCCGCACGAAGAAGAAGGAGCTCAGGGTGACGAGGAACATCAGGAGTGCGTACGACCGAAGTTCCTGTGAGTAGCGAACTGCGAATGGTGCACAGGCGATCAGGAACCCGGCGATGAAGCCCGCCTTGCGCTCGTAGAGGCGCGCCGCGAACAAGTAGACGGGAATGACGGTGGCCGCGGCGGCAGGACCGACACGCTCCGCAACACTGCTTCGCTGCTGCCGAACACGCCCAGATGCTCACGATGAACTGGTAGCCAGCCATGTTGCTGTCATTGTGGCGGGCGACGTCGAGGACACCGCCGAGACCCCGGCTCGACGCCATCGCCGAGAATCCCTCGTCGAACCACAGGCTCTTTCGACCCAAGTGGTAGAAGCCGAGGGCAAGGCTCAGGACGACCTCGCCGGCCACAACGAACGCGGCGAGACGCTGCGTCGAGCGATCGTGGTCGCTTCCTCGCTCAACCTCGGTGGTCGCGGGCATCGGGCCACGCTACTCAAGCGGTATCTCGACTTCGACCGCGGTGAGCGCTCCGAACCCGTGACGCCGGCGCAACGCGGCTATACAGAGGCAGCGGCGACGGCCCAGGTGGAGTCGAGTTGGAAACCGGAATCGACAGGGCGAGTCGTATGGCGCCGGAGGCAGGGAGTGAAGCCGCGGTCATCCCGACGGCCGATCAACCCCATCGGTCCGTGCCGTTCCTCGTCGCTCTGGCAGTACTCGTGCTCGTCGGTGGTGTCATTCCGATCGTGTTGCCCGGCTATTCGGCTCGTGGGGAATCCCCCGGGGCGACGATGTCGCCTACATCCTCGCGGCGTTCCGTTTCGCGGACACAGGCACGATCAACGGCAGCAACTGGGCGGGGATGAACCTCGTGGGGCAGTTGGTGTTGTCGCTCCCCGTCGTCTGGTTGTTCGGTCATCGCATTGCGGCCCTGCAAGTCGAGGTCGCGGTGCTGGGAGTGGTCGGCCTGGTCGCAGTGTTCGATCTGGGGAAGCAGCTGATGTCACCGCGTCGCGCCCGTTCCTCGCCGTCGTGGTCGCGCTCGGACCGATGTGGGCGGGTTTGAGCGCCAGCTACATGAACGACGTCCCCGCGTTTTCGTTGGCGATGGTGTGTCTCGCGCTGGGAGCACGCGGCATCCGGCGCGACGGTGGAAACCTCGGCTGGTTGTGTGCATCACTGACGGTCGGCTTGGTGGGCTTCACGATGCGCGAGTATGTGATTATCGCGCCCCTTGCGGTGGGTCTCGCTGCGGCGTGGGCCGCAATTCGTTGGTCACGCGCTGCAGCTCGTCGCGCTGGTCGTCGGGCTCGGAAGTCTGGTCGCGCTGGCTGCGGTGTTCTTCGCGTGGCGTCGAGGCCTTCCCGGCTTCGCGCCGAACACGCCCCGGCTTCCGAGCTCCGGCTCCGTCAGTTCCACGGTTCGCAGAGGAACACAAGGTGCGCTGCTGCTCGGCCTCCTCGTCTCTCCGGCCGTCCTGCTCGCGGGGCCGAGACGTCTGCTGGCGGCCGCGTGGGTTCGTGCTCCTCGGACCACGCTGGGGGTGGCGGTCGCCACGACGCTGGGGCTCGGCGGCGACTTCCTGATCCGGCAACGTTCGGCGGGGTTCCTCGAGCCGGGAACGCTCACCGCCAATCAGTGGACCCTCGCCGGACCGCAGGCCGACCTGTTCCCCAGGCCCCTCCTCGCGCCGCTGGAAGTCGTCGGCCTCCTCTCGCTGGTCGTGCTCCTCGCTGCTGCCATACCGCCGACGATGAATGCCCTCGCCGAAATCCGCCATCGCAGCCTCGGACCACCCGAGTCGCCGGCCCGCTCGATCGTGGCGTTCGCGGCCACTGGATACGTCCTCGCGTACCTCCTGTCGAGCACGTTGACGAACATCTTCTTCACCCGGTACCTGCTTCCTCTGATCCCGCTGCTGGGGATCCTGGTGCTGTCGACATGCGGCACCCGCGTCGAGGCCTCCAGACCCGCTCGAATCGCCCGGAGTTGCCGCACTGATCGTGCTCGCCGCGTTCGGCGCGGTCAACGCCGCCACCAGCATGTCCTTCGACGGCACGAAGTGGGATGTCGCACAACAGGCGGCAAAACTCGCGAAGAACCCGAGCCGGGTCGACGGAGGGTTCGAGTGGAACAACTACCACACGGGCACCGTCAAGTTCCGTTGGACTGCACACCCGTCGGCTGCTTGCATCGCGCTGAGCATGGAACACGGGCGCGCAACCGACGATCCTGCCGTAGTGCGTACCAGCCGCGTCTGGAGCCCACCGGGCACGAGCGTCTGGGTCGTGGCACGGCAAGTACGTCCTTGTTGAGATGAAAGCGAGAACCTGAGCGTGGGCCGGTCCGACAACGCGAACAACCCGAACGAAGAGGAGGGCCGACCGAACCCGTTCTCTCCCCTCGCCGACGGCACGCCACCCCTTTCAGGTGCCGACGCTGCTCTGCTCGTGGGCAAGAAGGTGATCGTGGTGATGCCCGCGTACAACGTGGCGCGAACGCTCCGAATGACATGGGAAGCGATTCCACAAGAGTGGGTGCACCTGGTGATCCTCGTCGACGACAACTCGGCCGACGAGACCCTCGCGGTCGCCGAGAACTGGCGCTCGACATCGTCGTGCACCCACACAACGTCGGGTACGGAGGCAACCAGAAGACCTGTTACGTCGAAGCGCTTCGACGCGGCGCCGACGTCGTGATCATGCTTCACCCCGACGGCCAGTACGACCCCGGGCTCATCCCGTCGATCACGCGACCGATCCTGGAGAACAAGGCGGACATGGTCCTCGGCTCGCGATTCCTCGACGGAGGAACGCTGGCGGGGGGGATGCCACGATACAAGTACGTGGGAAATCGATTTCTCACGATGGTCGAGAACAAGGTCCTCGGCCTCGAGTTCTCGCGAGCTCCACTCCGGATACCGCGCCTACAGCCGCGACTTCCTCGAGACCATCCCGTTCCTCAGGAACGCCAACGACTTCTCCTTCGACACCCAGGTGATCGCCCAAGGCGGTGGCGTTCGACCAGAGGGTCGTCGAGGTCCCGGTGTCGACGCGCGTACTTCGACGACGCCTCCTCGACGTCGTTCTCGCAGAGCGTCGCCTACGGCCTCAAGACGCTCGCGGTGATGGCCCAGTTCGCCGCGGATCGCGTCGGGCGTGTGGAGGAGCCGCCGTCTCACCCGCTGAGACTGCGTCCGACGAGTCCCCGTGCTCGTCTCCACGAGGCGAACGCTGCGCAGGCGATGGCGACCAGCAACGCAGGCGGTGGACAGTCAGCGCTTGCCAACGCGAGCAGCAGCATGCTGATCGACACCAGCGCGGCCGCATCCGGACGCGCCGTTCGCGGTGCGAACCGCCACTGCCTGACCGCGGAGAGGGCCATGGCGAGATCCGCCTGCGCCAGGGTCGCGGCCACCAACACCCACGTCCAGCGGGTCGAGGGCGCCGCCACGACCGCCACGCTCGCGTCGACGATGGCGGCAACGGCCGTTGCCAGCAACGTCAATCGTCGAGCTCGCTCGCCATGATGCGCAGACCACGGGCCGATCATCCGACTGCGCCACGGTGGCGAGCCCCACCCGGCCGACGCGACGAGCACGAGGACCATGCCGGCCCCGAACACCGACGTGCCGCCGAGCCCGATCTCGAACCAGAGCAGCGCGAGCGTGGCGGCGGCCGCGACCACGGGCGCACTCCAGACCGCAGTACTCGGTCGGCGGTCGGTGACCAGCAGGCAGAGAACTCCGGCGACCATCGCAGCCACCAGTGCACCGGGTGCTCGATCCGCGAGGGAGTACGCCATCGCACCGATGACGGCACCGGTCACGGCTCGGGGCGCGGCATGCCACGTGGCGGTCGCGGTGGTGACCGACCACGCCATGCCGGTGACGACGAGCGCCACCAGCGCCGCGGCCAGGAACCGCCCGTCTCCCCGCACGACCACAACGGCAGCCACGACGACGATCGCGACGAGGACCGGCACCGGGTCGCGGGCGTTCACCCGGCTCTCCAAACCGACGATGATCGACAGCACGAGCAATGTCGCCAACGTGGACGGGGGCGGGAGCGGCAACACGAGCGCCAACGCACCCAAGGCCATCGCGACACCGAGCGCGCTCGAGGAGCGTCGCCCGATCGCGGGCCGCGCCACCGGCGCGGGATCTCGACGAGCAGCAGCTCGGGGACGATCGGCACCGGAAGCAGCATGAGCAACGTCAGCCACCACCCGACCTCGACCGCAGCAAGACCGGCCGCCGCACCGTAGAGCGCGAGCGGCACCGCGACCATGTTCACCGGAAGTTGGTGGCGGACCGCGGCGCGGGTGGGTTCGCCGTGCAGCGCCACCAGGATCACGCCGAGCACCGACTCGACCAACACGTAGGGGATCACGGCGACCGCGGCCGCGCCGACGAGTCGCGAGCCATGAGGATCCGAGTGCGTCGGCGAGGGTTCCGAACGCCGCGAGCGCGGCGAACGTGACCATCGCCGTACTGCCGGAGTTGTAGGCCATGCGGACGAACGCGCGCTCCTCCCAGTGCTTGGCGTCGAGCGGGCCGACGAGCAGCGCGACCAACAGCGGACCGAGCCAGAGTGCGTCGTGCCGGAAGCCGACCATGGCCGCGAAGATCACCGCGGCGTCGGCGGTGACGCCGACCTCGTTCGGGAAGAACACGAACCGGTTCATGCACAATGCGAGCGGGACCGCGAGCAGCAACAACAGACCCGGCGGTGGGAACGACGCGCCCTCTGCCGCGAGCCACGCGGTGATCCCGAGCGCGATGACGAGGAGCCCGAGCGCATACGCGACGACCGCGCGCGTCGAACCACGGCGGCGGACGACGTCGAGGACCGCATCGGCGGGAGCGGGTTCGTGGCGCACGGTCGGGCTCATCGGTGCTCGACCGATTCCCGCGCGAGCGTCGCGGCGCGGGCACGTGCCGCGGGCGTGCGAGCCGTCAGCAGCACGATGAGCATGAGCACGGCGACGACGACGGGCGTCCCGAGGAACCCGTCGCGGGCAAGCGTGGGCACCGTGAGCGCGAGCACCGCCGCGGTGATCAGGAGGACGATGACTGATCGGCGACGGGGGCCGGGCGCGAACCGCCACTGCCGCACACCGACCGTCACCATCGCCACCGCGGCATTCACCGACCCCGACACTCACCCAGGCCCAGGCCTCCCGAGCATTCGCCGCGATGGCCGAGATGCTCACGCCCGCGGTCGTGATCGCGGCGGCCGCGACCATCACCGCGACCACGTGCTGGGACACCGGCACTCGCAGGTCGAGGCACCGGCTGATCACGCGGCTGCGCCACGGCGGCGCACCCCACCACGCCACTGCGACACACGTGACACCCAGCATGAGCGCGAAGCCCACGCCGCCCGCGAGGCCGACCAGCGACCACGCCGACGACCAGGCGACCGAGACCGCGAGCAGGGGCGCCGCCCACACCAACCGGATGCCCGCCCGGCGGCGCGCGCGCCCGGCGAGCACGGCGATCAGCTCGAACGCGACCCCCGCGGTGAGCGCGACCGCGGCCGCGCCCGACACCGAATTGGGCGCGGCGTCGTTGATCGCGGCGGCGAGCAAGCCGGCGACCACGGCCGTCGCCACCGCGACGGAGAACCGCGGTCGGGAGTGCACGCGGGATCCCCACCACGCGATCACCGTGCCCGTCACCGCGACCAGCACCGCGGCAAAGAACCCGCGGTCGCCGTCGGTGACGACAATCGCCGCGATCACGACGACGGCAAGGAGCGGTGGCACCGGCGCGCGCGACGTCGACCGCGAACTCGACACCCGCGAGCACGCCGAGGGCGACGAGCATCACGAGCGTCGCGGTGTCGGGTACCGGCGCGACGAATGCCGCCGCGATCAACACCACGGCCACGACGAGAGTCACGACGACGTCGCGCACGGCCGTAGCCCGCCACCGAGCGCGTGCCAACACCAACTCCGGGACGAACGCCGCGGGAACGAGCGCGAGTGCCGTCGCCCACCAACCGACCTCGGTGGCCAGCAGGCCGACCGCCGCGCCGTAGAGCGCGAGCGGGATCGTGAGCGCGTCGATCTCGAGCAGGTGCTGCCACGCGCCGCGGCGGGTCTCGCCCTGCAGGAGGAGCACGGTGGTGGACACGACCAGGTCGAGCGTGGCGAAGCACACGGTCGCGGCGAGCACGGCGAAGGTGAGCGCGAGTGGCGACGATCCGGCAGCGTCGCGGACCGCGACGAACGCCGACGACGCCGCGAGCACCGCCACGCTGCGGTTCCCCGCGTTGTAGATCATGCGGACGTACGAACGCTGTTCCCAGTGCAGCGTGTCGAGTGGCCCGACGAGCAGCGCGACCGCCAGCGGACCGAGGAAGACTGCTCCGTCGCGGAAGCCGACGACCGCCGCGAGCAGCACCGCAACTTCCGCCGTCGCCGCGTGCTCGCTCGGATACAACGCGAACTGATTGATGCAGAGTGCGACCGCGATCGCGAGCAGGAGCACCGGTCCGGGCGCGGGAACGGGCGAGCCGGACGCGACGAGCGCAGCTCCGATCGCGAGCGCGACGGCAAGGAGGGCGAAGCTGAACGCTCGGACGGCTCGCGGTTCGCCGTGGCCTGCGCCCTGGCCACCGCCGTGGCCATCCCGGGCGACGGGGTGCGCCGTGGCCTCGGTGATGCGTTCCCCCACGTTCGCCGTCCCGGACTCCGGCCGAGCGGGCCGGTTGCGCCGCCGGGCTCAGAACAGCTCGACGTCCCCCATGGTCAACGCCCACTCCGGGAGCTCGGGAGCCGCCGAAGCATCGAGGGGCCGGCACGCGAGCACCGGACCCACGTGGGGAAGACGAACGAATGGGCCGCGTGTCACCAATTTCTTGTCGAGGCGGATGAGGTAGTCCGACGCGGCGGCTTGCTCGACCCGGCGGAGCAGCTCGGCCCGGGCTCGGGCGGCACCCTCGGGGACGAACAGGTCACAGAGAACTCCTTCGACCGCCTTGCCCCGTCTGGCGGCGGCGGAAGACCGCGACGCCGTCGGCCACGGTCGTCCCCCGGAGCATGACCCGATAGCCCAAGGGCTCGTGCCCGTAGCGCCACGCCAGGTACCCCGGGGTGCGACGAGTGGAGAGTCCGTCGATCGGGGGCAGCGAGTCGAGGAGGGCCTGGACCGCGGCGGAGTCGGCGAAGGCGTCGGCCGGGGCCTCGCCGAGGACGGTGGGGAGCGGCGATCGCCCGGCCGGCCGGCGGGCCGTCGCGATCACCAGAGGGAACCGCGCGCTCGTCGGCTTGACGACCACGCCGAGACGGCCGAGCTCGCGCCACCCCATCTTGCGGTAGCCGGGGAGACTCTTCGCATTGGGCGTGTTGAAGATCAGGGTCACACCGTCGGCGGGGAGCTCGTCGATCGCTTGGAGCGTGAGCCGGGTGAAAATCCCCTGGCCCTGGTAGTCAGGGTCGGTCGCGGTGTCGACGGCGCGGGCGGCGCGCACGGTGTGGCCGTCGGGCGTGACGAATTCCCAGCGGAGAAACGTGCGGAACCCGACGGTGCGATCGCCGTCGAGCGCGATCCACATCGGCGACGCGCCGAACGGATTCTCGCGGTGCTTCCACTCGAGGAAGCGAGCATCGTCGTCGACCCAACCGAGGGCGCGACGCGCGAGATCGAGGACGCCCGGGAAGTCGTCGGCCGACGCCGGGCGCGTCGTCACGGTCATGCAGTTCGCCCAGCATGTGCCGGCCCGATGCTGAGCTCGGTGATCCGTCCACCCAGGTAGGCCACGCCGGCCAGGTACTGCAGGCGAGACGATCGGTGCAGGACCTGTGGGCACAAGCGCACGAGTCGCGCAGCTTCGACCGCGACGCCCTTCCAACGTTGGATAGGCCGGCTCCTGATGCGACCGAGCCGTGCGTGCTTCGCGACGAGCCGCTCGTGACCACGGCCGTACGCGAACCGCTGCCGCATCACCCCGGCGACCGTGTCCCGCACGCGGTAGTCGACGATCGCCGAAGGCGCGAAGCCGATCGAGAATCCCTCGTACTGGGCTCGGAGACAGAAGTCCGACCTCGTCGCTTCCACCCGAAAACGTCTCGTCGAAACCGCCGACTTCGCCGAACACCTCCCTGCGGAACCCGAGGCTTGCTCCCAACACGAACGGTCGGTCGAACACGGTCGGGAGCTCGGTGCGTTGCAGCACCGCGACTCGTGGCGCGCCGGATCCGTCGAGGTGGTCGGGATCGAGCGCCCCACCGACGATGTCGAATCGGTCGAGCTCGTCGACCATCGATCGAAGCCAACCCGGCGTGACCTCGTCGTCGGCGTCGCACAACGTGACGAGCGGCGCGTGCGCGGCGTGTACGCCTCGATTGCGGGCGTGGTTCAGCCCGGCCTGCGGCTCGGTGACCAGTTGCATGCTCCGCAGTCGAGGCGCCCAGCGTGCCGCGATCTCCCTGCTGGCATCGGTCGATCCGTTGTCGACCAGGACGAGCTCCCAGGCGGCGCCGATAGTCCTGGGTGGCGAGAGCAGCGAGTTGCCGTTCGAGTGTCGCCGCGGCATTGCGCACGCAGAGCACGACGCTGACCACCGGCACCGACGTCCCCGAATCGGCTGATGCGCTTCCCGTCAAGGAACCGACCCTACCTGCGGTCCGGACGGCGACGTCACAAGCGCGTGTGGGAGGATGCGCGTACTCGAGCGTCGTGACGCAGCGCGCCCACGGAGGACCGCATGACCAGAGCGCGCGTACTGGTGATCGGGCTCGACGGATTCGAGCTCTCGTACGCCAACACCCTCATGGCGACCGGCGCGCTCCCCACCCTCGCCGAGCGCAGCCGATCGGACGCACACGTTCGCCTCGACTTGGGGACCGCGTCACGCACCGGTCTGGGTTGGGAGAACTTCTGGTCCGGGCTCTCACCGGAGGCGGCGCGGCGAACCACGGCGGTCGAGTTCGATCCGGCGAACTATGCCGTGTGGGTCGAGGGTGCCCGGTTCCCACCGTTCTTTGCCGGGCTCGACATCGACACCGTGGTGCTCAACGCACCGTACGCCGACTTCACGCGCGCTCCCGCCGTGCAGGGCGTCGCCGGATGGGGGGTCCACGATCCGGGCCTGAGCGGTCCGACGAGTCGTCCCGCGGGCCTGCTCGCAGAGCTCGATGCCCGCGTCGGACCGTACCCGGCGGATCATTGGACGTACGCGAATCCATGGCCTTCGGCGGAAGCGACTCGAGCCATGGGCCGCGGGCTCGAGGCCGGAATCGCCGCGCAGAGCGCTGCCGCGCGCTGGCTGTTCGGCGAACGGATGCCCGACTGGGATCTCGCGGTCGTGGTCGTCTCCGAACTCCATTCGGCCGCGGAAGGGCTCTGGCACGGTGTCGACCCCGACCATCCACTGCACGACCATCCGTCTGCGGTGGCGGCGGCGGAGGCGTTGTCGTCGACGTACCAGGCTGCCGATCGGTTCGTGGGCGACCTGATGGATGCCACCGATGCTTCCACGGTGGTGGTGTTCTCGATGGGGGGCATGGGTTCCAACAATTTCGGACGCGCCGAGCATGGTGTTGCTTCCCGAACTCGTCTACCGCTGGGCGCTCGACCGACGTCTCCTCGAAGTCCCCAGCGCGTGGACGGCCGTCCCCGATCAGGCCCCGGTGATCACCGGCGAGCACGCGGCCTGGTCGCGGGACTGGTATCCGAGCGCGCCAGGCAACGATCGCCCTTCCGCCACGCGCGTGCTGGCCTCGCATCTCCCCGGTCCCCTCCTGCGCAAGGTCCGGAGTGTTCGTGCCGGGCGGCGTTCGAGTTCTCGCCCGACCGGCTACAAGAGTGCCGACTGGCTGCCGGCAACGTGGTATCGGGAGTGGTGGCCGGCGATGCCCGCGTTCGCGCTGCCTTCGTTCTACGACGGCAGGATCCGGGTGAACCTCCGCGGACGTGAGTCCGCTGGCATCGTCGACATCGCCGACTACCGGCGCGTCTGCGACGAGATCGAAGCACTGGTCAGAGCCTGCACTGATCCGCAGACGGGCGCATCGGTCGTCGAGACCGTCGAGCGCGTCGCCGACGGCGACGATCCGCTCGCGCTCGACAGCGCATCCGCCGATCTCGTGATCGTGTGGCGTGCCAGCCCGTTGGCGTTCATCCATCCCACTCACGGGCTGATCGGCCCGGTTCCGTACCGAAGAACCGGCGGCCACACCGGTCGTCACGGCTTTGCGTCGATCACGGGTCCGGGGATCACGCCGGGGGACTACGGAATCACCTCATCGTTCGACGTTGCTCCGACGATCGCGGACTTCGTCGCCGACCGCTCCATCGACGGGATCTCGGGCACGAGCCTCCGCGGCCGGATGACTCCGATGGCCTCGCGGTCCCCGTCTGGGTGATCGGGAAGGCACTCAGGTCAGGAGGTCACGATCGATGCGATCGACGACCGCGACGTCCGGTGGGTCGAACTTGCGTGCGAAGAAACGGTGACTCGCGACCAGCTCGTCCCAGTCGGCTTCGCGCAGCACCTCGGGGTGCGCGTGACCGGGGACGAAGCGTCGGAAGTGCAGGTTGTGATCGGCATTGTCGGACTCCCAATACGGCAACAGCACCGTGTGGAAGAACGACTCGGTGGGAAGGTAGGTGTGCCGGAAGTACTCGACGAGGGTCGGCGCCGACGCCGCCCGATCAAGGAGATCGTCGAACACCGGCCGCGAGATCGCGAACCAGTCCGAGCCCTTCCGGCACGGGCGGTCCGCGGTGAACGGATGCCGACGCACCCGCACACCGATTGCCGGTGAGAACCCCCCGGGCCGGCGCTGCACCCGCACCGCGCCGCCGGGCACGAGGAACCGGACGACGTGCTGGAGCCCGCCCGAGATCACGCGCTGCGTCGGGACACCGAGCTTCGCCCAGAGCCCCTGGGGCACCCAGCGGTACCGGTAGAAGTAGCGATCCTGCAGGTACGCCCACTCTCCGTCCTCGCCGTGTTCGGCCGGGGGTGCCGGAACCGAACCCCCCTCAGGAGTCTGCAGGAACAGCGAGTGCCGCGTGTCGGCGAGGAACGACGCGAGCTCGCCCATCGGCCGGATGGGATAGTCCTGCCCCGAGAGCACGACCAGCCAGTCGAAGCGGGAGCGCTCGAGCGCCCGCAGCGAGTCGAGCAGCGCGTCGAGCTGCGAACCGTTTCCCCAACCACATGGTGCCCGGGTCGCTCGAACATCCACCCGCAAGCCTGCGGGAACCTCGGGGAGCTCGAACGCGCAGTCCCACTGCACGGTGACCGCGGCGTCGGGCGCGTCGAGCAGTCGTTCACAGAGCCGCCAGACGAACTCGGGGTCGCGGTGGGCTGCCACCAGGAACTGGATCCGCATAGGTAGGTCCAACGTCGAGTGGGGACGTCTACTGTCCGGATGATGGGCGTTGCTCGCACCGCGCTGAAGGTGGCCGCATCCGGCGTGGATACGGTGCGTCGACCACCAGCCGGACTGGTCGTGTTGATCTACCACAGAGTCGGGCGGCGCACGGCCATCGAAGTCGACCTTCCGGTCTCTGCGTTCGCGGAGCAGATGGCGTTTCTCGCCTCGCAGACTCGCGTGGTCTCGCTCTCCGACGGTCTGGCGCGGCTCGCGTCGTCCAACGCGACGGACCGGGAGCCGGTGGTGGCCGTCACCTTTGACGACGGGACCGCCGACTTCGCCGACGAGGCGGTGCCGGTACTCGTCGAGCACGAGGTGCCGGTCACGCTCTACGTGGCCACCGACTTCCTCGAGCGCCGAGTGCCGTTCCCGGATGACGGTGTGCCGTTGTCGTGGGGTGCGCTGCGTGATGCGGTGGCGACCGGGTTCGTCGACGTCGGTTCGCACACCGACACCCACGCGCTGCTCGACCGGTTGCCGGCGGGTGAGATCGCGGGCGAGCTCGACCGTTCCATCGAGCTGATCGGCGAGCAGGTGGGCGTCACGGCTGAACACTTCGCGTACCCCAAAGCAGTGATGGGATCGGTGGAAGCCGACGCGGCGGTACGGACTCGGTTCGCATCCGCGGCCGTGGCCGGCACGCGGGTCAACGCCTACGGCGCGACCGACCCCTACCGACTCGCCCGCTCACCCATCCAGTTGAGCGACGGCATGCGGTGGTTCCAGCGCAAGGTCGCCGGCGGTCTCGGCTTCGAGGACACCGTCCGCCAACTCCTGAACCGCCGGCGGTACTCCGGCGCGACGACCTGAAATCAACCTGACGCCAAGACCTCCAGGACGCCGGTCACGACGCGGTCGACGTCGACGTCGGACATGGCCGAGCCGCTGGGGAGGCAGAGACCGGTGCGGAAGATCTCCTCGGCGACCGCGCCGCCGCGCATCTCGCACTCCGCAAAGACCGGCTGCAGGTGCATCGGCTTCCATGCCGGCCGGGCCTCGATGTCGAGCGACTCGAGGTGCTCGCGAATCGCGGCCGGCTCCTCGACCGTGATCACCGTGAGCCAGTTGGTCGGCTCCCCAAACGGCGCGTTCGGGAGGAAGCCGATGCCGGGAACGTCGGCGAACGCGGCGCGGTACCGCGCGTTGATCGCGCGGCGACGCGCCACCTTGGTCGGCAATCCCTCGAGCTGGCCGCGACCCAGCGCCGCGAGCAGGTTGCTCATCCGGTAGTTGAAGCCGATCTCCGTGTGCTCGTAGTGCGGCGCGGGATCGCGCGCCTGGGTGCTGAGGTGACGGGCGCGGGCGATGACGTCGGGATCGTCGGCCACCAACATCCCGCCGCCGCTCGTGGTGATGATCTTGTTGCCGTTGAACGAGAACACGTTCAAGACGCCGAACGAACCCGCGGGCTTGCCGCCGTACGTCGCGCCGAGCGCCTCGGCCGCATCCTCGATCACCGGCACGCCGTAGTTCGCGCACGAGGCCAGGATCGGATCCCAGTCTGCGCACTGTCCGTAGAGGTCGACGCCGAGCAGCGCGGCCGGCTGGTCGCGGCCGGCGTGGACGCGCTCCGCCAGCTCCTCCTCCACCAACTCGGGATCGAGGTTCCACGACGCGCGCTCGCTGTCGACGAACACCGGGCGGGCCCCCACGTAGGTCACCGCGTTGGCCGACGCCGCGAACGTGAGCGACGGCACCAACACCTCGTCACCCGCACCCACGCCGAGCAGGATCAACGCGAGGTGGAGCGCGGCGGTACCACTCGACAGCGCCGCCGCGCTGCGCATCCCGACGAACTCGGCAAACTCGCGCTCGAAGGCGTCGACGTGCGGACCGAGCGGCGCGATCCAATTGGAATCGAACGCGTCGAGCAACAACGCACGCTCGCGGTCTCCCACCTCGGGCGGCGACAGGAAGAGTCGGGGCACGGGAGGCACGGTAGCGGTCGGTAGCCTTGACCCTCGTGAGCATCGTCGTCACGGGTGGAGCAGGGTTCATCGGTGCGAACCTGTGTCGCCGCCTCGCGGTTCGAGGCGAATCGGTCGTCGCCATCGACGATCTGTCCACGGGCAACGTCGAGAACCTCCGGGACCTCGACGTGACGTTGCTCGAGGGCAGCATCCTCGATCCCGCCACGCTCGACCGCGCACTGGTCGACGCCCGGGCCGTCGTGCACCTCGCGGCACGGCCCTCGGTGCCGCGGTCGATCACCGACCCGATGGCATCGCATCTCGTGAACGCGACGGGCACCGTCGAGGTGTTGGAAGCGGCCCGGCGGGCCGGCGATCCGCAGGTGATCGTGGCGTCGTCGTCTTCCGTCTACGGCGCCAATCCCACGCTCCCCAAACATGAGGATCTGGCGACGCGGCCGCTCAGCCCGTACGGGGCCAGCAAGCTCGCCACCGAGGCCTACGCGCTCGCCTACCAGGAGTCCTTCGGCCTGCCGGTGTTGGCGTTCCGCTTCTTCAACGTGTTCGGCCCGTTGCAGCCCGCCGGGCACGCGTACGCCGCGGTCGTGCCCGCGTTCATCTCGGCCGCGCTCGAGGCGCGGCCCCTGGTCGTGCACGGCGACGGGAAGCAGAGCCGGGACTTCACCTACGTCGACACCGTCACCGAGGTGATCGTCGACGCGATCGCGCGTCGCGTCACCGCGCCGGGGCCCGTGAACCTCGCCTTCGGCACCCGCACCGATCTGCTGTCACTGATCAGCGAGCTCGAATCCGTGATCGGCGCGCCCCTCGCGGTCGAGCACGTCGAGGCGCGCGCGGAGACGTCAAGCACTCACAAGCCGACTCGACGCAGCTCCAGGAGCTCTTCCCCGACGTCGTTCCTCCCGCGTTGTCCGTCGCGTTGCGCGCGACGGTTGACTGGTTCCGTGAGCAGTGACGCGCTGAAGCGCGCCGTCGACGTCGTCGGTGCGTCCGCCGCGCTCGTACTGCTCTCACCGGTGCTTGCGATCGTGGCGATCGCCGTCCGCGTCCGCATGGGATCGCCGGTGGTGTTCCGTCAGGAACGACCCGGGCGCAACGCGCGTCCGTTCACGATGACGAAGTTCCGCACCATGACCGACCGACGTGGGCCCGATGGTGCGCTGCTCCCCGACGCGGAGCGGCTCACGCGCTTCGGCCGGTTCCTGCGTCGCACCAGCATCGACGAACTCCCCGAGCTGTTCAACGTGGTCCACGGCGACATGAGCCTGGTGGGTCCTCGACCACTGCTCATGGAGTACCTCCCGCTCTACTCACCGGAGCAGGCGCGCCGCCACGAGGTGCGCCCCGGCATCACGGGATGGGCCCAGGTGAACGGACGGAACGCGGTGACGTGGGAGGAGAAGTTCGCGCTCGACGTCTGGTACGTCGACCATCGCTCGACTCGCCTCGACTTCGAGATCCTCGGCAAGACGATCGCCCAGGTCTTCGGGGGCCATGGCGTGAGCGCGCCCGGGCACGCGACGATGGAGCCGTTCAGAGGGAGCCCATCGTGAGCCGCGTGATCGTGATCGGAGGGTCGGACCAGGGTCGCCAGGTGATCGACGCGATCCTCGCCCGCGGCTTCCACACCGCGGTCGGGGTCCTCGACCGATCGTTGGTGCGGGGCACCGAGGTGTCCGGGGTCCCGGTCCTGGGCGCCGACGACGAGCTCAGTGTGTGCGCGGCGGAAGTGGGCGCCGACCACTACGTCGTCGCCATCGGCGACAACGCGACCCGTGGTCGCCTGCTCGAAGCCTCCGGTGGTGCGGCACCGCACCTGCACGCGGCGACGATCGTGCACCCGAGCGCGTCGCTCGGGCACGAGGCGACCGTGGGCGAGGGATCGATCGTCCTCGCGGGCGCGGTCGTCGGCAACGGCTGTGCGATCGGGCGCGGGGTACTGCTCGGGATCCACTCCTCGATCGATCACGACGGCGTGATGGCCGATCACGCCAGCCTCGGACCCGGCGCCACCACCGGCGGAACCGTGCGCATCGGGCGGGGGACGGCCGTCGGCCTCGGCGCCAACGTCATCCACCAGGTGACCGTCGGCGACGACACCGTGATCGGCGCGGGATCGCTCGTGCTCGACGACGTACCGGCCCGGGTGGTCGCCTACGGCGTTCCCGCCCGCGTCGATCCGCCCCCGTGAGCCCGGGGACCCCTACCTGTAGCTGGACCGAACGGTTCAGACCCGGCGCGATCCGACGGGCGGCCCGGCGGCCACTAATTTCGCTGGGCACCCTGGTCGCGCTCGCAGGCAGCGCCACCCCCACCCGGAGGATCTCTTGTCCGACCGCACGCCCGAACCTGCGGACGGCGAGCGCCAGCGGTACCAGCTCCCGAACGAGTACGGACCCGCGCGCACGCTCCACGGGGATGAGGGCTTCGATCCGCTCGACGGCGACTCCGCGGTCACGCTGCACGAGCGCGACGCCGAGGTGCCGTCGGTCACGACCCCGGTCCCGACGGCGGTCGGCGCGGCGGTCGGCGCGGCTGGCGCGGCGGGTGGGGCGGGTGCGGCTGCGGCTGCGGTTGGCGCGGCTCGGCGCGGCGACCGAGCCCGAGGTCCGGAAGTCACGACGCGAGATCCGGGAACAACGCGAACAGGAGCAGGCCGCCGCGAAGACAGCAGGCAAGAAGCCACCCCGTTCCAAGCGGTCGAAGTGGATCCGGCGCGGCGTCGCCATCGCGATCGTCATCCTGCTCATCCCCGTCGCCGTCTCGTACGTCCACGCGATCCAACGCCCCGGGAGCGACACCCTCTCGGTGAAGACCGTCGAATGGATCCGGGACAACGGTGGCAACGGCATCGTCAACACGATCGAGCGGTGGTGGTACACGAACAACCCCCCGCCGACCGGCGGTAGGCCCAGCGCGATCAAGGCTCAGGACACGGTCGCCGACACCGCGACCAAGGGCACCGGCCCGCCCCCGACCTACCCGAAGATCCAGATGCTCGCGCCACCCACCGGCCGCGTGCCCACGCCGGCCACCCAGGTGGAGGAGAACGAAGGCGTCTGGCAACCGACCGGACGTCTGGTGAGCGGGCAGCCCGCCGTGTACACGACCTACGTGCGCCCCGACGCCGTGCACACGTCGTATTACACCGGGCCTGATGTGGCTCGACACCAAGCTCTTACGGGCCAACTACATCGTCGGCCTCGAGCAGCCCGGTGGAGGGCCGAACCCGTGGGGTTCGCAGATCCCCGTGTCGCAGCGCGACACGACCATCGCCGCGTTCAACTCCGGATTCAAGATGGACACGGCCAACGGCGGCGCCTACCTCGACGGTCAGGAGATCGTGCCGCTGCGGGCCGGTGCGGCGTCGCTGGTCATCAGCCAGGACGGCAGCGCCGATGTCGGCGTGTGGGGACGTGACTTCAACATGGCCCCGAGCGTCAAGGCCGTCCGCCAGAACCTCGTCCTGATCGTCGACAACGGACAACTCAACCCGTTGATGCAGGAGAACGACACCACTGCGTTCGGTGCCACGCTCGGCAACAACGTCTACGTGTGGCGCTCGGGTGTCGGGGTCACGGCCGACGGCGCGCTGGTGTACGCCGGCGGGCCGGCGATGTCGATCATCGCGTTGGCGCGCACGTTGCAGGCCGCGGGCGCGGTGCGCGCGATGGAGATGGACATCAACACCGACTGGGTGAGCGTGTTCACCTACGTTCCGTCCGATCCGACCGTGGTCGGGTCGCCGATCGTCGGCACGAAGCTGCTCAGCAACATGTCGCACGACGGCAGCCAGTACCTCCAGCAGAACTCGCGCGACTTCTTCGCCTTCACCGCCGACGCCAAGCTCGAGACACCCGTCACCACGACCACGCCCACGACGACCACCAAACCGTCGAAGAAGTAACCCGCTCGCCCGTCTTGCCGCCCTGCCCGTTTTGGCGTCACTGGTGCGCCACTACGGCGCACGAGTGACGCCAAAAGCGTTCTCGGGGGTGGCCTCGCGGCGGGCAGTGTGAAGCGCTTCGATCGCCTGGCCGCCGTCGCTCTGGAGGTCGGCCGTCGTGAAGGTCACGGTGCGCCACTTGATGTTGATGAGCTGATTGCGCCGATCGTTGTCGCGAACGACCGCGAGCTTCCCCGTGTGGTGCTCGTAACTGTCGAACTCGATGGCGATGCGCAGCTCCGGGTAGGCGGCATCGACCCGGGCGACAAACCGGCCCTGGTGACAGATCACGTGTTGGAAGACCGGTGTCGGCAGACCGTGTCGACGGAGCAGCCGCTTCAGCTTCGTCTCCATCACGCTCTCGGGGATACCGCCGAGTGGATCGCGTGCAGCGACCAGGTCGCCGAGCACTGCGACGCCGTTCCGACCGCTACGGCGCTTCCGCGCGACGAACGATTCGAGACTCGCCCTGGTCGTGAGCTTCCGGAGGAGCGCACGGTCGAGCGCCATGTCGACGACCGTGGGCGTCATCACGGCTGCGAGACCGAGCAGTGTCTGGTCGACCGACGTGACCGGGATACCGTCGACCTCGGCGGTGTCGTCGTCGGGCAACAGCTTGGTCTCGTGGACGATCAGTCCCGCCGGACGGCCGCGACGCCACCGGCGGCAGGTGATCTCGACGATGTCGGCTCGGCCTCCGGGCAGACCCCACAGCTCAGCGGCCGAGCGATGCGACGCAACCGCGAGGCTGTGTGCAGCCCAACAACTGGCCAGAAGGGTCGCCCGCCACGACTCGGGCACACCGGCGATCTGGTAGATCCCCGGGTGCACGACCTCCCACCGGCCGGCTCGCACTCTCTTGTCACGCTGATCGCGTGTGAATCCCGCGTGCTCGGCTTGGGCTCGGGTGAAGACCCCGTGCTGCGCAGCCGCGACCATCGCGATCGCCCGATCGAGCTTTTCGTCCATGGCCCAAGCCAGAGCACGCCCATGTGACATTTACCCTTCTTGGGGTTTTTGCGTCACTCGTGCGCCGTAGTAGCGCACGAGTGACGCCAAAACGGTAAAGGGGGTCAGCGGGGGTCGAGTTCCAGGCTGCACGAGTTCATGCAGTAGCGCTGGCCGGTGGGGCCGGGCCCGTCCGGGAACACGTGGCCGAGGTGGCCGCCGCACTTCCGGCAGACGACCTCCTCGCGGATCATGCCGTGGCTGCGGTCGACGATGACCTCGACCGCGTCGGCCACCATCGGCGCGGTGAAGCTCGGCCACCCGGTGCCGGATTCGAACTTGGTCGACGCGTCGAACAGCTCAGCACCACAGCCCGCGCAGCGGTACACGCCGTCGTCGTGACAGTCCCAGTACTTGCCGGTGAAGGCCCGCTCGGTGCCGGCCTGCCGCAACACCTGGTACTGCTCCGGACTCAACTCGGCCCGCCACTCGGCGTCGGACTTCTCGATGCGGTCGGTCATGTCACTCCTTGCCTTGGTAGACCCAACACTCGATCTCCACCACGGCGCCGGCCGGGAGGGCAGCAACGCCGATGGTGGTGCGCGCGGGCCGGTGGGCCCCGATCGCGCCCTCGTACAACGCATTCACCGTCGCGAAGTTCCCGAGATCGGTGAGGAAGATCGTGGCCCGCGCGACCTGGCTCCAATCGGCGCCGCAGTCGTGCAGGACGGCGGCGATGTTGGCCAGCACCTGGCGGGCCTCGGCTTCGATCCCGCCGGTCACCAGTGCGCCGTCGGCCCCGAATCCGACCTGCCCGGCGAGCACGATCCAGTCTCCCGCCCGCACCGCGGGTGAGTACGGCCCGGCGACGGGCGGCGCGCTCGGCGTGGCCAGTGGTCGAACACTCACGTGGGATCGACCGCCGGGTTGTGCCAGTGGTCCGGGTCGTCGATCAGGGCGTCCTGCTCGGTCGGCCCCCACGTGTGGATCTGGTACGGGTACGCGGGCCCGTGAGTGGTGAGCACGTCGTCGACGACCCGCCACGACGATTCGACGCCGTCCTCGCGCGCGAACAGCAGCGTCTCACCGTCGAGCGCATCACCGAGCAGCCGTTCGTAGGCCGACGCGTCCCCGGGATGGTCGTTGGACAGGTAGAGCTCGACATCGCTGCCCATGAAGCCGTCGCCCGCCGCCTTCACCCGCACGCCCGCGGCGATCGAGATGCGCGGGTTGAGCTGGAAGCGGAAGTAGTTGGTGTCGTAGGGCATCTCTTCGAACTTCGGCGAACACGCGCGCCGGCGGACGGTGCAGCTCCACCCGCACCTCGGTACACGTGACCGGCAGGTTCTTGCCGGCGCGGATGTAGAACGGCACCCCGGACCAGCGCCACGAGTCGATGTGCACCCGCACCGCGGCGAAGGTCTCGACGTCCGAATCGGCGGCGACGCCGTCTTCGTCGCGATAGCCGTCGAACTGGCCGCGCACGATGTCGGCGGGCTTGAGCGTCTCCATCGCGGAGAAGATCCGCTCCTTGCCGTCGCGCAGCTCCTCGACCCCGGGTCCGACGGGCGGTTCCATCGCGAGCAGACCCACCGTCTGGAACAGGTGGTTCTCGATGACGTCGCGCAGCGCGCCGACCTCTTCGTAGAACTTGCCGCGGCCCTGCACACCGAAATCCTCCGCCATGGTGATCTGCACCTGGCGGACGTAGTTGCGGTTCCAGATCGGTTCGAGGAACGAGTTGGCGAACCGGAAGTAGATGATGTTCTGAATCGCTTCCTTCCCGAGATAGTGGTCGATGCGGAAGATGTTCTTCTCGGGGAACACCGAGTGCAGCACCTGGTTGAGCTCCTCGGCCGACGCCAGGTCGCGTCCGAACGGCTTTTCGATGATCACGCGCGCGTTCTTGGCGCAGCCCGACGACCCCAGACCCTCGACGACGGTCTCGAACATGCTGGGCGGGACGGCGAGGTAGTGCGCGGGCCGCGTGCACTCACCGAGCGCCTGCTTCAACGCGGTGAACGTCGACGCGTCGTTGTAGTCACCGTCGACGTAGCGCAGGAGACCGATGAACCTGGTCGAATGCATCTTCGTCGTCGACGCCACCGCCGAACGTGGTGACACTCTCGCGGGCGCGGTCCATGAGGTCCTGCACCGTCCACGACGACGACGCCACCCCGATCACCGGAACCTTCAGCTCCCCCTTCTTCACCATCGCGTAGAGCGCCGGGAAGATCTTCTTGTGCGCGAGGTCGCCCGACATTCCGAAGAACACGAGCGAGTCGGACTGTTCGACCGCGCTCACTGCGACGGCTTTTCGTCGTGGCCGCCGAACTCCTTGCGCATCGCCGAGAGCAGCCGGTCGGCGAAGTCGGCGTCACCGCGGGAGGTGAAGCGGGCGTACAGCGCGGAGCTGAGGACGTCGGCGGGGACGCCTTCGTCGACCGCCGCGTGGATGGTCCAGCGGCCTTCGCCGCTGTCGGACACGCGCCCGGCGAAGTCGGACAGGTCGTGATTCTCCGAGCAGCGCGTGGGCGGTGAGGTCGAGCAGCCACGAGGCCACGACGCTGCCGCGCCGCCACACCTCGGCGACCTCGGGGATGTCGAGCTCGTACTGGTAGTACTGCGGATCGCGCAGCGGCGTGGTCTCGGCGTCGATCTCGCGGGTCGCCAGGCCCGCGTCGGCGTTGTGCAGGATGTTGAGGCCCTCCGCGTACGACGCCATGATCCCGTACTCGATGCCGTTGTGGACCATCTTCACGAAGTGCCCGGCCCCATTCGGGCCGCAGTGCAGATAGCCGTTCTCCGCGGTCGACGGCTCACCGGTACGACCGGGGGTGCGGGCGGCGGCGTCGACCCCCGGCGCGATGGTCTTGAAGATCGGGTCCAGATGGGCGACGACGTCGTCCTCCCCACCGATCATCAGACAGAAGCCGCGCTCGAGACCGAAGACGCCGCCGCTCGTGCCGACGTCGACGTAGTGAATCCCCTCGGGCTTCAGGCCGGGCGGCGCGGTCGACGTCATCGCGGTAGTAGGAGTTGCCGCCGTCGATGATGATGTCGCCGGGTTCGAGGTGGTCGACGAGCTTGGCGATGGTGTCGTCGACGAACGCCGCGGGAACCATGATCCAGATCGCGGTGGGCTTCTCCAGGTCGGCGACGAACTCCTCCACCGTGTACGCACCGGTGGCGCCCTCCCCCGCCAGTTGCTTGACCGGTTCGGCACTGACGTCGTACGCGACGCACGTGTGCCCGTCACGCATGAGCCGGCGGACGAGGTTGGCGCCCATCCGGCCGAGGCCGATCATCCCGAGTTGCATGCCCTGCTCCTTGTCGTGGCTACGCGATCTGGAGTGCAGTGTGTCGCGCCGGCGTGTCGAAGTCACTCCCGATCACGGGGTACGAATGAGCAGGGTGAAGCGCTGCACCGGCAGGAAGCCCAGCTTGACGAACCCGGGGCGGCTGTCGTCGCTGGTGAAGGCGACCGCGGGCTGGTCGGAGGCCTCGTTGACCCGGGCCCACACGAGCGCCGACCAGACCCCCTTGCGTCGCCCCGCGGGCAGGGTCGCGGCGAAGCACAGGTTCACCACGCCGTGCGCAGTCGAGGCGGCGGCGGCCGAGACCGGTTCGCCGTCGACGTAGCCGAGGCGAAGCGTCATCCCGGGGCCGAGCATGCCATCGGGGAAGGTGGCGCCGGGCGGTGCGCTCTTCGCTTCGTCGATGGGATAGCCGTCGATGGCGACGCGCTCCACGATGCGGAGATCCTCCACTGCCGCGACGTCGCGCACCTCGACACCCGGGCGCGGCTCGGCCGTGACCGGACCCGGCGATCGCACCACGAACATCGGGTGGCCGACCAGATTCCAGCCCCGCGTCGAGAGGTCGGGCAGCGGCCACGGCGAGAGGAGCATCGACGGACGTCCGGACGCGGCGGCGTAGAAGCGGTCGACGGTGTCGAGCGCGGGATCGTCGGCGCGGAGCACCGGGCGCAACAGGACCGCCTGATTCACGTAGGCGACGATGCCGCCGCCGTCGGCCATCGCGACGTCTTCGTCACGCTCGTAGCGACTGCCGGCGCCGCACGCGAAGGCCCGGATCACGTCGGCCTGGTTCTGTACGAACCAGCCGAGCACCGAATCGTCCATCCGCTCCGTCATGTCATCAACTCCGAAGTCGGCGGTATCTCCGGATGAGCGCGGTGGTGCTGCTGTCGTGGTCGAGCGTGGGCTCAGGTCCGGGCTGGAGCTCGGGGATGATCGCGGTGGCGAGCTGCTTGCCGAGCTCGACGCCCCACTGGTCGAACGAGTTGATGTTCCAGATCGTGCCCTGGGTGAACACCTTGTGCTCGTAGACGGCGACGAGCTGCCCGAGGGTGAACGGGGTGAGCCGCTCGACCAGGATCGTGTTGGTGGGGTGATTGCCGGTGAAGCTGCGGTACGGCTCACCGGCGGGCGCGGTCTTGCCGAACGCGAGCGCTTCGGTCTGTGCAAGCAGGTTGGCGGTGAGCAGGTTCTGGTGCTCGCCCACCTCGTGGTTGGCGTGCACGAACCCGATGAAGTCGGCGGGGACGAGCTTCGTGCCCTGGTGGATGAGTTGGTAGAACGCGTGCTGGCCGTTGGTACCGGGTTGACCCCACACGATGGGCCCGGTCTGCATGGTGACGGGGTTGCCGTCGAGGTCGACGGACTTCCCGTCGCTCTCCATGTCGAGCTGTTGCAGGTAGGCGGGGAAGCGGGCCAGGTACTGGCTGTAGGGCAGGATCGCCTGGGTCTCGGCGCCGAAGAAGTCGTCGTACCAGATCCCGATCAGGCCGAGCAGCGCGGGCAGGTTGGCTTCGAGCGGCGCGGTCCGGAAGTGCTCGTCGATCGAGCGGAACCCGCCGAGCATCTCGGTGAACTGCTCGGGGCCGATCGCGATCATGAGCGACAGACCGATGGCGGAGTCGTAGGAGTAGCGACCACCCACCCAGTCCCAGAACTCGAACATGTTGGCGGTGTCGATCCCGAACCTCGCGACCTCGGTGGCGTTGGTCGACACCGCGACGAAATGCTTCGCGACCGACGACTCGTCGCCGCCGAATCCGGCGACGCTCCACTCGCGTGCACTCTGCGCGTTGGTGAGCGTCTCGAGCGTGGTGAACGTCTTCGACGAGATCACGAAGAGCGTCTCGGCAGGATCGAGATCGTGGGTCGCTTCCCAGAAGTCCGTGCCGTCGACATTGCTGACGAAGCGGAACGTCATGTCGCGCTGCGAGAAGTCGCGCAATGCGTCGTAGGCCATGTGCGGACCGAGATCGGAGCCGCCGATGCCGATGTTGACCACTGTGCGCACACGTTGACCCGTGTGCCCGGTCCACGCGCCGGAGCGCACGCGCTCGGAGAAGTCGGCCATCTTGCGCAGGACTGCGTGCACCTGGGGGACGACGTTCTCGCCGTCGACTTCGACCACCGCGCCCTCGGGCGCTCGCAGCGCGGTGTGGAGTACCGCGCGGTCTTCGGTGACGTTGATCTTGTCGCCCCGGAACATGGCGTCGATGCGATCGCGGAGTCCGGCCCGTTGGGCCAGGGCGACGAGCAGCCGCACGGTCTCGTCGGTGATCCGGTTCTTGGAGTAGTCGAGGTAGAGCCCCTCGGCATCGAGCGAGAAGCGCGTGCCCCGTTCGGCGTCGGCCGCGAACAGGTCACGCAGGTGGGTGTCGCGCAGTGTCTCGAAGTGCGCGTCGAGCGCGCGCCATTCCGGTGTCTCGGTGATCGGCGCCATGGTCAGAGACTAGAAGCCGCGTCCGGTCGTCACGCCCGGCCGGTTTGGGCGACAATGGAGGCCATGACCACGATCCTCGGCATTGACATCGGCGGCACCGGCATCAAGGGCGCCCCCGTCGACACCCGCAGCGGGCAGCTGCTCGCCGACCGCCACCGCATCCTCACCCCGCAGCCGGCCACCCCCGAGAGCGTCACGGGTGTGGTCGCGGAACTGGCCAAGTTCTTCGAGTGGACGGGCCCCGCGGGCGCGGCGTTCCCGGCGGTGATGAAGCAGGGAGTGGCGGAGACCGCGGCGAACGTCGACAAGGAATGGATCGGCGCCGACGCCGGGAAGCTGTTCTCCGAGGCGATCGGCAGCGACGTCACCGTCGTGAACGACGCCGACGCGGCCGGCGTCGCCGAGATGACCTTCGGCGCCGGGAAGGACCGCGGCGGCGTCGTCATCATGGTCACGCTGGGAACCGGCATCGGCAGCGCGGTGTTCATCGACGGCCAGCTCATGCCGAACACCGAGCTCGGGCACATGAAGATGGGCAAGAAGGACGCCGAGAAGCGCGCCTCGGAGATCGTGCGGGAGGAGGAAGGGCTGTCGTGGAAACAATGGGCGGAGCGCCTCGACGCCTACCTCCTCATGGTGGAGACGCTGTTCTCCCCCGACCTCTTCATCGTCGGGGGCGGGATCAGCAAGAAGTCCGAGAAGTTCCTGCCCCGGCTCTCGATCGCGACCGAGATCGTGGCCGCGCAGTTGCTGAACGAAGCCGGGATCGTGGGCGCCGCGCTCGCGCACTCGTTGCGCGCACCGGCGGCGCACACCGATTAGCCGGGGTCACTCCGGTGGTGTCGTGATCGGCGTGCGGCCGGCGAACCCGTCGGCGGGCCAGTGCCACCATTCGATGGCGTCTTCGCCGTCGAGCCAACAGAGCAGGTAGGTCTCGCCCGACGGCGCGAGCGCGGGAAAGTCGATCAACCCGCGCTCGGGGTCGCGGACGACGATGCCGTCGGCCTGGAGCTCGTCGATCAGCGCGGCGATCTCGGTCTCGAGGCGCGCGCCCTGACCGTTCGCAGTCGGTCGCGCCGTGACCAATTGACGGAGCCGCTGGACCTTCACCCGTACGTCGGGGAGGGCGGCGGTCGCTTCGGCCAAGGTCCAGTGACGCACGCAATGACCATAGAGGCGCGCAGGGACCCCCACTACGCTTCGCGCCGATGACACGGGTCGGATTCCTCGGACCGCACGGTACGTTCGCGGAAGAAGCACTGCGCTCGCAGGCCGATCTCGCCGCGGGCGAAGCGGTGCCGTTCCGCGACGTTCCGCACGTGATCACCGCGGTCGAAGCCGGCGACGTCGACCTCGGCATCGTGCCCATCGAGAACTCCATCGAAGGGTCCGTGACCGTCACCCTCGACACCCTGGCGTTCGACACCGAGCTGCTGGTGCAGCGCGAAGTCGACCTTCCCGTGTCGCTGCACCTCTGCGCGGCGCCGGGCACGAAGCTGGCCGACATCACGACCGTGATCTCGCATCCGAACCCACTCGGCCAGACCCGCATGTGGATGGCGCGCCACCTGCCCGACGCCACCGCGGTCGCCGCCAACTCCACCGCCGAGGCGGCCCAGCAGGTCGCGAAGTCACGCAAACGGGGGCTGGCGTCGATCGGCACCCGGCAGGGCGCGGCCAACACCGGCCTGGAGATCCTCGCCAGCGAGATCGAGGACCACCCCGAGAACCAGACCCGGTTCGTGATCGTGGGGTACGGCATCCCCGCGCCGACCGGTCACGACAAGACCTCCATCGTGTGTTTCCAACGCCAGGATCGCCCGGGTTCGCTGCTCGCGATCCTGCAGGAGTTCGCGGCGCGGGCGATCAACATCACCAAACTCGAGTCGCGTCCCGACCAAGCGCGATCTCGGCGAGTACTGCTTCTTCATCGACTGCGAAGGTCATCTCGACGACGAGCTCCTCGCCGACTGCCTGCGCAACCTCGCGGCCAAACAGGCGAAGGTGAAGTTCCTCGGGTCGTATCCCGTCGCCGGCGACGACGGTCACGTGCGCCGGAAGGCCGTCAACAAATCGTGGCGCGACGCCAACGCGTGGCTGGGTGCGCTGCGGGAGCAGATCCGCGATGATTGATCTGCGTCGCCTGCGCGACGAAGCCGACTACCGGGCCGGGATCGAACGCAAGCGCGTGCAGGACGGTCTCGTCGACGCGGTGCTCGAAGCCGATGCGGCGCGTCGCGACGCGCTCAACCTGGTCGAGGAACTGCGGGCGCGGCAGAACACCGCGTCGAAGGCCATCGGCAAGGCCCCGGCCGAGGAGCGCCCGCAGTTGGTGGAGGCGGCGGGGGTGCTGAAGGCCGAGCTCGCCGACGCCGAAACGGTCCTGGTCGAGGCGGAGACCATCGTGCGCGCGCTCGTGCTGCAGATCCCCAACCCGGCCGACGAGTCGGCGCCCGACGGCGGCGAACACGACGGTGCCGTGCTGCGCGTCGTCGGCGACCCCGCGGGCCACCCGCGCTCGACCACGCCGCGTTCGGTGAGGCCATGGGTTGGGTGGAGACCGACCAGGCCGTCGCCATGAGCGGCTCCCGGTTCGCCTATCTCATGCGCGAAGCGGTCTTGCTCGAGCTGGCGTTGGTGCAGTGGGTCACGACGAAGCTCGTCGGTGAAGGCTTCACGCCGGTGGTACCGCCGGTGCTCGTGCGCGAGCAGGCGATGGAGCAGGCGGGGTTCTTCCCGACCGACCGGTCACAGGTGTACGCAGTCGAGGAAGACGGGCTGTTCCTGGTGGGCACCAGCGAGGTGCCGCTGTCCGCCATCCACCGCGGCGAGGTGCTCCCCGCCGACACGTTGCCGCGCCGGTATCTCGGCATCTCGCCGTGCTTCCGGCGTGAGGCGGGCACGTACGGCAAGGACACGCACGGCATCTTCCGCGTGCACCAGTTCGACAAGCTGGAGATGTTCTCGTACGCCGATCCCACGACGTCGTGGGACGAACACGAGGCGCTGCTGGCGATCGAGGAGTCGATCGTGGGCGGGCTCGGGTTGCCGTACCGCGTCGTGAACATCGCCGCCGGTGATCTCGGTGCCGCCGCGGCGAAGAAGTACGACGTGGAAGCGTGGTTGCCGTCGGAAGGCGCGTACCGCGAGCTCACGTCCTGCTCGAACTACCTCGACTTCTCGGCGCGCCGACTCGGCACCCGCGTGAAGGGCGCCGCGCGGCAACCAGCTCGTGCACACGTTGAACGGCACCGCGTGCGCGATCGGCCGGACCCTGCTGTTCCTGTTCGAGCACTACCAGGACGACGACGGCGCATTCGTGGTCCCGGACGTGTTGCGCCCCTACACCGGCTTCGACCGCGTCGACCCCGTCGACCCCGTCGACCCCGTCGACCACCCGAACCCGTCCGACCGCCCGGACCCGTCCGGCAAAAGGTAGCGATCTCGCTCAGAGTTGCAACAGATCGCCACCTTTTGACGGGAGGACTTGGCCCGCCGAGCCCGGCCTAGCCTGACCGGCGGAGGGGTGCCAGAGCGGCCGAATGGGACGGTCTTGAAAACCGTTGAGGCGCAAGTCTCCGAGGGTTCGAATCCCTCTCCCTCCGCCAAATGACTCGCTCATGGTTTCGCAGGCCGGGGGTGACGGTGGGCGGGCACGGGTCATCCAGGTTCCGTGAGATCGTCGTCTTCCTCAACCTCCGTTCGCCTCGGGAGGGGCGCGATGCTCGGTGACTCGCCCCTCGTCGAGCCACGAACCGTCGTCGTGCGGTTCGGGCGACGGAAGCCGAAGCCTGTGGTTGACGGCAACGGCCGTGTGCTGGGCACCGTGCAGTGCAGAGGGGTGTGGGGTCTCAGCGTCTGCTTCCGCGGTCTGGACGGCTCGATCGCACTGCAAGTGCACCACGAACGCCTTGGGGTGACCATCTTCGGTCGGGATCGCTGGCGGGTTGTCGATGAGCGAGGCGATGAGATCGGGTTCATCGACGAGCGTTGGAAGATCTGGGTGGCGGGCACCGAGATCGGCGTCGTGCGCTGGGAAGATCGTTTCGGCGAGATCATCGATGCCCATGGGTGCAAGCGGGCCACGCTCATGCGATCACTCGACCATGGCTGGCGAGGGGTTGTCGGGTCGCGTGCCTACGCGACGGAGTGGCGGCTGCGGCTCGAGGATGTCGTTGATCCGCTGCGGACCATGGCCTTGGCCTGTCTGGCGGCATACTTCGGCGGTCATCTCATCGACGAGCGGATCGGATAGTCCTGCACGACGTGACGCGTGCCGTGTCACCAGTCGAGGATCAAACCGATCAGGAGCACCGCGACGCACAGCGCCGTGAGTGCGACCACGATGATGAAGCCGTACTTGTCGTCCCAGTCGCTGCGTCGAGGTGGTCCCTCGTCGTCACGGAACCATTCGTGCCAGTCGCTCCGTTTCGGGCTCATCGCTCGTCAGCGACGAGTCCGTCCCAGGACCACTGCGGTATCGCCAAACCCTCGGGAACGTCCTCGGCGGAGCGGTGGTACCGGGACATCGTCGTCTCGGTCGCCCACGCGAAGTAGTCGTGCAGCACCTGTCGGAGCCGTTCGTCCCGGTCGAGGCCCACGTCGACCAGGGCCTCGTCGAAACACGCGATCGCGCGGCGGTCCATCTCCGGGTGCGGCCCGTTGCCGCTGTGGAGGCGCACGACGGCGGTCTCGGAACCCTGGATCTCCGAGTATCGGGGCGGACCACCGAGCGCTTCCGTCCAGTACGCCGCGAGTCGCTCGGTGTGCTGCGGATGGAACCCGTGGCTGAACGCGTGCGCAACGACCTCGTCGGCCATGACCCTGGTGTGCCAGGCGTGGGCCAGACCCAACAGTCCGTCGACACCTCCCGCGGCCTCGTACACGGTCACCACCGCCTCAGGATTGCAGGTTCTCGGGTCCGGCCGCAGGGATCGGAGCCCGAGGTGGTGGACAACCGAGCACCTACGCTGTGCGATGCTCCGCGGGATGTGGGACGCACCGCCACGAGGACCCAAGTGATCGAGGCCCCACGGGCACGACGGATTCCCCGCGGGCTGCTCGCGGTGTGCGTCGCGGTCGCCGCGATCGTGGCCCTGCCGGTGCTGGTGACGATCGTCCAGGCGCTCGAGGGCGGGATCCAGCCGGCGATCGACGCGCTCAGCGCGACGTCGTCACGCACGCTCCTGGTGCACACGGCCCTGGTCGCGCTGGTCGCGACACCGATCTGCGGCGTGATCGGCGTGGCCGGCGCGTGGCTGGTCGAACGCACGGATCTTCCGGGACGACGAGTGTGGGCGCTGCTCCTCGTCGCGCCCATCACCGTCCCGCTCTTCGTCACCAGCTACGCGTGGGCGAACCTGGGGACACCGCTGCAAGGGTTCTACGGCGCGGCGGGGACGATCGCGTTCTCCTACTACCCGATCGTGTTCCTGCTCGTCGCCGTCGCACTGCGCGGCATGGATCCCGCGCTCGAGGAGACGGCGCGCTCGCTCGGCCTGAACGCTCGTCAGATGTTCTGGCGGGTCGTGCTCCCCCAACTTCGCCCGGCCCTGCTCGGCGGCCTGCTGCTCGTGATGCTCGATGCGCTGGTCGAGTTCGACGCCTTCGTCGCGTTCCGGTACCAGACGTTCGCGCTCGACATCTACGCGCAGTACCGGATCAGCTTCAGCGCGTCCGGTGCCGCCGCGCTCTCGTTCTTCTCCATCTTGTTGTGCCTCATCGTGCTGTTCGGTGAGGTGGCGCTGCGCGGCAACGCCAACTACACGCGTGTGAGTGACGGTGCGCGGGGCGCCGCCAGTCGCTACCGCCTCGGCCGCGCGAAGCCGGTCGTCCTGATCGGTCTCCTGACAATCGTCGCGATCTCGCTGGGAATACCGCTCGGCATGCTCGTGTACTGGTTCGCGCACTCGAGCCAGGCGGCGCTGTCGAGCGCGTCGGACAACCTGCAGTACCTGAAGGACGCGACGCTCACGTCGATCGGCCTCGGTGTCGCCGCCGCCATCGTGTCCGTGCTGTTCGCGTTCCCGATCGCGTGGCTCTCGGTGCGCTACCGCGGACGTACCGCCGCGGTGCTCGAACGTGTCACCTACCTCTCGTTCGCACTCCCGGATCTCGTGGCGGCAATCGCAGTGGCGTACGCGGCGAGCCACTACGCGCCCGCGATCTACGGGAGTGTGGCGCTCCTCGTGCTCGCCTACGCGATCTTGTTCGTGCCGTTCGCGGTCGTGGCCCTCCGAGCCACCCTCGGCCAGATCGAGCCCGCGCTCGACGACTCCGCGCGATCGCTCGGGGCGGGACCTCTCCGTCGCCTCACCCGGGTGACCGGGCCACTTGCCCGACCAGGGTTCGCGGCAGCCGGCGTGCTCGTGTTCGCGTTCGTCCTCGGCGACCTCGCGACCACCCAGGTGCTGCTGCCGCCGGGGCTCGTCACCCTCGGGACGGAGTTCCAGGCGAACAGCTCGACCGTGGCGTTCGCCGCCGCCGCACCGTTCGCCGCTCGTGCTCATCGCGTTGTCGGGCGCGGCGACCTACGTGCTCATGAGCCGGTTCGGGACCATCCGGTCGCTCGAAGCACGCTGACATGCCCGAGCTGCGCTGTTCGGGCCTGGCCAAGTCGTACGGTCCGCGGACCGTGCTCTCGGACGTCGACCTCGTCGTCCCGCACGGGACCCTCACGGCCATCCTGGGCGCGTCGGGGAGCGGCAAGACGACCCTGTTGCGGCTCATCGTCGGCTTCCTCGAGGCCGATCGCGGCACCATCAGCGTGGGCGACGTCGTGCTGGCCGACGCGCACAGCCACGTCGCCGCCGAGCGACGCTCCATCGGGTACGTCCCGCAAGAGGGCGCACTGTTCCCACACCTGACCGTCGGCGAGAACGTCTCGTTCGGCCTCCCACGAACCGAACGGAAGCGACACGTCGAGCATCGCGGAAGTGCTCGAGCTCGTCGGTCTCGACGAGAGCTACGCGCCGCGTCGTCCGCAGGAACTCTCGGGCGGTGAGCAGCGGCGGGTGGCGCTGGCGCGGGCGTTGGCGCCTCGACCCCGCCTCGTACTGCTCGACGAGCCGTTCTCGGGCCTCGACGCCGCGCTGCGGGCCGAGACCCGCGAAGTGGTGCGGCCGGGCCCTCGCCGACCAGGAGACCACCGCGGTCCTGGTGACCCACGAGCAGGCGGAAGCGTTGTCGATGGGCCGGGAGGTGGCCGTGCTCCGTGACGGTCGTCCTCGTCCAGTGTGCCGAACCGGTGACCCTGTACCGGACACCGGTCGACCTCGACGTCGCCCGCTTCGTCGGTGACGCGGTGGTGCTGCCGGGCCGCGCGCTCGGCGACTGCGGTCACCTGCGTGCTCGGCACGCTCGCGCTCGTGCGCGCCCGGTTGCTCCGGGACCCGTCGACACGATGATCCGCCCCGAGCAGATCCGGCTGCACCGCAGGGCCGCCATCGCACCGGGGCCGCGCGGCCGCGGCGTCGCCGCCACGGTGATCGGCCACACCTACCACGGGCCGGACACGGTCGTGCGGTTGACGTTGGACGACCCGCAGGGACGACCGTCACCGCGCGGACCTTCGACCACGACGTTCCGGCTCGCCGGCGAATCCGGTCTCGCTCGTCGTCGATCGGCCCGGTCGTCGCCTATCCGGTCACGCCAGACCCGACGCCAGGATGAGCTTCGACGCCGCCTGACCGTTGCCCAGCTCGGTCGGCCGACAGCGTCGAGGGTGCGACCGATGGCCAGTGACGGCAGCGCCGGGTTCGGTGCGACGCCGGGTCGGGTGGGGTACTCGAAGTCGTCGCCGTTCGCGATGATCCGCTGGCCGGCCGGGCTGACCAGGAACTCCACGAAGCGCTCGGCGTCCTTGCGGTTGCCGGTCGACGCGAGCACCGCGGCACCGGAGACGTTCTCGATGGCGCCGACGTCCTGGTTCGGGAAGTAGTGCACCTTGCTGTGCATCTTGCTCGGCGCCGAGCTCGACGCTGGAGGCGGTACCAGTAGTACTGCGTTGATCACGCCGCTCGCGACGTCACCGCGGTTCACCGCCGCGACCACGGCTTCGTCGTCCTGGTAGATCTGCGCGTTCCGCTTGATGCCCGCGAGCCAGTCGGCCGCGCCCTGCTTGCCGTCGGTGGCGATGACCGCGCCGACCAAGGGGCACGAAGTCCGAGTCGGTCGGTGCGACGCCGACCCGACCCTTCCACTCGGGCTTGGCGAGGTCGAGGAGCGACGCGGGCAGCTGCGACGACTGGAGCTCGGCGGGGTCGTAGGCGAGGGCGCTCACCCGCAACGCGACGCCGGCCCAGGTGCCGCCGGGCCCGTTGTATCGACTCGGCACCTGGTCGAGGACCGACGACGGGGAGCTTGGCCGAGCGCGCCGTGCTGCGGCGAGGGTCACGAGCTCCGGCGTGTTCTCCGCGAGGTACACGTCGGCCGGGGAGTTGTCGCCCTCCTGGAGGATCTGATTCGCCAGCACGATGCTGTCGTTCGTGCGCATGCGGACCGTGATCCCGGTCTGCCGCTCGAACTTCGCGACCAGTGCCCGGGTCAAGCTCCGTGTGCTGGCCGTTGTAGAGGACGATGCTCCGGTCGTCGCCGCCCGACGAGCAACCCGCGACCGCCAGGGTGGCCGCGAGCAGGGTCGCACCCAGCGCCGACAGCTTGCCCACCAGATTCCGACCGAACCCGGGCATCGATCGTCGCACCCTCATGGTTCCCACGCCCGCTCCTGCCCTGACGATTGAGGTTATGTAAACCTTAGCAGTGGCCTCCGCGCCGGCGGGGTCGCCCCTGGTGGTCAACCCGGCCGGAGGACCAGCCACCGGCCGTCGGCGTAGGCCGCGGTCCAGCCGTCGTGCAGGAGGTGACGGGCGGTGGCCGACACCGGCGGCAGGAGCGCGCACCGGATGTCGAAGCGGGCGAAGGTGGCGCGGTAGTTCCCCGTCGCTTCGTCGCGGATGTGGCGGCGCAGGAGGGCGTCGGGGTACGGATCGACCCGGCTGTCGATGAAGACGGGCACGCCGGGCGCGAACCAGAGGAGATAGGCGCCGTCGTCGAACCGGTTGTACACCGGTCCGTCGCAGGCCCGCACCGCGGCGACCGCACCCGCAGGGAGCGGTTCCCACTCGAGCGCCGCGCTCGGACCCGCCCACGCGGCCGCGACCCACACCGCGGCGGCGAGGACCACGACGCCGAGCAAGAGCGCGTTGAGCCGGGTTGCGGTCGGTCGGGCGCGGGGCGCGCCGGCCGCCACGCCTCCCACCCGCGCGCCAGGAGCGGCAGCGCGACCACCACGAACATCGGCATCACCCGGCTGTAGCGGACCGCGAGCGGCAAGACCGCGACGGCCGACGCGACGAGCACCCGATCGGACCACGTCAACGCCCGCCGACGGCGGATGACGACGACGGCCACCACCGCGACGAGGGCGACGACGGCCGAAGACGGCGCCTGCGGGCATCGGTCCGCCACGCCGGCTCCCACTCGGAGATGTCGGCCTCGTTGCTCATGCCGAACACCAGGCCGAGGATTCCGGTCCCGAGCGGGGTGAGCGAACGTCGCGACCGCGCGCGATCCCAGCCGCGATCGCGAGCGGCCGTGCGCATCCGCGTTCCCACACGCCGCGGTGACGAGCACCGCGGCGACGACGAGACCGCCGACGACGACCGCGCCGTGCAGGTTGGCCCAGAGCAGGAACACCAGCGGCAACCAGACGAACCGTCGCTGCGCGAGCAGAGTCACGGTGACGACCAGGAGCAACAGGCTGAACACCTGCGGGCGCAGCGACGCCACGATCAAGGTGACCGGCAACGTGAGGAACACGAGCGCGCCGCGTCGCAGCACCGGTCCCGTCATGAGCCGCCAGACGAGCGCGAAGGTCGACGGTGGTCACCACCGCGACCAGCAACGCGAGCAGCGGCATCCCGCCGACGCGGTGCAGCGCGTAGAAGATCGCCTCCGACAACCACTCGTGGTCGGGCCACGCGTGTCCGCGCGCGGTGAACGACCAGCGCTCGACGGTCGGGAGCACGCCCCGCCAGATGTCGTGGCCCGACCGCAGATGCCACCACGTGTCGTTCTGCGCCGGCGCCTGCGCAGGCACGAGCGAACAACATGACGAAGAGCGCACCCAACGCCAGCTGTTCGAAGGTGATGCCGCGCCGGCGACGGTGAGGCGGGAGGCGCGTCGGCCTCGGGCGCGCGCGGTTCCGCCATCACCTGCATCTCCGGGTATCGACGTGCGGAATCGGGTGCTGAAGTCGCCGATCAGGCTTGGAACACCACGGATGCAGCCAGTCGCCGCTCGACCAGCGCATCGGCGACGTCGACCAACCGCTGATTGCGATCCCGCGAGAAGCGGCGGAGCGCACTGAACGCCTCGTCCATGTCGATCCGGCCGTACTCGGCGAGGATGCCCTTGGCCTGCTCGACCAGGATCCGGCTCTGCAACGCGTACTGCAGCTGTTGGGCGAGCAGACGCTGCTCGGACAGCGGCACGGTGTTGGAGGATGCCGATGGTGGCGACGTCGGCCAGCGCCTGCGCCTCGACCAGACCCGCTTCGTCGATGGCGTCCGGCTGCGCGCCCAAGAGGTTCAACGAACCGATCACTTGATTACGAAGGCGCATCGGGACTGCGTACACCGACGCGTACCCGGCCGACATCGCCTCGGGCACGAAGCACGGCCACCGCGCCCCGGCGATATCGAGGTCGTTGCAGCTGACCGCGTCAGCCGCTCCGAAAACAATCCAGACACGGACCTTCGTCGTACTGCAGTTCGAACAGCTCGAGCAGTTGCATCCGGTCGTTCGAGGACGCGGCGACGCGCACGCCGTCGGCCGCGTCCGACAGCATCAGCCCGGCCGCCGCCAGCCCGAACAGCTCGACGCACCGGACCGTGAGCACGGTGAGGAAGTCGACGATGTCGAAATCGGCGACAAGGGTGTCGGCCACGTCCACGAAGGTCCGGGCCAGGAGATCTTCACGTGCGGCCATGTCAACCTCCTCCGTCGAGGTGGGTGTCCATACGAAGCTTCCGGGTCACGACATCGCGCGCGATCGCGTCGATCGGTCGCTCTGCAGCGTAGGCAGACGCGCGTAGCAGAACCAGCGCGTCGGGGGCGCGGATGTCGAATTGCTCGGCCAACATCCCGGCCGCCTGGTGCACTTCGAGTCGGAGCGACCCGGCGAAGTCGAACTCGGCGGCGAGGTGGCCCGGAGGCGCCTTCGACTGCGCGCTCAGGAGGGTCTGGGTCACGACCGCCACCATCACCGCCGCGTCCCGCTCCTGCTGGGGATCCAGCGCACCGGGCGCGCCGCACGAGAGGTCGAGGGCGCCCATCCGGATGGTGCCCGTGTGCAGCGGAAAGCTGAACACGCCCCGGACCCCCGCCTGCAGCGCGGCCGGGGTGAACGAGCTCCATCGCGTGGCCACGGGGTCGGCCAGATCCGGTTCCTGCACCATCCGGCCGCTTCGGTGCGCGTCCAGTCCCGGACCCTCCCCCAGGGTGAACTGGAGGTCCTCGACCACGCCGACGGGCGACTCGTCGGAGGTCCCGAACGACGTCGATCCTCGGTCGCCGTCGACGACGAGCACACCGGCGTCAGTGACGCCCAGCACGTCGACGCAAGCGAGACACAACCGCGTGCCCAACCGCTCGGCGTCGGGCCGGGGCCGGTGCAACTCGGCGAACAGCGCGCCGAGCCGTCCGAACTCCATCAGCCGGTCACGGCGACGAGCGCGTGGCGGTGGGTTTCCACGAGCATGAGATCCTCAGGCGGTGGTGGCGAGTCACCACCGAGGTCCGGAGCGGCGATCGACCGCGACATGGACGCGGTCTGGTTCGATCACGGTACACCCGTGGATCACCAGGCCCGACCGCGGAAATCGCCACCTCGCGGAGTACCCTGCGGAGAGGCCATCCACCTCGGATGGCGAGCTCGAGAGAACTCCTCACTGCTCCGGACCCTGGCGGTGTGACCTTCACCCCCGCCACGAGGTCCCCGGATGCAGACGATCCAAGCCCCTCCTCCTCCCACTCCTCCCGTTCCCGAACCGACGATCCCGCCGGAGATCCGGTGGGCGCCGGTCCCGGCGCCGTTCTACCGCAAGGTGCTCTCGTTCGTGATCGCCATCGCGCCGGCGTTGGTCGCGCTGTTCGTGATCGCGCGGATGGTGGGCGGCTCGATCCCCTGGCTCAACCTGCTGCTGCTGACGGTCTTCTATTTCGTCATCGCGCACGGGGTGACCATCGGCTTCCACCGACTCTTCACCCACCGCAGTTTCGAGGCGAGCCGACCGCTGAAGGTGAGCCTGGCCCTGCTCGGCTCGATGTCGTTCCAGGGGTCGCTCATCGGCTGGGTTGCCGACCACCGGCGCCACCACCGCTACGCCGACCACCCCGGTGATCCGCATTCGCCCGTCTACCGCGGCGGCGAACACCTGTCCGGCCTGCGGGGCCTCTTCCACGCGCACGCGGGCTGGGTGTTCAGCAACCCGTGCTCGACGCGATCCGAGTTCGCGCCCGACCTGCTGGCCGATCCCGACCTCGTGCTCATCGACAAGCTCTTCGTGCCCTGCTGCATCGCGACGCTCGCGTTGCCGTTCGGCATCGGGTACGCGCTCACGGGCACCCTGGCCGGTGCGATCGGTGCGCTGGTGTGGGCGGGCATCGTGCGCATCAGCGTCGGCCACAACCTCACCTGGTCGATCAACTCGGTCTGCCACCGGTTCGGAAAGCGCCCGTTCCGCACGCGCGACCGGAGCACCAACTTCGGCCCACTCGCGCTCTTCACCGGCGGCGAGGCCTGGCACAACGCACACCACGCGTTCCCCACGCTGGCGCGTCATGGCGTTGATCGCGGTCAGTTCGACACGTCCGCCGTGCTCATTCGACTGTTCGAACGGTTCGGTTGGGTGACCAACGTGCGCTGGCCCAACCCGTTGCAGCTCGACGCGCGACGCGTCGGCTGACGCGTCGCGTCCGCCCCGACTCGCAGCTCAGCGCGGCGGGTCGCCGACGATGCTGGCGCGCTCCATGACGCGCACCGACGGCCAGTAATCGCTGCACGCGTAGTGCTGGACAGCCCGGTTGTCCCACATCACGACCGCGTCGGGGGTCCAGCGGAACCGGCACTGGTACTCGATGATTTCCGCTTGGCGGCTCAGCTCGTCGATCAGAGCCAGGCTCTCGTCGGCGGCGAGACCGACCACGTGACTGGTGAAGAACCGGTTGACGTAGAGCAGCTTGCGGCCGGTTTCCGGATGGGTGCGCACGACCGGGTGCTCGACTGGTGGGTACTTGGCCCGGATCTCGTCACGCTGCTCGGGCGGCACCTGGTGCCCGAACGACTTCACGTGATCATGGACCGCGACGAGATCGGCGATGCGGGCCTTGGTGTCGTCGGGCAGGCCGTCATACGCGGCGTACATGTCGGCGAAGAGGGTGTCGCCGCCCGTCGGCGGCACCGCGACCGCGTGCAGCACGGCAGCCATCGACGGCACCGCACGCCAGCTGACGTCGCTGTGCCATCCGTTCTCGTACCCACCGACGTCGGCCGACTTGGCGAAACGCACCAGCTCGGGCTGCTCGCGGTTGGCGGGGATGAACGGGTGCACCTCGAGGTCGCCGAAGCGGCGCGCGAACGCAACGTGCTGCGCAGGCGTCACCGGTTGATCGCGGAAGAACAACACCTTGTAGTCGAGCAGCGCGCGGCGTAGCTCCGCGATCACTGCGTCAGTGAGTTCGGCGGTGAGATCCACACCGGTGATCTCGCCCCCGATGGTCGCGGCCACCGGATGCGCGTCGAACGCGCGCCACGAGAGTCCGGCCAGTCGCTCCCGCTCCGCGGCCAAGTGGCCGAGCGGACCGATCTCGTACTCGAAGTCGCCGAGCTTGACCCGGCTCGCGGCGAGCAGCGCGCCCGGTGTCGCGATCGGCCACTGTGGTTTCCGTCGTCATGCCTCCATTGTGCCCCGTATTGTGGGAGACAGCATGAGCGCCACCGATCAACTCCTGGAGAACAACCACCAGTTCGTCGCGACCTTCACCCACGGCAAGCTGGAAGCCCAACCGACCCGTCCGGTCGTGCTCGTCACGTGCATGGACGCGCGCATCGATCCGGCGCTCGCCCTCGGGCTCGTGCCCGGTGACGCGCACGTCTTGCGCAATGCCGGAGGACTCGTCACCGACGACGTCGTCCGCTCGCTGGCGATCTCGCAGCACGCGCTCGGCACCCGAGAAGTCATGGTGGTCCAGCACACCGAGTGCGGCATGCACGGGCTCGACGAGAACGCTCTGGCGCTGAGGATCGAGGCCGCGGCGGGCACGCCTCCGAACGCCAACGTGCGGTTCGGTGCGTTCACCGACCTCGACACGAGCGTGCGGGCGTCAGTGGCGCGGTTGCGGGCGTCGTCGTTGCTGCTGCACCGCGACCGTATCCGCGGTTTCGTCTACGAAGTGGCAACCGGGCAGGTGCGCGAGGTCGAATGACCGGCGCGGGCACAGGCGCCGGCACTGGCGCGGATCGTCACCCGTGGGACGCGGTCCAGGCCAGGAGGCGCTCGACCGGCCACGTGTTCACGACCCGGTCCTCGGGGACGCCGGCCTCGGCGGCGCGGGCGCAACCGTACGGCTGCCACTCGAGCTGACCCACGGCGTGCGCGTCGCTGTCGATCGACACCTTGCACCCGGTCGCGACCACTTGTTCGAGCAGCCGCATGGGGGGATCGAGCCGTTCGGGCCGGCAATTGATCTCGACCGCCTTGTCGAAGTGCGCGCACGCGCCGAACACGAGGTCGGCATCGAACGTCGATTCGGGACGGCCCTTCCCCAGCACCATGCGTCCGGTGCAGTGACCGAGGATGTCGGTGTGCGGATTGGCCATCGCCGCGACCATGCGGTCGGTCATCGGTTGCTCGCTCATGCGCAACTTCGAGTGGACGCTCGCGACGACGACGTCGAGCTCGGCGAGCAGCTCTTCGTCCTGGTCGAGACGACCGTCCTCCAGGATGTCGACCTCGACCCCCGTGAGGATACGGAACGGCGCCAGCTCCTCGTTGAGGCGGGCGACGAGCTGGAGTTGCGTCTCGAGACGCTCGGCATCGAGTCCGTGCGCGACGGTGAGCGACGGCGAATGGTCAGTGAGCGCGAGGTAGGCGTGTCCGAGCTCGGCCCCCTTGCGGGCCATCTGCTCGATGGTGGCACCACCGTCGGACCAATCCGAGTGGAGGTGCAGATCCCCCTGCAGCGCGGCCCGGATCGGCGCGCCGGGGCCGGCGTCGGGCGCGGCCTCGGCTTCGAGTCGGGCGAGATACTCCGGCACCTCGCCGTCGAGCGCCTGGGCGACCACGCGCGCGGTGCTCGACCCGATGCCGGGGAGGTCACCGAGCCGACCCTGCGCGGCCAGCTCCCGCAGCTCCGCGGGGGAACGGTCACGAATGGCGGCCGCGGCCTTGCGGAACGCCTCCTCCTTGTAGCGACCGGCGCGCTCCCGTTCGAGCAGCGTCGCGATGCGCTCCAGCGCGTCGACCGGATCCATCCCCTGAAGGTACCCGCGACGGTTGCGTAGACTCAGGCCGCGACTCGGAGGGATGACTGAGAGGCCGAAAGTGCTCGCCTGCTAAGCGAGTAAGGGGTGACAAGCTCCTTCGAGGGTTCAAATCCCTCTCCCTCCGCCAATTCGATCCCGACCGGCGCGCCCCTCAACCCGTCACCAGGTTCGGGGGGCGCTCGCCTGCGAGCACGCTGACCGCGCCCGAACATGCAAGCTGCGCCATCTGCCGGCGGGTGCGCTCGGTGGCGCTCCCGATGTGCGGGAGCAGCACCGCGTGCGGCGCGGCCAGCAGCCGCGGGTGGACCTCGGGCTCGCGGTCGTAGACGTCGATCCCGGCGCCGAAGATGGTGCCGTGCTCGAGCGCGTCGGCCAGCGCTTCCTCGTCGACGACCGGTCCGCGCGCGGTGTTGACCAGCACGGCCGCCGGTCGCATGAGCGCGAGGCGTCGGGCGTCGATCAGCCCGCGGGTCTGGTCACCGAGCGGCACGTGCAGCGACAGGATGTCGACCTGGGGCAACAGGTCGTCGAGATCGGCGACCCATCCGATGATCCCGGTGTCGTGACGGGTGTGGTGGAGGACCTCCATCCCGAAGCCGGCGGCGCGGCGTGCGACGGCGCGCCCGATGCGGCCGAACCCGACGATGCCGATCGTGGCGCCGTGAACGTCGACGCCCAGGAAGTCACCGATGTGGAAACCGCTCCATCGTCCCGACCGGAGATCAGCTTCCGCGTCGGACGCGCGTCGTGCCGCCGCGAGCACCAGGAGAAACGCGAGGTCGGCGGTGGTCTCGTCGAGCACACCCGGCGTGTTGCACACTGCGACACCGAGCGCGGTCGCCGTCGCGACGTCGACGTTGTCGTACCCGACACCCACGTTGGCCACCACCCGCAGCCGAGGCGCTCCGGCGCGCAACACGGAGGCGTCGACCCGGTCGGTGATGAGACACACGAGCGCGTCGACGTCCGCCGCCGCGGCGGCCAGGTCGGCGGGCAGCATCGGATCGTCGCCGGGGCGTTGCACGACCTCGTGACCCGCGGCGAGGAGCGGATCGAGCCCGCCGTCCGGCAGGCGACGGGTGACGAGCACGCGGGCCAAGCGAGCGAGCGTAGCGGGTGACCCATTGCCACCGACCCGGCCGGAATGTACGGTACCGGCACTCTCGGTCTCTGGGCGGGAATCGGGGAGGTACGGGCGGATGTGGCGAGGGCGGCGGTCGGGATTCCGCGACGACGGTGACGACCCATCCGTCGATCTGCGCGAACTCGTGGTCGAGCACCGCGTCGAGATCTTCCGGTTCGCGCGTTCGCTGTGTCACAGCGACGCCGACGCCGAGGACCTCGCGGAGACGGCGGTCGTCCGCGCGCTGTCCGCCCGCGTCGAGCTGCGAGAACCGGACCGGGCGAAGCAGTACCTGTTCCGCATCGTGCGCAACCTCGCCACCGATCAGGCCCGGGCCCGGGCGCGGATCTCGGTGGAACCGTGGGCGGACGTTCCCGACACCCCCTCACCTGACCTCGAACCGGAGGCGGTGGTGCTCCGCGCCGACGCCCAGGCCCTCCCGCGCGCCGCGTTCGCCGACCTTCCCCGTCGCCACCAGGAGGTGCTGCACCTACGCTTCGTCGAGCAACTCGACTACGAGGCGGTTGCCGCTCGGCTCCACACCACCGAACACGCGGCGCGGCAGCGGGTGTACCGCGCGTTGCAGGCGCTGCGCACGGTGGCGCAACGCCTGCAGTGGGGACTGGACGGCAACTGACCTTTTGGCGTCACTCGTGCGCCGTAGTGGCGCAGCAGTGACGCCAAAACGGGGTGGTTTAGCCGGCGAGGAGGGCTCGGGCACCCATCTCCACCGAGGGGTGGCGGAGGCGGGCCAGCGCGCGAGCTTCGATCTGACGCACGCGCTCACGGCTCAGGTTCACCAGCTGCCCGACCTCGTCGGGAGTGCGAGGCTCACCGCGGTCGAGCCCGAAGCGCAGCGTGAGGATGTAGCGCTCACGCTCGTCGAGCACCGCGAGGAGCTTCTCGATCTCGGCTGGGAGCATCGCCCGCGCCGCCGACTCGTACGGCGACTCGGCGCCACGGTCCTCGACGAGGTCACCCAACTCGGTCTCGCCGTCTTCACCGACGGGCGTCTCGAGCGACACCGGCTCGGCGAGGTGCGGGATGAGCTCCTTGACCCGCTCGGGCGCGAGGTCCAGCTCGATCGCCAGCTCGTCGAGGGTGGCCGGACGACCGAGGCGCGCCTCGAGTCCGGCGCGCTCCTTCTGGAGGCGGGCCAGGTTGTCGGCGGCGTGGACCGGGAGGCGGATCGTGCGACCGGCATTGGCGATCCCGCGCTGGATGGCCTGACGGATCCACCACGTCGCGTAGGTGGAGAACTTGAAGCCCTTGCGCCAGTCGAACTTCTCGACCGCGTGGATGAGGCCGAGGTTGCCCTCCTGCACGAGGTCGAGGAGCGGCATGCCCGACGCCTGGTAGCGCTTGGCGATGGACACGACCAGCCGGAGGTTGGACTGCACGAACTGACGCTGCGCGTCCTCACCCTTGCGGGCCAGGCGCTGCAGGTCGCGCTTCTCCGTGCGCGTGAGGCCCTTGTCGACGGTGTCGAGGGTCTCGCGCGCGGCCTTGCCGGCCTCGATGTCCTGGGCCAGACGCGCTTCGTCGTCCTTCGTCAGCAGTTGGTGACGGCCGATGTCTTCCAGGTAGAGGCGGACGAGATCCTCATTGTCCCGTTCGGTGCGGTTTCGTACTCGAGCCACGGTGCCTTCCCGAGAGGTAGGGTTCGGCCGCCTGGGGGAAGACGACCTTCGACAGTAGAACGACGGGGAATCCGTCCTTGTTCCAGATATCCGGAACAAGAGTGTCGCGGAGGTGAGCCCTCCATTGTGCACCTTTTCGGGGGCCCGGCGCACATCCGCTGGTCAGGAACCTCGGATGCGCTCTTCGCTGGCTCTCAGACTCGTGCTCCGTTAGAGTTTCGGGTCAGCGGGGGAGGCGGGATGATGCAGCAGAGGGGTAGCGCATGAGCGCGACCGGCCCGCCCGCGGGCCCGCCTCCCGGACCCCCCGCCGCATCCGGGCCCCCCGCCGCATCCGGTCCCCCCGGTGGTCCACCTGGGCCCGGCCCCTCCAGCGGCGTCACCAGCCGCCAACTCGGGATCGGTGCCATCGCCCTCGGCGTCGTGATCGCGATCGTCATCGCCGCGGTGGCGTTCTCCGGCGGATCGGACGACTCCGCCAGCGCCTCCGAGGTCCAGCTCCAACCGGTGTCCACCGCGGGCGCCAACCCGTTCATGGCGAGCGTCGGTACCGACCAGACCGTGACCCCGCCACCGGCCGCCACCGCCGCCCCCGGCGCCCCCGCCGCGACGTACAGCGGCGACACCCCGGGCCTCTACGGCGGCACCCGCAACGTGTCGACGTGCGATCCCGACAAGATGATCGTCTTCCTCGAGGGCAACCCCGACAAGGCACGAGCGTGGGCCGGCGCGCTCGGTATCCAGACGACGGAGATCCGGACGTTCATCGCCGGGTTGACGCCCGCAATCCTGCGGACCGACACGTGGGTCACGAACCACGGCTACGAGAACGGGATCGCCAACGAGATCCCGGCCGTGCTCCAGGCGGGCACCGCGGTGCTCGTCGACAAGTACGGCTATCCGGTCGTGAAGTGCTACTGCGGAAACCCGTTGACGACGCCGCGCGTCTACCAGACCCCGACGTACACCGGCACCCGGTGGCCGGCGTTCACGCCCACCAGCATCACCATCATCCAGAAGACCACGATCATCATCGACACGTTCACGTTCGTCGACGTGAAGACCGGCCAGCCGTTCAGCCGGCCCGCCGGTACCACGGGCACTGGTGACACCGACGCGAAGGTCAACCCCTCGACGCCCACGACGCCCACCACGCCCACGACGACACCGCCGCCCACCAGCACGTTGCCGTCGGTGACCGTGCCGCCCCCGCCCGCGACCGCGCCGCCCACTGCCGCGCCGACCGCACCTCCCGGCCCCACGCTCGACCAACAGGAGCAGGCGGCGGCCAACCGGGTGAACCAGGCATCGCAACAGTGCTATCCGTTCCCGGCACCGATCGAGGATTCCACCAGCGCCAGCACGACCTACGGCGACGTGACGCCAACGTCCTTCACGATCCAGGTCGTCACCAACACCACATCGGGTGGCACGCAGACGTTCATCTGGAGTGTCGACCGCGCCTCGGGCGCCTTCACCCCGGTCAACGACCTGGCCCACGTCGCGAGCGGTCACTGTTCATTGCTCAACTGATCGGTTCCGCGCGACGCTGCGGTCCATTGACGAACTCGACGCCAGATCTCGAACGGATGCGCCAGGCACGCCACGCGCGTCTCGATCGAGCAGATGTGCGTTCAGGACGTCGACGTCCTCGTGGTCACGGGCGGCAGCAATGTCGTCTACGCGACCGGCGCGGTCGCGCCAGCCGCGGACAGCGCGCGGGCGATCCACACCCGCAACGTCGCCGTCGTCACCGCCGACGGCGCGACGACCGAGCTGTACACGCACTGGCCGGACGGCGTGCCTTCCGGACACGACCTCGCACACGTCCACGACGCACTCGATCTCGAATGGGACGACGACGCCGAACGGTTGGCGCGCTCGCTGCCACCGGGGCGGGTCGCGGTCGACGACTGCACGATGCCATTGTGGGCTGCGCTGCGCGGCCGCGACCTCGTCGATGCGAGCACGGTCGTCGGCGCGGCGAAGGTGACGAAGACCGAAGACGAGCTGGCGTGCATTCGCCGCGCGCAGGCGATCAACGAAGCTGCGATCACCGACGTCGAAGCGATCCTCCGACCCGGCGTCACCACCACCGAGTTGAGTGGTTGCCTCCTTCGGGGCATCTTCGAGCGGGGCGCGGCGTCGAACACCGTCGACCCGATCTGGCAGGTGATGGAACGCGACCCGTCACGACAGCCGCGCTCGACCACGGGTGACCTCGTGTTCCCGACGCCCACCCGACCACGCGAGCTGGTCGAGGGCGATCTCGTGTGGGTCGACAACGGCATCAACTTCGCCGGGTACCAGTCGGACTACGGCAACGCGTGGATCGTCGGGCGAACCCCGAACGCGCGCGAGCGCGAACACTTCGCCGAGTGGCGCGCCGTGCTCGACCGGGCGCTGGCGACGGTGCGCGCCGGCGTGACGGCCGCGCGATCTCACTGCGGCCGCCGGTGAGGCGTTCGGCCGTCGGCCGTGGTTGGCCCACCTGTACCTCGCCCACGGCACGGGGGTCGAGAGTGCCGAGTTGCCCTACGTCGGCACCGATCTGGCGCCAGGCGTTCGACGAATCGTTCGTGTTGGCGGCGGGCATGGTCCTGGTGTTCGAGCCGATCACGTGGGAGGACGGCGTCGGTGGCTTCCGCGCCGAACAGATCGTCGCGGTGACCGACGACGGTCACGAACTGCTCAGTCACGTCGACGCGTCGGCGTGGAACTGACCGTGCCCGAGCACCTCGACCTCCTCGTCTCCGCACTCGCCGACGCGGGCATCGACGCGGTGCTGCTCGGTCGGGCCGGCAACGTTCGCTGGGTCACCGGCGCCGATGCCCTCTGGCTCTCGGGCACCCGACCGTTCGCGCCCTCGTGTGTCGTCGTGCGCGAACCCGTCGGGGTGCACCTGCTGTCGGCCACCGCGGACGGCGTCCCCGACGACGTCGTGCCCTTCGACCACCTGTTCCCGATCACGTGGAACCCGATGAACCTCATGGGTGCGCTGGCGAACATCCCCGGGCTCACCGGCGCGCGACACGTCGGGGTCGACGCGATCACGCCGCTCATGGCCCAACTCCTCGGGGCCACGCTCCCTTCGGCCGAGCTGGTCGACGGCGAGGCGGTCCTGCGCGCGGTCCGCCGGGTGAAGTCGCCCACGGATCTCAACGGCATCCGCGCCGCGATCGCGCTGGCGGAGGAATGCCTCGGGGCCGTGATGACCGCGGCGGTCCCCGGGGTCACCGAGCGAGCGCTCGTCGGGATCTACGCCGACGAGATGTCCCGGCGGGGTGTGAGCACGCCCGCGTTCGAAGGCACCTTCATCGTGGTCGACGGCACAACGCGCACGCTCGCCACCGATCGGCCACTTGCACGCGGTGATCTCGTTCACCTGCGCGCCGGCGTGGTGCGCGACGGGTGGGAAGGCTGGCTGGCCCGGTCCCGCGTCTGCGGTGAAGGCCCGTCCGGCCGTCAACACGCGGGGTTCGACCACTGGGCGCGGGCCATGACCGCGCTCGTCGAGCAGTGCGGGCCCGGGACACGGGTCGGTGACCTGCGGGGCAGCGGTGCCACGGTCGACGGCGTCGGCATGGGTCACGAGGCGTTGCGCGACACCGACGTCCTCGAGGCCCGGATGGTGATCGCCGTCGAGCTCCTGGTCGACGGCGTCCTCGGGAGCGAGACCGTCCTCATCACACCCGGCGGCGGTGAGCGGATGACTTCAGCGGCCCCGATCCCCGCCTGAAATTCGGCCGACCCGCCGTGCGTCGGTGTTGATCGTGGTGTAGATATACCTGGCAGCCGGGTGCCATGCGGCACCCAACGACCCGGGGGGGCATTCATGAAGGCACGCCGATGGACCCGCGCGATCGCAGGACTCTGTGTCCTCGGAACGGTCTGCGTCGGGATGGTGGCATCCGGCGTGGCCGGCGCCGCGAGCGATCCGAGCGCCCAGTTCAACAACCTCAAGCCCATCAAGGCACCGAACCCCTGCAAGAACGACCCGGGAATCACCGACACCGAGATCAAGGTCGGCACCATCATCCCGACGTCAGGTCCGTTCGCGCCGACCTACTCGCCCACCCTGGCGGGACTCCAGGCCCGGATTGCCAAGGCGAACGCGACCGGTGAGCTCGGAGACCGCAAGATCACCCTGGTCAACGTGGACGACGCGGGTGATGCGGCTCGCAACGTCACCGCTGCCCAGCAGTTGGTGGAGTCGGACAAGGTGTTCACGGTGGTCACCGAGAGCCCGGCGGGTGATGCCAGCGGTCAGTACCTGCATGACCAGAAGATCCCGGTCGTCGGCTGGCAGCTCGGATTGCCGGTCTACGGCACGTATACGAACTACTTCGGCATGCAGAACGCGAACACCAAGAACATTCAGACCGAGTTCACGTCCCGCAACGCCGACGTGATCAAGACGTTGGGTGGCACGAAGCTCGCAGTCATCGGGTACAGCACGGCCAACTCGGCCGTGTTCACCGAGCAGGTGGCGTCGGCGGCCAACAAGACCAAGGGCCTCAAGACCGTCTACCTGAACCACGACATCCCGGTCGGTACCACCGACTTCGGTGCGGTCGCCGACCAGATCAAGCAGTCGGGTGCCGACTCCGCCTACATCACCCTCGACTTCGCCGGGAACTCCGGGCTCTCGACTGCTCTCAAGCAGGCGGGTGTGAAGCTCAAGCCGACGGTCTACCCCGGTGGCTACAGCCCGCAGGTCCTGTCTGTCCCGGCATATGACGACGTGTACTTCGGGATCGAGTTCAAGCCCTACGAGGTCACACCGTCGTGGCCGGGCCTGGACGACTTCAAGAAGTACATGGCCAGCACCTCGCCCTCCACTGCGCTCGGTCAGTTCGCGGGCGTGGGCTGGATCACCGGCGAGACGCTGATCAAGGGCATCCAGGCCGCCGGCGTCACGTGTCCGACGCGCAAGGCGTTCATCAACAACCTGCGCCTGGTGAAGGGCTACACGGGTGACGGTTTCTTCGACGACCCGCAGACGACGATCGACTTCGCGAAGGTGTACGGCAAGCCGTTCCAATGCGTGTACTACGTGCACGTCGAGAACAAGGCGTTCGTGCCCCAGTTCGGCGGCAAGCCGTTCTGCGCCAAGCAGCTGATCACCGACAACAAGATCACCAAGGTCGTGCCGACGACGACCACCGCCGCGCCGGCCGCCGCGGCGACAACCGCAGCTCCGTAACCCCGGTACCGACTTCCGACGACGAGGTCGGGTCCCTGCGACCCGGCCTCGTCGTCACGTCATTCGACATCACGACGGAGGTAGGCCCCGTGACCCCCTACATCATCAGTGGGCTCGTCGTCGGGAGCATCTACGCCATCTCGGCGCTGGGACTGGTCCTCACGTACACGTCGTCACGCGTCTTCAACTTCGCCCACGGCGCGATCGCCTACTCGATCGCGGTCTTCTACTACTACCTGACCCGGCAGAACGGCTGGAGCATCGCCACCGTGGCGCCGTTCACGCATCCTGGTCTACGCACCGTTGCTGGGGCTCGCGCTCTACTTCGCGCTGTTCCGGCGACTCACCCACGCCACGCCCACCGTGCGCCTCGTCTCGACCGTCGGTCTCTGGGTTGCGGTGCCGGCGATCACCAAGATCGTCTTCACCGCGGCGAAGGCGGACATCTTCAACCCGGAAGGACTCGTCAAGAGTCCGGCCGATGAAACCTTCGTCAAGGTGTTCGGCAGCTGGGTCAACGAGAACCAGTTCGTGGTCATCGTCAGCGCGGCCGTCATCGCCGTCGTGGCGACGCTGGTGCTGCGGTTCACGTCGGTCGGCCTCGCCACACGGATGACCGTCGACCAGCCACGGAACGCCGGGATCGCCGGGGTCAACACGGAAGCGGTGACCGCCGGCTCGTGGATGGTCGGCGTCATGCTGGCGGGATTCGCCGGCGTGCTCCTCTCACCGATCGTGGGCCTGCAGGAGTTCCAGTTCACCCTGCTGCTCGTCGGCTCGTTCGCCGCGGTCGTCATCGGACGGATGACGAGCCTGCCCCTCGCCTTCGCCGGAGCCATCGCCGTCGGGTTGATGCAGCAGATCTGGGTGAAGTACCAACCGTCCAACGGGTTCTTCTCGACGGGCGTGGCCGCGAGCATTCCGTTCGTCGTGATGCTCGTCTTCCTCATCGGCTACAGCTTCTCGAAGAAGGGCCTGCGCTCGGAGTCGTTCGAGATCGACCGACGCAGCGCCGGCGGGCACCGGGACGCGCCGCCGATCCCACCCCCGCACGGCTGGAAGCGCGCGATCGGGCCCTTGATCATGGCGGCGCGTCGCTCACCGCGCTCCCCCTGTTGTTCAACGACTTCTGGATCTTCGACCCCTTCTGGATCGGCGTGTTCGCGCAGGGGATCGCCCTCGCGGTCATCTACCTCTCGTACACGCTGGTGACCGGCGAGGGCGCCCTGATCTCGCTCTGCCAGATCACCCTCGCCGGCATCGGCGCGTTCGCGGCGGCGCGGCTCGCCGCCGAAGCCGGCTGGCCGGTGTGGCTCGCGATCCTCGTCGGTGCGTTGATCGCGGTGCCGTTCGGACTGCTGGTCGCGCTGCCCGAGCCTCCGCATCGGCGACCTGTACCTCGCACTGCTCACCCTGGGCTTCGCGCTCGTGATCGAGCAGTCGGTCTGGCAACGCCCGGAGTACGACAACTTCGGCGCCGGTCTCAAGATCGCCCGGCCCTTCGGGCTCCACATCACCGACCGGGTGCGAGATGTACGTCATCGTCGCGGTGGTGTTCGCGATCGTCGGCGCTGTTGATCATCAACATGAAACGCGCGACGTCGGGTCTCGTCTTCGCGGCCATGCGGTCGAGTGAACCGGCCTCGATGACGACCGGCATCAGCATCGTCCGCGCGAAGCTGGTCCTGTTCGGCATCAGTGCGTTCGTCGCCGGTCTCGGTGGTGCGCTCTACGCCACGGTCGTCGGGAGTGCCACGCCGACCTCGTTCAACGCGCTCATCGGCATCGTCTGGCTCGCCATCGTCGTGACGTGGGGTGTGCGCTCGGTCACCGGCGCGTTGCTCGCCGGCATGATCTACACGATCGCCCCCAACGACTGTCGATCATCCTCGTCCTGGTGTTCTTCATCGTGGTCGGGAGCCTGTTCACCGAGCTCGTACTCAAGCATGCGTACCGCAAGGTGCTCGGCGTGCTCGCGATGGCGGCTCTCGCGGTGCTCGCGTTCGGCGGCAGCGCGTGGATCTGGGACAACGTCGACAACGACGATGCCGTGAGCGCGATCCTCGTGCTGCTCGGGCTCGGGGCCGCGTTCCTGATCGCCCGGTCGGTCATGAAGCTCCCGATCGCGAACCGCCCGGTGCAGATCGGCCTCGTCGTCGTCGTCGCCGCGCTGGGCGTCTGGGCCGCGGTCGCGCTCGCGGGCCTCGACCTCGGCGAGTCGGCGGCCGACGTTCCGACGATGCTGTTCGGGCTCGGGGCCATCGCCCTCGTGTCCGAACCGCGCGGCGTGGTCTACGACATCGTCAACCGGCAGCGACTGCGCCAGTTCCAGGACGCCGAGCGACACGACGAAGACGCCAGCCTTCAGGCGGACGAGGGACGCTCACCACGGGGGTGCAGGCGTGAGCGACGTCGAGCACTCCCACCACGGTTGACGCGCCGCTGCTCGCGGCGACCGACGTGACCGTGCGCTTCGGCGGGGTGGTCGCGCTCGACCCGTGAGCCTGGCGGTGCCGGTCGGGGCGACCGTCGGGCTCGTCGGACCGAACGGCGCGGGCAAGACCACCCTCTTCGGTGTCCTGTCCGGCCTCATCCGACCCAAGGCCGGGCGCGTGACCATGTCCGGCGTCGACGTGACCCGCCGCAGCCCCCAGACCCGGGCACGACGGGGACTGTCCCGGACCTTCCAACGCATGGAACTCTTCACCGAGTTGACCGTCCGCGAGCACCTCGTGGTCGCCCGTCGCGTCAAGGAAGGACGGGAACGGCTGGTCGGCATGGTTCGCGACCTCAGCGGTTTCGGTGAGCGACCGGGGCCCGGCGAGGACGACGCGGTCGACGACATCCTCGAGCTGCTCGGGCTCACCTCGGTCGCCGACCGGCCCGCGCTCGCCGTGCCGCTCGGCACCGGGCGGCTGCTCGAAGTCGGTCGCGCCCTGGCCTCCGAGCCGACGGTGATGCTCCTCGACGAACCGTCGTCGGGACTCGACGGCCACGAGACCGAACAACTCGGTGACGCGCTGCGCCGCGTGCGCGGCGACCGCGGCACCGCGTTCGTGTTGGTGGAGCACAACGTGGAGTTCGTGCTCGGCCTGTCGGATCGCGTCACCGTGCTCGACTTCGGCCGGGTGCTCACCGAGGGGAACCCCGAGGAGATCCGCGTCAGCCCCGAAGTGCAGGCCGCGTACTTCGGCGCGCCGGTCGGGGAACGCGCCGACGCCGTTGAGTCCGAAGCCGACGCCGAGGCCGAAGGGAGCGACGCGTGAGCACCGACACGCCGCTGCTCCGGGTCACCGACCTCGAGGTCGCGTACGGCGAGGCACGCGCGTTGTTCGGCGTGTCGTTCGACGTGCCGCGCAGGATCGGTCACGACCGTGCTCGGCGCCAACGGCGCGGGTAAGTCGTCGTTGGCATCGGCGATCGCCGGCGTGGTGAAGCCGAGCGCGGGCCGCGTGGAGTTCGAGGGTGAAGACGTCACCGGGCGCTCGTCGCACACGATCTCCAAGTTGGGGCTCGCCTTCGTGCCCGAGTCGCGCAACCTGTTCCCTCACCTCTCGGTGAAGGACAACCTCTGGGGTCAGTTGCGGTTCTCGCTGCCGCGCACGCAGCGGAAGGACGCGTACGAGCGCGCGCTCGAGATGTTCCCGGTGCTGGCTGGGCGGCTCCGGCAATCGGCAGGAACGCTCTCCGGCGGGGAACAGCAGATGCTGAGCCTGGCGCGCGTGCTCGCCGCGTCACCGAAGTTGCTCATCGCCGACGAGATGTCGCTGGGCCTCGCGCCACTGGTCGTCGACCTGGTGTTCGACTCGCTGGCAACGGCGCGCGACGAGGGCATCACCGTGCTGCTCATCGAACAGTTCGTGGAGCGAGCGCTCGCGTTCGCGGACGACGCCGTCGTCTTGCGTCACGGTCTGGTCGGCTGGCAGGGTCCCGCCTCGGAAGCCGGCGACGAACTGCTCGCGGAGTACCTCGGCGGCGAGACCGCCTCCACGTTGTAGGTTCGCCCAGGGACTCGAGGAGGGCGAACCATGCAACTGTCGATGCAGATCGACTACGCCGGCGGGTACGAAGCAGTCGGCGACGCGGGTCGTGGAACTCGAGTCCGCCGGGCTCGACGTGGCCTGGGTGGCCGAGGCCTACAGCTTCGACGCGGTCAGCTACATGGGCTACCTCGTGGCTAAGACGTCGACGGTGCAGATCGGCGCGGGCATCCTCCCGCTGTACACGCGCACGCCGACGCTGCTCGCGATGACCGCGGCAGGTCTCGACGCGCTGTCGGGTGGGCGCTTCATCCTCGGGCTCGGCGCGTCGGGGCCCCAGGTGATCGAAGGGTTCCACGGCGTGCGCTACGACAAGCCGTTGGCACGCACGCGTGAGATCGTCGACATCTGCCGCACGGTGTGGAAGCGCGAAGACAAACTCGTGCACGACGGACCGCTCTACCCCATCCCGCTCCCCGAGCGCGAGGGCACCGGGCTCGGGAAGCCGCTCAAGATCATCAACCACCCGGTACGGCCCGCGATCCCGGTCTTCATCGCGTCCTTGGGCGAGAAGAACGTCGAGCTCACCGCCGAGATCGCCGACGGTTGGCTCCCGCATCTTCTTCGTACCCGACAAGGCGAAGGAGGTCTTCGGTCCCGCGCTCGAAGCCGGGTACGCGCGAAGCGCGACCCAGGTCTCGGTCCGCTCGACATCTGCGCCGGCGGGCTCGTCGCCATCGGTGAGGAGAAGGATGTCGGCCGGGTGCGCGACCTCGCCCGGCCGACGGTCGCGCTCTACGTCGGCGGCATGGGCGCGCGCGGTCAGAACTTCTACAACGCGCTCGTCCAGCGCTACGGGTACGAGGATGCCGCGGCCGAGATCCAGGACCTCTACCTGTCGGGCAAGAAGCAGGAAGCCGAAGCCGCCGTCCCCGCCGAGTTGCTCGAGCTCATCAACCTGGTCGGTCCCGAGAGCTACATCAAAGAACGCCTCGCGGTCTACCGCGAAGCTGGCGTCACCGCGCTCAACATCACCCCGGTCGGCCCGAACGCCACCCAGATCGTCGAGCAGCTCAAGACCTGGACGTCGTAGGAGTCGTGAGGCACCCGGAGCACGGTGTTTGTGTCGCCTTGCTAACACTGAGAAGTGACGCGAAAGAAGCCCGGCCCCCGAGGAAGCCGGAGTCCCCCTGATCAAGGCACGAGCGCACCGATTGGGATGACGGCGATTCCGTCCGAGCGCATGTAGCCGAAGCCGGTTCCGGCGATGACGCCGAGGATGACCGGCTCCCCGCTCTTGCGGGTGTCGACGCTCTTGCGGAACTTGAGCAGAGCGGCCGCCCCCTCGTCGACCAACCCGGCGCCGAGCTTGATCTCAAACGCAGCCCACCGTCCGTCCGCCAGCTGAACGATTGCGTCCGCCTCGACGCCGTAGTTGTCGCGGTAATGCAACACCGTGCCGTCGAGTGGCTGGGCGAGCACGCGGAGGTCACGGATGACGAGCGACTCGAACAACAACCCGAGAAGGTTGAGGTCGGCGAGCAGACGTTCAGGTCCGGCGCCGAGCGCGGCGCCGGCAAGAGACGGGTCCACGAAATGCCGCTTTGGTGATGTACGGAGGTTGGCTCGAGAGCGAAGGTGTGGCGCCCATGCCGGCTGATCCTCGATCACCATCAGTCGGTCGAGGATGTTGAGGTACTCGGCCACAGTGTGACGATCGAGCGGGCCGTCGCCGCCACCCGCGTCGGCCGCGAGCACGGTGATCGCGACCTCGGTCGCGGTGTTCCGAGCAAGCGACCGCAGTAGACGCTCGACCCGGCCAGGGTCGCGGCGTGAGCCGGCGACGCGAGAGACGTCGACTTGGCGGATCTGCTCGAGGTAGTCGCACGCGGCACGGCCAGCATCAGTGACCGGGCGGCCGACCTGAGCGGGCCAGCCACCGACGGTGATGCGGTCAGCGAGGTCGGCCACTGCCAGCCCGGGATCGTTGCTCCGCGGTGGCTCGCCCGAGAGCAGCGCCGACAACGAGACCTCGCCATTCGTGTGGCCGCTCTCGTAGAGCGTCATCGGGCGCATCCGCAGGAAGGAGAAACGGCCGGCGCCGGTGTGCCGCGCGACATCGTCGGCGGGGACCGAGGAGCCGGTCAGGACGAACTGGCCAGGCTCGGCACGAGCGTCGACGGTTCGGCGGACGTGGTTCCACAAGCCCGGCTCGACCTGCCACTCGTCGATGAGCCGCGGGACTGGCCCCTCCAGCACGAGCGGGGGGTCGACTGCGGCTGCCCGGCGAGCGTTCTCATCGATGTCGAGCAGCACTGAGCTTGCTGCGGCTTGGCACGCCGTCTCCGTCTTGCCGCACGCCTTCGGGCCCTCGATGACCACTGCACCAGCCGCGGCGAGGCGCTCGCGCAGTTCCACGTCGACAACTCTTGGGAGGTACGCCATGACGAGCTCCAACTCGCGGCCTTTTGAACCACCAGATCATAGGAGATTTGACCACCAACTTGTAGGAATGCGAGGCGCCAGATCGTAGGCCCGCACCCAGCGCCCACGGTCCTTCGGACAGGCCGGGATTCTCGCGGCGCGCTCGAGTTCGTTCGTCCTCGGTCAATAGCGCAGCAGAGCCAAGAGATTGTCGGTCCGAACGTCGATGGAGCGAGGTGTGTGGATTGGAACGAACAACACCCCGACTTTCGCCGGGGTGGGTTCGAATTGACTGGTTGGTGGGCGAGGGGGGACTTGAACCCCCACATCCTTTCGGACACAGGCATCTGAAGCCTGCGCGTCTGCCAATTCCGCCACTCGCCCGGAGGGCGACAGGGTAGCAGCGCGGGTCGCTGCGGCTCCCGGGTGCTGGTGGCCCTATGGTGCGGGGATGGCAACGCGGAAGAAGTCCGGCGGCGACAACACGCCGACCGGTAGCCCCGAAGGTCCACCCGGCAAGAAGCAGCGCCGGAAGGCCCGCAGGAACAACAAGAACCGCAAGTAGACGCCGGCAACCGCCCCCTGATCGCGGAGGGACCCTCGGTACACTCTCTCCGTGGGACTCCAGGGGTTCGAGCGCCGGCTCGAGCGGTTGGTGGAGGGAACCTTCAACAAGGCCTTCCGCAGTGGGCTCCAACCAGTCGAGATCGGGCACCGCGTGACTCGCGTGCTCGACGATGGGCGCACGCTCGGGGTCGGCGGCCGCCCGGTCGCGCCGAACAACATCGGCGTCTACCTGTCACCCGCGGACTTCGAGCGGTTCAGCTCCTTCGCCGAAGCGCTGGCCAGGGAGTTGGCCGAGGCCGCCCGCCAGCACGCCCGCGACGAGGGCTACCAGTTCGTGGGGCCGGTGACGCTCACGCTGGTGCCCGACGACGGCCTCAAGACTGGCGACTACGACGTCGTGGCCGAGATCGCGGAAGGGGCCGGGGGTCACGTGGGTTCGCTGGTGCTGCCTGACGGCCGGCGCGTCGCCTTGGGCGAACACACCACCAGTCTCGGGCGGAACTCGGACTGCACGGTCACGCTCGCCGACCCGCGGGCGTCACGACAGCACGCCGAGATCCGGCCCACGGCCGACGGCTTCGTCGTCTCCGACCTCGGGTCGATGAACGGCACGCTGGTCAACGGCACCGCCGTCCGGGAGCGGGTGCTGCACGACGGCGACGAGATCTCCGTGGGCGCGACCGTGATGCGCTTCGAGGCGTCGTAGTGCCCGAATCCGTTCTCACCATCCTGAAGTTCTGCTTCCTCGCTCTCCTGTATCTGTTCCTGTTCCGCGTCGTGCGCGTCGTCGTCAAGGAGATGCGCGCGCCCGCGCCGGTTCCGCTCCAACCCGCGGCGACGCCCGCGGCGGCACCGGTGGCGGCGGCCGCCCGGCCAAGCCATCCCGCGGCCGAGGACCCGGACGCCTCCGCATCCTCGAACCGCCGAACCGACAGGGTGAGACCTACGACATCACCGACGAACTGACCGTCGGTCGCGGTGGAGGCTGTGCGGTGGTGCTCGCCGACGATTCGTTCGTGTCGACGGTGCACGCGCGCGTGTTCCGTCGGGAGGGGTCCATCTACGTGGAGGATCTGGGCTCGCGCAACGGCACGTTGCTGAACGGCGAACCCGTCACGCACCCGGCGCCACTCCGGCGCGGTGACCAGGTGCAGTTCGGTCAGACCGTGGCCGAGGCCGTGCGGTGATCCGATGAGATTGGTGATGGGTGCCGCCACCGACGTCGGTCAGCGTGCGCGACGGCAACGAGGACGCCTACCTCGTCGACGACGCGATGGGGTTGGTCGCAGTGGCCGACGGCATGGGAGGGCATCGCGCCGGCGAGGTCGCGAGCGCCACCGCGCTCGAAGCGCTGCGCGCCGCGATCAACGCGGGCCAGCCCTTGCGCGAGTCGATCGAGGACGCCAACCAGGCCGTCTTCACGAAGTCGCTCACCGACACGAGCCTCCGCGGGATGGGTACGACCCTCACTGCCGCCACCCTGGTCGCCGGTGGGACGTTGCTCGTCGGACACGTCGGCGACTCGCGTGCGTACCTGCTGCACGACGGCGAGCTCCGTCAGGTGACGATGGACCACAGCCTGGTGGAAGAGCTCGTGCGCGAAGGACGCTTGACGGCCGACGAGGCTGCCGTCCACCCGCAACGCTCGATCATCACGCGTGCGCTCGGCGTCGACGCCGCGGTCGACGTCGACGTCTACCCGGTGGAACTGGCGCCGGGCGACCGTTTCCTGCTGTGTTCCGACGGGCTCAGCGGCATGGTGCAGTTCGACGCCATCGCCGCGACCCTGCGCCGCGAAGAGGACCCCGCGCGCGCGGCGACGCAGTTGATCGACGCGGCGAACCTCGCCGGCGGCGAGGACAACATCACCGTCGTGGTCGTCGCGGTGACCGATGAAGCTCCGACCCGGACCCCGGTCGAGCCGGTGCTGCCGCTCGAGCCCGCGATCGTCGACGGCGAACCGAAACCCGACCTCGGGGAACGGCGTCGTCGAGGCACCCGCGGCATCGGACGCGTGCTGCTCTGGGCGTTGCCCATCGTGATCGTGCTCGGCGTCGCGGTCGGCGCGATCGGCTGGTACGCGCGACGTAGCTACTTCGTGGGCCTCGACCAGGGGCAGGTGACGGTGTTCAAGGGTGTACCCGGCGGCCTCGCCGGCTGGAACCCGACCATCGAACAACGCACCACCCTCGCCGCCTCCCACCTGCGCCAGGTCGACCGCGTCACCGTCCGCAATCACGAGACGTTCTCCTCGCGTGCCGACGCCGACGCGTTCGTGGCGCGCATCCGTGCGCACGCCACCACGACCACCACGACCACGACCACGACTTCGACCACCGCGCCGGCGACCACCACCACCAACGTGCCGACCACCACCAGCGTCGCGCCGACCACCGCCAAGCCGGCACCGGCGGGTCCGTGAGATCACCGACCGCGCGCCGCCGGCGCAGCCGCGAACTCGGACTCGGACTGCTCGCGGTGGTCGTGACCGCAGCGGGCTACGTCCTGCTGCTCCTGGCCGACCGGCCCAACATCCCCGCTGATCTCTGGGTGTTCCTCCTCGCGGTGCTCGGCCTGTACGTCGTCGCGCACGTCGCCGTCCGGCGGTTCGCGCCGCGCGCCGATCCAACACTGCTGCCCATCGCGTTCGTGCTGAACGGGATCGGATACTTCACGATCTCGCGTCTCGACCGCGACCTCGCGCGCGTGCAAGCCATCTGGACCGCGGTCGGCATCGGCGCGTTCGTGGTGACGTTGATCATCGTTCGCCATGTCCGCACGCTCGAGCGTTACAAGTACACGTTCCTCCTGCTCGGCGTCGCCGCGTTGTTGGCACCGTCGCTGCCCGGCGTCGGCCGCGAGATCAACGGCGCGCGGCTCTGGATTCGGATCGGGCCGATCAACATCCAGCCCGGCGAAGCGGCCAAGGTGCTTCTCGTCGTGTTCTTCGCCGCGTACCTCGTCGACAAGCGCGAGCTGCTCACGTCGGGAACTCGTCACCTCGGTCGGCTCCGACTGCCCGATCCCAAGCACCTCGGTCCGCTGCTGCTCGCCTGGGGCTTTTCGATCCTGGTGATGGTGCGCCAGAAGGATCTCGGTTCGTCGCTGCTCTTCTTCGCGGTGTTCGCGGCGATGCTCTACATCGCGACCGAACGCTGGTCCTACCTCGTGGTCGCGCTCGGGATGTTCCTCGCCGGGGCGTACGTCGCGTACCAGCTGTTCGCCCACGTCCAGGAGCGCGTCAGTTCGTGGATCGATCCGTGGTCGGTGTCGCAGACGACGGGATTCCAGCTCGTGCAGTCATTGTTCGCGCTCGGGTCCGGGGGCTTCGGCGGCACCGGACTGGGGCTCGGCAGCCCGCAGAAGATCCCCAACGCGTCGACGGACTTCGTGTTGTCGGCCATCGGCGAAGAGCTCGGTCTACTCGGCACCGTTGCCGTGTGCATGCTGTTCCTGCTGTTCATCGGCAGCGGGTACCGCATCGCGATCCAGGCCGATCGCCCATTCTCGAAGCTGTTCGCCGCCGGGCTGACGACCATCATCGGCGTGCAGACATTCGTCATCATCGGCGGGGTGATTCGGGTGATCCCCCTGACCGGCGTCACCCTCCCGTTCATCTCGTACGGCGGCTCGTCGTTGATCGCCAACTTCGTGATCGTTGCCCTGCTCCTGCGCATTTCCGACGAGACGGTCGAGCGCGCCGAAGCTCCCGGCGCGCTCACGACTGCACGCACCGCGCTGGGAGGTGACGCCGCAGCCGCCGCGCCGCCGGCACGCCGGTGAACCGTCCCATCCGCCGCGTCGGGTATGCGATCACGATCTTGATCCTCGTCCTCGTGGGCCAACTCACGTATCTCCAAGTGGTCGACGCCAGCAAGCTGGCCAACGACAAACGCAACGTGCGCGGTGCGCTCAAGGAGTACAACCGCGCGCGCGGCGAGATCGTGACGGCCGACGGGACGATCGTCGCGCAGTCGATCCCGACGGCCGGCGACTTCAAGTTCTTGCGCACCTACCCGCAGCGTGATCTCTACGCGCACACCGTCGGCTACCAGTCGTTCGTCGATCTCGTCGGCACGACCGGCGTCGAAGCCAGCTACAACGACGTGCTCACCGGACAAGACACGAGCCTGCAACTCAACGACATCGGTGGACTGCTCAATGGCAAGTCCGCCACCAACAACGTGATCCTCTCGCTCACCCAAGGCGCTCAGACCGCGGCGCGCGACGCGTTGAACAACCAGCGTGGGTCCGTGGTCGCCATGAACCTCACCAACGGTGAAGTCCTCGCCATGTACTCCAACCCGACGTTCAACCCCAACGGGCTCTCCGTCCACAACACCCAGTTCGTACAGAACGTGTTCAACTCGATCAACAGTGGGGACAAGCCTGCGCTCCAACGTGCGTACCGCGACCGCTACTCGCCCGGCTCCACGTTCAAGGTCGTCACCAGCAAGTCGGCCATCGAAGCCGGGCTGGCAACGCCCGACGATCCGGTCTTCCCATCTCTGGACGGGTTCCCGATTCCCGGCACCGAGACCACACTGTTCAACTTCGGTGGCGAAGGCAACCCGTGCGGCGGCACGTTGCGCCAGAGTCTGGTCAACTCGTGCAACGCAACGTTCGCCACCCTGGGCTACGAGCTCGACGACCAGTTCCCGCCCGCGATGGAACAGTGCGGCATCAACTCGACCCCGCCGATCGACCTCTCACCTACGGCCGTGGCGAGCGTCGGCCCGCAAGTCGGCGCCGACCGCCCCCGGTTCGCGCTCGCGGGTATCGGTCAGGGCGACGTGTTCACGTCGCCGTTGCAGATGGCGCTCATCGCCTCGGGCATCGGCAACGGAGGGAAGATCATGGAGCCTCACGTGGTGAAGGAGATCCAGAACTCCGACGGCAAGACCGTGCGCACGATCGATCCCAAGGAATGGAAGACGTGCATGTCGCCGACGACCGCGCAGTCGTTGACGAGCATGATGCTCGACGTGGTCAACCAAGGCACGGGCACCGCCGCACAGATCGACGGCGTCGCGGTGGCCGGCAAGACCGGTACCGCGCAGACGACCGAGGGGGAGAACCCTCACGCCTGGTTCATCGCCTTCGCTCCCGCCAATGCCCCCAAGTACGCGGTGGCGGTGATCATCGAACACGGTGGCGACTTCGGGAGCGAGGCGACCGGGGGCGCGGTCGCAGCCCCGATCGCCAAGCAGGTGTTGCAGAACCTCTTGGCCGAGAATCCATGAGACCTCGCCAGTAGATTGCCTTGACCATGCCCCCGGACAGCCGCGTCTTCGCGAATCGCTATGAGGTACGCGAAGAGATCGGCCGTGGCGGCATGGCCGACGTCTATCTGGCGCATGATCGGCTGCTCGACCGCCCCGTGGCGGTGAAGGTGTTGTCGCCCGCGTTCGCGTCCGATCCCACCAACTTCGAGCGGTTCCGCCGCGAAGCGCAGTCTGCGGCCAGCCTCAACCACCCGAACATCGTCGCGGTCTACGACTGGGGCGAGGATGACGCGACGTCGTTCATCGTGATGGAGTTCGTGCCGGGCCAGACCCTGCGGGATCTCATCCAAGCGTACGGGCGGCTCTCGCCGGGCGAGGCGGCGCGCATCGCGGCGGAGATCGCGGACGCGCTGTCGTTCGCGCACGAGCATGGCGTCATCCACCGCGACGTGAAACCGGGCAACGTGCTCATCACCCCGCAGGGACAGGTGAAGGTCACGGACTTCGGCATCGCGCGCGCGGAGACCGGTGATCCGCTCACGAAGACGGGATCGGTCCTCGGGACCGCCACCTACTTCTCACCCGAACAGGCTCAGGGGTTCGCGCTCGACGGCCGCTCCGACGTCTACGCCCTGGGCGTGGTGTTGTACGAGATGGTGACGGGAACCGCGCCGTTCGTCGCCGCCAGCCCGGTGTCGGTCGCGTACAAACACGTGCGTGAGGAACCCGTGCCACCGTCGAGCATCGTCCGTGATGTGCCGCGCGCCATGGATCACATCATCCTCACCGCGATGGCCAAGGATGTGGGCGCCCGGTACCAGTCGGCGCAGGACCTGCGCACCGACCTCCTCCGCTTCGAGCGCGGCCGCCCCCTCGCCGGTGTTCCGGTCACCGCGGTCGCGACCGAACTCCCGACCGTCGTCGCCGCACCGGCGGTGGCGCTCGCACCCCGCACCGTCGCCTCCACCTACCCGGCGCGGCCCCATCCGTCGCGGCGATGGGGTCCGATCGTCGCGGTCGGGATCGCGCTCGCGATGCTCCTGGCGCTGATCGTCGTGCTGCTCGTGCAATCGGGATTCGGGGGTGGCGGTTCCTCGTCCCCCAGCGTCGACGTCCCGGCCGTCACCGGGATCCAGTACGGCCAGGCCGAGGCCGCGCTGAAGTCGCTCGGGTTCGCCGTGCAACGCACCGACGTCGACGCGCCCGATCAGGACGCCAACATCATCCTCGCGCAGTCACCGGAGGCCGGCCGCAAGCTGAACAAGGGCGATCTGATCACCCTGAAGGTGAGCAGCGCGACCATCACGATGCCCGACGTCAACGGCCAGACCCGGGACAATGCCGCCCAGGCGTTGGCCAAGGTCCATCTCGCGCCGACGTTCGTCGAGGTCGACAGCGACCAGCCGCCCGGCACGGTCCTCTCCAGCGATCCGACGGCGGGCACCAAGGTGGCCAAGCTCGCGCCCGGAGCGGGCGCCCCACCGGTCACCGTCACCGTGGCGCGGGAGCCCAAGGTCGCGGTGCCCGACGTGGCGGGCCAGGACCCCTTCACCGCAGCCGCGACCCTCGGCGCCGCCGGCTTCCAGGTGAGCGTCATGCCCACGCCCAGCGACACCGTGCCGAAGAACGGGATCATCGGCACCGATCCCCCCGCGGGGACCCAACTGCTGCGGGGTGCGCCGGTGAAGATCCTCGTTTCGACCGGTCCCACGCTCGTCGACGTTCCCAACGTCGTCGGGCAGCTCCAAGCAACCGCGGAATCGATACTGATCGGCCAGGGGTTCAACGTGCAGGTCAGTTTCGTGAACGGGGGGGTGTCCAAGAAGGGCAAGGTCGTCACCCAGTTGCCCGCCAGCGGTCAGGCCCCGAAGGCCTCGGTGGTCACGATCTCGATCGGGCTTTGACCCTCGCCGACTGGTACGCGGCGTCGGGACGCCACGACCTCCCGTGGCGTGCCACCCGGGACCGGTGGTCCGTACTCGTCTCCGAGGTGATGCTCCACCAGACGCAGGTTCCACGCGTGGCCGCGGTGTACACCGATTTCCTCGATCGATTCCCGACCCCGACGGCGATGGCCGCGGCGGGTCCCGGTGCGGTCATCGAGGCATGGGGTCGCCTCGGGTACCCGCGCCGCGCCCGACGCCTGTGGGAGGCGTCGGTCGAGATCGATGCGCGCGGTTGGCCCACCGACCTGACCGCGCTCCCCGGAGTCGGCCGCTACACCGCGGCGGCCGTCGCCGCCCAGGCCGACGGCGCGGATCTGCCCGCCATCGAGGTCAACATCCGTCGCGTGGTCGAGCGTGCCACCGGCCGTCGCCTGACCGAGCGGGACGCCGAAGCAGCCATGGTCCGCCTCGGTCGGCCGTTGCGCGGGCGCGACCGTCTGCTGGCGATGATGGACGTCGGCGCGGTGCTGTGCCGGCCCCGCGTCCCGCGCTGCACCGAGTGTCCCCTCCGGCGGCGGTGCGCCACCCGAGGGGCACTTCCCGAGGAATCCCGCGCGCGCCAGGCGCCGTTCGCCGGCAGCTTCCGCCAGCGCCGGGGACAAGTCCTGGCCCGACTGCGCACCGGGTCCGCACCCGAAGCCGAGCTCGACGCCGAGGCACTGGCCTCACTGGTCGTCGACGGACTGGCGGTCGTTCGACGTGGTCGGGCGCGCCTTCCCAGTTAGACGCGCGCGAAGGCCAGGAAGTTCTCGAGCAGGGAATGACCGGCTTCGGTGAGGATCGACTCGGGGTGGAACTGCACGCCTTCGATCGGCAGTTCCCGGTGCCGCAGCCCCATGACCAGGCCGTCTTCGGATTCCGCGGTGATCTCGAGCACGTCGGGCACGCTCTCGCGAGCGACGACGAGCGAGTGGTAGCGGGTGGCCGTGAACGGGTTGGCGAGGCCCACGAACACGCCGCGGCCGTCGTGGGTGATCTGCGAGGTCTTGCCGTGCATCACGTGGGGAGCGCGGACCACCTCCCCGCCGTAGATCTGGCCGATGCACTGGTGACCGAAGCACACGCCGAGCACCGGGATCCCGGCCTCGCCGAACGCGCGGATGGCGTCGATGGACACGCCGACGTCGTCGGGGTCGTCGGGACTCCCCGGTCCCGGCGACACCAGCACCGCGTCGGGCTCCAGGGCACGAAGGGTCATCAGATCGACGGCGTCGTTGCGGTGCACCACCGGGTCCGCACCCAACTCCCCCAGGTACTGCACGAGGTTGTAGACGAACGAGTCGTAGTTGTCGATGACGAGCACTCTCACCGACCCGACGCTACCGGGCGCGAGCGGCCCGCCCCCCTCGATTGGCTATCCTCCCGGCGTGCCGTCGAAGAAGCAAGCAGCCAAGGTCGCCCCCACGCGACGCCCGACCAAGGGCTCGCGGTACACGCCCCCGGCGCCCAAGAAAGCCTCGTCGAGCCGACTGTGGGTACCGGTCACGATGTTCACGTGCCTCGCCCTGGGCGTGATCGTCATCGCCGGCAACTACATGGAGCTGCTGCCCGGCGGCGCGGTCAGCAACAACTTTCTGCTGATCGGGCTCGTGCTGCTGGTCACCGGGTTCGTCTTCTCCACATTTTTCCGGTGATCCATCCCCAGTTGGGGGATATGTCCGAACACCATCGCTGTAACTTCACACAGGTTTGTCCACACCCTGTGGATGACGACGACTACTCGGTGAGGACCATGTCCTCGCGGCAGTGGCGGGGGGCTTCGGGATCGTCGCCCTGGGCCGCGGTCATGGTGACCTGGGCGCCGCAGACGATGCACCGGAACCGCAGGTTCACCGGCTTGATGTCATCGGGATCGGGCTCCGCCGGCGGCGCGATCTGGAACTTGCGCAGCATCGAAGCACCGATCACGTAGATCACGAGCGCGACCGCGACCCCGATCACGACGCGGAGCACGATCCCCATCAGAAGATCGTCGCGCTCCGAGGGCCCGAATCGACCATCGTGCTGACGCTACAGCCGTTCGATGACGGTGGCGTTGGCGAGGCCCCCGCCCTCGCACATCACCTGCAACCCGGTGCGCCCACCGCTGCGCTCGAGCTCGCACAGCAGGGTGGCCATGAGCCGAGCGCCCGAGGAGCCGAGCGGATGGCCGAGCGCGATCGCACCACCGTTCGCGTTGACCCGTTCCATGTCGGGGTGCACCTCGCGCGCCCACGCCAGGACGACGCTCGCAAACGCCTCGTTGATCTCGATCCGATCGACGGCGTCGAGCGTGAGCCCCGCGCGTTCGAGCACCTTGCTCGTCGCCGGAATGGGTCCCGTGAGCATGAGGATGGGATCGGAACCAGTGACTGCGAACGCGCGGACGCGCGCGCGTGGCGTCAGCCCGAGGCGGACCGCGGCCGCTTCGCTGGCGACGAGGACCGCGGCGGCGCCGTCGCTGATCTGCGAGGAATTGCCCGCGGTGATCACGCCGTCAGGCTTGAACGCGGGTGCGAGCGACGCCAACCGTTCGGCGGTGGTGTCCGGGCGGATGCCTTCGTCGACCGTCATGAGGCTGGTGCTCCCGTCGACCGACACCGGTACCGGCACCAGCTCGCGGTCGAAGCGCGCTTCGGCCGTCGCTCGTGCCGCACGCAACTGCGATTCGAGCGCGTACGCGTCGAGTTCTTGGCGCGTGAGTGACCACCGTTCCGCGATCAGTTCGGCGGAGATGCCCTGCGGTACGAGATTCGGATACCGCTCGACGAGCCGCGCACCGAACGGGTCGGCGCCCAACACCGACGATCCCATCGGCACCCGGCTCATGCTCTCGACCCCGGCGGCGATCACGACGTCGTAGGCCCCGGCGATCACGCCCTGCGCGGCGAAGTGCACCGCCTGCTGCGACGAACCGCACTGGCGGTCGACGGTGGTACCGGGAACGGAATCGGGGAAGCCGGCCGCGAGGAGCGCGTTGCGCCCGATGTTCAGCGCCTGCTCCCCCACCTGCGACACACATCCCATGATCACGTCGTCGATCAGCACGGGATCGAGGTCGTGCCGTGCGAGCAGCGTCGTGAGGGTGTGTGCTGCGAGGTCGACGGGGTGCCAGCCCGCGAGCTTCCCGTTCCGGCGCCCCAGCGGAGTACGGACCGCGTCGACGATCACGGCAGTCGTCATCGACACCTCCCAGTTCCAGTTCCGGCGTGAGCGTACGCGAGGCGGGGAACCCGCCGAGTGGCGAACGCCCCGTGGAGAAGGCATAGCCTCGCCGCGGTGCGGAACCTGGATCGGTCGCTGGGCGACGGCGGCATGCCCCTGCTCGCACAGCTCGGAGTGTCGTTCGAGCGCTACGGCGAGGGGTGGGCCGAGGCGACCTGGGTTCCCACCGAACTGGCGTGCAACCCGTTCGGCATCGTGCACGGTGGCGTGTACGGCGTGATCCACGACGCGGCGATGAACTTCGCCACCAACGCCGCGCTCGAGTCGGGCGACCGCGCCTCCACCCTCGACGTGTCGTACCAGACCCGCCGGGCGCCGGAGGCAGGTGCCACGCTGTCCGTGCGGGGCCAGGTCGAACGCCTGACCCGTCAGATCGCGTACGTGGAGTCGACCGTCACCGATGCCGACCTCGAGGTCGTCTCCCGTGCCATGGCGACGTTCATGGTGCGCCGCAAGCAAGGGTGACCGACACAGCCGTTCCCGGCGGCCCCGCATCCCGACGCATCCGCAACGGCTGGGTCGTCGAGCTCGTCGCCGGCGCGGCGATCTATCTCCTCTACGACTGGCTGCGCGACCGGACCACGGGTACGAGTGGGACGGCCTACCGGCACGCGGTACAGATCGTCGACGCCGAGAAATTCCTCGGCCTGTACCACGAGTACTCGATCCAGCAGGCGTTCCTGCACGCCGACTGGTTCATGGCGTTCTGGAACATCTACTACGGCACCATCCACTTCGTGATGCCGGTCGTCGCGTTGGTGTGGCTCTACCGCAAGGCGCCGGTCCGCTACGTGAGGTGGCGCAACACCATCGTGTTCATGCTCGCGTTCTCCATCATCGCGTTCTGGACGTACCCGTTGATGCCGCCGCGTCTGATGCCGCACGGGTACGGCTTCGTCGACGCCGCGGCCGCGTTCTTCAACTTCGGCCCGCAGGTCCACGTGCACCTCGGAGCCGACGGCCAACCCACCGCCGCGGCAATCCGCGAGTTCGGCAACCTGTACGCGGCCATGCCCAGCCTGCACGTGGGCTGGTCGACCTGGTCGGTGCTGGCGATCTGGCCGCTCGTCCGGCGACCGTGGGCGAAGGTCCTCCTCGCGCTCTACCCGGTCACCATCTTCTTCTGCATCGTCGTCACCGCCAACCACTGGATCCTCGACGCGGTCGGCGGATGGGTCGTGCTCGGTCTCGGTTACCTCTGCGCACGCGGGCTGGAAGCCCTGCTCGCTACGCGCGGTCGGCGAACAGCACCCGTTCCAGCAGGATGAACTGAGCAACCCAGAGCAGCGCGAACCCACTGAGGTGCGCGGCGAGCAACAGCACCGTGTGCACCATCGGCGAGCCGAGGTGTGCGCCGCGCGTCCACGAATCGGTCAGTGCCACCGCAATGGTCGAGAGCACCAGTCCGGCGAACGACAACACCCAGAACGGCGTGACCTCGCGCCAGAAGTCGCTGGAGTCGCGCTTGCCCCACGTCCACCGGCGGTTGAGGTGGTACGACGGTACCGTCGCCACGGTTGTCGCCAGGATGTTCGCCATCCAGGCGGCAACACCGAGACCCGCGGCCGCCACCGCCAGCGTGGTCAGACTGATGATCGTCGTGATCACCGAGACGCTCATGCAGCGCGCCAGTCGACCCACGAGCGTGGTCGATGGGGAGACGGGGGGCGACGGGTCGATGGGGGCGGGTGACGGATACGTGGCGACATCATGGCGGCGGGTTCCTGAGGACTCGATGAGAGCGCGCGCGGTTCAGGAGCGTGGGCGCCGGGTGAGTCGGATCGGTACGCTCCGGCAATGGCAGTCACTGGAATGGCGAACCTGGCGGTGAAGGTCGCCGATCTCGACGCAGCCTGTGAGTTCTACGAGCGAGCCGGGGCCGAGATCCACGACCGGATGCACTGGAACGACGGTGAGCGCGCCGACGTGCTGCTCGGGCCCGTGCAGATCACGCTCTTCACCCGAGCGATCTACGAGGACGCGGTCGCGCTGCCCGACGAGGGTTTCCTCCACCCCGCGCTGTTCACCGACGACCTCGATGCCGAGCTGGCCGGGCACGACGTGCTGTGGGGTCCGGCGGAGGTCGAGGGCCCGTTCGGGCGCCGGCGCATCGCGTTCGTGGCCGCGCCCGGCGGTATCCGCCTCGAGTTCATGGAGCAACTGTGAGAGTCACGCGCTTCCATCACGTCTCGGTCAACTGTCACGACGCCGCGCTCGACGACATGGTCGCGTTCTACGGGGGGTTCTTCGGGCTCGACGACCGACCACGCCCGGACATCCCCGGGGTCGACGGTCACTGGCACGCCGTGGGCAACTCCGAGCTGCACCTCGTGGCGGCGGCGCCCCGGGGTACCCCGATCGACTCGACCGGCAACCACTACTGCATGGCCGTCGACGACCTCGACCACGCGATCGCCGAACTGGAAGCGCGCGGAATCCCGTACAAGCGTGGGGTCCAGGGCGAGTCGGTCGTCCAGATCTGGATCAACGACCCGGCCGGCAACACCATCGAGCTCCAACAAGACACCGCGTGAAGCCCTACGACCGGGCCGTGCGGGCGGCGTTCGTCGGACTCGGGCGAATCTACGACCTCAACGTGCGCGCGTACATCGACAATCCCGACGTCGAGGTGGTTGCGCTGGTCGACCCGAGCGAGGAACGTCGGGCGCAGCGCCAGCAGGACTGGCCCGGCGCGCGGACCTTCGCGTCGGTCGACGAGCTCGCCGCCGAGCGCGGTGGAGGTCGACGCGGTCGAGGCGTTGTTGCCCATCCCGTTGCACACCGACGGCGTGATCGATCTGCTGGGTCACGGGTGGCACGTCAACCTGCAGAAGCCGATGTGCAACGACCTCGGCGACGCGCGGCGGATGCTCGACGCCGCGGCGGCGAATGATCGCGTGCTGCGGGTCATGGAGAACTACCTGTTCTACGAGCCGCTCCGTCAGCTCAAGACGACGGTCGACTCGGGTGCGATCGGTGACGTCGTCGGCTACCACCTGAAGATGGTGGCCAGCGGCCGTGGTGGGTGGGACGTCCCCATGAGCAGCTACGAGTGGCAGTTCCAGCAGATGCGCAACGGGCGCGGGATCCTGGTGTTCGACGACGGGTGGCACAAGCTCGCCACCGCGCTCTGGTTGTTCGGGCCGGTCGCCGAAGTGCGCACGTGGATCGGCACGACCGAGGTCGCGCCGGGCATCGGCATGGACGCGCCCACCACGATCGTGTGGGAACACGAGAACGGGATCCGGGGCGTGTGGGACATCACCCTCGCCACCGACCTCTATCTCCGTTCCGACTACTACACCAATGACGAACGGTGGGAGGTCACCGGGCGGCGCGGGTTCGCGCGCGTCAATCGCTGCACCGGGCGGGGCATCCAGCAGCCGAGCTTCGAGATGTACGTCGACGGTGAGCTGCGCGCGTTCCACGCGCTCGACGACGACTGGGCAAGCAGCTTCCGAGATTCCGGTCGTCACTGGTTGCGGTGGTTGCACACGGGCGACGGTCCGCTCTGGTGGAGCGGCGACGAGGCGGTCGAGGTGTTGCGCTTCGCGCTGGCGGCCTACGCGAGCAGTGAACAGGGCGGCGTCGGGGTCGATCCGAGGAGGCTGACCTAGATGCAGGCGTGGCGGGTTCATCAGCACGGCGATCCGGCGGCGGTGTTCGTGCTCGACGAGATCCCCGCGCCGACCGGTGAGGATCTCGCCGCGCTGGGCATGCACATGAGCGGCTGGGTGCCCGTCGGTCCCGGCATCGAACCGTTCACCGACTGGGTGATCCTGGAGATGAGCGCGGCCGCGCTCGCGCTGCCCGACGTGACCATGGCGCGCGGCACGTACCCGGTTCCGGTCGCGATGCCCTACGTGTCCGGACAGGAAGGGGTCGGTGTCGTGATCGACGCCGCACCGGGGCGCCGTGAACTGTTGGGGAAGCGGGTCGCCGCAGTCACCATCCAACCGTTCGGGAGCCTGGCGCCGATCGCGGTGGGCATCTCGACCATGTTCGAGGTTCCGGACTCGATGACCGACGACGCACGCGGCCGGGTTCCTCATCCCCGCGCACACCGCGTACCACGCGGTGCACCGACGCGGGCAGGTACGCGCGGGAGAGACCGTCGCGGTGTTGGGCGCCGCGGGTGGATTGGGCACCGCCATCGTGCAGCTGTGCGTCGCGGCGGGCGCCGACGTGATCGCGATCGTCGGCGGGGCCGAGAAGGTGCAGGTGTGTGAACGCCTCGGCGCGCGGGCCGTCGACCATTCGGCGGGTGACTTCCGCGAAGGTGTCCACGCGCTGACGAATGGTCGCGGGCTCGACGTGATCGTCGATCCGGTACAGGGGGAGGCGGGTGCCCGGGCGCGCGATCTTCTCGTGCCCGACGGTCGTCACGTGCTGTGCGGTCATGCCGGTGGGCTCATCCCCCACGACCCGCACTTCTACGTCCGGAACCACACGTTGGTGGGCGCGACCCTCGGTGGCTACCCGCGGGAGGAGATGACGCGCATCCACGCCGAGTCGCAGGCCGCCATCGTCGCCCTCGTCGCCGAGGGTCGCTATCGACCACTCGTCAGCCGCACCATCGCGTTCGCCGACGTCCCCGCCGCGATCAACGACCTCGACCAGCGCCGCACGTGGGGACGCGTCGTCGTCAGGATCTCGTGACCGACGTCGGTTCCACTGCCGGCGTGTCTCGGCGGCGGGCCCTTTTAGATAGGTGAGTTCTCGGCGGCGACCGCCTTGATCTCGTCGGCATCGGCGGCGAGCACAAAGCCGGTCGCGACCGCGGCGTCGGTGCTGGTGTCGAAACGCGCGAGGTAGTCGGCCCGCGACGGGTAGAGCGACGCGAGCTGGTCGCCGCTGAAGAGCGTCGTGGTTCCAGTGATGAAGCCGAGCGCATCGCCGCCGCCGTTCCCCAGGCCCGAGAGCACCGCGGTGGGCACGTCGACGTGTGGCGTGCGGACTCCACCGCGCACGTTGCCCTGCTCGTCGGTGACGAACGTGCCGTCGACAGATCTCCAACCGCGCCGCGTGTGGCGGACGGATGCCGTCGCGCACCCACGCGTCGAAGTGCGACACCGCTGCGTTCATCACGTAGTGCTGCGGGCCCGCGTTGATCGGCTTGTCGAGGGCCACACCGAGGAATTCGGCCGCCGGACGCCACGCCGCAGCCAGTTCGGCGACCGGCAGGACACCCGTGTCGATCGCCGCGACCGCCGAGTAGTACGTGTCAGCGTGCGAAGTACCCGCGATCTCCCAGAGCACGAACCGTTCGTCGTCGTCTTGGCGCGCCGCGGCACCACCGAAGCACACGTCGGTCTCCGCCTGCACGGACAAGACGGGAACGCGCCGCTCCGCGCTGAACCGCACCGGGTTCTCGGGGATGCCACTCGGGGGATCGCTGTCGACCTCCAACGGCGCGCTGAAACCGCCACGGGCGTGCACGAAGATGCCGTCGAACACCTGCGCCAACGGATCGACGTCGTTGGCGTACGTCGTCAGACGGTGCGCGGCCTGCGAGCAACCAATCGCGAGGATCCGTTCCACGTCCAGGTCCTCGAGAACGCCCGAGCGAGCACGAACCGCTTGACCGGCCTGTGAGTACATGTCGTAGGAATACCGGTCGCCGGGATGTGACAACGAGCCGTAGCGATCAGGGTCAGCTCCCACCAACCCGGCGCTCGACATCCCCGCGACACCCACGCCACCGTTGACACCCATCGACTGCGCCGACACGCCGACCCACGCCGCGCCCGAGCGCATGAACTCGGTGTGCGCAGCCATCCAATCGAAGGCCATGTCGAAACCGCCACTCACGTTCAACCATTCGACCCAGACCGTTCCGTTGAAGGCAGCCGAATCCGCCGGTCGGTAGACGAGGATGCGAGTCGTGTAGTCGGCCTCGTCGACGACCGACACGCTCTCGTTGCCGTGGGCGTACGCGCCCGCCACGCCGGCAATCGTGTACTCGGCCTGCTCATACCCGAGTGGGACAAGGTCGAACGACGCGAGACCGAGGAACGGCGCGCCGCCTGCGGTGATCTCGGTCACGACGGCGTCCCGCATCATGCCCCGATTCGCGCGTGTCGGCCATCAGGAGGCCTCACAGTAACGCTCTTCACCGATTCCCGCTCTCGCCCACCCTCGGCGTGGACCGCGTGTGCGATGTCGGCAGTTCTGGCGCGACCGCGAGCGGGCGTATCCGAAATGTGTTGGAATCCCCGTTCATGCGCCGCTCCACCGTGCTCTTCGCATCAACGATCGGCCTCGCGGTCCTCTACATCGCGGCCGCCGCGACTCTCGGAACCACGCCGGACCCAGACGACCGCGCGGCGACGGTCGCCGGTTGGTTCCGCGACCACGGCGGCAACGTTCGAACCTGGATGTGGTTGCTCACCCTTGGCCTCCCGCTGCTCGCCGTCGTCGCGTCATTCATACGAGGACACCTGCCCGCGCCCCACGGCGACATCTTCTTCTTCGGAGCTGTCGCGCTCGCAGCCGAAACCGCAATCCAAGGTTGGCTCTGGGCCGGAATGGCATGGCACGCGAACCAACTCGCACCCACAACCGCCCGCACACTGCTGGATGTGGCGAGCTACTGGGGTCCCGTGCTCACGAGCGCCAGCATCGCCATGTTGGCACCCATCGCAATCCTCGGCTGGCAGCGGCGCGCTGGACTACCAAGGTGGCTCGGCATCGTCGCCGCCGTCACGCTCATCGAGCAGATCGTCGAGACCATCACGATCTTCGGACACCGCGGGTTCATCGCACCCGGCGGCCCGATGAACCTCTATCTCGGCGGTCCACTCTTCTTGATCGTGGTCGTCGCGCTCGGCGTCACCGTCGCACGCGCAATACCCGACTGAGCGCATGATGTCTACGATGACCGCGACATCTGTCTCCGATGTCGTGAGACATCACAATGGTGGAGACGATGGGACTCGAACCCACGACCCCCTGCTTGCAAAGCAGGTGCTCTAGCCAGCTGAGCTACGTCCCCGTGACCACTTCAGCGTAGCGAAGGGGTCCCTCTCGTCACCGAGGGGCGGTGGGACCGTCGACCGAGTTGCTGTCGACGTTGATGGTGACCGCGCCGTAGGTCTCGTTGTGACCACCCTGGTACTGGTGCAGCCGCTGATGGCTGGCCCAGAGCGAGTCGGACAAGGCGCACGGCGAGCCGAAACCGAAGATGTTGGGAGTGCTGTTCCACGCCGCGATCCAGATCGTGTCGAGCGTGTAGTACAGCGAATTCCCGTACGTCGCGGCCTGGTCGAGCACCCCCGAGCACAGGCTGCTGTAGAAGCCGGCGACGTACCCCCGGGTGTGCAGCGTGTAGATCCAACCGTTGGTGAAGCTCTGCACCGCCCCCGAGCACGACGCACCGCGGGTGTAGGCCTCCATGTCGTAGTAGACGGGCGCCAGGAACCCGAGGCTGAGTGCATCGGCAGCGTCGGCCGCGGCCGAGGCCTGGGCCGAACCTTGCGATGACGCCGTTGCCTGATCCGACGAGATCTTGGTGGTGCTGGTGAGGGTCGTGCACGGAGCCTGCGGACCCACCCAGATCGGAATGCAGCTTCCACCCCTGGGCGATCACGGTGCTCGCCCAGAGCTGGTGAGGTTGGGTTGCGAGCACCCACGGTTGGCGCCACCGATGTAGACGCCGACGCTCGAATAGGGCGACGACGACCGCCACTTCGCCATGGTCGCGCTCGTGGGTGCCGCACACGCGTCGAATCCCTTGGTGACGACGGGCTTCGGAGGTGCCGTCGTGGTGGTCGGGATCTCCGGGGCAGGGGCGGCCGCCGGGAGCACGCACCCAGCCAGAAGCAAAGCGCTCCCGACGAGGAGCGCGAGCGCAAGTCGCTTCATTGCGCCGCCGCCCGGAATGACGCGAGGATCTGCTGCGCGGTCGCGTCACTGTCGCCGTAGGTGATCGTCGTCGAGACTCCGGCCGACGGGAACCGTGCCTCGATCTGCGATGTGGCACTGTCGCCGGCGACGACCTCGGTCGACAATCCGTTGACGGTTTCCGACGACGCGCTCGCCGAGTTCGGGCTCGCGGCTGCGCTGGCGGTCGCGTCGGACCCGTCGGCGGGCTGGACCAGAATCGCGTCGGCGCGCCCCACCAATCCGGCCGGGCACTGCATGTCGGGACCCGGGGTGCCCAGGTACACCGCGTGCACGTCAAAACGCACGCACGTCGACGGATCGGCGCTCAGGTCATAGACCGGCCAGTCGCCCGGGACCTGGAACTCGACACCCTGATAGGTGACCGTACGGACGCCAGCTGCGTCGACCGTGCCGTCGGCGGCGGCGACACCGGCGTGGGCTCCGTGGGTGTCGCTCCGCACACTGGAGTCGGATGAACCCGAACCACAGCCGGCAGCGACGACGAGCGCGGCCGCGAGGACCGCTGTACTGATGAGTCTGCGGGACACCGCTTGACCTCCGGGTCGTCGTGTTGAACGGTTCCGCCCGCTCGCACCAGCTCCTTCGACCACCACCCCTCGGTGGTCCTGCCAGACGGGGATCGTACCGCGCGCGAGCCGACCTCCGCGGGGTGTCACCCCACGGCCAGACCCTCGAACGCCGCGGCCTTCGACCCCCCGGCGGGAGAGTTCGGCCAGGAACGGGACGCTGTCAGCCACGACTCCGAGGCCGAATGCGCCGACCGTGGCGTCGTCCCCGACGTCCGGGATCGCCCCCGCCAGCCATGCCGCAGTAACGCCCAGCACGGTCCCGGCGGCCACACCTGTACGTTCGATGACGCCGTAGACCACCGAGGTCCGGACGTTGCCCTTCCAGCCCCAGGCCTCGGCTCGGACCGCGCCCCACTGCGCCGCCGGATCACGGCGACCGGGGGGGTGAACCGGCGGGCCGGCGGGATCCCCAAGCGCACGGTGACCCGCCCGGCCCCTGGAGTGGCGTCCACCAACAGCTCCACGCCGGTCGCAACGAGCTCGCACTCACGGGCCCCGACCGGGTCGGGGAACCAGATCAGCTCCGCGCTCCGGTGCTTGTCGTGGACCATCTCGCCGTCTCGCCACTCCAGCGCCGGCTCGCGCTCGGCGTGCGCGGGCCTCCGACATCGAGGCGGGCCCCGCGACACCCCACCGGGCGACGTGGAGCTCGTCGACCGAGTCGAGCGACCCCGACCGCGTGTCGTGCCAGGACGTCGGCGAGGCCCGGTGCAAGCCCGCAACCCGCGACCACCCGCACCCCGGCGGCCCGGGCGTCGGTGTCGAGCGCGAGCAACGCCCGTATCGTGGCGTCACGATCGGCGCTCGAGGCGTACGGAATGCCCGCCGCCACCGCTCGGCGCGCGTAGCGCACGTGTCGACGTCACTGGGGAGCGCCGACGGCAATCGCGTCGATCCCGGTGGGCAGAGGATCGTTCCGGCCGAGCTGGAGCGGTTCGGCGCCGTCGTGCAGCGCCGCCGCGACGTCACGAGCGTGTTCGAGACGTCGCGCCGCGACCACGACCCGGTCGATCCCCGGGGTGTCGATCAGCTGGCGGGCGGCCCGGACCCCGACATCGCCGAGACCGACGACCATGACGGTGCTCACGCAGACGGGCTCACCGGAAATCGGGGCCCTGGAGTTCGCGCCAGCCACCGCTCGTCGGTGGGACCCGGCCCTTGCCCCGCACGCGCACGACCAGCGACACGAGCACGGCGATCGCCGCGACGAGCAACCCGCGTTGGAAGGCCTTCATGCGCCTGGGAGTCTAACGACGGTGCGCCCAGACGGCCCAGAGCGGATCGCCCCGATGGTCCGGAGGCGTTCGGCGGGCCACGACCGGCTCGCCCCACCCGCCGGCCTGGCGGAAGTACTCGGCGACGATCTCGCCGTGCTCCTCATCCGACGAAGCCAGCCAGCCCCTGATCGCCTTGGTGGGGAAGCATCGGTTCGAGAACGTGCACACGAACCGACCGCCGGGGCCGCACCACCCGCGCCAGGTCACGGAACACCGCCATCGGCTGTACCAGGTAGTCGACCGAGACACAGCACACCGCAGCGTCGAACGAGTCGTCGCCGAAGGGCAGCTGCGGATCGGCGTTGAGGTCGTGCACCACCGTCTCGGTCGCCTGGGGGTTGCGCTCCAACTCGGCCCGGTTCATTCCGAGGACCGTCAACGACCGTGGTGGGCGCGGAAGTGCGACACCCACGAGCTCATGAGATCGAGCACGTCGCCGTCGAGCTCGAGCTCGTCGTAGAGCGCACCCACCGCGGCGATCGCGCCGTCGTCGATGTGGGTGACGATCCTCGGCGGCGGTAGAAGGCTGCATCGGCGTCGGAGTCGGCGCGATCGAAGAATCCTTCTGGGAACACGATGCCGGACACGAGCCGAGGACTGTACCGACCCGGCAGAATGGCCGCATGCCCGAACCGGCGCTGAACGCGGATGAGGTCGTCCGGGCTGCGCTCGCGCTGCTCGACGACGTGGGCCTCCGCGGCTTCACCATGCGCGCGCTCGCGCGACGTCTCGACACGTACCCGGCCACGATCTACTGGCACGTGGGAAGTCGGGGCGAGGTGTTGAGCGAGGTCAGCGCACGCGTCCTGGCCGAAGCCTTTGCCGACCTCCCTGACCCATTTTCGACGCCATGGGACGAGTGGCTTACCGAGGTGGCACGCGCCGACCGCGCCGCGATGCACACGCATCCGGCGATGGCCGCCTGGGGTGTGACGCACTTCGAAGCTTCGCGTGGCCGCGCCCGACGCGCTGGAGCAGGTGATGCTGGTACTGACGGGCGCGGGGTTCGCCGGCGACGACCTGGTGGGTGCCTACAACGCGTTCATCGGGTCGATGGTGGGCTGGGTCGGCGTCGAGCTCATCCCCGACGATCCTGAGCTCGGCTCGGACCCGATTCGGATGGCGGCCGCGGTTCACGACCTTCCCGCCGCCGACTACCCGACCGTCGTCGCCAACCGGGACCGCCTCGCCAACCAGGCGATCGCGTTCCGCTGGCAGGGTGGCGCGGTCAACCCGCTCGATGCCGCGTTCGAGTTCGCCCTGGCCACCTGGATCGGCGGCCTCCGCGCCCAGTTGGCACGCACGCATTGACCCGACGACCCTTCCCGCGTATCTTGTACAGTGTCCAAGAGGCTCTCATTGGGGGGTGGCCTGATGACGACCGGATCCTGGCCCGCCATGCTCGACGCCGAGCAGCGGGCATTCGTCGAGCTCGCCCGCGAGCTCACGACCGCACAGTGGGGCGCTCCATCGCTCTGCCGCGACTGGACGGTGCGCGAGGTCGTGGAGCACGTGGCCTTCCACATCCATCGCACGAGCCTTCCGGAGCTGCTCGGATCGACCGAGAAGATGACCGCGCGCATGCTCGCCCGCGAGCACGCGGAGACCGTTGACGGCCTGCTCGCGCTGCTCGCCTCCCCGACGCCGACCAAGGCCGCGAACCGCATCAACGTCTGCGAGGTCGTGATCCACGAACAGGACGTCCGCCGCGCGCGCTCGCGATCCCGCGCGTTGCGCCCCCGGAAACGCTGCGCATGTGCCTCGACGTGTGCACCACCCGCTGGGGCAGCATCTTCGTCGTCGACCAGCGTCGGCGACTCGCCCGCGGGCTGCGCCTGGTTGCCACCGACATCACCTGGTCGGCCGGTCAGGGCCCCGAGGTCACCGGCCCCGCGACCGCGCTCCTGCTCGCGCTCGCGGGACGCCCACTCGCGCTCGCCGACCTCGATGGTCCAGGGCTCGCAACGCTCGCCGAACGCGTCGGCGGCGACCGCTCAGGCGTGGTTGCCGCATAGCCGACCGCCGCGGGTTGGTTGGGGGTGGTGGTGAGTAGTTCACCGTTACCCCTGACCTGGGCCTTCTCAGGTGTCGTCGGGGTGCGATCGCAGGCTAAGGGACGCCAGATCACCCCCAGCGTGCGTTGATGTACCCCGAGCGCGAGGACAGATCCGGCAGTTCGGTATCAACGCGGGCAGCCACCGTTACCTCGCGACTCGCACGCCTTTCTGCCGGTTAGGGGCGTTCCGACGATCCGATGTCTACGGCGGGCAAGTCGTGAAACGGCGTAGGGTCCTGCGGAGGGGAGCGGCCCAATGAACCGTGTTGCTGCGTGCCGGAAGCTCGTTGCGATCGTCGTGGTCGCGTTGTCGGGGTCGGGGCTTCTGGTCGCGACATCGGCTACGTCCGGTGCGGCTGCGGCCGGGGGGTGTCCGGGCACCGCCTATGTGACCAACTTCGTCGGCGGCGCGGTATCGGCGATCACCATGGCGACGGGTGCGGTGTCGGCCCCCATCACCGCCGGCAAGTGGCCGGGCGGGGTTGCGATCACCCCTGACGGCAAACACGCCTACGTGGCCGACTTCTCCGGCGGCACGGTGTCGGTGATCACCACGGCGACGGGTGCGGTGTCGCCCCCATCACCGTCGGCAGGAAGCCGACCACGGTGGCGATCACTCCTGACGGCAAGCACGCCTACGTAACCAACATCATGGACGACACGGTGTCGGTGATCACCACGGCGACGGGTGCGGTGTCGGCCCCCATCACCGTCGGCAAGGGCCGCCCCAGGTGGCGATCACCCCTGACGGCAAGCACGCCTACGTGACCAACTCGCTCCTCGGCGTGGGCGGCACGGTGTCGGTGATCACCACGGCGACGGGTGCAGTGTCGCCCCCCATCACCGTCGGCAACGGTCCGAACGGGGTGGCGATCACCCCTGACGGCAAGCACGCCTACGTGACCAACACCAGCGACGGCACGGTGTCGGTGATCACCACGGCGACGGGTGCGGTGTCGGCCCCCATCACCGTCGGCGAGTGGGACGTCTCGGTGGCGATCACCCCTGACGGCAAGCACGCCTACGTGACCAACGAGGGGAAACCCGGCAACCCTCACAGTGACACGGTGTCAGTGATCACGACGGCGACGGGTGCAGTGTCTCCCATCACCGTCGGCAACGGTCCGAACGCGGTGGCCTTCACCCCTGACGGCAAGCACGCCTACGTGACCAACGCCGGGGACGGCACGGTGTCGGTGATCACCACGGCGACGGGTGCAGTGTCGCCCCCCATCACCGTCGGCGGGGTTCCGTACGCGGTGGCGATCTGCCCGGCGCGGAGCGCCCACCGACGCTGACTGCGACAGCGGGAGTACAGAAGCCCACGCTCCGCAGCCCGGCAAGCACAGGCCCAGGTAGCACCGAATGCCCGTTCTGGAGCGGCCTCGTAGCCCCAGTCTGGTCGTGTCCGTTGGTCCTGGGGCCTACGGCCGCTCGATGGTCCTTCCGGCACGGCGCGCCCAGTCCTCGATGTCGCGCCTCATCCAGATCTTGCCGGCTGTCAGTTCGGCGACTGGCTCCGGGAAGTCCTTGCTGATCTCGGGCGATCTGATGGACACGCTGGCGTGAGATCCCGAGCATCTCGGCGATCTCCGCCACGCCCACCAGGTCGAGCTTCTTCGTCACTCATGCAGTCTGCACTTGACGTGTGACAATAAAGGGTATCTTGTCGGTCGTCAAGGATAAGGCCGGGAAATTCCCCGGCGCGGCCTCTTGACACTCGCCAAGCGGTGGGGGTCCCAACGGTGAACGTCAGGCCCCCTCAACGGGGAACTACTCGTGGTGGGGCTAGCTGGAATCGAACCAGCGACCTCATCCTTATCAGGGATGCGCTCTAACCGACTGAGCTATAGCCCCGGGGAGCGGCCGAGCGTAGCAAAGGGACTGCTCGGTCCTACAGAGCGGATTCGTCCTCGGAGATGGTGATCTCGACGCCGCCGAAGAGCTCGGCGAACACGTTGTAGAACGCCGCCGCGATCACGGTGATGACGATCTGCAACACGACGAGCACCGCGGACACGAGCAGCGCGCCGCGCAGGATCGCGGCGTCGAGGAACGTGAAGTCCTTGGTCTGCAGCAGGTCGCCGAAGAACTTCTCGACGCTGTGGATCACGCCGGCGGCGTCGGCGATGGCCCACAGCGCGACCAGCGCCACCATCGTGACCGCCATCCCGCAGATGTAGAAGCACACCGAGATCTTGAGGACCGACCACAGGTCGACCCGGTGGATGGTCTGGCGGTACCGGCGCGACGTGACGACCGGGGCGGCCGGCCGCGGCGCGGGCACGCGGCGGATTGGGCTGGCGCCCGAAGTCGTCGGCCACGCTCGCCATCGGTCTCAGGTGTCCTCTCCGGCCGTTGCCTCGGCCTCCAGCACCGGTGCGACGGCGCTCACCGTCTCACCCGCTTCCAGCCGGGCGACCCGAACCCCGGTGGCATCGCGCCCCTGGGCCGAGATCTCCTTGGCATCCATCCGGATGATATTTCCACCGGATGAGAACACGAGTATCTCATCGGTGGGCGCCACCGTGAACGCGGCCACCACCGAACCCCGCGACGCCGTGATCTTCATGCCCCGGACGCCCTGACCGCCTCGACCCTGGCGGTTGAAGGCATCGAGCTTGGTCCGCTTCCCGTGGCCGCTGGAGCTCACGAAGAGCATGACCGCGCCCTCACGGGCCACCGCGCAGCCCACCACGGCGTCTTCCGCGTTCTTGAGCTTCATGCCCCGCACGCCGGCCGTGGCCCGGCCCATGGACCGGACGTCGGCTTCGGAGAACCGGATGGTCATCCCACCGCGCGACACCATGAAGATGTCGTCGTTGCCGTTCGTCTGGACCACCTTGACCAGCTCGTCGCCGGACTGGAGGTTGAGCGCGATCAGACCGTTGCGCGCGAGCGGGGAGTCGTACTCCTGCATCTTCGTCTTCTTGACGATGCCCTTCTTCGTGGCGAAGAACAGGAACGAACCGTCCTCGTAGGTGCGGGTGTCGATCACCGCCTGGATCCGCTCGTCGGCTTCGAGCGGCAGGAGGTTGACCAACGCCGTGCCGCGCGCGGTGCGTTCCTTCATCGGGATCTCGTGCGCGCGGAGCCGGTATGACTTCCCGCGGTTCGAGAAGAACAGCAGGTACGAGTGCGCGGTGGTCGTCAGCAGATGGAGGACGAAGTCCTCCTCGCGCAGGTTGCCGCCGCGCACACCTCGCCCGCCGCGGCCCTGACGGCGGAACGCGTCGGCCGCGACCGTCTTCACGTACCCAGTGTTCGACAGCACGACGACGACTTCTTCGTCGTCGATGAGGTCGAGCACGTCGATGTCGCCGGTGTCGACGGTGAGTTGGGTGCGTCGTTCGTCGGCGTACTTGTCGCGCACCTCGGCGAGCTCGTCCTTGATGACCGCGGCGAGCTTGGCCGGGCTGTCGAGGATCGACTGCAGCTCGGCGATGGTCGCGCGCAATTCTTCGAGTTCGTCACGCAACTTCTTGCCCTCGAGCTGGGCCAGCCGGCGCAGCTGCATGTCGAGGATGTGGTTGGCCTGGATCTCGGTGAACTCGAACGGAGCGGTCATCAGCCCGGTGCGGGCGGCGTCGACGTCTTCCGCGCCCCGGATGAGCACGATGATGGCGTCGATCATGTCGAGCGCCTTCACCAGGCCTTCGACGATGTGCTCACGTTCCTTGGCCTTGCGGAGCCGGAACTCCGTCCGACGCTGGATGACTTCCTTCTGGTGCGCGATGTAGACCGTGAGCGCGTGACGCAGGTCGAGGAGGCGCGGCACGTTGTCGACCAGCGCCAGCATGTGCACCGGGAAGTTCGTCTGCATCGGTGTGTGCTTGTAGAGCAGGTTCAGCACGACCTGCGCGTTCGCGTCACGCTTCAACTCGACGATGAGCCGGGTCGTGTCACCCGACGACTCGTTGCGCACGTCGCGGATGCCTTCGATCTTGCGGTCGTTCACCAGCTCGGCGATCTTCTGCCCGATCACCTCGACCGACGTCTGGTAGGGCACCTGGGTGACCGCGATGCGGAGGTCACCCTTTCGACCCTCTTCGATCTCGGCGACCGCGCGCATCTTGATCGAGCCGCGACCGGTTGTGTACGCGTCGTGGATTCCACTACGGCCGAGGATGCAGCGCGCCCGACGGGAAGTCGGGACCCTTCACGAACTGCATGAGGTCGAGGTTGGTGGCGTCCGGGTGCTCGAGCAGGTGCTGCACCGCGTCGATCACCTCACCGAGGTTGTGCGGCGGAATGTTCGTCGCCATGCCGACGGCGATCCCGCCCCCGCCGTTGACCAGCAGGTTGGGAAATCTCGCCGGGAGCACCACCGGTTCGACGGTGTTGCCGTCGTAGGTGGGGATGAAGTCGACGGTGTCTTCGTCGATCTCACCCAGCAGCTGCATCGCGAGCGGCGCGAGGCGCGACTCGGTGTTGTGGTTGACGAAGCCGGCGGCGAGGAAGGCATGGTCGTCGGAGTCGACGCGGATCGAATAGACGGGTTGCACGCCGGCATCGGTGACCGACTCCACGGTGGCGAAGTACCAGCCACTCGAGACCAGCGGGGCGATGACCTGCTTGACCTCGAAGGAGGCGATGCGCCCCATGATCTCGGGGCCGCGGCGCTCCCAGTCGTGTGTGCGATCGAAGCTGTGCTTCTCGAGCCACTTCTTGTCGACACCACGAGCGCCGCTCTCTGCCCTCACGTACTCGGCCAGGAAGGGGACGCGGTCGGTGTCGTTGCCGGAGAGCGCGCCGGGGAGCGCGTCGAGGATCCCCTCGAGCTTCTCCTGCTTTGCGCCCCAGAACCCGACGTTGCGGGCGAACAGCTTGGCGTCGCGCCGGTTGCCGATGACGAGCTTGATCTCGCCACTCTGGTACTCGACCCGACGGCAGATCACTCCGAACTCGAGGAGCAGGTCCTGCACGTCACGGGCCAGTTGCTCACTGCGGGTGGAGTACGAGATCTGGATCGAGTTCTTCCCGAGATACGACACGCTCCCGTCGCCCTCGAACAACGCCTGCAGGAATGCCTGCTTGGCGTCAGCCTGCCCCCGCCACACGAACTCCGGGATCTGTTTGTCCGCGCTTCTCTTGCCTACGAGTTCGCCAAGAGCGCTCCGCTCGAACACGTCGATCTTTGGTGTGTTGAAGCGCTTCAGCTGCTTCCCCGACGACAACGACTCGTTCTGGAGATACCGAGCTCCACCGACGATTGCGTCGTACGCGTCGAGGACGGCATCGAAGAACACGCCGTCTGTATTGGCAAATCCGACGTTCGCCTCGGTCGTCCAACCTTCAGCTACCAAGGCGCCTGCGAGCAGCGCGGTGTCGAGCTCCCCCTGCGTCGAATCCCCGGAATCGTCGCCGACGTGGCGCGACACGATCACGCGGGTGCCGCGCTCGACCTCATCGAGCAGCTTCCACTGCAGCATCGGCACACCGGCGATCTGCTCGAGACACAGCACGGGGTGGTTGTGGGTGCCGGTGACCTCGAAACCTTCACGCGTACGCAGACGCAGCGTCGGGTGATCACCCGAGTGGAAGAACTTCGTCGCCCGCACGGGATTGCCCTCGGGGTCGAGCACCTTCAGGTCGAGGTCGACATCGGAGTTCGCCGGTGTATCGGCGAGTGCATCTATCCGTTGTGTCGAGCCATCTGCGAGCCGGATACGCGAGTCCCCTCGGAGGCAGTAGCGCATTGCCGCCGGGCGGTCGTTGGGGTCGGGGGTGCCGAAGTTGCCGTGGCCGTCGATCAGTGGATAGCGGAGCGAGAAGTCCTGGGCCATGCGGGCCAGCGCGTCGTAGATCGACTGGTCGCCGTGGGGGTGGAACTTGCCCATGACGTCGCCGACCGCGGCCGCGCTCTTCTGGTGCTTGCGGTCAGGACGCAACCCGCCCGCGTACATCCCGTACAGGATGCGGCGGTGAACCGGCTTCAAACCGTCACGCGCGTCCGGGAGTGCGCGCGGTGATGACCGACATCGCGTAATCCAGGAAGGAGCGTTCCATCTCCTCCTGGATCTCGATGGGTTCGATGTTCGGTTCGAGCGTGGGCTGGGTGCCGTCGGGCACGCAACCACCTCCTGGTGTGAATCGATGGAGCGAACGGGAACGCGATCAGATGTCGATGAAACGAACGTCCTTCGCGTTCTCCTGGATGAACGTCTTGCGCGAGTCGACGTCCTCACCCATGAGTCGGGAGAACACGTCGTCGGCGATGGCCGCTTCACCCTCGGAGACGCGCAGCAGTGAGCGGGTCATCTGGTTCATCGTGGTGGCGCCGAGTTCCTGCCAGTCCATCTCGCCGAGCCCCTTGAACCGGCTGACCTCGATCTTGCGGTTCGGGTGCTCGGACTCGAACGCGCGCAGCGCGGCGTCGTCCTTGAGATAGTTGCGCTCCTTGCCGATGTCGGCGCGGAACAGCGGCGGTTGCGCGATGTACACGTAGCCGCCGCGCACGATCTCGGGGAACTGCCGGTAGAAGAACGTGAGCAGCAGCGTGCGGATGTGCGAGCCGTCGACGTCGGCGTCGGTCATCAGCACGATCTTGTGGTACCGGAGCTTGTCGAGGTCGAACTCTTCACCGATCCCGGTACCGACCGCGGTGATGAGCGCCTGGATCTCCTCGTTCTTGAGCATGCGGTCGAGGCGGGCACGCTCGATGTTGAGGATCTTCCCCCGGATCGGGAGGATGGCCTGGAACTCCGGGTTGCGGGCCCGCTTGGCCGGCCCGCCCGCGCTGTCGCCCTCGACGATGAACAACTCGCAGAGCGCGGAGTTCTTCGAGGAACAGTCGGCCAGCTTGCCGGGCATCGCCGAGGACTCGAGCAGGGACTTCCGGCGGGTGAGGTCGCGGGCCTGGCGGGCCGCCACCCGGGCCTTGGCCGCCTGGTTGGCCTTGCCGAGCGCCTGGCGGGCCTCCGTCGGGTGTTCCTCCAGCCAGTCGGCCAGCTTCTCGTTGGTGGCCTTCTCGACCTGTGAGCGCATCTCGGTGTTGCCGAGCTTGGCCTTGGTCTGGCCCTCGAACTGCGGGTTGCGCAACTTCACCGACAGGATCGCCGTGAGGCCCTCGCGGATGTCTTCGCCCAACAGGTTGGGGTCTTTCTCCTTGAGCAGCCCCTTGGCGCGCGCGTAGCGGTTGACCACGTTGGTGAGCGCCTTCTTGAAGCCCTCCTCGTGCATGCCGCCCTCGGTGGTCGCGATGTTGTTGGCGAACGAGTGGATCCCCTCGTAGAAGCCGGTGTTCCACTGCATGGCGACATCGACTTCGTAGTCGTCGCTCGCCTCGGTGAACGCGATCACCCGCTTGAACAGCGGCTCTTTCGACTCGTTCAGGTGTTTCACGAAATCGCTGATGCCACCGTTGAACTTGAAGTCCTGCACCAGCACCGGATCGACGCGCTCGTCGCGGAAGCGGATCTCGAGCCCTCGGCTGAGGAACGCCATCTCGCGCAGACGCTCGACGAGGGTCTGGGCGCGGAACTCGGTCTCCTCGAAGATCGTCTCGTCGGGCCAGAACGTGATCGTCGTGCCGTGCTTCTTCGACGGGCCGGCCTTGGACAGTTTGTCCTGCGGCTTCCCACCCTTGGCGAAGTGCTGGACCCACTTGCCACCGTCGCGGTGGATCTCGACGTCGAGACGACTCGACAGCGCGTTCACCACCGACGCGCCGACGCCGTGCAGGCCGCCGGAGATCTTGTAGCCCTCGCCCCCGAACTTCCCGCCCGCGTGCAGCACGGTCATGATGACCTCCGCCGCGGACTTGCCCTTGTACTCGGGGTGGTTGTCGACGGGCATGCCGCGGCCGTCGTCGCTCACGCGACAGCCGCCGTCGGCCAGGAGGGTCACGTCGATGCGCGTGCAGTAGCCCGCCATCGCCTCGTCGACGGAGTTGTCGACGATCTCGTAGACCAGGTGGTGGAGACCGGTCGGACCGGTCGATCCGATGTACATGCCGGGCCGTTGACGGACCGGTTCGAGACCCTTGAGGACGGTGATGTCCTTGGCGCCGTACGCCACGCGCGCGCACCTCACTCACTGCTCAGCAGACGGTCGGGGGAAGCCCGGCGCTCAGACCCGGAGGAAATCGGTAAAACCGCAGGTCAGAGCACTAAAAATCGGTGTCTCCAGTGTACCAGACGGAGCCACGAATCGGGGCCCCTTCGCGGGGATTTCGCGCCCTATCCAGGACCGACTCGCACCCGCATCGTGGTGACCACTCCGGGACCGAGCGCGGTCGCCGCGCGCTCCATCACCGCGGTCTCGAGATAGCGCATCTGGGTGGCCCAGATCGGGCCGTCGACGGTGACCGTGAGCACGCCGTCGCGCACGGAGACGAGGCGAGTGTGCGCGGCGACGTCGTCGCCCATGATCTCCACCCAATGCTGCTCGAGCGTGCCGTGCGCGTCGCCCGCGGGGAGCCCGAGCTCCGCCCCGACCGCGGCCAGCGCGTCGGCCAACGGCACCGGCTCGTCCCCGGCGTACCTCACACTTGCTCTCCGCTCATGCCTGCACCTTTGGGCGTTCGCTACTCGGCGGGATACCCGCCTCGCTCACGCTCACGCGGCTACCTCGACTCGGCCGGCGTCGACGCGCAGCATGCGGTCGGCAGAGATGCCCTGGGGCACCGCGCCCGCGGTGGTCACGAGCGTCTGGCCGGCATCGAGGTGCGCAACCAGTGCGACCGCGCGCTGGTCGTCGAGCTCGCTGAACACGTCGTCGAGCAACAGCACCGGGGTGCTGTTCGTCAACTCCGCGCACAATCGATGTCCGCCCAGGCGCAGCGCGAGCGCGAGCGTGCGCTGCTCCCCCTGTGACGCGTGGGTACGGCTCTCGAGCCCACCGACGAGCAGTCGCCATTCGTCGCGGTGCGGGCCGACCAGCGTCACGCCTCGTTCGACTTCCGCTCGCCGGCGCGCGGTGAACGCGTCGAGCAGCGTCTGGTCCAGGTCACCGTCGAGTCCGCCCGATGCCCACTCCGCTTCGTACGCGGCCGTGATCGGTGCCCGCTCGCCGGCCAGTTCCGCGTACGCCTCGGCCACCGCCGGCAACAATCGGTCGAGCATCTTCACCCGCCCGCGCGCCAACTCGGCGCCGGCACCCGCGAGTTGGAGATCGAAGATGTCCAGGGTGCCGACCGCGTCTTCTCCGCGCACGCCTCCGCGTAGGAGCGCGTTACGTTGCTTCAGGACCCGCTCGTAGTCGGCGCGCGCGGCTTCGTACCGCGGCGAGATGGCGACGAGGAGATCATCGAGGTACTCGCGGCGCCCCGCGGGACCACCTTTCACCAGTTGGAGGTCGTCGGGCGCGAAGACGGTCACGCGCATCAGCCCCAGCAGGTCGCGTGTGCGCTGCAACGGATGTCGGTTGAGTTGCACGCGATTGCGCCCACTGGCGCGAATCTCTGCTTCCAGCAACTGGACGCGTACACCGTCGACCACCTCGGCGCGCAGGATCGCCGCGTCGCAGTCCGTGCGCACCAGCGCGGCATCGGTGACCCCCCGGAAGGACTTGCCGGTGGCGGCCCAACCGACCGCTTCGAGCAGGCTGGTCTTGCCTTGCGCGTTCGCGCCACAGATCACCGTGACCCCGGGAGGAAAGCGCAACTCGGCCTCCACGTAGCACCGGAAGTCGGTCAGCCAGAGCCCGGCCAGGTACACGTCACGCGATCCGCACCGGCATGAGGAGATAGAGGAAGTCGCCCGAATCGGTTGCCTTCAGCACCGCCGGCTTCAGCGGGTCGATCGACTCGATCACGACTTCGTCGGACGCGGCGGCGTCGATTCCGTCGAGCAGGAACTGCGAGTTGAACGCGACCGTCACGTCGGTGCCTTCGTACTTCGCCTCGACGGACTCGTGCGCTTCACCGACGTCCTGCGCGATCGCCGAGAGCTCCAGGCCCTCCGAGCTCATCGCCAGGCGAATGGGCGCGGTGTCCTTGCTCTGGCCCACCAGACGCACCCGGTTGACCGCGGACTGGAGGGCGTCGCGCGACACGGTGAGCCGGTTCGGGTATCCACTCGGGATGAGCTGCTGGTAGTTGGGGAACTCGCCTTCGATCAGGCGCGTCGTGACCTCGGTCGTGGCGACCCGGAACACGACTTCACGTTCTCCGAGCACGACGTCGATCTCGCCCGTCTCGCTCGACAACAGGCGTTGGACCTCCCCGAGACCCTTGGCCGCCACCAGGACCTTCTGACCCTCCTCGAGCATGCTGACACCCTGCAGGTCACGCAACGCGAGCCGGTACGAGTCGGTGGCGACGAGCCGGAGTCCGCCTGACGACGCGGTGAGCAACACACCGGTCAGGATCGGGCGGGCGTCGTCGCGCGACGCACCCGGCACGACCTGGCGGAGTGCTTCGGCAAACGCCGCGGCCTCGACCCGGACGCCGCCCTCACTGGGTTCGGGCAACCGCGGGAATTCAGCCGCCGACAGCGTCCGCAACGTCGTCGCGAAGCGACCGGCTTCGATCTTGGCATCGTCGTCCGCGAGCTCGACCGACACGGTGTCGCCGTCGAGTTGCCGCACGATCTCGGAGAACAGCCGCGCCGGTACGACTGCGCTGCCTTCGCCGTCGGTGTCCGCGGGGATCCGGACCCGGATCGTGAGCTCGAGGTCGGTCCCCACCAGCTCCAACAACCCCGCGGTCAGCGTCACCCGGAGCCCGGAAAGCACCGGCATCGCACCGGTACGCGACGCGACCGCCCGCTGGGCGGTGGCCACGGCATCGGCGAGGGTGTCTCGCTCGCAACGAAACTTCACTCGGGCCTCCCTACGAAGAACAAGGGATCTTCGTGTTGTTGTTGTAGGTGTTGTGGATTGGGGATGGACGCCTGTTCAGGCTGGTCAGACGCCCGAAGTTCATCCCCCGGATCTCCACCGTTGTCCACAGCATCGTGTGTGGTCATGCGGTGTCGTGTGTTTCTCCCCAGAATGGCGGGTTTCTGTCCCCAGGACTCCACAGCATTATCCACTGCTCCCGAGTCGGATGCGGGCGATCAGCTCGTTGACCTGGTCGAAGATGACATGACGCTCGGTCATCTGCTGCTTGATCTTGTCGACGGCGTACATGACCGTGGTGTGGTCTCGACCCCCGAAGGCCTCGGCGATGCGTGGGTAGCTCAGGTCGGTGAGCTCCCGCATCACGTACATGCCGGTCTGGCGGGCGGTCACGAGCGGCCGGCGCCGGCTCTTCCCGCAGATGTCGTCGATGGTCCAGCCGAACATCTTGGCGGTCTCGTCGAGGATGAGGTCCGGCGTGATCACCCGCGGCGTGGTGGGCGGGAGGAGATCGGCGAGGACCTTCTGTGCGATCTCCTCGGACAGCTCGGCGCGGTTGAGACTGGAGTATGCGGCGACCCGGATCAGGGCGCCCTCCAACTCCCGGATGTTGTCGCTGATGTTGGTGGCGATGAAGGCGAGTACCTCGGGTGGGATGCCACCCAGATGTTCGGACTCGGCCTTCTTGCGGAGGATGGCGAGGCGGGTCTCGAACTCGGGGGGTTGCACGTCGGTGATGAGGCCCCATTCGAACCGCGTGCGGAGCCGGTCTTCGAGACTGGCGATCGACTTGGGCGCCCGGTCCGACGAGATCACGATCTGCCCGCCCTCGCCGTGGAGCTGATTGAACGTGTGGAAGAATTCCTCCTGGAGCTCCTGTGTGCGTTCCAGGAACTGGATGTCGTCGATGAGGAGGACGTCGAGGTCGCGGTAGCGCCGCTTGAAGCCGGGCATGGCCTTGGCCCGGATCGCGTCGACGAACTCGTTCATGAACGCTTCGGTGGAGACGTACCGCACGCGCTTGTTCCGGAACACCGTCCGCACGTGATGACCGATGGCGTGCAGCAGGTGGGTCTTGCCCAGCCCGGCAGGTCCGTAGATGAACAACGGGTTGTACGACCGCCCGGGACTCTCGGCCACCGAGAGCGCCGCGGCGTGCGCGAAGCGGTTCGACGAACCGATCACGAACTGGTCGAAGGTGTAACGGGCATTCAGCGTGCCCGACGCCCAGGTGCCCGCGGCCTTGTCGTCATCCCCGGCGATCGGGGTGGCCGCGTTCGGCCCGTCGAGCGCGTCGTCGATCGCGACCGCAGCCGGTGGCGGAGCCAGCGCGAGGGATTCGCGCACCTTGGGCGCCGTCTCCACCAGCAGGTCGACCTGCACCGTCACCCCGGTGGAGTCACGGATCGCGTCGGTGAGCATGCCCGAGTAGCTCGAGCGGATGCGCTCGGCGGCGAGGGAACTCGGCACGCTGAGGAGCAGCACCTCGCCGTCGTAGGTCAGGGGCCGGACACCGTGAAACCAGGCCGCCCAAGTGGCCGGCGCGAGCTGATCACGGAGCGTCGTGGACCCTTGATCCCAGATGTCGTCGGCCGTCACACGCCCAGGTCTTTCTTGGTTGTCCACAGGAGCGTCCACAGGTGTGGAGATCGTCGGGTACGGGCAAATCCCGTGCCGGCCAGTTCGAGCCGAGGCTCACCGGGGAAGTCCGAACGGCGGGCCGACGCCGTGCGAGGCGCGCAACGTAGCACCGGGTTCCTTGCTGGACAAGGGGTTGCGAGGGTTTTCCCCAGACACTGCTCCGCGTTGCGTGAGCGCCGCTCGGGCCGTACACTGTCTGGTTTCCGCCTCCCGCGCGGTCCCCGACCTCGGGCCGCGCGCGGCCGCCTCGAGGAGGCTCTTCGTTGAAGCGTACGTACCAACCGAACAACCGCAAGCGCGCCAAGACCCACGGCTTTCGCCTCCGCATGCGCACGAAGGGGGGCCGCGCCGTGCTGCGCGCCCGCCGGGCTCGCGGGCGGAAGCGGCTCTCGGCCTGATCTGGCGCGTTCGCGACCGTGCGACGTTCGAGGCCCTCGCGGGGGCCCGCCGGCGGCGAGCCGGCCCGATTTCGCTGCGTTTTCTCTCCGGCGGTTCCGATGACCCGCCGCGGGTGGCCTACGCCATCGGCCGGCGGGTCGGCACCGCGGTCGTTCGCAATCGGATCCGGCGTCGTCTGCGCGCGGCGATCGAGCAGCACGCGGCGGAGCTCCTACCGGGCGGCACATACCTTTTCGCGGCCGACCGATCGTCCATGAACACACCCTTTCCCACGTTGAGTGACCACGTGGTCACGCTGCTGCGCGAGGCTCGCGAGGACCGGGCGTGACCATGGCCGTGCAGGTCTCCGAGGCCTCGGTTCCGGCGCGCATCCTGATGCTGCCCATCCGGGCCTGGCGGCTGCTGAGCGTGCACCTCCCGCCGCGGTGTCGTTTCCATCCGTCGTGTTCGCAGTACGCGCTGGACGCGCTCACGCTCCACGGCGCCGGACGGGGCAGCTGGCTCGCGATCCGTCGCGTCGGGCGCTGCCACCCGTGGCACGAAGGCGGCCTCGACCCCGTCCCTCGACCAAACGTATGTTCGTCATCGCCCGCGCCCGATGGTGCGGCGGAAGAAGGCTGATTCGATGATCCTTGCCGCTGGTTCCCCGTTCGATCCCGTCTACAACTTCTTCGGCGGGATCCTGGCCTTCTTCTACAGCATCATCCCGAACCTCGGGGTGTCGATCATCCTGCTCACCGTCCTGGTGATGCTGGTGCTCTTCCCGCTGACGGCCAAACAGGCCAAGGCGATGATGTCCATGCAGCGGGCGCAGCCGGAGATCAAGAAGCTCCAGGCGAAGTACAAGAACGACCGCGCCAAGCTCAACGAAGAGATGATGAAGTTCTACCAGGAGAACAAGATCAACCCGCTGGCGGGCTGCTTGCCGCTCCTGGTGCAGATGCCCATCTTCCTCGCGTTGTTCCGGGTGATGCGCGAGCCCTACAAGCACATCCCGAAGGGTTCCGATCTCTACGCGGCGTTCTGTACGACGAGCAACGGTGTCCTGCACACGAAGGAGTGCAACGTCCCGAAACTCGGCCTGCCCAACCCGCAGTACTTCCTCGGGATGGACCTTTCGCAACACGCGACCGCGGTCACCGGCGGGTTCCTCGACGCGCTCCCCTACTTCATCCTGGTCGGCCTGGTGATCGTCACGGGCTTTCTCCAGGCGCGTCAGAGCCGTCGCAACGCGCCGAACATGAACTCGCAGATGGCGATCATCACCAACATCCTGCCGATCGGCTTCGGCCTCTTCTCCCTGCAGTTCCCGGCCGGCCTGGTGCTCTACTTCCTGGTGAGCAACCTGTGGCGCCTGGGCCAACAGGAGATCATCATGCGCAAGATCACTCGACCAGGGCAGGCGGCGATCGCCGCTTCCGCGGGTGATGCCATCGACGTGAAGAGCGCGGACAAGGACACCGCCGCGCCCCGCGCCGCGGGCGGATTGCGAAAGCTGTTCCAGCTCCCGGCGGCGGCGAACGGCGCGGGCACCGTCGAAGTCAACGGCGAGGCCAACAGCGAGGCCAACGAGGCCACGGGAACCAACGGCACGGCGAAGCCGAAGGCCGGACAACCCTCGGCGGGGGCCAAGGCGTCGGGAACGACGAAGGGATCGAGTGGCGGGGCCCAGAGCGGCGGCTCGGGGAGCACCGCGCCCGGCAGCAGCGCCCGCAAGCGGAACAGCAAGAAGCGCAAGCGACGCTGACGACGTCATCGCGTCGAACAGTCCGATCACCAGGCGGCGAGCACGTGCCGCCGGAACCGACGAAAGCGATCACCATGGAGTGGGTGGAGACAACCGGGCGCACGATCGCCGAGGCGCTCGATGCGGCCCTCGACGAGTTGGGTGTCGACGAGGAAGACGTCGAGTACGAGGTGTTGGAGGAACCCAAGACCGGGTTCCTCGGTCGACTCGGAAGCAGCGAAGGCCGGATCCGGGCCCGGGTCAAGCCGATCTCGCGCGAGAAGCCGGGCGAGCGGCAGCGGCGAAAGGGCCGGGGCTCGTCGCGTCCTCGGAGCGACGCCCCTCGCGGTGGGAGTGGCGCGTCCTCGGGAGAGCGTCCGGCGCGGGAGTCGAGCGAGGCCGGTTCGTCGAACCGGCGCCGCCGTGGTGGTCGGAGCGGGTCGGGGGGCAACTCGGGCTCGGGAAGTTCGCGCAACAATGAACAGCAGGGGAGCACCGTGGAAACGACCGAGCGTGATGTACCGATCGAGGAGCAGGCCGAGGCGGCCGAGGTGTTCACCCAGGGTCTGGTCGACACCTTCGACCTGGGCGCACAGGCCAAGAGCGTGATCGACGATGACGTCGTGGTGGTCGAGGTCACCGGTGAGAACCTCGGGCTGCTGGTCGGCCCGAAGGGCGCGACCCTCCACGCGATCGAGGAGCTCGTGCGTACGGTTGTGCAGCGCCAGACCGACGGCCACGGCGTACGGATCCACGTCGACGTCGCGGGTTACCGCGCCAAGCGACGCGAGGCGCTGGCGGACTTCACCCGCTCCCTCGCCGAGAAGGTGATCGAGACGGGGCGGGTCCAGGCACTCGAGCCCATGTCGGCGAGCGATCGCAAGGTCGTCCACGACACCGCGGCCGAGATCGACGGCGTGGCGACCGAGTCCGAGGGTGAAGACCCCCGGCGCCGCGTCGTGTTGCGTCCGGCCTGACCTGCGGGTCTGATCGCCGACGGTCAGGAGCGCGGCCGGTGCCGTCGACGGACCGCGCCGAGGTGCTCGCCGTGCTCGAGGAAGCCCGCGGAGCTCGGCTTTCTCGGGCCCGGGCCAGTTGTCCGGCAGTACGCCCATGCCCACGACCTCGCCGCCGCGCTCGGGCCGTTCGACGGCCGCCTCGTTGATCTCGGCGCGGGCGGCGGTCTTCCGGGCCTTGTGCTCGCCGAGCTCTGGTCGGGGGTTTCGGGAACGCTGCTCGATGCGCAACAGCGCCGCTGCGCGTTTCTCGAACGTGCGGTCGAGCGTCTCGGGCTGAGTGGGCGCTTTCAGGTTGCGTGCGGCCGCGCCGAGCATCTCGCCCGCGATCCGGTCCACCGGGCCAGCTACGACCTCGTGGTCGCCCGCTCGTTTGCCAGCCCCGCCGACGACCGCGGAATGCGCAGCGGGATTCTTGCGGGAAGGGGGGGCGCTGGTCGTCACCGAGCCGCCGGACGTCGGGTCGACCGAAGAACGCTGGCCCACTGCTGCTCTGGCGGAGCTCGGCTTCGGTCCGGCGGTTCTGATCCGGCACGGTTCCACCGGAGCGGCGCGCATCGTGCTCGAGCGCGAGGCGGGCGAACGGTGGCCGCGTCGCGATGGCGTCCCCGGAAAGCGACCGCTCTGGTAGGTCCGGAGGCTAGTGTTCCACGTGGAACAGTCTCGCCCCGAAGTCGAGACTTTCTCGTGTTTCACGTGGAACATCCTTGACCCGGGATCCCCGGTGGTCGAGGATGGGCATTCGGTCCTGACGCTCTCTTGGACGGTCGATGACGGAAGAATTCAGTGACCAGCGACCTCGCCGACGCCTGTTCGGCCGCCGGCGACCGGACGAAGAGCTTTCGGAAGGCGTTGCGGGTGTTTCTGAATCCACCTATGAGCTGGAGCTCGAGCCGGAGGACACCCCCCTGATGGTCCCGGACCAGGATCCAGTGGTCGAGGAGTCGCCGACGTCGGCCACTGCGGAGTCGGATCTCTCAGCCGGTGTCCACCCTCGATCCGGTGCCTGAACCCAAACCGATCTTCCGACCGGAGCCCGCGGCCGGCGCCCCGACACCGGGGGAAGACCCGCTGCCCGGGACCGACGAGCCCCGTCCCCTCGAGCTACCGCGTATCATCGCCGTCGCCAACCAGAAAGGTGGCGTGGGCAAGACCACGACCGCGGTCAACCTCGGGGCGGCGTTGGCCGAATTGGGTCTGCGGGTCCTCGTCGTCGACCTCGACCCCCAGGGCAACGCGTCCACGGGCCTGGAATCAACCCCGCGACGTCAACGCCTCGATCTACGACGTGCTCATGCACGACACCCCGGCGCTCGATGCGGTCGAGCCCACGAGCCTGAAGAACCTGTTCGTGATCCCGGCCACCCTTGACCTCGCGGGCGCCGAGATCGAGCTGGTGCCGGCGTTCAGTCGGGAGCTCAAGTTGAAGCGGGCACTCGACCTCGTGCGCTCGGAGTACGACGTCGTGCTCATCGACTGCCCCCCGTCCCTGGGTCTCCTCACCGTGAACGGTCTGGCCGCCGCCGACGATGTGATCGTCCCCATCCAGTGCGAGTACTACGCGCTCGAGGGTCTGGGTCAGCTCCTGCGCAACGTCGCCTTGGTACGAACGAGCCTGAACGCGTCACTCGACGTGCGCGGGATCATTCTCACGATGTACGACGCCCGTACCCGTCTGGCCGAGCAAGTGGAGACCGAGGTGCGTGAGCACTTCGGCAACAAGGTGTACAAGACCGTCGTCCCCAGGACGGTCCGGTTGGCCGAGGCGCCCTCATTCGGGCAGCCGGTCATCGTGTTCGACTCGACCTCCCGGGGTGCGAAGGCCTATCGGGACCTGGCGAAAGAGGTGAGCGGTGGCGCGACGCGGCGGACTGGGTAAGGGGCTCGGAGCGCTCATTCCGCCCGGCGGCACCGACGGTGGTACGGAGTTGGGTGGCCTCGATGAGCTGCCGCTGGCCTCCATTCGACCCAATCGATTCCAGCCGCGCGGTCACTTCGACGAGGAAGCGCTCGCCCTCCTCGCCGACTCGATTCGTGAGGTCGGCGTGCTCCAGCCGGTGCTGGTGCGTCCGACCGGTGATGAAGGGAGCGGCGAAACCTACGAGCTCATCGCGGGGGAGCGTCGGTGGCGGGCGGCACGGCGGGTCGGCCTCCAGACGATTCCGGCCCTCGTCCGCGAGACCGACGATGCATCCGCGCTGGAGCAGGCGCTGGTCGAGAACCTCCATCGCGACAGCCTCAATCCCCTCGAAGAGGCTGCGGCCTATCAGCAGTTGATCGAGGATTTCGGTCTCACCCACGACGATGTCGCGGCCCGGGTCGGGCGAAGTCGCGCCACCGTCACGAACACGCTCCGACTCATGCAGCTGCCGCCGGCAATCCAGAAGCTCCTCCAGCAGGGCAAGCTCTCGATGGGCCACGCGCGGGCGTTGCTCGGGAGTCCTGACCGGGCGTTCCAGGAGACCTTGGCCCAGCGCGCGGTCGCCGAGGACCTGTCGGTGCGTGCCGTCGAGGACGCGGTGCGGGATCACCAGGGAGCCTCGAATGCGACCGGCCCGTCCGACGACCCGAGCGCGACCGACGGTGACGGGAGCCGGCGCCGGTTGCGTCCGCCGGGCCTGCTGGAGCTCGAGGAGCTCCTCGGCGATCACCTCGAGACCCGGGTCAAGATCTCGATGGGGAGCGCTCGCGGGAAGGTCGTCGTCGAGTTCTCGACGCTCGAGGACCTCGAGCGGATCTACCGCCTGATGACCGACGGAGCGACTGCGAAAGCCTGACCCCACCCCGAATACTTGCACGCGCAACTATTGACCCCGAGCGCGTCAAAGGCGTCAAGAGCTGGTGGAGGGCTGTTCGATTCCCCGACGAACCCCCCGCACGACCGCGTGGACGACCTCTGCCCCTCGGACCACCAGGGCCCGCATCGCCTCGACGTCGACCTGGGCCACGGGCTCGCAGATCACGGCAGCCATGCGGGTCTCGCGGAGCACCGCGTAGGTACGCCCGGCGACGCACGCGTCGCCCCCGAGTACCGGCGCCAACTCGGCGCTGATCGCGGTCGCCACCGAGTGTCCAGCCTCGGACCGGAACCGGCCGGACTCGTAGTAACTGCAGCGGCAGCCGGCGGTGTCGCCGGCGCGGAAGGCGAGGAAGAGATCGGCGGTGTACCGGTTGGCCTCGGCCGCGAGCACCGTGTCGGACGCCCCTGACGTGTCGAGGGCGGCGGCGGCACCGGCTTCGAGCAGCTCGTGCACGACGGCCCCGGCCAGGGTTTCGAACCCGGGGGTGGCGGCGACGAAGACCCGGCGTCCCGAGAGCTGGTGCGGGCCTCGACGGAGGGCCTCACGCTCGCGCACGCTGGCGACGGAACCCTCCGCGAGGGTGCCGACCCGATCGAGCACCGCGATGGTCGCGGGTCCGCAGATGCCGTCGGTCGCGAGGTTCATGTTTCGCTGGAACTCGGTGAGCGCGCCGCGAGTGTCGTCACCGAGGATGCCGTCCTCGCGACCGGCGTCGAACCCGAGACCGTTCAGCCGACGTTGCAGATCGGCGACGTCGTCACCACGCAGCATCGGTCGTCGGCGGTAGAGGGGTCGGTCGCCCAACCGGTATCCGCTCTCGACGACCGCAGCCCAGGTCTGAGCACCGCACCAGCCGTCGACCCGCAAGCCCCGCGCTTCCTGGAGGGTGCGGACGACCGTCTCGGTCGTCGGGCCGTACTCACCGGTCTCGACGCCGGGGATGTCGTGACCGAGCGCGCGGAGCCGGCGTTGGAGGTCGCGGACCGCCTCCCCCCGGCTCCCCGGCCCCAGCGCGGCCGGATCGCTCAAGGGTGCCCACTCGACGTCGCTCCGCTCAAGCGCGTTCGCTACTCGGCGGGATACCCGCCTCGCGCACGCTCACGCTCACGCGATGAACTCGGCGAGGTCCTGCAGCAGCTGACCCTTGCCCTTGGCGCCGACGAGACGCTTCACCTGCTTGCCGTCCTTGAACACGAGCAGGGTGGGGATGCTCATGACGTCGAACCGGCGTGCGGTGTCGGGATTGTCGTCGACGTTGAGCTTGCCGATGGTCAACTTGCCGCGTTGTTCCGTGGCGATCTCGGCGAGCGTCGGTGCGATCATCTTGCACGGTCCGCACCATTCGGCCCAGAAGTCGACCAGCACAGGCGTGTCGGAACCCGCCACCGCCTCGTCGAAGGTCGCGTCGGAGAGAGTGAGGATGTCTTCGGCCACGGGGGGGTCCTTTCCTGAGGTCGGTCGAGTGTACCGACCGGGTCCTCTCAGCCAACGCTCTGGGCGTCGCCCTCATTCCGTGCGGTCGCGTCGGCGCGTTCCCCGAGCCAGCGTTCGGCTTCGATGGCGGCCATGCAGCCGGAGCCCGACGCGGTGATCGCTTGGCGGAACACGTGGTCCTGGACGTCCCCCGCCGCGAACACGCCGTCGACCGACGTCCGGGTGGAATCGGCGCCGGTGACGATGTAGCCGTTCTCGTCGAGATCGAGTTGACCGTCGAACAGCTGGGTGTTCGGGTCGTGGCCGATGGCGACGAACAGACCCTGGACCTCGAGGTCGGATTCCGCTCCGGTGAGGGTGTCCTGCAGGCGGAGTGCTTCGACCGAACCGTTCCCCATCACGTCGCTGACCGCGGCGTTCCAGCGGAACTGGATCTTGGGGTTCGCGTGGGCACGGTCCTGCATGATCTTGGAGGCGCGGAGCTCGTCGCGTCGGTGGACGATCGTGACCGTCGTCGCGAACTGGGTGAGGAAGAGGGCCTCTTCCAACGCCGAGTCGCCGCCACCGACGACCGCGATCGGCTTCTCCCGGAAGAAGAAGCCGTCACACGTCGCGCACGTGGAGACGCCGTGGCCGAGGAGGCGCTGTTCGTTCGGGAGGCCGAGCATCCGGGCCGATGCACCGGTGGTGATGATCATGGAACGGGCTCGGAACTCGCGTTCACCGACCCAGACGCCGAACGGTCCGTCCGCCAGGTCGACACGATCGGCGTCGGCGGTGATGAACTCGGCGCCGAAACGCTCGGCCTGCTCCCGGAACTTCATCATGAGCTCGGGACCGAGGATGCCATCCGGGAAGCCCGGATAGTTCTCGACGTCGGTGGTGAGCATCAGCTGACCACCCGCGCCGATGCCTTCGATCACGATCGGTTGGAGGTTGGCTCGACCCGCGTAGACCGCGGCGGTCAGCCCGGCAGGACCGGAACCGACGATGACGAGCTCGTGGGGGTCAGGCATGCAATCAGCTCTGTTCGTTCTTCGCGGCACGCATCGTCCACACGAACGCTCCGGCGAGCACGAAGATTCCGCCGAGGATCAAGTACGAGAGCCAGACCGAATCGGTGAGGACGACGAGAATCCGGAACAGCGCGATAGCGAGCATGAACACCGCGGTGAGCGCGAAGAAGGCGACGAGCAACCCGAAGACGACGGCCCGGGTCGTGTTCTCGGCCGGAACGACGACCTTGTCCCGCACCGTGGCGACCACGTTCTCGAGAGTGTCGACGGCATCGCTCGTCCAGTCGGCCACGGCGCTTCCTTCCTCGCAGAACTTCCCGCCCGAAGAGTCCTGGGAGCGTACCCGGTGTCCGTCGCTCGGGAACGGGTCACGAGAGGTGGCGTACCTCGCAGGGAGACGCGAGCACGGCGTCGATCGAGCGGCTGCCGTCCGACCGCTCGGTGAGGACGACGACCGCGCGGCGACCGTCGAGGCTTCCGGTCGCGACCGTGGTGACGCGGCCGCCGGGGAGCTGATCGCGAACACGACAGGGCATCGAGTTCGGAGACCGCGCTCGGAGCCCCCTGCGCCGGGCTGAAGACCGCGTGGCTCTCGAGCGCGGCGCGCAGGCGATCGAGGTTGGCCGCGACCGCGAGATCTCCGAAGTCGCCGTCCTCCGCCGGCGTGGCCGGCGCGGCCGCCGCGGCCTTGGGCAGCGCGGTGTCCGCTTGCGGAGCAACCCCACCCGCGGCCTCGGCGCTCGGGGTGCGCGCGGGCGTCGACGCCCGCTGCTCGTCGTGGCCGCCGGGCGCGGTGAGCAGCGCGATCCCGGTGACCAGGATCAGCACGATCGCGGCCGCGGCGGCGATCCACCGTGCGGCGAACGAGCGCTTGCGGATCGAGTCGGTGGAGGTCGAGTCGGTGGAGGTCGAGTCGGTGGAGGTCGACGCGAGCGCGGTCGACACCAGGCGCCGCCGGGTCACGTCGTCGAGCGGTTCGACCTCGAGCCGCGCCGCCAGCTGTTCGTCGCGGGTGTCGTCGTCAGCCATCGTCACTCTGACGTCGCGAGCGGGCCGGGGGGTTCCCGATCGGTGTGATCTGCAGCTGCTCCTGGAGGAGGGCCCGGCCGCGCGAGATCCGGGAGCGCACGGTGCCCGGAGGTACGTCGAGCACCTCCGCGATCTCGGCATAGTCGAGGTCGCAGAGATCGCGGAGCACGACCGCGACGCGGAACTCGTCGGGGAGGGTGGCCAAGGCGGCATCGACGTCGAGGCGGGTTCCGACGCGCTCCTCGATCGAAGTGCCGGACGGCGTGGGCTCGGGCGTCGCCGGATCGGTGGGATCGGCCGGCAACGGGCGACGACGCTTCCGGCGGAGTTCGTCGAGCGCGGCGTTGGTGGCGACCCGGTAGCACCACGTCGTGAACGCGGCGCGCCCGTCGAAACGCGTGATGCCGCGAGCGACCGCGATCATCGCCTCCTGGGTGGCGTCGAGCGCGTCGTCGGGATGGGCGACGATCCGTCGACAGACCGCGTGGATGCGGTCGGCGTGGCGTTCGAGCAGGAGCTCCAGGGCGCGGCGGTCACCGTGTGAAGCTCGACGGGCGAGCTCGGCATCGTCGTCGTCACCCAACCCTCACCTCGGAGACGTCGACGTAGTGCTGGTCGTCGTCACCAACCGGCATCTGCGTGATCCAGAGCAACATCGAGCGTCCCTTCACTCCGTCGGTCGTGAACTCGTGCGACGTCCCGAGATCGTTGCCGCGGGCGCGGACCGGGCCCCAGTCGCCGAGGGAGTTGAGTTGACCGACGGGACGCTCGCTGACGTAGATCTCCGCACCCCAACCGGCTTGTTGCGTGTCGACCAGCACCTTGCGGATGTCGTAGTCGCCGTTGAGGTCGTACGCGAGGCCGACGCCGGTCTTCGCGCCGTCCGGGAAGGAGTTGTATTCCTCGGTTCGCCAACTGGTCGTGGGGTCGTGGTCGGTGGCGAGGGGGACGAGGTCGTTCCTCTCCGCGTGGTCGCCGAGGGGATCGAACGCGGAGCCGGTCAGCGTCGCGTTCGACGCGGAAGGCGCCGTGGACGCACCCGAGCTCGAGCTCGACCCCCCGGTCCCGTTGTCGATCACGAGCAGGTACGCGAGGACACCACCGGCCACGGCCACGATCAGGACGAGCGGGATCCACAGCCACCCGAACCGGCGTCGGCGGCGGCGCACCGGCTGGGGGCCGGACCCGGTCCGGGGGACGGGCGCAGTGGGTCCGGTGTGGGCCGGCGGCAGCACGGGGGCCGGACGGCGAACGGTCGCGATCGCTCCGGTCGGGTCCATCCGCGCCCGGTCGAGGGCGTCGGCCACCTCGGCCGCCGATGCGTACCGCGCGCCCGGCTTCCGGGCCATGCAGCGGTGGATCACGTCGTCGAGCGCGGCGGACACTTCGGGCCGTTCGGCGCGGACCGCGGGTGCCGTGGTCGTGAGGCGCGCCATCGCGGTGGCGATGTCGGTGTCACCACCGAAGGGGGGGTGACCGCAGAGCGACTCGAACAGGAGGAGACCGAGTGCGTACACGTCGGTGCGGGCGTCGGTCGGACGACCGTTCACCTGCTCGGGCGACAGGTACCGCGCGGTACCCATCACGGTTCCGGTGCGGGTCAGATCGTCTCCACCCGCGGCCTTGGCGATGCCGAAGTCGGTGACCTTCACCGGCCCGGTGTCGGGAACGAGCACGTTGGCCGGTTTCACGTCGCGATGGACGAGACCAGCTCGGTGCGCGGCGTCGAGCGCGCTCGCCACCTGCTTCCCGATGCGGATCACCTCGGCCACCGACAACCCTCCCCGCTCGTCGATGAGGTGACGCAGCGTCGGGCCGTCGACCAGTTCCATCACGATGTAGGCGATGCCGTCGTCGTCGCCGGTGTCGTACGTCGACACGATGTTCGGGTGGGAGAGGCGGGCAGCGGCGACGGCCTCGTGGCGGAACCGCGCCCGGATCCCTTCGTCGAGCGCGAGGTCGGCGCGGAGGATCTTGACCGCGACCCGGCGCGACAAGATCGGGTCGTCCGCGACCCAGACCGTTGCCATCCCGCCGCGCGAGTGGCTCCACGAGTCGGTAACGCCCTCCGAGGACGCGCCCGGGTGTGGTCAGTTCCACGACTGCATTGTGACGCTCAGCGGACGACCTGGAAGGTCACGCCGATGACGCGCGGCCCGGCGTGGGTCCCGATGACCGGGCCGACGACCCCGGTGATGATGTCGTCGCGCGGGAAGATCGGGTCGAGCAACTCGAGGAGCTCGTCGAGATCGGGGGCGTTGCCGTGCAGCACCGCGAGATGCTCGATCTTGCCCTCGTCGGCCTTCGCGGCGATCAGCTTCAGGGCCTTCGACCGGGTCCTGACCTTGCCCGCCTCCTCGACCACGCCCTCGCGCACCTCGATGACGGGCTTGATCGACAGGACCGTCCCGAGCAGTGCGCGGGCGTTGCCGACGCGACCCCCTCGTTTGAGGAACTCGAGGGTGTCGAGGGTGGCGAAGAGCCGGGTGCGGTCGCGCCGGTCCACCACCTCGGCGACGATGGACTCCAGCGAGTCGCCGTCGGCTGCCCGCCGGGCCGCGGTCAGACACAGGTTGCCGAGGCCCATCGACGCGCTCTGGGAGTCGATGACCTGCACGGGGAAGTCGGCCGACACGGCAGCCGCGGCGACCTGGGCGGCCTGCATGGTCGCCGAGAGGTGCGACGACAGGTTGATGCAGACGACCCCGGTGGCACCGCGAGCCTGGAGGTCGCGGAACTTCGACTCGAACGCACCGGCCGAAGGCGCCGCCGTTTCCGGGAGCAGCTTGGAGTGTTCGAGGCGAGACCAGAACTCGTCGGTGGTCAGCTCCTCGCGGTCGACGAACTCCTCGGGTCCGAAACGGATGGTGAGCGGGACGATCTCGATCCGCAACGCGTCGACGAGTGACTGCGGGAGATCGCAGCTGCTGTCGGTCACCACCCTGATGCTCACGCTGTCTCCATAGATCGCGGTCGGTCCATGATCGTTACACGCGCGCGCCGGGGCTCGCGCCGCGGCGCCGTCCGGCGAGCAGTGCGGTGAGCGCGGCAAGCTCCTCGACTCGCAACAGGGCCAGCAGGATGACGTAGGCGACACCGCCCGCGATCGCGCCGACGACGACGGCGGTGAATGCGGCTGCGGTGCTCGACCAGCCGATCGCCTCACCGATCGCCCAACTGATGCCGGCGACCGCGGCCCCGGCCACCAGCACCTTGGTGACGGTCACCCCGAGGCGACGGCCCTCGATGCCGCCGAGCCGTTGCTGCAACACGAGGAGCGCGACCGCGGCGCCGACGAAGTAGGCCAGGGAGAACGCGAGGGCCAGTCCGGGGATCCCGAGCCACGCGTACAGGGGGAACGCGAGCCCGATGTTCACTGCGTTCTCGATGCAGTTGATCCAGAACGGGGTGAACGTGTCGTGGCGTGCGTAGAAGGCGCGCATGGCGAACAGATAGATCGAGAACGGCAGCAGGCCGACGGCGAACAGGGCGAGGGTGTCCGAGACCGTCGCGGCGTCGGCCGCACCGAACGCACCGCGCTGCAAGAGCGCGACGATGATCGGCCGCGCCAGGCCGAGGTAGAGCGCGGCCGCGGGAACGATGACCACCGCAGCGAGGCGCATGCCGCGCGACAGCTGGGCGCGCAGCGCGGCGAGGTCGTTGCGCGCCGCGGCGCTCGCCATCTCGGGGGTGAACGTCGTCATCAACGAGACCGCGAAGAGTCCGTGCGGAAGCTGGAAGAACGCGTACGCGCTGATGTAGATGAACGGACCGCCGTCGGTCCCGTTGGCCAGGACGGTCACGACGAGGAGCGCAATCTGGTTGGCCACCACGTAGCCGACGGTCCACCCGGAGAGCCGCACCATGGCGTTCACGGCCGGGTGGCGCCAGGCGGGCAGGAACCGGAGGTGAAGGTGCAGACGCTCGAGCGGGGGCAGCAAGGCCAGGGCCATGACGACGACACCCGCCGTCGTGCCGAGGCCCATCAGCAGCACGAGGGCGTCGTCGTCGAGCACGCTCCGGACGCTCAGCGCTCCGCTGGCGATGTGCGGGAGCGCGAGGAAGACCGCGATCACGACGACGTTGTTGAGCACCGGCGCGAAGGCCGCCGCGAGGAACCGTCGGCGGGCGTTGAGCATCGCGGTGGCGAGCGTCACGATGCCGTAGAAGAGCATCTGGGGCATGAACAACCGCAGCAGCGACGTCGCCAGCTCCTGTTGCGCGCCGAGGTTCGCGCTGTGGACGTTCAGCGTGTACAGGTCGACGATCCACGGCGCGGCGATGACCCCGACGACGGTGATCGCGGCCAACGCGAGCAGCGCGACGGTGAAGATCGCACTGGCGGCGTCGTCGTCGCGCGTCTCGAAGTGCTTGACGAACAGCGGGACGAGCGTCGCGGTGAGCACGCCGCCGAGGAGCAGTTCGTAGACGATGTTGGGCGCCTCGTTGGCGTAGCTGTACGTGCCGGCCAACGTGGTCGCACCGAGGGCGTACGCGATCGCGGCGATGCGCACGAACCCCGTGACCCGGGAGAGCGCGGTCCCGACCGCGACGACGGCGCTGGAGCGGACGAGCGACGTCTCGACCTCGGTCGGGTTGGTCCCGGGCTCGTTGAGGCCGAAGTCCTCCGGCACCTGCCCGGGAGGGGATCCGGCGTCGGTCACGCCGGCTGGCCGGACGGCGTGGCGAGCGGACGGGGGCGGGCCTGACCCGGTCCTCGCCGCTTCCGGCGGCGGCGGATGTCCCACCCCCACCAGCACGCGAGGAAGAGACCGGCGCCCACCGTGAGGAACACTCCGACGCCGCTCACGAAGGAGGAGCGGACCTTGATGATGGTCGTACCCCCGATGGACAGACCGTCTGGGGTGGTGACGGTCATCTGGACCGGTGACGTCCCCGAGCCGCGCGTCTCCACCGCCACCCGGACCGTCGTGCTCCGCTGGTGGGGGAGGAGGACGTCGCGCTCGGCGCCGTCGGGGAAGAGCAGGCGATCGCTCTCGAGTTTCACGTGGACGGTGAGGTCCTGGTCGCTCGTGTTCTGGAACCCGATCGGGATCTCGGCCTTGCTCGACGTGATCGTGATCGTGCTCTGCGGCTGCACCTTGATCTGGGCGAGGAAACCGTTGACGGATGCGCCGATTCCGGCGAGGAGGTCACGCGCCCGGATCCGACCCCGGGGGGTCTGCCAGTCCGATGACACCGAAGTGGCAAGGGAGCGGTCGGCCCCCGTGGTGCGGGCGTCGGTGGGTCCGACGAGGTTGGCGACGGCGTCCCGCTCGGTCTCGCCGTCCTGATACTGGCGCAGCGTGACCGGGGTTGCCTCCGTGGCATGCGCCGCGAGTTGCCGGTACACCGGAGCACCGTCGGGAGTGCCGTCGACGGTTGCGCTCGGGACTGCCGCGAGCAGATCGGACACCGTGTCGGGTTCGAGGAGCGGGTTGCTCGCGGAGACCTGCGAGGACCGCGGTCACGAAGGCCTCGTTGGCGTTCCAGCGGTCGGGGTTGGCGATCGCGACCCCGCGGCGGAGGCTCGGTTGCTCGCCCGCGACGAGCGCGAGCCCGGCGAGCAGGTGCGCGGCGCGGAGCGCCGGCGGATCGCTGCCGGTGAGGAAGTCCTCGAATCCCGGGTCGGTGGCGACCACGGTGACCGCAGTCGAGTCGTCGCCGGGGACCGCTTGCATCTTGTACGGATGTGCAGGCGTGTACTGCTCGACTTCCGGGGTCAGCGCGGTTCCGTCGACGACGAGTTGACGGACGCTGGCGTTCTGAAGCAGTCGCAACGACCGGACGTCGAGCGGTCCGGGGAGCGCGGTGCTCGGATCGATGTGGATGCCGAAGAAGGTCTCGAGGGTGGTGATACCGCGCGCCAGCTCCGGGTTGGCGACGCCGATCAACCCGTTGTCGATGATCGACGGCAGGTCGAGCGGCACGAACGGTCCGGCGAGGATCTCGTTGCGCGACGAGGACTGCTGGAGCAGCGCACGGCCCACCGCGACGTCGGGCAGCTTGGCGCCGAGGCGCGTCCAGGCGTCGACGGTCTCCGGGCTGGGCGCAAGGGTGAGCGGCACGTCGGTGTTTCCGGCGACTTGCGCAGCCTGACGACCGAGTCGGCCCGCGGATTGGAGGTCGTGGAGCGTGGTCGGATTGACGAAGCCCGGGATGTAGGCGGGGTCGGCCCGCAGCGGCCACACCCACGCGACGTGCAACGGTCGACCGACCGCGAGGCTGTGACCATCGGCGGCGAGTTCGGCGACCACGACATGGGTGACGAAGTGCGCGACCGATTCGTCGCCCGCGCTCCGGAGGTCGACCTCCAGCGGGTACACGCCGCCGGCGGTCAACGAGGTCGTCGGGAGGGCGAGCAGGCGGTCGCCGGTGGCGGGGTCGCTGGTCAGCGTGTCGAACGGGACCTTCGTGAGCTCCCGTGACGGCGGGAGACTTCCCCCGTCGCACGCTCTCGTCGAATGCGGTCCGCGACTGGAGCCCGTCGTGCAGGGTGAGTGCGACCTCCGATCCGGCGGGGACGTTGGCCGTCTGGAAGCGCAGGATGAAGGGGCCGCCGAGGGGCGTCCAGGGACTCTGACCTGCGAGCGTGAACGACAGCGGGCTCGAAGCCTCGCGCCTGCCGAACTCCCCAGTGGGAACGCGAGCGCGAACGCAGCCATGGTTGCGAGCGCGACGCCCGCAACCGTCGTGCGCGCGGTCACAGCGCCCGGCCGAGGACGCAGAGTCCGGCCGGGAGGATTGCGAACCCGAACGACTCGTACAACGCGATCGCGCGTTCGTTCTCGAGCTGGGTGTTCACGTACACGCGATCCGCGCCGTGCCGCCACAACCATCCGAGCGCGTCGGCGACGAGCGCGTGTCCCCAACCGCGGGTTCGCGCGTCGGGGTGGACCGCGATCCGCTGGAGGTATCCGTGGTGCCCGGCCAACCCGGTGATCGTGTACGCGACGACTCGATCAGCACCGGCTCCGTGCCCGAACGGAGGATCGGCTCCGTGCCCGAACGGAGGATCGGCTCCGTGCCCGACGCGGAAGCGGCTGGTCGGGGTGGCGCTGATCGCGTCCTTGAGCCCGTCGGCCCGGAGCCGCCAGAAGTCGTCGAACGAAGCGTCGTCGAGCGCGAGGACCCCGGCTCGGTCCCGCCGGGCCGCCTTGTGGAGCGGGAGGGCGGGAGGTGCGGGCGCCGCCGCGAGGTCGAGGGCCAGGAGGTGGAGGCGTTCGCGTACCGAGAAGCCGGCGTCGACGAAGACGCCCGACTCCCTCGGGCTCACCGCGCTGGTCAGCACCGACTCGTAGCCCGACGCCCGGGCGCGTTCGACGCAGCGCAAGACGACGTTCGGGGAGACGCTGGCGTCCGGCCCGACGACGAGATGGGCGGCGCCACCGCCCCCGCGCCAGGGCGCGATCCGCGCCCAGCTGTCGCCGAAACGCAAGGTCTGCTGCCGCACAGAAGCAGGGTAATGGTCCGCATGTGACCGATGACGGGCAGCACGGCCGGGCCCCTACAGGCGTCCACGCGGACTGCCGATACACGGTGCGGAGGCGCCTCGTGTTGGACCTGGACGGACTACTGCGGTTTGCCGTGGAACAGGGAGCCTCTGACGTCCACGTCAAGGTCGGTTCCCGGCCGCGCCTCCGGGTCGACGGCCGACTCCGCGAGGGTCCGTTCGACACGATCGAACCGTCCGACACCGAGCGCCTCGCCGGCGGGATCATCCCGCGGGGTCGCGCCGAAGTGTTCGAGGCGACCAACGAGTGCGACTTCATGTACGGGATCGCCGGGCTCGGCCGATTCCGGGTCAGCGCGTTCCGTCAGCGTGGATGGATCGGTCTCGTGCTGCGTCGCGTGCTGCCCGGCATCCCGAGCTTCGACGCGCTGGGTCTCCCGCGTGCGGTCCCCGAGCTGGCCGAGGAACAGCACGGCATCGTGTTGGTCACCGGGCTCGCCGGTTCGGGCAAGACCGCGACCCTCGCCGCGATGATCGACCACGTCAATGCCGGACGCGAAGGCCACATCGTCACGATCGAGGACCCGGTCGAAGTGCTCCATCCTGACAAGCGTTCGATCGTCGACCAGCGGGAGGTCGGGGCGGACACACCGAGCGCGGTGTCGGGACTCGAGCACGCGCTCCGCCAGGATCCCGACGTGCTGATGCTCGGCGACCTGCGCGACGTCGATGCGGCGTGGACGCTGCTCCAGGCCGCGGAGATCGGACACCTGGTGCTCGCCGGGATGTCGACGGTGAGCGCCATCGACACCATCGACCGGTTCGTCGAGTTGTTCCCACCCCATCGCCAGCGCCAGGCGCGGTCGTCGCTGGCCGCGACCCTGCGCGGCATCGTGTCGCAACGGCTGCTTCCGCGCGCCGGTGGCCGGGGACGCGTGCCGGCGGTGGAGATCCTCGTGGCGAACGCGCGCGTGTCGGAACGCATCGCCGACCCGGCGCGGCTCTCCGAACTCGTCGACGAGATGGCCACCGGCGATCTGTACGGCATGCAGACCTTCGACCAGAGCCTGGTGCACCTCTACCGCAACGGCCTGGTCGCGCGCGACGACGCCATCGCGCACGCCAATGCCTCGAGCGAGATGCGCTTCTCCCTCGATCGGGCTGACCTCGAGCGCGCGCAGGAGACGCCGGTACCTCCGCCGCCGGCGCCGGCCGCGCCGCACGTACCGGCACCACCGCTCGCCACCCGCCACGCTCCGGTGTGAGGCGCGCGTCCCCGGCCGTCAGCCGTGGTCGGAAGCCCGCGCCGCTTCGAAGGCGCGGGCCAACAACGGGGTGCGGGCATCGAGCACCTGCTCGAACTCGGGCCCCGGTCGGTCGTGAGGCGACCACGTGGCCGCCGGTGTGGCGGCGTCGACATCGGCGTCGGTCGCCTCGGCGATGACGGGCGACGGGTCCGACGCGGCGTCGAACGGCAACACCGGCGCGGGAACCGCGCAGAGACGCGACGCGTGCCGCACGTTCCCGCCGGGGCGGGTGACCCCCCGGAACCGTGGGCGTCATCGCGGGCGGGCGACGGATCCAGAGTCGCGCTTCGGGTGCTCGCCGGTCGAGGAGGTTCCAGCCCCGCGGCGGCGACAGCCGGTCGGCGTGCCGCTCGCACAGCATCCCGGCGCCGCGACCGGGTGTGGCGATCGGATCGAGCCACACGAGGCTGTCGAGGGCGTCGAACGCGAACACCGCGACGGCGGCCTCGTCGCACCCGAGACGTGAGCAAACGGGTGCAGCATCCACGAAGCGAACGTAGCGGAGGGTGAACTGCGCGGTTGGGATGCGCGTATCTTTCGCCGGTTTGGCACCTCGGCGGACGACAATGGTGGGAATGGCTGCGATCCCGCCCCGTCTCCAACCCCTGCTCGACCCGCGGGCGCCGACCCAGCAACTCGCGCGCCTGCTCACCGATGCCGGGTTCGAGTGCTATCTCGTCGGCGGCAGTGTGCGCGATGCGTTCCTCGACCGGGTGACGCTCGACGGCCAGCGCCCGGACGTCGATCTCACCACGAACGCGCGTCCCGATGCGGTCGAGGAGATCGTCCGGGGTTGGGCCGACGCGGTGTGGCTCCAGGGGCAACGGTTCGGCACGGTCGGCTGTCGCAAGGACGACACCATCATCGAGATCACGACGTTCCGAGCCGAGGTGTACCGGCCCGACAGCCGCAAGCCCGAGGTGAAGTTCTCCGACGACATCGAGACCGATCTGTCGCGCCGCGACTTCACCGTCAACGCCATGGCGCTGCGACTGCCCGAACCGGTGCTCGTCGATCCGTTCGGCGGGGCGGTCGACCTCGCGGCCCGTCGATTGCGGACGCCGCTGGCCCCTGAGGTGTCGTTCCTCGACGATCCGTTGCGCATGTTGCGGGCGGCGCGTTTCGTCGCCCAATTCGGACTCGCACCCGACCCCGCGCTCACCGACGCCGTCGTGCAACTGCGTCACCGGCTCGAGATCGTGAGCGCCGAGCGCGTGCGCGACGAACTGTCGAAGCTCCTGCTCGTCGACGATCCGAGCACCGGGCTGTGGTTCCTCGCCGAGACCGGGCTCTCCGACGAGTTCCTTCCCGAACTCAACCAGATGCGGCTCGAACAGGACCCGATCCACACGCACAAGGACGTGCTCGCGCACACGATCGCGGTCGTGCACAACACGCGTCGCGAACTGGTCGTGCGACTGGCCGCGCTGTTCCACGACGTCGGCAAGCCCAAGACCCGTTCGTACGCGGGCGGCGGCGTGAGCTTCCACCACCACGAGGTGGTCGGGGCGCGCATGACCGAGGAGCGGATGCGAGCGCTGAAGTATCCGAACGACGTCGTCGACGCGGTCGTCAAGCTGGTGTACCTCCACCTGCGCATCCACACCTACGCCATGGGGTGGACGGACAAGGCGGTGCGACGCTACGTGCGCGACGCCGGTGACCTGCTCGACGAGCTCAACCATCTCCAGCGGTGTGACTGCACGACGCGCAACCAGAACCGCGCCCGCGCGCTCCAGCACCGGATGGACGACCTCGAGGTGCGCATCGCTGAGCTGCGGGAGCAGGAGGAGCTCGATTCCATCCGCCCGCCGCTCGACGGCCGTCAGGTGATGGAGTTCCTCGGGGTGAAGCCGGGGCGGGTGGTGGGCGATGCGCTCGACTTCCTCCTCGAGATCCGCCTCGACGAGGGCCCGATCAGCGAAGAGGACGCCCACGCCCGCCTCACCGCGTGGGCCCGCGAGCACGGCATCGAACGGACCCGATGACCCGAAGAACTCAGGCGCCCTCTTTGCGGGCGCGCCAGACGATGGTCGAGGGGACGCGCGCCCGGGACGGTCAGGACGGGGCTCGAGGATGGTGTCGACCCGGAACCCGGCCCGGCCGAGCTCGGTGAACACGTCACCGATCCCGCGCGTGGACCCAGACGGGTTCGCCGTCGCGTTCGCGGTCGATCGGACCGGTCTCGAAGTATGAACGGTCGATGGTGCCGGTGGGTCCCACGCACAGCGCCATCGGGTGTTCGTAGGAGAACACGAACGGCCCGCTCGGTTTGAGGACGCGTTGCACCTGGCGGAACAGCCTCGACACGTCCTCGACCTCCGACACCGCGAACGCGCTGAATGCGGCATCGATGGACTCCGCGCGCAGGAATGCGAGGTCGGCGAGGTCGCCCTTGCGCCATTCGACCTTCACTTCCTCACGCTCCGCCCGCGCCCGCGCGTGCGCCAGCCCGGCATCGGCACCGTCGAGCGCGATGACGATCGCGCCGTGGCGAGCCAAGGTGATCGCGTCCGAGCCGTTTCCGCATCCGAGGTCGAGCACGCGCTTGCCGCGGAGTTCGCCGAGCAGTCGCAGGCCGCGTTCGCCGGCGCCGATGGGATCCTCGCCGCTGGTGGTCACGCGGCGAACGAACGGATCAGGCGGGACATCGAGTGAAGGCTATTCGCCGTTCGCGAAGTCCTCGACCATGACCCGGGCTTCGTCGTCGTGGTACTGCACCGCCGGCGACTTCATGAAGTACGCGGAGGGACCCGCGAGTGGGCCACCGATGCCGCGGTCGAGCGCGATCTTGCAGCAGCGGACGGCGTCGATGATGACTCCGGCCGAGTTCGGCGAATCCCACACCTCGAGCTTGAGCTCGATGTTGAGCGGGACGTCACCGAAGTTGCGACCCTCGAGTCGGATGTACGCCCACTTCCGGTCGTCGAGCCACGGCACGTGGTCCGACGGACCGATGTGCACGTTGTCGGACTCGATGCCCTGCTCGATCTGGCTGGTGACCGACTGGGTCTTGGAGATCTTCTTCGACTCGAGGCGGGTGCGTTCCAACATGTTCTTGAAGTCCATGTTGCCGCCGAAGTTGAGCTGGTACGTGCGGTCGATGCTCGTGCCGCGGTCCTCGAACAGTCGGGCGAGCATGCGGTGGGTGATGGTGGCGCCCACCTGGCTCTTGATGTCGTCGCCGACGATCGGGAGCTTGGCGGCCTCGAACTTCGCCGCCCACTCGGGGTCGCTGGCGATGAACACCGGGATCGCGTTCACGAAGCCCACGCCGGCGTCGAGGCACGCCTGCGCGTAGAACCGTTGCGCCTCCTCGGAGCCGACCGGCAGGTAGCTGACCAGGACGTCGGCCTTCGTGTCGCGGAGCACCTGCGCCACGTCGACCGGTTCCGCGGGCGACTCCTCGATCGTCTCGCGGTAGTACTTGCCGAGACCGTCGAACGTCGGGCCCCGCTGCACCTCGACTTCGAGTTGGCCGACGTTGGCGAACTTGATGGTGTTGTTCTGCCCGGCGGAGATCGCCTTGCCGAGGTCGAGTCCGACCTTGTCGGCGTCGACGTCGAACGCGGCGACGAAGTCGACGTCACCGACGTGGTAGTCGCCGAGCACGACGTGCATGAGGCCGGGGACCTCCTCGGTGGGATCGGCGTTGCGGTAGTACTCGACGCCCTGGACGAGGCTGCTGGCGCAGTTCCCGACTCCGGCGATGGCGACCCGAATGCGTCCACTCATGATGCGGTGGCTCCTTCTTGACTTGACGAGGTTTCGTCGCGACCTTCGGCCGCGATCAGTGCGTCGATCCACTCGAGATCTCGTTGGGTGGAATCGGTGCGGTGTTCGAAGAGCGAGCGGGTGTAGCGGTCACCCCGGCCCGGTGCCGACGACCGTCGGGCGCGAGCGAGGCGATCGGCGAGCGCGGCGCGGCGGCGCTGGAGGAGTTCGAGGCGCGCCGCCGGATCGAGGTGTCGGCAGAAGGCGAGCTTCAACGCGAACGTGCGCTCGTCGTCGCCGCTGACGTCGTCGTCGAGCAGCAGTTGTGAGAGCCGGGCGTCGCCGAGCTCGGTCAGTCGGTAGGCCTTGCGGGTCCGACGGGTGGCCTTGGCCGGGCGGCGCAGGCGGGCGGCGGCGAGGTCGCCGTCGAGCGAGCCCGTGGCGGGCATCGGCGCGGCCACCGTCTCGGGCGCGACGCTCTCGATCGAGCCGTCGTGCTCCAGACGACGCAGCGCCGGGTAGAGCGACCCGTAGGAGATGCCCCAGAGCGAGCCCAGGGTCTCACCGAGGCGCTTCTTCAGCTCGTAGCCGTGGAGAGGTTGCTCCTTCAGCAGTCCGAGGATGGCGAGCTCGAGCACGTTCGTCGACTTCCTGTCGTATGAGGTTCTGTCGTGTGAGGTTCTGTGGTGTGCGGTTCGATATATCGATCCGATATATCGACGAGAGTATACACACGGTGATGCCCGGGAGGACGACAGGTGAACAGAGTCGGTCCCGGAGGCCGGCGTCCCCTTGTACAGTGGCGGCCGTGCGCCGGCACACCGACTACGCGCTGGCCCGAAAGGCCGTCCTGCGTGACCTGCACCGCGGCAGCGTCGCTCGCCTCGACGTGTGCGATGCCCATCCCGAGCTCATTCGCGCCGCGCGCCACGTCGGGGATCCTGCCCCCCACGAGTGCCCGGTGTGTGCGGGCCGCCACGTCCGCTACGTCTCCTACGTCTACGGGGAGCATCTCCGTCAGGCCAACGGTCGGTGCATCGTCCACCCGAGCGAGCTCGAGCGGCTGGGCGCGACGCATGATGAGTTCGCCCGGTACGTCGTCGAGGTGTGTCCGGACTGCGGGTGGAATTTCCTCACCCGCCGCGAGCTCCACGGCCGCCGCCACGGCGGCGTCGGACCCCCGCCGGAACCCCGCGAAGCGACGCCCCGGACCGGTCGAGCACGGTCGGCGCACTAGCGATACTCTTTCGTTGCCGCCGGGAGCCGTGGGTGCCCTGGACGGTGGAGGAAACGAGATGGCCGACGCCCGTCAGGCTGTTCCGCCGCGCACTCGGCGTGCCGGACGTGATCGCGCGCAAAGGGTCCGGAACTCCGCTGGTGATGGTCACCGCGTACGACGCGCCGTCGGCGCGCGCGGTCGATGCCGCAGGTGTCGACATGATCCTCGTCGGCGACTCGGTGGCGATGGTCGTGCTCGGGTACGACGACACCCTGCACGTCACCGTCGACGACATGGCGCACCACACCGGCGCGGTCGCGCGCACGAAGCCGCGCGCGCTGGTTGTCGCCGATCTTCCGTGGATGAGCTATCACCGCACGCGTGACGAGACCGTCAGCAACGCGGCGCACCTCGTCCGCGCGGGCGCGAGCGCGGTCAAGCTCGAAGGCGGTCGCAAGCGGCTCGACGCGGTGGGGGCCATCCTCGACGCCGAGATTCCGGTCATGGGGCATCTGGGGCTCACCCCGCAGTCGGTGCACCAGCTGGGCGGTTACCGCGTGCAAGGCAAGACCCTGGACGCGGCCCGGATCATCGTCGACGATGCGGTCGCACTCGCGGAGGCGGGCTGCTTCGCCATCGTGCTCGAGTGCGTACCCGACGCGGTGGCGCGCATGGTCACCGACTCGGTGTCCGTGCCGACGATCGGCATCGGTGCGGGGCGTCATTGTGACGGCCAGGTCCTCGTGTACCACGACCTCGTCGGGTTCGAGGACCGCGTACGACCGAAGTTCGTGCGTCGGTACGCCGATCTCCAGGGCGACGCCACGCGCGCGATCGAGCGCTTCGCCGACGACGTGCGCGCCGGGACATTTCCGGCGAGTGGCGAGACGTACCACGCGGCCGACTCCGTGACCGAGGCGCTCGGTCTCTACGGTTCGGTCGAGCCCGCGCCCGCCTGACCGGCCGCGCCAGGGTTAGCCTCGCCGGCGATGACGAGTCGTCGCCTGGTGACCGCGACCCTGCTCGCGCTCGGCGCGCTGGCGGTGGCGTTCGGGGTGGCCCGGCTGTTGGACTCCGATGGCGCGCCCGCGTCCTCGAAGCGTGCGCGCACGCTCCCGGAGATCGTCGCGGCGGCTTCACCCGCGCAGGCGCCGTTCGGCGGTCTCACCGAGGTGAACGTCGGGATCGGGACCGGCCATTGCTTGCGTCTCGCCGTCGCCGACACCGAGACGGAGCGGGTCGCGGGACTGCGCCACCACACCGACCTCGGTCCCTACGACGGCATGCTGTTCGTGTTCCCGGGCCAGAGTCTCGCGGGCTTCACGATGTCGGGGGTGACGGTCCCTCTCGACATCGGGTTCTTCGAGGCCGACGGTACGCGGGACTCCACCCGGCTGATGAAGCCGTGCGCCAAGGCCGAGCGCGTGTGTCCCGGCTACCGAGCGGACGACGCCTATCGCTACGCGATCGAGACCGCGGGCGGCAAGCTCCCCTCCGGCCCGGCCGGAGCGTGCGCCCCGTGAATCGCTCGCGTCCTGCGAGCCGTGGGGTAGCCGTCACACCCCCGGCGTAACGTTCCCGTCGATAGGTCGTGTCGGGGATCGACTGCTAGCCTGACCCGTTCAATTGCATTCCTGCGCCCACGGCCCGGTTTCGGGTTGCGTGGTCGCCCGTGGCCGGTGCCACGGTCCGAAGGAGGTCGGCCCATGAGGCCGTACGAGGTCATGGTCATCTTCGACGCGGATCTGGAAGAGGAGACCATCCGGTCCGCCGTCGCCCGCTACACCCAGCTGATCGAGTCGAAGGGCGCAGAGCCCGGACAGATCGACTACTGGGGCAAGCGGCGTTTCGCCTACGAGCTCAAGCACCGCTGGGAGGGCTACTACGTGGTCCTCCAGGCCAAGGCCGAGCCCGCGGCGATGGACGAGCTCCACCGAACGCTCTCCCTTGCTGATGAAGTCCTCCGGCACAAGGTGCTCCGCATCCCGGAAAGTGTCTACGGGAAGCTTGCGGGTTCCGGCGTGTCGGACGCCTGAGGGAGGAAGACAAATGGCTGACAGCACCGTGACCATCGTCGGGAATCTCACCCGTGATCCCGAGATCCGCTACACCACCGGCGGCGCCGCCAAGGCGTCGTTCGGCGTGGCGGTCAGCCGACGGTGGCAGAACCGCCAGTCCCAGGAATGGGAAGAGCAGACCAGCTTCTTCAACGTCGTGTGCTGGCGTGAGATGGCCGAAAACGTCTCGGAGTCGCTCGGCAAGGGTTCGCGTCATCCGCAGGCGATTCGCCGCATGAAGCTCGACGGCCAGCCGGTGCCGGACTCCGTGGTGGAGGCCGTCGGCGGATTCTTCGCCGTCTACGTCGTGGTGTTCGTGATCTTCATGGTCCTCGCGATGATGGACGGCATGGATCAGATCACGGCGTTCGGCGCCGTCGCGACTTCGATCAACAACGCGGGGCCGGGCTTGGGGTCGGTGGCGATGACGTTCGCGGACGTGAGCCCGCAGGGCAAGATCATGTTCGCGATCGCGATGCTGTTCGGCCGGCTCGAGATCTTCACGTTCCTCGTGCTGTTGACGCCGGCGTTCTGGAAGCGCTGACGCGGCGATTGCGCACCACAGGTGCTGCTGGGCGGACGGCGCGCAGTTCCAAGGGTAGGCCGAGATCGTCGCCGCCGAGCGAGTGGATACAGCGGCGCAGGCTGTCTGTGAAGGTCGCCGTCTCCACTTCGTCGAACGATGCGAGCATTTTGTTGAACACGGAAGTGCCGACGCTATGGGCACGCTCGAGCTCGACGAGGCCGGCCTCGGTCAAAGACCAGCTGTCGGCGCGGCGGCTGTCGGGATGAGGCCGCCGGTCGATCAACCCGTCGAGCTCGAGATGCCGCAACACGGAATTCATGGTCTGTGCCGAGACGAAGGCCCTGCGGGCCAGCTTGGCGCCCGTGACGCCCGGTTCGAAGCGCAGCCCGAACAGCGCCACGACGGCCGCGAACGACAGCTCCACGCCCTTCTTGCGCAGGGCGTCGTCCATGGCCTGCCGCAGGGTGTGCTGCAATAGTCGCAGCAGGAACCCGACGGTATGCTTGGGGTCGACGACCGGGCCGGCTTTAGGATTCTTGGGCATCAGCTAGCAATTCTCGATATCAGAGAACTGATATCATATCAGCAAGCTGATGGTTAGCAAGGACGACTGCGCGATGCAAGCACAAGACTCATACGTACGCGCGCCGAATCCAGGGACGGGTTCTCGTCGCGTTGGTGGTCGCTGCGGGATTGGCAGTGCTTGCGGGATGCTCGCGTGGCGGCAACGGCCAGCGCGGCAACGGTGCCGCCGCTCCTGCGCGCGCCGCCGTCATGACGGTTACCGCCGCGCCGCTCGAACGCTCGGAGCTCACGCGCAAGATCTCGATGAACGGCTCGGTGTACGCGTGGCAGGAAGTCATCATTGCGCCGAAGTCGGCGGCTATCGCGTCGCGGACGTTCTCGTCGACGTCGGCGCTCACGTGAAGGCGGGCCAGAAGCTCGTCACGCTCTCGACCTCGCTGCTCGAAGCCGAGGTGGCCACGAAGCAGGCGATCGTCAATCAGCGCCAGGCGGAGCTCGACAACGCGGAATCCGCATTGCACCGCGGCCAGATGCTGGCGGAGACGCACGTGCTGTCGGAAGCCGATCTCGACAAGTTGTCGGCGGACCAGCGCGCAAAGCGCGCGGCGTTGGCGTCCGCGCGCGCCGATCTCGACACATCGCAGTTGCGTCTGAAGTTCACTTCCGTCACGGCGCCGGACGACGGCGTCATCACGGCGCGCACGGTCACCGTGGGGCAGATCGCGCAGGCCGGCGGCGAGATGTTGCGCCTCTTGCGCAACGGCCGCATCGAGTGGCGCGGCGAAGTGCCGGAAATGCGGCTCGGCGAGCTCGCGCCAGGCCAAGACGTCGCGGTCTCCACCGTCGAGGGACTCGTCGTGCGCGGCAAGATTCGCGTGGTGGCGCCCACCATCGCGAGCGGCAACCGCACGGGCCTCGTGTACGTGGACCTGCCAGCGGACGACCGTATTCGGCCCGGCATGTTTGCGCGCGGCGAGATCGAGATCGGCCGCGGCCCGGGCGTCACCGTGCCGCTCGAGAGCGTCGTCAGCTCGGACGGTTATAGCTACGTGTTCGTAGTGCGCCCCGACAACACGGTTGAACAGCGGCACGTCGAAGCCGGCGGGGTGCTCGGCGACTCCATCGAGGTCATGAGCGGTGTGCAAGGCAACGAGACGATCGTGAACAAACGCGCCGGGTTCCTGAAGGATGGCGATCTCGTCAACGTCGGTACGGTGAGCGGCTCATGAACTTCGTCACCTGGTCGATTCGCAATCCCGTTCCCGTCATCGTCATGTTCGTCGGCCTGACGATCGCGGGCCTGCTCAGCTTCCCGAAGCTCGGCGTGCAGGACCGCCCGGACATCGACTTCCCGGCCGTGATCGTCACGGTGACTTACGCCGGCGTGGCGCCCACTCAAATGGAGTCGGAGATCACGCGCAAGGTCGAAGACGCCGTCGCGACGATCGCCGGCATCGAGCAGCTGACGTCGACCGTCGACGAAGGCGCGTCCACCACGAACATCGAGTTCCGGTTCGGCACGGATATCTCAGCCGCGCTGGACGACGTGCGCGATGCCATGACGCGCATCCGCTCCGATCTGCCGCCGGACGCGAACGAGCCCATCGTGTCACGCGTGAACACGGCCGGTGGTTCGCTCGTGACTTGGAGCGTGACCTCCGACAACATGAGCGACACCGAGCTGTCGTGGTTCGTCGATCTCGTCGTGACGCGCGAGCTCTCCTCGGTGCAGGGCATGGGCAAAATCACGCGCGTCGGCGGCGTGTCGCGCGAGATCCGCGTGGATCTCGACTCCGATCGAATGTCGTCGCTAGGCGCCACCGCCAGCGACGTGTCGCGACAGCTGCGCAGAATCCAGGCCGAATACCCTGGCGGCGAGGGCCGCGTCGGCGGCCTCGAGCAGGAACGGTTCGGACCACGGGAATCATCACCAGCGTCTATGACCTGCGGGCCCTGCCGATCGCGCTGCCGGACGGCCGCAGTGTGCGGCTCGAAACGATTGCCGACGTGCGCGACCAGGCCGGCGAGCAACGCGCGGCTGCTCTGCTCGATGGCAAGCCCGTCATCGGCTTCGAGATCGTGCGCTCCTGGGGCGCGAGCGCGCTCGACGTGCGCGAGGATTCGCGCGTCGTGGTCGCCAAGCTCGCGAAGGAATACCCCAAAATCCACTTCGCCGAGGCGAGCTCGACCGTCGGCTACATCCAGACCTCGTACGACGCGTCGATGGAGATGCTCGTCGAGGGCGCGATCCTCGCGATCCTCGTCGTCTGGCTGTTCCTGCGCGACTGGCGTGCCACGGCCGTGTCGGCCATCGCGCTGCCGCTGTCGATCATCCCGACGTTCTGGGCGATGGCGCTCGGCTTCACGCTGAACATTTTGACGATGCTCGCGCTGACGCTCGTCGTCGGCATCCTCGTCGACGACGCAATCGTCGAGGTCGAGAACATCGTGCGGCACCTGCGTATGGGCAAGAAGCCGAAAGCGGCCGCCATGGACGCGGCGATCGAGATTGGCCTCGCCGTCGTCGCGACCACACTCACGATCTGCGCGGTGTTCATCCCGGTCGCCTTCATGAGTGGCATCGCGGGCCAGTTCTTCCGGCCGTTCGGTTTCACGGTGACGGTGGCCGTGCTGTTCTCGCTGCTCGTCGCGCGGACGCTGACGCCGATGATGGCCGCGTACATGCTGAAGCCGCACGAGGAACGCCCTTCGAAGCGCAGGGCGATCGTCATGCCGTGGTATCTCGGCCGCGTTCGCTGGTGCCTCGAGAACCGCTGGAAGACGCTCGGCGCCGCGACGTTGATCATCGGCAGCATGCTGGCGGTGTTCCCGCTGCTGTCGACGGCATTCTCGCCGGCCGGCGACAACGGCTTCACGCGCTTGACCGTAGAGCTCGCGCCCGGCTCCTCCCTCGAGGACACGGTCGCCGTCGCGGAGACGGTGCGCAAACGCCTCGCGGCGATGCCCGACGTGGGCAGCGTGTACACGGCGGTCGGCACGCAGGGCCGCGGCAGCGGCTTCGGCGGCGGCGGCGCCGCCGGTTCCGTGCGCCGCGCTTCGCTGACGATTCAGATCAACAACCCGAAGGGCACGCGCGGTGCGCAACAGGCGTTCGAGCGCAAGGCCACGGCCATATTGCGCGACGTTCCCGGTGCGCGAATCCAGTTCGACGGCAATGACGCCGACCGTCTGAGTGTCACGCTCTCGGGCGACGACGGTGGCCGGCTCGCGTTCGCGGCGGCGAATGTCGAACGCGAGATGCGGCAGTTGCCGGGACTCGGCACGATCACGAGCAGTGCGGCGCTGCAGAAGCCCGAGATCGTGATCACACCGATGCCCGAGCGGGCGGCAGAGCTGGGCGTGGCCACGGAAGCGCTCAGTGCCGCTACGCGCATCGCCACCAGCGGCGATGTGTCGACACTGAATCTGCCCAAGTTCAATCTTCCCGAACGGCAGGTGCCCATTCGCGTGCGCCTCAACGACGCAGCGCGCGGCGACATCGATAGCATTCGGTCGATGCTGGTTCCGGGTCGCGCCGGCCTCGTGCCGCTCGAGAACATCGCGAAAGTCACATTTGGCGCTGGCCCCACGAGCATCGAGCGGTACGACCGCTCGCGAAACGTCACGATCTCTGCGGATCTCGGCGGCGCGCCGCTCGGCGACGTGCTGAAGAAAGTGGAATCGATGCCTGCGATGGCGCATCTGCCGGATGGCGTCGAGCGGCGCGAGACGGGCGACGTTCGCGCGTCGGAGCTGTTCGGCGGCTTCCTCGGCGCGATGGGTGTGGGATTGCTGTGCATCTATGCCGTGCTGGTGCTGCTGTTCCATGACTTCATCCAGCCGCTGACCATCCTGGCGCGCGCTTCCGCAGTCCGTGGGAGGTGCGCTCGCGGGTCTGATCTTCCTGGGCTACGGGCTGTCGCTGCCCTCGCTCATCGGGCTCCTGATGCTGATGGGCATCGTGACCAAGAACTCGATCCTGCTGGTGGAGTACGTGATCATGGCCCGCAGCGTTCACGGCATGGGGCGCACCGAAGCGCTGATCGATGCCTGCGCGAAGCGCGCCCGGCCCATCGTTATGACCACGATTGCGATGATCGCGGGCATGTTGCCGGTGGCCGAGGCTTTTCAGCGGACCCGAGCTTCCGGGCGCCAATGGGCATCGCGGTGATCGGCGGGCTCATCACCTCGACGGCGCTGAGCCTGTTCGTGGTGCCGTCGTTCTTCTCGGTCTTCGACGACTTCCAGCAATGGCTGTCACGCAAGTGGGGCCAGCAGCACACGGAAGAGGACGGCACCGTTCCGACGCAGCCCACGGGCGCGGCGCTCTAATTGGCGGTCGCCACTCGCTAGGGCGCGCGGCACTGGAAGTTCGCGGCGTCGTCGATGCTGCCCTTGCCGTTGTAGCGCGCGACCTGCGGGTAGGGGCACAGCGGTCGCGTGCGCGACTGGCCGTTCACCACCTTGCTGGCGACGATCGTGTCCGGCGCCTTGCCGTTTTCGACCCAGTCGATCACCGCGGTCACCGCGTCATTCTGATCCGGGCCGATGCCGCCGCCGCAGTGCGCCATGCCGGGAATCATGAAGAGGCGGAAGAAGTCGGCGCGTTCGGCCCGTTCGTTGCTCGCCGCCTCGTAGTAGTTCACGCCCATCATCGGCTGCAGGATCGTGTCGGCCCAGCCGTACGTCATGACCAGCTTGCCGCCGCGCTTGCTGAACGACGACAGATCCGGATTGTCGTCGCGTTCGCGAGCTTGCCCCAGCGCGTCGAGAAGGCCGGTGTCGCGATCGAAGTCGAACGTTCGGTAGTCGTACTCCGGCTTGCGGTGGCGTGAACACCAGGTACCGCATCGTCCCCTCGGCGAGATTGAAATCAGCCGGCTTCGCGTCCGGCTGCGCCGCGACGATCACGTTCATCCAGCCGCTCGCTCGTGCGCGCCGACCGGCCGCGCTGTCGACCGCCTCGCTGCCGATCATGAAGCCCGGGAAGAACGGCTTGCCCTGCTGACGGGGCCGCCGTAGACCTTCTTGAGCGCCGCGGCCTGCGCGGGCGTCAGGCAGTTCGCCGCGTCGTGCCCGCCGGGCAGCTCGGGACATCCGTCGCCGGATCGAAGTTGCAGCGGCGCGGGTCGTCGATCAAGCCCGTCGGCCAGGCCGTCGACGCGCGTCGCATTTCGCCATCACCCGCTCGGCGACCAGCGCCAGCTTCGCGGCAGCGACCGGGCGTCCGGTCAGCGCGCGCTGATTCCACATCGCGCCGATCGTGAAGCCGGTCTGATCCACCCACGGCGCGTTGGCGACGATGCCGTCGAAGTCGTCGGGGAAGCGCTGCGCTTCGATCAGCCCCTGGCGGCCGCCGTTCGAGCACGAGTTCCAGTACGATGCGCGACCGGCTTCGCGTAGTACTGCGTCGCGATGCTCCTTGGCGGTCGTCGCCGTGAGATGTGACGGCGCGATACGCGTAGTCGATCGCCTTCTGGGGATTGCTGAGCACGAACGTGCCGCCCGGCTCCTTGCGCGCGTCGTGTCCCGTGTTGGTCGTCGCGATGACGAAGCCGTGTCTGGATCGCCTGGTCGCGCTGCGCGGCCCGGCCGGATCGTCGGGCGCCTCGCCGGCGTGACCGCCGTTGCCGATCATGTAGAAGCGGCCGTTCCACGCGGTCGGCAGGTTGACCTCGAACGCGATCTCCGGCTGCAGCACGCCGCTCACGCGGCAGTGCGCGGGTGCGTCGCCGACA
>CAVSEI010000011.1:0-550445 GCA_963726965.1 uncultured Actinomycetes bacterium | reverse complement strand
CCAACAGCTAACGTGCTGCCGATAGAGAACGGTGTCAACAAAACTTGCCCAACAAGGAATACCGCCGACGACAGTATGCCCAAACCGCCTAGCAAGGCCAATGCGAGTCGCTCAAATTTGCGATAGGTTGGAGGCAGACTACGGCGATCCATGCACCTGCGCCGAAGGCCGCCACTGTCACGAGTCCCGAGCCGAAGACCGCCCTCAGAAAGAGCCAAAACATGAGTTAGAGTACCTTTCAATCCCGCACATGCAGAGTACACTTAAAGCGTACAAATCGAGCGCATGTGCCTATCTTGAAATAAAGGACTGCAGTCGATTTAATTGCGCTATCTCATTTCGTTAAGTCCAAGGGAGCAAATGCATCGGAAACATAAAGCAAGTAAAACCTACTATTCTGTAGGGCACCGCATTTTATATCACGCGGCCGCGAAGAATATAAGGGAGGTCTCCTCGGGTACCCCCTTTGGGAGTAAACTCCTTTAGGCAAAGGAGGTGCTAATGGCTCCTAAAGGAGCAATAGCTGCATCGGAAATAATATCTAATAAAAACCTGACCTATGCCGCGCTCGTCGGCCTGATGCTTTACGCGCTTGTCAGGAGTCTATTTGCGGCCGCAGGAAAATCTTTTTGGTATGACGAGATACTCACCTTGGCTGTAGCCTCTCAAGGAACCTGGAAAGGAATCGTCACCGCCTTGCATGCACCAATCGATGGCCAACCGCCATTGTTTTACATTGTGGAAAGGCTGGCGTCAGGCCTGAGTCGAAATCAACAAATAGCCTATCGTTTACCTTCTATTGTTGCGTTTCTATCCACGATTGCCTGCGTTTTCATTTACGTAAGGGAACGGGGAAAAGAAATGGTGGCGGTGCTCTGCGCGGCGCTGCTGCTAATGACCAGCGTGTTCCAGACATATTCAGTCGAAGCGCGACCGTACAGCATAGTGGTGGCGTGCTTCGCGTTTGCACTGGTTTGCTATCAGCGTCTGCCATCAACGGCTTGGACGTTGTTATTGGCGATGACCCTCGCGTTGGCTGAGTCATTTCATTACTATGCTGTAGTGGCCATGGTTCCGTTTGGCTTAGCGGAAGCCACTGTATTCCTAAAGACGCGAAAGTTTCGTTGGCCCGTTTGGGCTGCGTTGGTTTTCGGAGCACTACCGCTGTTTCTGCAGTGGCAGTTCCTTGCCATTAACAGAGATTATACGGACCCCACTTTTGGGCTCATTTCAGTTACACCGATCTGCCCAGAATGTATGGTGAGTTCTTTCTAGAACTAAGCGCGTTCGGGGGCGGCATCGTGGTTTTGACACTCGTAGCCCTCGTCTGGACCGTACGCAGGGTCGCTAACCGAGACGAAACGTCAAAGCCAAAACAACTCCCGAAGGTCTCTCCCAAACGGTACTTCTTGCCGGCTTCATTCTACTGCCGTTTATTGCATACCTCACCACGCGAGCAATGCACTCCGGTCTGACCACTCGCTATGTTCTTCCAACGGTGATTGGATTCGTGTTGACATTCGGTTTCACGTTGTCCAGAGCCAGTGGAAAAGCAATAGTTCTCTCGGCGGCTTTCGTCCTTGCCTGCGTTGGGGTTCACGAACTTCACTTTTGGCGGTTCGTTGTTAGGGATATCCATGAAGTGAGATCAAGGGGAGCGGTGGTGCAAAAACTCATCAACAGCGCCGGTCATCCGGAACTTCCGATCGTGGTTCCGGATGTTTTCACATACGTGCCCCTCGGCCACTACAGCTCCGCTGGTTTGAAGAGCCGACTTACACTTCTGCCCCCTCCACTCGAGAGCGGCAATTGGGATACCACCAACAAGGGAATGGCTTTGCTGCAATATTACTGGCCCGTCCGGGTGCAAGAGGCTTCAGAATTCTTAAATTTAAGTAATCCCTTTCTGGTTTATTTGGACGAATGATCGATGCGACTGGTTCACAACCAGTGTTGAATGAACAAGGCTGGTCTTTGCGTACAATAGCTCGCAATGAATCCGGGAAGATCTATCTAGTGACTCGTGGGGCAACCAGTCGATTGAATTGACCCGGCGTCCGATGGAATCATATCTCCGCGGCTCAATCGGTCACTAACTGAACTGCACACATTTCCGGTCAGACTCAAGGCACCCCATACTCTCATCAGTACCGCCCAGAATCGCGTATCTTGATCGGCGCAATGGAGCGAAACTCTCGTGTCTGCGCCCGGAGGGTGCCGGACAGCTGATGACAGTCAAGGCCCTTGCCACGCTATACTTGAAAACGCTTCGCGTTCAAGCTGGAAAGCAGTTCCGTCGCGTCATCGGCAGCAAGAGGCAGACGCCATAATGATCACACTCGGTCTCAACTATTCTCAAATGCACGATTCTTCCGCCTGCCTCGTGCGCGATGGCGAACTGCTCTTCGCAGTCGCCGAAGAACGCATCAGTCGCGTAAAGCACGACGCCCGCTTTCCCGGCCTCGCGATCCGAGCCTGTCTTGATTTCGCCAAGATTCGAGCTGACCGGGTCGACGAAGTGTGCGTCGGCTGGCAAACTCCTGGCGCGACGTTTCGTCACGACCTGAAGTTGTATGCCACGCTCCAGTGGCCGATCAGCTATCTAAACGTGTTGAACTCCACGCGTCATTTCGCCAGCATGTGGCATCAGAATGGAGGCGGAAATCCGTTCCAGCGTCAGTTCAGTCCCACGAAAGCGCGGTTTCGTTTCGTGGATCACCATCTCGCTCATGCGCTCAGTGCCTATTCATATTCCGGCTTTGACGATGCCGCCATCGTGGTAATGGACGGACGCGGCGCGTGGGAGGCGACTTCCCTTTGGCATGGTCGGAAAGGCCGCGTCTACCCGATCCTCACGATCAACTGGCCTGACTCGCTCGGGCTGTTTTACGCAGTGTTCACCGGCTTTCTCGGCTTTGTTCCTAACTCCGATGAATGGAAAGTGATGGGCCTCGCTCCTTACGGCAAGCCGGGCGTGGATCTGAGTATGTTTCTCGACGTTCACACCACTCCTTACAAGGCCCACGCCAATCTTCTCCACGGCACCGGGAGCAATCCGTACGCAGGCTGGCCGAAGGAACTTGGCGGCCCGCGCGAACCGGAAAGCGAGATCACCGACCTTCACAAGGACATTGCTTACGCGGTGCAGGACCTGTGTGAGACCGCGATGCTCAACGTGGTGCGCCTGGCCCTGCAGAAGACCGGCAGCAAACATCTTTGTCTCGCGGGCGGCGTGGCGCTTAATTCGAAAGCGAATGGCAAAATCGCTGCTGCCGGGATCGTCGACAACATTTTCGTCCAGCCTGCCGCTTCTGATGACGGCGTCGCGCTTGGCGCCGCACTCGCACCGTTCCTGGATGGAGGCCAGCGCTTGCCGCTAAAGCCTATGCGTCATGCTTATCTTGGCCCGTGCTTCGACGACGGTGCCATTGAAAACGCGCTCAGCACCTACAAAATCCGCGCGTCGCGTCTTTCCGATCCCGCTGCTACTGCCGCCGAGTTTCTCTCGCAGGGCAAAATCCTCGGATGGTATCAGGGCCGCATGGAGTTTGGTCCGCGTGCGCTGGGCAGCCGCTCGATCATCGCCGATCCCCGCGATCCGGAAATGAATACAAAGGTAAACAACGCCGTTAAATTTCGCGAATGGTGGCGGCCCTTCGCGCCGTCTTTCAAGAAAGAGGTTGCACCCGAATACCTCGAATCGGCATTCGATTCGCCGTTCATGATTCTCACCGCCCAGGTGCGCCCTGAAAAACGCGCCATAATTCCGTCAGTTACGCATGTAGATGGCAGCGCGCGGCCGCAAACCGTCGAACAGCACATTAATCCGCTCTACTACCGGCTCATCGATGAATTCGGCAAGTGCACTGGCGTGCCCGTCATCATGAACACTTCGTTTAATCTGCGCGGCGAAGCTATCGTGCACACGCCTACGGACGCGATCCGGACGTTCTACAGTTCCGGTATGGACGCGCTCGTGCTCGGTAGCTTTTTGGTGGAGAAGTAACGTGCCGAAATTTCGCGGCGATATCGATTGCCTGCCATGAGCCAGATCGTCACTGCGTTGCTTGGCCGCAAAGATGAACCTACCGACGCTGTCGAGGAATACTGCCGCTATCTCTCTCGGGCCCTTGAAGATCACGAGATTCAATTGGACATTCGGCGCGTGCCCTGGGAAATCCACGGCTGGTCCGAATCGCTGAATGTGCTGAAACTCATGGCTACGCACTGGCGCGGCGCGTGGGTGCTCGTGCAATACACCGCTTTGGCCTGGTCGTCGCGAGGGTTTCCGCAGAAGGTCCTTCGTGTTCTCAAGATTCTGAAGTCTGCGGGCGCCCGCGTAGGCATTGTTTTCCACGATGTGGAGCCCTATCACGGCACGCACCTGGTGGATTCGATTCGCCGGTTCCTCCAGGTCCGCACGATGCGCCGTGCTCTCGCTCTTTGCGATCTCGCCATCTTCACCGTGCCACCCGAAAAACTATCCTGGATTCCCGCAAGTACGCCCCGTTCAGAGTTCATTCCTGTTGGCGCAAATCTTCCCATCTCTGCTGACTCTGTCTCGGGGCCTGCGCGCGATGACGTGCCCACGATTGGTGTGTTCAGCATCACCGGTGGCGACTCTGGAGCGCGCGAAACAAAGATCATTCTCGACGCGGTGCGCTACGCCGCTGCTAAACTGGGCAAATTGCGCCTTCTGGTCTTTGGCCGGCACGCAGAACTTCGCGAAAGCATGTTGCAGAATGGCTTGCGTGATCTTCCCGTGGAACTCTCGGTCGAAGGCGTCGTCGATTCAGATCAGGTCGTGCAGCGGCTCCGTGCCTCCGACGTTCTTCTGTTTGTGCGTGGCAGCATCTCCTCGCGCCGCGGTAGCGCCATTGCCGGTATCGCCTGCGGTCTTCCCGTGGTCGCCTTTCCCGGCTCGGAAACTGCGTCCCCAATCACCGACTCCGGCGTTGTGCTAGTTCCGCAGCATCAACCCGATCAACTCAACGAAGCGCTCGTACGCGTGCTCTCGGATCCCGTTTTCCGCAAAGAACTCGCTACACGCAGCCGTGCCGCTTATCAGGGACATTTCTCCTGGTCCGCTATCTCCAGACTCTTCGCCACCTTGCTTCGTCCACAGTAGCCGGGCGTTGTGGCACGACTGTAATAAGCCGGGGAATTGGCGCCCTTATGGCACTCACGAAGCCAAAGACAACACATTTTGAGGGCGAAGACTCTGGAATCAATTTTGTAGTCAGCGAGCAAAGGGTGCTTGCAGACGTGAAGAGCTAGCTGTTCGGATGGGTTTCGCCTGGTTCTCGGATGGCAATTAGGAAGATTCCATCGGCAGTAAGGAGCGGGTGGAACCAGCTTCGCGAACTAATCGGGCCGCTGGGCAAAACGAGGATGCGCGTGGCCCATTGTGCAATCTGGTCGTAGGAATCATAAACACTGTAAGAGTAGAACAGGCCGTCCCCTTCGGAGATTTGATAGCGCTTGCCGCGGGTGCGCACAAAGTTAAAGGCATGCCACAAGCCGACTTTGTAAAGGAACAATTTGAAGAGTTTCACAGGCCACGAACCTTGTCCAAAGCGGTTGCTATCGGCGATGACGACCACGCGACGCGCCACGCGAAGCATTTCCGCAACTACTGCCGCGGGTTCCGGAACGTGGTGCAGAACACTGAATTCGCTCACCGCATCAAAGCTGGCGTCCGCGAATGGAAGGGCGTCTCCGGACGCTTGTAGCAATGAGATGGATTCGGTGACGCCCGCAACTGCACCCTGTTGCACAAGGGCAGCGACGGGCTCGACACCGCAGACAAGCGTACCGGGAAGAGTGGCTGCGAACGCCCGCAGTCCGCGCCCCGTGGCAGAACCAACATCCAGCAGGCTCTGAATCTCCAGACGCGCGAAGCACTGCGCTCACAAGGGCAAGACAATATGGTGAGTCTACACTTTCCCGCGCATGCATGGTGTCATAAGAGGCTGCCGTTTCGGTGTAGTAGCGGCGCTGGATCTGAACCGCGGCGTCCGGAGCTTTGTCCATGGATTACGCAACACATTAAAGCGCAGCAACGATTAATGCCAAAACAAAACTGTGATGTCAATGTTGAACTATCTGTGTATGCGAAACCACCGAGTACCAAGGGAGCTAACCGGGATTTCCTGTATATGCGCTGTTGAGAAAGTCGAGACGGCTGCTAACTACGAAACGTGAGCGCAGAATCTGATGGTGACGCAATCGATCTATGGCCGATTGTTAGTCAACCTGCGATAGAGTTGCGCATGTTCCTGTAACGTCCGCTCATAACCAAAGAGCTCAAGAGCCCGCTTGCGCGCGGCAGTCCCCAGTTGAATGACGAGATTTGGATCCGCGATTACTCGTTTCATGCACGCGGCCAAGGCTACGACATCTCTTGGGGGGAAGAGCAATCCGGCTTCGCCAACGATCTCTGTCAAGCCGCCTATGGAGGAAGCGATAACTAGGCGACCGCGCATCATCTGTTCGATGGCTGCCAAGCCTGCCGTTTCTTCCACTATCGAGGGCATAACGACTGCATGAACCATTTCAAGCACGGAATGTAATTCGACCCCTCGAAGAAAGCCCGTAAATCGTGTACAGGAATCCAGGCCGTACCGCCGCATCTGGTCCTCCAATTCACCCCGCTGTGGCCCATCCCCAACCAGCAGAATATCGAATGTCAATCCCTCGTTCCCTAACATCCGGGCCGCATCCAGTAAAACGGCAACTCCCTTCTCTGGCACCAGTCTCCCGACGTACGCAAAACAGACTCTGCTCGATAACTCGCGCCCTGCCGAAAGGACATTGCTCCCTTCCAGTGGATCTTTGACGCCATAATAAATCACCTGTGTTTGCGGAAGGGCGTGGCGTTCACGCACATGGTTGCTAATGGCAACATTCTTGACTCGTTTGCACAACCAATTTCGCAGCCCCGTTAGAAATAGCGCGCGAAGACTCCTGGGCAAGGAAGTCTCTGCCTGACAACATCGAATGCAGACTCGAAAGTGGCCAGCCTGGAAATGTCCAGGGCATACGTCTCCGCTGGGTTGTTGCCACAGAGCACCATTCGGGCAGATCGCCTGATATCCGTGATGTTCGACGACAGTGGGTTTTCTCAGTGCTCTCGAGAGAATTAGAGGCAGCATGGCTGGCCCCGCAATGTGCACAACATCAGAATCGCGGATCAGTCCTGCCAAATGAAGTAAACCAGGCTTTCGTACGACGCGAAATGGCAAAGTCCGATCGTCAAAGGCCACCGCATCCGTTTGGGTGACGACTACGATTTCAGATTCCGTGCTCCTAGTCCCGCTTTTTTGCGTCGCAAGACCGGTAGCGAGTGTTTGTACGCTGCTCTCAACCCCGCCAACGCTGGGCGCAAAATGGTGAGAGTAGATGGTGAGTCTTACCACGGATGATTATTGGATCGAAAGATTCGGGATGAGTTTTCTATAAGTTCTCTCGCGCAGCCCGTAATCACTCGCACTGGCTCGTCCAGGCAGGGACTTGTGAGAACAGGTAAGCACGAGGCAAGGATTGTGACGGGCATCCTGTTATTCTTCGGCCGGCAGCCGTGGTTCGAAAGCCTGGACTCTGCCTGCAAGTGTGCTGGTTCCTCTGGCGACACAAGAGGTATGCAGTATACTGCATTTTCGCCAGGGTGAACAAAACGGATCGAGAGTCCACATGAATGGTGTTCTGGCATCCATGCCGGCAGAAGTTGGAGAAAAAGTCGAAACTGGTAAGGCCGAGACGGCCGTTTCGTCGGTAGAATACGAATTCCGGCACTTCCCGCAACTCGATGGTTTCCGTGGTCTGGCGGTTGTCCTTGTGTTAGGCGGACATTCTCTGGCGTATGGCAGTCTCGGTCCCAGACACACTGATGTCGGCCATGTCCTCGCTGGATCTGGAGTATTTCTTTTCTTTGTGCTGAGCGGCTTTCTGATCGCTGGACCTTTGTATCACAAAAGAGAAAGGCCGCATCGACCTTAAACGGTTCTACATTCGCCGCGGGCTCCGACTCGGGCCGGGCGTTTTTCAAAACCCTGCTTCGTTATCTTGGAAGAATTTCGTACTCTCTATTTGTGGCAGCAGATATTTCTCGTACGGAAGACTCCCGCATGGGGCCTACTTCGGCATTTTCCGATCAACATCGATATGTCTGTGTTACCGGCGATACTCTCTTTCGACGTACTTGAAACGTCGGCGCTGCGGTTGAAAAAGCACTTTGAATGATTTCAAGCGCCAGCGGCTCGATTGCGCTAGGTGGCTTCCAAGAATTCTCGCGTTTTTGACACATTCGAATCCCATATGCAATTTACTTGGACGTATCGGGAAGCCGCAGCCCCTACGCGCGAGCGAAGGGCTGCATCGCTGACAGCCCGCCTGAGCAACAAAGCAAGCTGCCGGGAGTCCTTGGGATCCCGCAGAAGAAAGCCGGTTTCGCCACCTCGGATATTCTCGCTGGCCCCAGCGTGAATGCTGGCGATCACAGGAAGGCCGCACGCCATCGCTTCGATGATCGGCAGGTTGAAAGCATCTTCTAAAGAAGGCCCAGCGTAGAGATCTGCTGCAGCATAGAAACGAAGGACGTCCGGGGATGGTTGTTCGAAGCGGATGCGCTCATGGACCCCATTTGCTCGATCATGACGCGGTAAGGGTCTGGATCATCGCTGCCGACGACGAGGGCACGCAAAGGTAAGTCTTTGAGATCTGTGAAAGCATGGAGTAATGAGTCCAGACCCTTGTTTTTCCAGTCGTTGCCAATCAGAAGAATTACGAATTCCTGATCCTGAAAACGAAAATGATCTCTGGATTCTGCTCTCCTTGCCTGACATAACTCTGGATTAAATCGAATCGTGTTCACAGCATTGGGAATGACCACAACATCGTTGCGCCTGAAGATCGCTTTCAGTTTCTGCGCGGCCAGTGTGAGACAGCGATAAGTCGGACTCGGGGGTCGCGGTAGACCATTTGCTCCAGAAGCATAATCAGTCGGTAGTAGAGCTTTCGGTGAATCACGCGCGGCCAGCTCTGGAGCGGAACTCGGTGAAGTGCCAGCTCCGCGCGCATGCGCTCATAGAAGACATGAAAGACAATATGAACAACGATCACGTCGGCATCGAGGCAGTTTATTCCGGGAGAATAGACCAGATCCTGGGAAACCCTGCCCAACGTCGATCCAGCCATCGTCGCCACTGATTGACAGAGAACCACCAAAGAAATTTGATCAGGTGAGGTCCGGGAATGTCGGGGAGCTTATGCCAACGTATGAAACCCTCAGGTGGTTCCTCCGCATCGGCGGCGGAACGGAGGCCCTTGATCTGCTCAACTCGCTGCGAGTAGAGCTCGACGGCCCAATGACACGTACTGGTGAAGCGTTCAAGCTGCTCGATGACACAAAGTTCTGTGCCATGTTGGCGGTCCAGGAAAGGAGAAACAACCGCCAGGCGCAATTTAGGCCTTCCTCGGAATCAACCGTTCCTGAGCGATTTGGACTGTCCCTGGGAGAGTCGGTAGACGATAGAGGATTCCCATGAATAGCCAAAGATTGGAGTTGATCACAAAATCCTGGTAAGCGCTGAAACTTGTGTAGGTCATCGGGAAAAAGAGGATGACAGCAAACAGAAAGATTGCGAAAGCGAGCGGGAACCAAGGTGTACTCCGTAGCTTCTTGGCAACCTCCCAAGCTGACAGCGCGATCGAAAAACCGAGGACAATCCAAAGAATCAAGCCCACGATGCCCAGCTCAACAATCAGGTTTCCGAAGCCGCTCTCGACTCCGACCCTCATGGGTTCAGCGTGCATGATGCGAACCACATATTGACCGCCTAGGGTGCACGTCCCCGTGCCGTAACCATAGGGCCAGCGTGGGTGATCGAACGCAAGGCGTAACTGCTGGAGGGGATAGGTTTGTGTGCGGAGAACTAGTTCGCTTCTTGCACTATTCGGCATTAGGGTCTCGGAAAAAATTGCCAGACGAGAACCCAACTCCTCCGGGAAAATGGTCAGGAGCAATACAATCCCAATTCCGACAAAAAGTGCAGTCCGCTGGATTGCGCGCAATGTCCGCAGGGCTTCCCGCTGTCGCCAAGGTGCTCCCCAGAGGAATCCTGCGGCGATGATGAGGGCGATGCCGCTATTCCACATGAAAACACCACGGGAAGCGCACATCAGCGACGCTGCGGCAACGACACCGATCGTAGTAAAGGCAAGCGTCCGGCCTCGCCGGCTGCGCAACAGAAGGTATCCGCCAGAACCCAGCGAAATCAACCAAGCAACAATGAGAAAATCCATGAACCGGCCCGCGCTCACGAAGACAGAGGTGGGTCGATAGGCCACCAGTCCGGAGATGGGCGCGACGCGGTAGGTATTGCTAAGCTCACGGATGTCTTCCTGCATGTGAGCGGGATTCAAAAAGCTCGGCCCGATGATGGATTGCGCGAGCCCCAGACCGGCGACAATAAGAATCAACACGCAGGTGAAAGACAAGAAGCGGTGCAGATCCTCCTCAGATTGAATGAGGGCGTATCCGACGTAGATGAGCGGAACATAAAGGAAATAAACCTTCATCCCCAAGATGCCAAAAAAGACGCTGGTCGAAGCGGGGTTGAAGACTTGCAGGAAGGCAAACCAGAAATACACCAACAGCGGTAGACGGAAGGGAATGCGGAATGCGCCGACGAGCTTGGCCGACTGAGAACGAAAGAAGGAGAGATACAGAATGAGCGCCAGCAGGTCCTTCGCAAAATAAACGGCCATGTTGTTGCCAAGGAATTTCCGGACAAGATCCTCGAAGAGTATCCAGCCAACGAGGATGTATAGGCCACGGCGCCAATCATTTAAAATCGCGATTACCAGAGCGCCGCCGACGAAGAACATGGCCGCGTACGCCAGTGTGGACAGGTCGTCGGCGAGGATAGCTTGCGCAGCCTGGTATGCTCCGTAAGCCACCAGGACGATCAATCCGAACGTTACCAGCAGGTTGCGCGAGCTGCGCAAGCTTGGCAGTGTCCCGATCATTTTCATTCGCTATCGCCACCCGATGGGCGTTGTATCATCATACCCTCGCGACTTGGAAATAGGAGCACTCGGATGCACCATTCACCCTTTGTATTTAATGCCTCGTCTGGGAAATCTGTGGGTAACTGGCGGGCTCAGGGCTGAGGTTGACTGAGGAAGAGGTGGAGTTTGCGGCAGGTCGCATCGAGGGAGCGTTGCTCCTCTTCCGAGCCGTTGTGGATCAGTGGGCCGCCGCCGGCATGAACCGCCTCGCGAAGAAGTCGCTGCGCAGCGACCTTTCTCAGAGATGGCGTGTAGTTCAGGTCGCGGATAATTTCTCCACCCAGTATCCAGAGATTGTCTACGTGTCGACGAATGCTCTTCGAAGAAAGACTGGATGAGGCCAGATGCTCGATGAGTGAATCCGAAGCCGGAAGCGTCCCTTCCCGGTGTCGGTGGAGGGCAGGTTGGTCAGCGAGACCTGCGATGCGATCAGCCCGCGGTCGAACGCGATCTTCGGCAGAACGCTCCCGCTGAAGTTGAGGTTGAGGGCCGCGGCCGGGAAGTAGCCGGTGCCCCACACGGCGAGGACCGGGTTCCCGCTGTTCGTGGAGAACGCCGCGGCAGGTCAGGGCGATCACGCAGCCGTTCCCGGGCTGCGTCTCGTGCTGCGTGGTGTAGTTGAGCTTGATCTCGATGCCGTCGAGGAAGGCCTGGAGCGGCGGCATCGCCGCACTGCTGTTCGGAGCGGCATTGGTCACGGTGTAGCTCAGGTGCATGGTCTGGAGGAAGCTGGCATCGGTCAGCGTGGCGCTGTTGATCAGAGCGCCCTGCACACCCGACCAGCGAGTCGGTGGCGAGCGTCGTGCGCGACGAGATCGTGGCGGTGCAGCTCCCGCTCGTCGTCGCCAGGGTCGCGGTGACGGTCGGGAAGGTGCACGGGTCGTCGTTGTCGCAGTCGCCCTGGTTGCCGGTCTCGCCTCCCTCGCTGGGGTCGGCGCCGATCGATGGTCTTGGTGCACGCCCCGGTGCCGTTGTTGTCGAACGTGGCGTTTGCGCCCAGGCACGGAATCTCCATGTGCGCGACGTTGAGGGTGACACCGGTGACGACGGACCCGATCGGCACGCTGACCGTGGTGGTGCCGTTGTTCGGCCCAGTCGAAACCGCACATCAACGCGGACGCGATCCCGGTCGGCGGGATCGCGCCGGCGACGGTGCTGCCGCCGGGGGGTGGTGCGGCCTGGGCGACGTGGGTCACGTCGAGGTTGTTGGGCCAGACGAAGCCACTGGAGTCGATCGGCGTCCCCGCGTTGTTCGGGGCCTTCAGCGTCGTCGCCGGGTTGGAGAAAGTGAAGTTCGACCCGCCCGGGGTGCACGCCGAGCCGCTCGTCGTCGGAGTGGGCGCGGGGGAGACCGCCGGTCTGGGGCACCAGGGTCGCCGCCCCGGGGACGGTGGTGGTCTGGCCCGGCGTCGCCGAGTTCGCGCCGACGAGCGCGACGCCGAACCCGTTGGCCTTGTCGACGCCCGGGCACAACTCCATGCTCGCCCCCGAGCCCAGCACGATCTGGCTCGCGCCGCCGAGGATGAACTGCAGGCCGTTGTTGTTCCCCGTCGAGGGCCCCGTGTTGTCGCAGTTCTTGGGCGTCGCGTCAGGCGTGGGCGCTCCCGGGGCCGCGGCGCCCGTGTAGGTCGCGCTCGCCTTCCCGCCCACGACGGTCACCCCGTTGGGGACCGTCCACGTGTTGCAGGGCACGCCGCCGCACAGCTCGCCGCCGGCGCCGAAGTCGAAGTAGTACGCGCCCGGCGTGAAGTAGATCGCGTTGGTGAGCGGTCCCGCGCACGGTGGTGTCGCCCCGACCAGCGGCGGTGTCGTCGTCCAGTTCGTCGGGGTGAAGAACGCCGGGTTGGTGTAGCGCCCCGGCGCGAACGTGAGCGTCTTTCCCGAGCACGTCGGGACCGGGTTGAGCGCGTTCGCACCGTCGGCACGTCGGCGATCCGCGCCGCGTAGCGTGTGTCGGTGATCCCCGGATCGGCGCCGTCGCCGCGAGCGGCGCGGCGGCCCCGCCGCACAGCGTGCTCACCGCCAGCCACGGCGCCACCGACGCCGTCGGATCGGCGTTGGGCGCGGGCGCGCACGCGCCCTGGCGCGGTGATGGCATAGTCGGTGGCGTCGAGGGTCGGCGCCCCCGAGGTTGATGCCGGAGGTGGAGAAGACGTTCCCGGTGGTCTTCACCACGCCGCGTGCCGGTGGCGACGATGCCGCCGGGCCCCGACCGTGAGCAACGCGTTGGCGGGGCCGCCCACGCCGGGCTGCACCGCATCGGTGCCCGCGACCGGTGTGCACGTGACGGGGGCGTCGGGCGCGCCGTTGGTCGGGTGGTAGGTGAGCAGCGTGCCCGAGCACGGGGCCGGCCCGCCGAGGAGCATGGTCGGATCGTTGCGGACGCGCGCCACCGCGGTGTCGATCGCGGCCGCGGCCGCGTACGCGTTCTCGGCGTTCTTCTGGATCGTGGCCTGCGACTCGAAGCTGGTGATCGAGAAGCTGAGGAGCGCGGTGAGCACGAGCGCGAAGAACACGATGAACGCCATCGCCAGCACGAGGCTCGCGCCCTCCTCGCCGCGCGCCCGTGCGCGAGCCGCCGGGTCATGACGCCCGCCTCGTGGCGGTGAGCGTGAACGACGTCCCCGCGGGCTTCAGCACGGGAACCGTGAGCGTGACCGTCTTCGGGATCGACGCGGCGGTGCACGACGGGTCCGGTGAGCACGCCGCCGTCGGGGTCCCGGTGCCGAGGACCGGCGCCAGGGTCGCGGTGGTGTTCGGGCGGTGGCGCCGGTGACACAGAGTTGCGGTTGAGAATGGGCTTCCCCGAAGCGCTCGTCGACGACACGTAGCTCACCGCGTAGTTCGTGGCCGGGGTCGTGCTCGAGTTCGTCCACGTGAACGAGATCACGTTGGTGCCCGAGCCGCACGCCGGGCTCCCACCGAGGGTGATGCCGTTCCCCACGCAGTTGGTCGGCGTCGACGTCGGCCCGCACCGTGCGGCGCTCTGGGCGTCGTCGGCGAAGAAGGCCGACGTGAACAGCGGCGAGCGTGACGCGGAGAAGCGGGCCTGCGCGTCGATCGTGGTGGTGAGGCCGGTGACCATCGAGAGGCTGATCGGCACGATGACGATCCCCAGGAGGATGACCGCGATCAGCACCTCGATCAGCGTGAAGCCGGCCTCGCGCGGTCGTCGGGTGGGCGGGTCATGGGCCGCGCTTCACGATCTCGAGCGTCCGGAGCTGCCCGGGTGTCGTTCGACTTGACCGGATCGTCATCCGCTGCGCGCCCTTGTCGGGCGAGGGGCAGGATGCGCCGAAGCCGGCCGGGCTGCTGCTGGTGCCGTCGTAGTAGGCGACGCGCCCACGGTCGCGGTGAAGCCGGTCGGGCACCGGGTAGCCGACGTTCGCCGGGTGCGTACGTGGCACTGGTGGCGCAGGGCACGTACTTCGCCGCCGCGATCGCCTCCGCGTAGTTGCGCGCGACCACGATCGACGTGACCTGCTTCGCGTTGCGGTCGCTCGCGGTGATGGCGACGCCGATGCCGGCCACCACCGCGATCACCGCGGTGCTCATGATCACGATCGTCGCGAGCAGCTCGACCAGGGTCTCGCCCCGTTCGCCCCGCGCGCTCACTTGATCTTCACCTGGTTGAAGATGCCGTACATCGCGGAGACGAGCGCGATCGGCGACGAAGCCGACCATGAGGCCGACGGTCACGATGATGGCGGGCTCGATGAGCGTGGTGAGCCGCTTGAGCTTCTGGCGTGAGCTCGCTCTCGTAGTAGTCGGCCGCGACCTCGAGCTGGCGGTCGAGGCTTCCGGACTGCTCGCCGACCTTGATCATCTGGCTCGCCGCGGTGGGGAACAGCCCCGTCTCGTGCAGCGGCGCCGGAGATCCCCTCGCCCTGCATCATCTCCTCGCGCGCTCCGACGAGCGCGAGCTGGTACACGCGGTTGTTGGTGGCGTCACTGGCCGACGTGACGGCGTCGGGGATGGCGACCCCGGCGCGCAGCATCGTGCCGAGCGTGCGGCAGAAGCGCTCGATCACGCCGAACCGCACGATCTCGCCGACGAGCGGGGCGCGCGAGCATCATCCGGTCGCGCGTGATCCGGCCCTTGGGCGTGCGGAAGTACAGGTACCCGACCAGGAAGATGCAGGAGCGCCCACGGCCAGGAGGATGAACCACGTCGACTGGAAGAAGCGCGAGGTGTTGAGCAGCAGGCGGGTCGCGAACGGCAGCTTGGCGTGGAAGTCCTTGAAGAACGACTCGAACCTCGGCAGCACGAACGCGACCAGCACGACGACGGTCACGATGGCCATGGCGACGACGACGAGCGGGTACGTGAGCGCGGAGCGGCATCGACCGCTTGGTCGCCTGATCGCGCTCGATGTAGAGCGCGAGCTGCTCGAGCACGACGTCGAGGCTGCCGGTGAGCTCGGCCGACCGCAGGATGCCGATGTAGTACGACGGGAACAGCTCCTGGTGCTGCGCGACCGCGTCGGCGAAGCCCGCGCCGCCGCGCAGCGAATCGGAGATGTCGATGATCACCTGCTTGAGGACCGCGCTGTCGCAGTCTTCGCCCAGGGCGGTCGAGCGAGTCGAGGATCGGCACGCCCGCGTGCAGGAACGCGCCGAGCTGGCGCGAGAAGTTCATGACGTCGTCGGGCTTGATCTTCTTGCGGGTGATCTCGTAGTGGAGGAGCCCCTTGTTCTCGCGGAGCTTCGTGACCCGCAGGCCGGATCCGACGAGCTCGTTCTGCGGCGGCGGCGGCGCTCGGCGCCTCGACCTTCCCCTTCGTGAACGCGCCGGCCTCGTCGACCGCGACGTACTTATAGGACGGCACAACCGGTCCTTCCGGGGTACGCCCCACCCGTGCCGGGAGACCGATCCGCGTCGATGTTGCGTTCGACGATCGGCACGCTGGAGACGGTCACGTTCCCTCGCTTTTCACTCAACGTTGCGATCGCGGTGGCTGGGAGCCACCGAGGAACCGCCTGCCCACTCTGAGTGGTCAGCGACGACGCTTCCGCACCGGCCGCGTCCAGCGCCAACGTTAGCCGAGTTGCCCCCGGCCACTTTCTGTCGCCTGCTCGCGCCCGACCTCGTCATCAGGCACCCCGCACTTACGATTCCTCGATGGGCAGGAGGATCTGGGGCTCTCCGCGGAGCGCCGCGACGCACCTGGCCGCGCTGGCCCTCGCCGTCGGCCTCGCGCTCGCCTCGCCGGGACTCTCCGGCCGGTCCCACGCCGCGGATGCCCCGCCCCTCACCGCGGTCACGACCGCGGTCGAACAGACCCTCGCCACCGGGTACGCCAAGCTCGCGATGCGGTTCTCGGACAGCACGCCGTTCGGCTCCCCCGGCCACGCGGTGTCGGCGACGGGCGCCTACGACTTCGGGTTCGCGGAGGGCTCGCTGCAACTCCCGAAGGAGGCGGTCAAGGAACTCGTCTTCGCCGGCAGCCAACTCTACGTGCGCCACCCGGCGTCGGCGACGGTCGATCCCACCCAGAAACCGTGGACCTACGTCGACCTCGGCAACCTGGAGGTGAAGGAGTCGAAGGTGTCCGAGCTCGTGATCCAGACCGAGAGCCTCAACCCCCTCCTCGCGCTCCAACAGCTCTCCTGGGGTGGCGTCAAGGCGACACGCACGAATGCGGCGAAGGGGCCCGCGCGCTACACCGTGACCGTCGACCTGCAACAGGCCGCGGCCCAGGCGTCGGGCCCCGCCAAGTTGCCGTTCGTCGCCGCGCTGCAAGCCCAGCTCACGCACGGGAAGCGGATCCGCGTGGCGGTCGAGCGTCGACAGCTCGGGGCGGATCTCGCGGGTGCAGTACACGCCTCGGGGTGCGGGTGCGGGCACCGTCACCCTGGCGCTGTCGAAGTTCGGGGTGCCCACGCCGATCAGCGCGCCCGCACGCGAACAGGTGACCGATCTCCGCTCGGTGCTGGAGAACGCGGAACGCGAGGCCAACGGAGGGGCCGACACCGGCGGCTGATCAGCGCGGGGCCATCACGCCACGGGACTCGAGGAGCGCGACCGCAAGCGCCGCGGCCTCGGCCGCACCGAGCTCCCCACCGGGGATCAGCAGCTCGGGCGCGAGCGGTGGTTCATAGGGATCGTCGATGCCGGTGAAGCCCGTGATCTCGCCCGCTCGGGCCTTGGCGTACAGGCCCTTGGGGTCGCGCTGCTCGCACACCTCGATCGGCGTGTCGACGAACACCTCGACGAACGCGAGCCCCGCGGCTTCGTGCAGCGCGCGGGCGTGATCGCGACCGGCGCGGTACGGGCTGATGAGCGGTACCAGGGCGACGACGCCGGCGTCGGCGAACAGCCGGGCGACCTCCCCCACTCGCCGTACGTTCTCGCCGCGGTCCTCGGCGGAGAAGCCGAGGTCGCCGTTGAGCCCGTGCCGGAGGTTGTCACCGTCGAGCGTGTAGCTCAGGATCCCGCGCTCGGTGAGCAGCGCGGCGAGCGCGCTCGCCACCGTCGACTTCCCCGAACCCGACAACCCGGTGAACCACACGGTCGCGCCGTGCACGCCGGTGGCGAGCCACCGTTCGTCGCGCGGGACCTCGCTCTCGTGCCAGACGACGTTCTCGCTGGTCACCGCGCGCCGTCTACGGGGCGCTCTGGCCGAGGATCATCCCGGCGCCGACGGTCTCGAACGTGCCCTCGTCGATCAGGATGAAGCTGCCGGTGATCCGGTTCTTGCGGTACTCGTCGACGAACAACGGCACCGCGGTCCGCAACGAGATCCGGCCGAGGTCGTTGAGCGCGAGCGCGCCCTCGACCTCGTCGCGGTGCAGCGTGTTGATGTCGAGCCGGTAGTGGAGTTGCTGCACGCGCGCCTTCGCCGTACGCGTCGTGTGCTTCACCAGATACGTCGCGCCGGCCCGCAACGGCTGGTCGCTGAACCAGCACACCATCGCGTCGACGTCCTGCGTGACGGTGGGCAGGTTGTTCGGACGGGCCAGCATGTCGCCCCGGCTGATGTCGATGTCGTCGGCGAGGCGCACGCTCACCGACATCGGCGGCACCGCTTCCTCGATCGACGTCCGCCGAACAGGTCGACGCCGGCGATGACGGTCTCGAAGCCGCTCGGGAGCACGACCACCTCGTCGCCGGGGCGCAACGCGCCGCTCGCGACCTGCCCCGCGTAGCCGCGGTAGTCGTGGTGCTCGTGGCTCATCGGCCGGATCACGTACTGCACCGGGAACCGCATGTCGATGAGGTTGCGGTCCGAGGCGATGTACACGTGCTCGAGGTAGTGGAGCAGCGTCGAGCCCTCGTACCACGGCATGTTCGGTGAGTGGGTCGTGATGTTGTCGCCGTGCAGCGCCGACACCGGGACGAAGGTGAGGTCGTCGATGTCGAGCTTGGTGGCGAACTCGGTGAACTCGGCGCAGATCTCGTCGAAGCGCTCCTGCGAGTACTCGACCAGATCCATCTTGTTCACGCACAACACGAGGTGCTTCACCTGCAGCAACGAGGCGATCACCGCGTGACGACGCGACTGCTCGAGCACTCCCTTGCGTGCGTCGATCAGCACCAACGCGAGGTCGGCGGTGGACGCGCCGGTCACCATGTTGCGCGTGTACTGCACGTGACCGGGGGTGTCGGCGATGATGAACTTGCGCTTCGGCGTTGCGAAGTAGCGGTACGCGACGTCGATGGTGATGCCCTGCTCGCGCTCGGCGCGCAGGCCGTCGGTCAAGAGCGCCAGGTTGGTGTAGTCGAAGCCCGCGGTCGCGGCTCGTGCGCTCGACCGACTCGAGCTGGTCTTCGAAGATCTGCTTGGTGTCGAGCAGCAGGCGACCGATCAACGTGCTCTTGCCGTCGTCGACCGACCCCGCGGTGGCAAAGCGCAGGAGCTCCATCAGCGGACCTCCATCTAGAAGTACCCCTCGCGCTTGCGGTCTTCCATGGCGGCTTCGGCGAACTTGTCGTCCGCACGGGTCGCGCCCCGTTCGGTGATGCGCGACGCCGCGACCTCGGTGATCACCTGGTCGACGGTCGCCGCCGGCGACTCCACCGCGCCGGTGCACGACGCGTCGCCGACCGTGCGGTACCGCACCGTCATCTCGACCGGCTCCTCGTCGTCCATCAACGTGATGAACGGTGACACCGCCAGCCACATGCCGTCGCGGCGGAACACCTCGCGCCGGTGCGCGTAGTAGATCGACGGGATCTCGATGTCGTCGTCCTTGATGTACTGCCAGATGTCGAGCTCGGTCCAGTTCGACAACGGGAACACGCGGATGTGCTCACCCTTGCGGTGACGACCGTTGTAGAGGTTCCACAGCTCAGGTCGCTGGTTCTTCGGATCCCACTGCCCGAAGTCGTCACGGAACGAGTACACCCGCTCCTTCGCACGCGCCTTCTCCTCGTCGCGCCGTCCACCGCCGAACACCGCGTCGAACTGGTGCTCCTGGATGGCGTCGAGCAGGGTGACCGTCTGCAGCCGGTTGCGACTCGCACGCGGACCGGTCTCCTCGACCACCCGGCCCTGGTCGATCGAGTCCTGGACCGACGCCACCACCAATTGCACCCCGAGCTCCTCGACCCGCCGGTCGCGGTAGTCGATGCACCTCGTCGAAGTTGTGGCCGGTGTCGACGTGCATGAGCGGGAACGGGATCCGCGCCGGCCAGAACGCCTTCTCGGCCAGGCGGGCCATCACGATCGAGTCCTTGCCCCCCGAGAAGAGCAGGACCGGCTTCTCGAACTCCGCCGCCACCTCCCGGAAGATGTGGATCGACTCGGCTTCGAGCGCGTCGAGGTGGGAGAGCTGGGTCGGCATGGCCCGAAACCCTACTGGTTTTGTCGGGATTCGGGCAAGGCGGGGCGCCACGCGTAGATGACGGCGGTCTTGCAGATCATGTCGTAGAGCGACTTGTTCCGACGGCTGAACAGCACGCGTCACCACGCCGAGGCCGAGCGTGAAGACGACCAGCACGGCGCGCAGTACCCGCGCCTGTCCGCTTTTCAGCGCTTGGCCATCGGCGCGGACGACGCGGAGTCCGACGAACCCCATGCCGGGGGCCCGGCCCGAGGTCGTCCACGCGCGCCGACAGCACGAACCAACCAACCGACCGCGAGGAGGAACCCGTTCACGCCCGTCCCGGGTTGCGGCATCTCGAAGGCCGAATCGGTGACCACGAACCTCAGGCCCCCGTACAGCAAGAGCAGCGCGAAGTAGACCACCACGACATTCAGGAGATCGAACACCATGGCCACCGCTTGCGATGCGAAGCCGGCGCGCTTTCCTTGCGCGTCGCGCGACCGCGCATACCGGATCTCGTCACGACTCACGTCGAACTCCCGACGTCGAGATCGCGCGGCCGACCCCGGAACATCACGCGGTCCACCGAGCCGCGCGAGTGCGCTGTCGAGATCGATTCCCCGCACGCGCACGCCGTCGATCGCTTCCGTCGTGAGGCTGGCGGTGGACTCGCGGATCACGCCGCCGAGATCGATGCGGGCGACGATCGCTTCGATGTCGATCGCGCCGGCGATGTCGTCGACCGGGATCTGTTCCACGACGCGGACGAAGTCGATCTGCGCGATCACGTTCTCGGTGACCTGCTGCACGATGACCGGGATGAGCGCGGCGGCTTGCGCCTGGTTGCGGGTCTGTTCGCGCCGCGCCACCTCGCTCCACCGCCAGAGCACATCCTCCACCGGGCGCAGCGCCCGCTGCACGATCGCGGGCCGGGTCGCGGTGCGTGCGGCATCGGCGGAACGCGCCGCGACGACGTCGATGACCGCGGCCGCCCGCTTCTCGACCTCGATGGCCAGCCCAAGCATCGCTCCGGGCACCAACGCGAGCGGGCCCGGTTCCGGGTCGCGGACCGCCGCCGGATCGGGGACGCGGGCGAACAGCGTGCCCGCCGCTCGGCCCGCGAGCCCGAGTGCGCCGAGGCCCAGGCGGGTGCCGCGGCGCAGCACGTCGGTCACTCCGGGCGGTGACGCGGGCACCGGCGCGCGCGCGGCACCACGGCCCGTCCCGGCATCCTCCCCGGATCCTGCGCTCCCGCGGCCACCTGGTTCCCCCTGGTCGACCCGCGACTGTAGGGCGCAGGGGTGCCGGTAGCCTCCCGACGCGTGCGCCGCCGACTCGCCCTCCTCACATGCGCCGGCACACTGCTGATCGGCGGAGCGACCGCGAGCGCAGCCGATCTGCCGCGTGTCGCCGCCCGCCGGGCGGTCGAGCGCAGCGTGCACCAGGCCTATCCCGAACTCACCTTCGGCAACGTCGCGTGCCCGGATGGCGTCGCTCGCAAGCGCGGGGTGAAGTTCACGTGCACCGTGCAGCTGCCGGGCACGTTCCTCGTCGTCGACGCGGTGCAGACGGACAGCAGCGGCAACGTGTCGCTCACCACGCAGCAGGCCGTCATCCCGAGCCAGTTGTTGCGTCAGTTCGTGGCCGTGAACTCGTCCCTCCCGGCGACCGTGGACTGCGGCGCGCAGCCGTGGCGCGTGGCCCGACCCGGCGACAAGATCACCTGTTCGGTCCTGCTCACCGACGGCACGGCACGCACCGCGGAGCTGACCGTGAAGGACACCGCCGGCAACGTCACCGTCACCGCGGTGAGCTGACGCGCGGGTCGCCGAAATGGCGGTGCCGGGGAGCGCGAGTTAGCGTCGCAATCCATGGATGACGTGCTCGGATACGAAGGCAAGCAGGTCGTGGTCACCGGCGCGGCGTCGGGCATGGGCGAGCAGGTCGCGCGGATCTGCCACGAGCTCGGGGCCAACGTCACCGCACTCGACCTGAAGCCGGTGTCGACCCCGGTGAAGACGAGCCTCGAGCTCGACCTCTCGAGCGAGGCGTCGATCGACGGCGTGGTCGCCGCCATCGACGGCCCGGTCGATTCGGTGTTCAGTTGCGCCGGACTTCCCGGGCCGCCCTTCACCGACCTCCAGACCGCGACGGTCAACTTCATCGGCGCCCGGCACCTCATCGAGGGCCTGCTCCCGAAGATGCCCGAGGGTGCGTCGATCTCGTGCATCGCTTCGGGCGCCGGCGTCGGCTGGCAGCAGGAGCTGGCGACCTACGCACCGTTGCTCGCCACCACCACCTTCGCCGAGGCGGTCGCGTGGTGCGAGGCGAACCCCGACGTGGCGTTCCCGATGGGCGGCTACCGCATGTCGAAGGTGGTCGTGAACCAGTACGTCGCCTCGGTGTGTGCCGACTACGGGAAGCAGGGCGTGCGCATCAACTGCCTCAACCCCGGACCGACCGCGACGCCGATGATGCCCGCGTTCGAGGACGCCGCGGGCAAGGACGTCATCGAGAACGCGCTCGGGGTGATCCACCGCTACTCCGTGCCCGCGGAACAGGCGTGGCCGATGGTGTGCCTCAACAGCCCCCGGTTCAGCTACGTCACCGGCGAGGCGCTCTGGGTCGACGGCGGATTCCTCGCCATGTTGTCGACCGGCAAGCACCCCGGCTTCGCAATGGGCTGATCACAGCAGGGCGGGCCGTCGACCTGCTGTTCGCCGCGATGGAGGTCAGTGCGAGGCATCACGGAGCGCGCCGCCTTCGATGGCGCGCTCGTGCTCGATCTCGTCCCACGCATCCGGATCGGCACGAAGTTCCTCGTACCGCTCGTTCACGTCCGAGAAGAACACCAGTCGTTCGAGCACGTCGACGGCGCGGCTCACGACCTCGGTCATCGGGTCACCAGTCCGCGCCGCCAAGTGCGCGATGCGTCGGTGCGTCTCGTCGGTCACTCTGATCGTCGTCATCACGATCAGTGTACATTTCTGTCGACAGATTCGTCGACACCTACTTCACTTTCACCTGTGCGGTCAGGGGCGCGGCGCCGAGCTTGGCGGTGGCGCCGGCGACGACGGTGCCGCGCACGAACATGGCGATGAAGTCGCGGCCGTCGGGATGGAGGTATCGATCGGTGCCGGTCGCCCCGTAGATGCCGTTGCCGTGCGCGACGCGGTCCGGACCGACGTCGTAGGAGTTGAAGTTGACCCAGTCGGGGTTGATGTCCATCTGCATGCCGCGTACCGCGCCCGCGGCGACGAGCGCGTTGGCGAGATCGAGCGGGGTCAGCCGACCGCCGGCCCACACGAGACCTCCGTTGGCGTCGACCCCGACCGCACCACGCGCCGTCGCCGCGCCCGCGACCGTGGCCCCCCAGTTCCCCACGCCCGACGCGGCCGCGGTGGGAGCACCGCCGTCGACGAGCATGCCCAGGTTCTGACGGAGTGCGACGACCTGCTTGTTCGGGTCGTTGTCGCGTCCCCACTGGCCGACGGTGTACGTCCCGTCGGCGTAGACGATGAACGACCCCTCACCCGGGACCGGGGTGCGGTACGGACGCGCCGAACGCGATGACCCCGCCGTCGAAGTCGCCCCACTTGAACCCGCCGTTGAACGAGGCGACCAGGAACTGCTGTTGATCGGGCGCGACCTGCCCACCCCACGGCGAACCGAGCGGGTCGCCCCTTCCGGGGACCACCGCGGGGCGGCGTGAGTTGCGGATCCATCCACGCGACGAAGGCACCGTTGGCCGAGCCGGTGTAGAGGACCGGGCGACCGAGCACCTGGCGACCCAAGGGTGCCCACGACACCGAACCCCCGGGCCGGGCCGGTGGCGCCGGCGCGGGGGCAGGCGGATCCTCGGCCTGCGCCGGGCCCGCGACCAGCACTGCGAGCGCGGCCACAACCATGGCGAGCGCGCCGGTTCGGAGTCGGTGGTGCCGTTTCCCCATCATCCGACTTGTCGAGTGTGCCCTTCCCAATAGGGAGCCCGGAGCTTGAACTTCTGCAGTTTGCCCGTTGCCGTGCGCGCAAGTTCGTCGCGCAGCTCCACGCTGGTCGGACACTTGTAGTGCGCCAGGCGCGATCGACAGTGCTCGATGAGGTCGTCGCCGGTGACCGTCGACCCGGGGACGAGCACGACGAGCCCCTTGACCGTCTCGCCCCACTTCTCGTCGGGCACGCCGACGACCGCAGCCTCGGCGACGTCGGGATGGGAGATGAGCGCGTCCTCGACCTCGATCGACGACACGTTCTCGCCGCCGCTGATGATCACGTCCTTCTTCCGGTCGGAGATGGTGAGGTAGCCCTCGTCGTCGATGCTGCCGCCGTCGCCGGTGTGGAACCAGCCGTCCACGATCGCGTCCGCGGTCGCTTCCGGTTGTTCCCAATAGCCCTCGAGCACGACGTTGCTGCGCGCCAACACCTCGCCCTGATCGTCGACCCGGAGACGGACACCGAGTGCAGGCGCACCGGCGCGACCGAGCTTGCGCGCACGTTCACCCGGCGACAGGTCGTCGTACTCGGCGCGACCGCGGTTGAAGGTGAGCAACGGCGAGGTCTCGGTGAGGCCGTAGATCTGCAGGAACTCCCACCCGAGCTCGGTCTCGATCCGTTCGATGGTGCGCGTCGGCGGCGGCGCGCCGGCGACGACCACCCGCACGCGGTCACGACCCGGTATCGGGCCATTCCACTCTGCCGCCGCGTCGAGCACCGCGCTCAGCACCGCCGGCGCACCACACATCAACGTCACACCGTGCGCATCGACCCGGCGCAGGATCTCCGCGCCGTCCACCTTGCGCAACACGATGTGGAGACCGCCCATCGCAGTGACCGCGTACGTCATCCCCCACCCGTTGCAGTGGAACATGGGCAGCGTGTGCAGGTAGACGTCGCGGTCGTTCACGCCGGCGTGCCAACCGAACGTCGCGGCATTGATCCAGAGGCTGCGGTGCGTCAACTGCACGCCCTTCGGGCGCGCGGTCGTCCCACTCGTGTAATTGATGGTGGCGGTGGCGTCCTCGTCGGCGCTCCACGGAGTGGGCTCGGCGTCGAATCGGTAGAGCTCGGCGTCGCTCTCGGCGCCGAGCACGAAACGGTGCTTGGCGGACACCGCGGCCAACTCGTCGTCGAGCTCGGGGTCCACCAGCACGACCGACGCGCCCGAGTGCTCCACGATGTACTCCACCTCGCGCGACGTTCAGGCGGAAGTTCACGGGCACCAGGACCCGGCCGTAGGCGCTCACGCCCCAGAACGCGGTGAGGAGACGGGCCGAGTTCTGGGTCACGACCGCGACCCGTTCGCCGAGGCCCACGCCGAGGTGGTCGAGGCCGGCGGCCTGCGCCCGGGCCAGCTGGGCCATGCGGGCGCCGGTGAGTTCGGGCCACGGCACGGCCGGCTGCTCGGGTTCGTCGACGACGAGGGTACGGGCGCCGTAGACCAGTTCTGCCCGGTCGAGATGGTCGAGAATCGTCAACGGGACCTTCACACCACTCCCCCTCCGTCGGCTCGCCGGGAGCCTACGCTGGGATACGCGTTCGACGGCTTCCGGTTCCGTAGCCTGGAGACACCATGGCCAACCAGCAGAAAACCTCCAAGAGTGGCAGTCCCAAGAAGGCGATCAAGCGGCTCCGACGCAAGGCCATCGCCACGCTGCGCCAGGCCCGCCTGACCGCGCAGCTCGAGCTGGTCGCCGCCGAGGCCACGGCCGCGCAGATCCGCGAGCGTGCGCTCGCCGCCGCCGCCGAGGAAACCGCGTCGGTGCGCGCCGAGGCCCACGCGGACGTCAGCCGAATCCTCGAGCAGAGCCGGGTCGATGCCGCCGCCGCCGCGGCCGAGCACCGCGCCACCGCAGATGCGGAAGCGCGCGCGGTACTCGCCGAAGCGGAGCTGAAGGCTGCCCGCATCGTTCGTGAAGGCGAAGCCGATGCACGCGCGCGCAGCGAGCAGATCGTGGCCGAAGCGATGCAGGAAGCGGCGACGATCCGAGCTGCCGCGACGGAAGAGGTTGCGGGATTCCTGCGCCGCCTCGACGACGAACGCGCGCACCTGTTGGAGACCGCCCGCGAGGAGGCATCGCGCGTCGTGGCCGATGCGCGCGCGGCGTCGGCCACCGAAGCTGCCCGTATGCGCGACGCCACCGAGCAGGAACTCGAAGCCAAGGCGCGACACGTCATCGATGCGGCGACCGAAGAGAGCCACCAGATCATCGCGGTGGCGACCGCCGAGGCGAAGGCGAAGCGCGACGAAGCGGAGGCCGTCGCGGCCGCGGCCGCGATCGCGGCGTCCGCGCCACCGGCTGCGCCGCGCGCGCCGCAGCCGGCACCGCCGCCGAAACAGACGTCGGCGCCGAAGCCGGTGGCCGGCGCAGTCAAGACGTCGACGGCAGAACCGGTCGAGAGCGTGCGCTGGCGTGCCGAGGGTGACCCCGCACCCGCACCCGGGCCCCCGCCCGCACCGGGGCCCGCACCCGGGCCCCCGCCCGCCAACGGAAAGAGCGCCAGTGTCACGTACACGAACGGTGTGACCGTCACGCCCGCGGGCCCACGGGCTGCAGCACCGCCGCCGGCAGCGCCGCCGGCAGGCCCGCCGCCGACACCCCCGACACCGGCGGAACCCGCGGCGCCGACGGACGTCAAGATCGACGTGGAAGCAGCACCGAAGCTGAAGCGCCGCTGGGGCTTCTTCGGTCGCGCCCGCTGACCAGTCGATTCAGTCGGAGAAGTTCCCCGGCCGCTGCTCGAGGTTCGCCCGTACCGCTTCGAGTTGGTTGGCGGTACCGATGATCCCTTCGGTGAGCTCGTGCTCGGCGCGCAGGCCGTCGTCGAGCGTCGACCCCCACGAGAGGTCGACCAGCCGCTTGATGACGCGGATCGCCTCCGGGCTGCGGCCCGCGATGTCGGCGGCGAGTTCGAGGGCCGCGGCGCGAGGATCGTCGGCGACGCGGGTGGCGAGTCCGATGCGCACGGCCTCCTCCCCCGAGACCGCGCGTCCGGTGAACATCAGCTCCTTCGCCACGTCCGGGCCGACGAGCGGTGGGAGCAACTGCGTCCCGCACATGTCGGGCACGATGCCCCACCGGATCTCGTACGCGCCGAGCTGCGCATCGGGGGTCACGATGCGGAGGTCGGCACCCAACGCGAGCTGGAAGCCTCCACCGACTGCGACACCGTGCACCGCGGCGATCACCGGCACCGCGAGTTCGGTCCAGACCCGGACCGCGGCGGACGGCGTCGTCGCGCAGGTTCCCGGTGATCTCGCCGGCGTTCCGCTCCGGTGCGGCCATGGCGGCGAAGAGCGATGTGTCGAGGCCGGCGCAGAAGCCCTTGCCGGCACCGGAGAGCACGACGACGCGCGCCGTACGATCAGCCGCGACCTGCTTCGGCCGCGGCGATGATCCCGCGGAACATCTCCCGGTCGAGCGCGTTGCGCTTCTCCGGACGCGTCAAACGGACGTCGGCGATCCCGCCGGCGATGGTGCAGGTGACCCGCTCGCCCATGCTCGCTGATGCCTTCCGGCTCAGTCCATGACCTCGTAGATCATCATCGACGGTGGCGGATCCATCGACAGCACGTCGCTCATGTGCATCCGACCGTCCATGGCCCGTGCCGCAATCTCGTCGAACACGCCTTTGAGGTCGTCGGCGTCGAGTTCGTACACCGCGGCGTACCGATGAGCATCGGGGCCGAGCGGCGTCACGTCGCTCAACTTGTAGCGGCTCGCGCCGGTGATGCCGTCGATCGCACACACCTCGGGAATGTGGACGTCCGAGTACCACGCGTTGTACTCGTCTTCACGGTCAGGGTGTGAAGGGCTGCTCTGGACGAACATGATGGCCTTGGGCATACCGCACCTCGTTCCTCGTGGTCGGTGACACCCTAAACCGGTTGTCACGCCCCTCGCTCGGGCCCCCGGATCACGAGATGTCAGACTGCGAGGATGAACGTGAACACCGAATTGCTCGACGAGGACCAGCTCCTGATCGCCGACGCCATCCGGGAGCTCTGCGCAGGCTTCGACGACGACTACTGGGCCCGGTGTGACCGCGAACACGAATTCCCCTGGGATTTCTACGCGCGCATGGCCGAGGGAGGTTGGCTCGGGCTGGCGATTCCCGAGGAGTACGGAGGAGGCGGACGGGGCATCACCGACGCCGCGGTGATGCTGCACGAGATCGCGGCGAGCGGGGCGGCGATGAACGGTTGCTCCGCCGTGCATCTCACCGTGTTCGGGCTCAACCCGGTCGTGAAGTTCGGCAGCGATCGTTTGAAGGAAGCGTTCCTCCCGCGCGCCGCGGCCGGCGAACTCCACGTCGCGTTCGGGGTGACCGAGCCCGATGCCGGCACCGACACCGGTCGGATCAGCACCCGCGCCGAGCCCGATGGGCGCGGCGGTTGGCGGATCCACGGCCGCAAGATCTGGACCAGCAAGGCGCTCGAATCCGAAGTGGTGCTGCTCATCGCCCGCACCGGTGCACCGGACAGCGGGCTGCGCGGCCTCAGCCTCTTCCTCGCCGACCTCGACCCCGACTACGTCGACATCCGCCCGATCCCCAAGGTCGGTCGCAACGCGGTCGCGTCCTGCGAAGTCGCGTACGACGGGCTTCCCGTCGAAGACTGGCGTCTGATCGGCGCGGAGAACGAGGGCTTCAAGCTCCTGCTCCACGGCCTCAACCCCGAGCGGATCCTGTTGTCGTCAGAAGCGTGCGGCATCGGCGAAGTCGCGCTCCGCCGCGCGGTCGAGTACGCGAAGGAGCGCATCGTGTTCGATCGACCGATCGGGGCCAACCAGGCGATCAGCCACCCGCTCGCCCACGCCCACGCACAGTTGCGTGCCGCGTGGATGATGGCGCTCCACGCGGGACACCGCTACGACGCCGGCCTCGAGTGCGGCGAGGCCGCGAACACCGCCAAGTATCTCGCCGCCGAAGCATCGTTCTTCGCCGCCGACCGTGCCGTCCAGACGCTCGGCGGCATGGGATACGCCAGCGAGTACCACGTCGAGCGATACTGGCGAGAGGCGCGGCTGCAGCGCATCGCACCGGTCACGCAGGAGATGACGCTGAACTACCTCGCCCAGAACATCATGGGCCTGCCACGCAGCTACTGACGACGCACGAACCGGGGGGATCGATGACCACGGAGGAACCCATACTCTCGACGCCGTGGCGGAGCGATCCCGCGGCGATGACCGAGCGCATCGAAGCGTGGTGGTCGGAGAAGATGCACCCGGGAGCGGAGGTCGTCGACGTGACCGCGCCCGAGGGCAGCGGCATGTCGAGCGAGACCCTCCTGTTCACCGTCGAGTCCGCCGACGGCACCCCCGAGCGGTTCGTCGCCCGACTCGCACCGCTCGCGTCCCAACAGTTCCCGGTGTTCCCCGAGTACGACCTCGAGTTGCAGCGCCGCGTGATGCAGACCGTCGGTGAACACACCGACGTCCCGGTCCCCGAGGTGCTCACGTACGAGACCGACGCCGAGTGGCTCGGCTCGCCGTTCCTGTTGATGCGGCGCATCGACGGCATCGTCCCGTCCGACATCCCGCCGTACACCATGGCCGGGTGGTTGTTCGACGCCACGGCCGCCGATCAACGCAAGCTGGAACGGGAATCGGTCCGGGTGTTGGCCCGGCTGCACGAACTCACTCCCGAGACGCACGATCTCGCGTTCCTCGACCGCCCGCGCTTCGGCGCGAAGGCGCTCGACCAGCACCTCGACTACCAGCGTTGGTACTACGACTGGGCCCGCGAGGGGCAGACGGTCCCGCTCATCGAGCGGACGTTCGCCGCGCTCGACGCGACGCGGCCGGTCGAGGGTCCGACCGTGCTCAACTGGGGCGACAGCCGAATCGGCAACATGATGTTCCACGACTTCGCGCCCGCCGCGGTCCTCGACTGGGAGATGGCCGCGCTCGGTCCGGCCGAGATCGACGTCGGCTGGATGATCTTCCTGCACCGCTTCTTCGAGGACCTGACGAAGAAGTACGAGATGCCGTGCCTCGAAGATTTCCTGCAACGCGACCGCGTCGCCGAGATCTACGCCGAGGAGTCGGGTCGCGAGGTCCACGACCTCGAGTGGTACGAGATGTTCGCCGCCCAGCGGTTCGCGATCGTCTCGATCCGCACGACGCTGGCGCACGGTCGCGTACGGCGACGCCGAGGCCCCCGATGATCTCGACGACGTGATCATGTTCCGCGGCCTGCTGGAGGAGATGGTCGACCGCGCCGAGCGACCGTGACCGGCGCATGAGCTGGGAGCCGCCGGCCCGGCCCGACTGGGTCCGCGCCGTCAACGACGGGCTCATCCTCCCCATCGCCGAAGTCGCAGCCCTGCCGTTGGACCGGGACGACCTGTTGGCCGAGGCGCGCGCCACGATCGGCCTCACCGACTTCGGGCGCGACGACTTCCTCGAGCCCCTCGACGTGCTGCTCCCGGCGCTCGACCACGAAGCCGAGTTGACCGTCATCGGGCGCTGGATGACCCGCCGATTCCTGTTGCGCTTCCTCGAGGTACGCCTGCAGCTGACCGCGTACGTGCGCGACGACCCCGGCGTCGTCGACGAGGAGATCGTCGAGCCCCTGTTCGTGACGGGTGCGCCGCGGACGGGCACCACCATCCTGCACGCGTTGCTCGCCCAGGACCCCGCCGTGCGCGTCCCCGAGGGCTGGGAGCTGCTGCGGCCGGTACCACCGCCGAGTCCGGACCCGGCCGAGTACGCCGCCGACGCGCGCATCCCGCTCGCCGATCGCGAACTGCGCCTCCCGGGGCAGGTGGCGGGCGAGCTCGACGCCATCCACGTGTACCGCGGTCGGATGCACAAGGAATGCCTGTCGGCAATGTCGTTCGCGTTCCGCTCCGAGGAGTTCACCGCGCGCTACCACGTGCCGTCGTACGTCGAGTGGTACGAGCGGTGCGACATGCGTCCGGCGTACGACGCGCACAAGTTGGTGCTGCAGATCCTGCAACGTCGGTCGTCTGCCGCGCGCTGGGTGTTGAAGTCGCCCGTCCATCTGAGCGCGCTGCCGACGCTGTTCGCGGTGTATCCCGACGCGCGCCTGGCCGTCACCCACCGCGATCCACTCACCGTGCTCGCGTCGCTCACCAGCCTCGTGGCGACGCTGCGATGGGCCCACAGCGACCGCGTCGACTTCGTCGAGATCGGTGAGTACCACGAACGCATGTGGTCGCGGGTGCTCGACGCGCTGGTGACCGCGAGCACTGACGGATCCCTCGATCCGGCTCGCGTCCACCACGTGCACTACGCCGACTTCATGCGCGACCAGATCGGTGCGATCGAGGGGCTGTACACCGCGCACGGTCGCGTGCTGACGCCGTCGACCGCGCAGGCCATGCGCGACTATCTCGCGGGTCGTCCGAAGGATCAGCACGGCGCGCACGAGTACTCGTTCGACGACCTCCGACTGGATCCCGCGGTCGAACGCGAACGGTTCGCCCGCTACCAGCGGCACTTCTCCGTCCCTGACGAGGCCCGATCGTGAGCGACGACCTGCTGCGGTGGCAGCGGTTCCTCGGCCGGCTCGAGGAGCTGGGACGGGCGATCACCGAGGCGCCGTTCCCGACGGCCGACACCGATCACACCGAAGGCCTCCGACACCTCGCGCTGCAGACCGCATGCTGGCTGGCCTGGTCGGTCGGGCACCAAGACCCGCGCGCTCCCGCGTTCCAGCGACAGAACGATCTCGTGTTGCAGTGGGGCGGTCCGAACGCGGACAACATCTATCGCCACGCTCGCGTCCACCCTTCCCTGCGGTACCGGATCGTGGGCAGGATGCATTCGTGCGAGGACTTCATCCTCGCCATCCGACGCAACTTCATGCACATGGAGGGCTCGGGCACGATCGCCGAGCTGAGCGCGCACGACATCGACATCGGTTCCGGTGACGAGTTCGAGATCCTCCTCGGCGGCGAGGGCGACGAGCCCAACCGGGTGCCACTGCCCGCGGGTGCGCTCTCGGTGTCGATCCGTGAGTACTACTTCGACTGGCAGCCGCGCGAGCCCGCCACGTTCACGATCGAGTGCCTCGACGCCGACGCCGACGCGCTGCCGACGCCCTTCACCGACGAGTCGCTCGCATTCGGGCTCGACGAGGCGGCGACGCACCTGCACCGTTCGCTGACGTACTGGAACCAGTACATGCTCGACGCGCGCGCCGGGCAGACCGACAACGACTTCGCCGGCGGCTACGACGTCACCGGCGGTCTCCAGGCGGCGAAGTACTCGTTCTGTTTCTTCGATCTCGCGCCCGACGACACGCTGATCGTCGAATGTGACATCCCCGAGAGCCGGTACTGGAGCTTCCACCTCTACAACCTGGCGTGGTGGGAGGCGCTCGAGTACGCCAGCCGCGTCACCACCCTCAATCACACGCAGACGCGCATCAGCGACGACGGACGGGTTCGCGTGGTCGTCGCGCACGAGGATCCCGGCGTGCCCAACTGGCTCGACACCGAAGGCCGGCGCGAAGCGCTCCTCACGCTGCGCTGGTTCTGGCCGACCGGCGACGCGCCCCGGCCGTCGACCCGCGTGGTCAAGCTCGCCGAGGTGCGCGCGGCACTCCCGGAGGACACGCCGGTCGTCGACCCCGATGCCCGCCGCGCCGAGATCAAGACCCGCCGCGACCACCTCGCCTGGCGCTTCCGCACGTGATCTCCCCTCCGTTTTGGCGTCACTGGTGCGTCGTGACGGCGCACGAGTGACGCCAAAACCAAGTAGGGGGCGCTAGCGGAAGCCGATGTTGCCGCCGTCGACGTGGATGGTCTGGCCGGTGACGTACGAGCCGGCGTCGCTCGCCAGGAACACGACCAGCCCGCCGATGTCGGACTCGGGATCGCCGATGCGTCGCAGCGGATTGTCCGCGACGCGCCGCCCGCTGCCGGTCGCTCAGCGTGTCCCAGTACCCGTTCTCCGCCCAGGGGCAGATGGTGTTGACGCGGATGTTGTCGGCGCCCCACTCGAGCATCGCCACCTTCGTCAGCGCGCGGATGCCCTCTTTGGCGACGGCGTACACGCCGAGGCCGGCGACGCCGGCGGTGCCCGCGCCCGATCCCAGGTTGACGATCGCGCCGCCGCCACGCGCGGTCATCAACGGATGACACAGCTGCATCAGGCGGAACGCGGCAAGCGCGCCGGACTCCCACGCGGCGTACATGTCGTCGTCGGTGCAACCGTCGAGCGGACCCATCGGCACCTGTTGCGCATTGTTCACGAGAACGTCGACACCCCCAAAGCGGTCGACGGCCGCCGCCACGATCGCTTCGCAGTCGCCACGCTCGCGCACACTGCCCGCGAGTGACAGCGCGTTGCCGCCCAGCGCGGTGATCTCGTCGACCGTGCGCGGTCCGGTCTCGGCATCCAGTTCGAGGATGGCGACGCCCGCACCGGCCTTTGCGAGCGCCGAGCGCGATCCCTCGCCCGACGCCGCGTCCACCACCGGTCACGATGGCGTACCTGCGCTCGAGCGTCATCTCAGGGTGCGACCGGCACTGCTTCTTTGCCCGTGAGCCAGTGACGGCCCGCGGCGCGGAGGTCGTTCCACTTGTCGAAGGCCTGCTCGTCGGTCTGGCCGAGCTCCTCGGGCGTGGGTCCGATCTCGTCGGCGATCGGCCGCAACGCGTCGACGTCGAACCCGTAGAACTCGGCCGCGTTCAGCCCGAGGATGCGTTCGGTCTCGTCGACGGGGATGTCCCAGAAGGCTTCGCGCAGGATCCGCTTGGTGTACGGCCACGTACCCTCCGGATGGGGGAAGTCGTTGCCCCACATGATGTTGCCGATGCCGATCTCGTAGCGACGAGCAAGCTCACGGCGCCGGGTGTTCGACGATCCGAGCCCGCAGTTGCGGTCGAAGTACTCGCTCGGCAGCATCGTGAGGAGACCCTTGACGCTGTCGTCGAGCTTGCGCGAGCCCTGATCCTTGAGGATCAGCGAGTCCATGCGCCACAGCATGTCCGGCGCCCAGTACGAGCCCGACTCGGTGACCGCCATCTTCAGCTTCGGGAACCGCTCGAAGACGCCCGACCACAACAGGAACCACATCGGACGCGAGGTCCACCACACCGTCTCGGTCGCGTAGAGGCCGAGCACGCCGGGCACCGCGCCGTAGTCGTCGTGGGCCGCGGGACCGGAGTGCGTGTGCACCGGCAACGACAGCGATTCGCACAGCTCCCAGATCGGGTCGTACCGGTAGTTCGTGTACGACGGGTACTTCCCCCACTGCGCGGGGATGATGACGCCACCCCACAGTCCTTCGCCGTGTGCGCGCGTGATCTCCTCGATCGCGCCGTCGATGTCACCGAGGATCGGAGCGACGATGAGACCGGCGCGCCGTTGCGGGCTCTCGCCACACAGCTCGGCGGCCCACCGGTTGTACGAGCGTGCGCCCGCGAGCACCAGCTCGGGATCGGCGGTCGAGTCGATGGCGAAGCCGGCGCCGAACGGTGCCCCCATCTTGCCGGTCACCGCGTCGGGTCCGGGGAACACGACCTCGCCGGTCACCCCGTCGGCGGAGAGCTCTTCGTCGCGCTGCTTGGCGTCCCAACCACCACGGAGGCCGACCTCGTGCAGGCTCTCGCCGTGCTCGTCGACGCCGAACCATTCCTCCTGGAACTCCTCGCTACCGGCGAACACGTTCTCGTCGGTGCCGAAGCGCTCCTTGCGCATCTGCTGCATCAGTGCGTCGCGCGCGGCCAACTCCTCGTCGAAGCGGTCGCGGTACTGCGGGTCCAGATACTGCCGATAGCGCGGGGACTCGGGGCCCGCGTGGCAGTCCGCCGAGATGACGAGGTAGCCCTTCGACATGCGTTCCCTCCGGGACCGTGGTTAATGGCGGTAGATTAACACCGATGCCGGAAGTCGCCACCGAGACGACGCAGGACAAGCTCCTCCGCGCCGCGCTCTACCTGTTCGCTCGCCAGGGGCTCGACGTCCCGCTGCGTGACATCAACGAACTCGCCGGCCAGCGCAACGCGTCGGCCCTGCACTACCACTTCGGCGGACGGCCCGAACTGCTCTCGGCGATCATCGAGCGGTACCGGCTCAGCGACGCCGAGCAGGCCGCGATCGAGGCCGAGTTGCACTCGGGTCCGCACGACATCCGTGAGGTCGTCGAGGGGCTCGTCCGCCGCAGCTGCGTGTGGCTGGCGACCCCCGACGGCCGCGACTACCTCCGGTTCGTGTTCCAGTTCGTGGTGCGGCTCCCGCGGCGCGAGCAACTCCTCGCCGGCACCGACCCGCCCTCGCTCGCCAGCGTGCGGGCCCAGGCCGATCTCATCCACGAGGCCCTCCCCGACCTGCCCGAGCGCATCGTGCGCGAGCGCGCGCTCGCGTCGCTCGACCTCGTGCTGCTCCAGGTCGCCGAGCGGGCCCGGATCATCGACGACGAAGACGGTCGCGGGTTGTTCGCCGACGACGAGTGGATGGCCAACCTGGTCGACATGGCCACCGGTCTGCTCACTGCGCCGGCGTCGAAGCCCGGCCCGCGCCGCTCGCCCTCGCGCTAGCCGGTCTTGCCGATCGCCCATCCGGACTCGTCGGTCTCCGCCGCGAGCAACGCGAGGCGGAAGCGGTCGAGCAGATCGGCCAGCTGCGCGCGATCACGCGCCGACCAGTCTTCCAGCGCGACCGCGTAGTCGTTGAGCGCGACGGCGCGGACCCGGGCCAGCAGCTTGCGACCCGCGGCGGTCACCGCGAGGCGGGCGACACGGCGGTCGTCGGGATCGACGGTCCGCGTCACCAGCCCCTGTTCCTCGAGCGCGCGCACCTGCCGGCTGGCATTGGACTGATCCACCTCCAGTCGACGGGCGATCTCGGTGACCGCGATGGGCCCATGCCGCTCGATCATCCGCAGCGCGCCGAGGTTCGTCTCCGACACCCCGAGCCCGAGCGCGCGCTGCAGCCGTTCGCGTTGCCGCGAGCTGCGGGTGCTCGCGATCACGAGGGACGCGAACTCGTGGATCCGCTCGAGATCCGGATCCGGCGCAGCCGCGGCAGCCGAGCTCACTCCGTCTCGATGAGCGTGTCGAGGCGCTGTGTGCTCTCGACCCACTCCTCGACGATGTCGAAGATCACGTCGCGCACGGGGCGCACGGAGTTCATCGTGCCGACGATCTGCCCGACGGGGAACCCGGTGAGGTCCTTGTTCTGGGCGCGCGTGACCCGGCGCGCCGCCTCCGAGAACACGATCCCCTGGAGCGGCATCGGCAACGGTTCCGGGGTGTCGTCGCGCTCCCACGCATCGGTCCACGCGGTGCGCAACTGGCGCGCCGGCTTGCCCGTCATCGATCGCGAGCGCACGGTGCTGCGCGAGTTGGCTGCGAGGAGCTTCTCGACCGCGATCGGGTTGGTGTCGGCTTCGGCGACCGTGAGCCAGATGGAGCCGGTCCACACCCCTTGCGCACCCAGCGCGAGCGCGGCGGTCATCTGCCGGCCACGACCGATCCCGCCGGCCGCGAGCACCGGGACGTCCGGCCCGACCGCGTCGACCACCTCGGGCACGAGCACCATGGTCGACACGTCGCCACAGTGACCGCCGGCTTCGGTGCCCTGGGCCACGATCACGTCGGTGCCCTGCGCCACCTGACGCTCGGCGTGTTGACGGTTGCCGACCAGCCCACCCACGAGGATGCCCCGTTCGTGGGCCTGCTCGACGACGTACGGCGGCGGCGGGCCGAGCGCGTTCACCACCATCGACACCGGGTGCGACAGCGCGACCTCGACCTGGCCGGGTCCCTCCTCGTCGACGCCGAGACCCGCGGCCTTCACCACGCCGGTCTTGAGATCCTCCGGCAGGGGCGCCACGCCGTGCTCGGCCAGCAGCGCTTCGACGAAAGCCTGATGTTCGGGCGGGATCATCTCGTGCAGGTGACTCAAGCTCGCCTCCGCGCCGCCGCCCTTGCCCACGTACTTGGCCGGCATCGCGAAGTCGACCCCGTAGGGCATGCCGTCGACGTGGTCGTCGATCCAGCTCAGCTCGATCTCGAGCTGATCGGGGCTGTAGGCAAGGGCACCGAGGACCCCGTACCCACCCGCTTTGCTCACCGCGGCGACGACATCGCGGCAGTGGGAAAACGCGAAGATCGGCAGCTCGATCCCGAGTCGATCACAGATCGGTGTGCGCACGGCGGCCTCCCGGCTCAGGTAGTTGCTTGCGCGCAAGCAAGTTTTGTTGGCAGAGTACGCCGGTCCGCAACCCGTCCGCAAGGAACCAGTTCCCGAGGAGACCCACGATGCCCGACGCACTCGTCGAACGAGACGGTCACACGATGATCATCACGATGAACCGTCCCAAGCGGTTCAACGCGCTGACCGGCGCGATGCTCGTGCGGATGTACGACGGGATGGTCGAAGCGTGCGCCGACGACGACATCCGCACCATCATCCTCACCGGCGCGGCGGGGAACTTCTGCTCGGGCGCTGACCTGCCGCGCGATGGCGGGTGACGCGGAGGACACCGACTCCGAGATCGACGTCCCGGCGCGCATGGCCGCCGATCCCGACATCCCGTACAAGGGGCTGCTCCGTCACTACCAGCCGTCGAAGCCACTCATCGCCGCGGTCGAAGGCGTCGCCATCGCGGGAGGCACCGAGCTCCTGCAGGGCACCGACATCCGAGTCGCCGGTGAATCGGCGCGCTTCGGCGTGAGCGAGGCGCGGTGGTCGCTCTACCCGATGGCGGGTTCGGCGGTCCGCCTCCGCCGACAGATTCCCTACACGCACGCGGCGGAGATCCTGCTCACCGCCAAACACCTCCCCGCGGCCGAGGCCGCGCGCATCGGCCTCATCGGTCACGTCGTCCCGGACGGCGAAGCACTCACGAAGGCGCTCGAGATCGCCGAGACCATCAACAACAACGGTCCGCTCGCGGTCGAAGCGATCCTGCGCACACTGCGCGAGACCGACGGCATGACCGAGGCCGAGGCACTCGCGCACGAGTTCGAGTACGGCCAGGCGGTGTTCGCCAGCGACGACGCCAAGGAAGGACCGAAGGCGTTTGCCGAAAAGCGCACCCCCAACTTCCAGCGCCGGTGACCCCGACGCCGACCCGGCGGGCGCGGGTCACACGTGGGTGATCTCGGCGCCGGCGGCTTCGTAGCTGGCGCGGATGAGCGCGCTCGAGCGCGGATCGGTGGAGATGCCGAGACCCATCTTGCTCATGACGTAGCCACCGGCGACGCGGGCTTCCGGGTCGGCGAACCCGACCGAACCCCCGGCGCCGTAGTGACCGAACGCGCCGGCACCACCCATCGGTGCGAACGGCGAGGCGGACCAGAACCCGAGAGCGATGGTCGATTCGACGTCGAAACCGGGGAACGACAGCACCTGATCGTTGCCCGCGGTCTGCAGCGCGCGGGCGACGTCGATCTGTTCACGCGTCAGCAGCCCTTCCGACGGCCCGCCGTCGACTCCACCGATGAGCCCGGCGTAGAGCCGCGCCAACGAGGGCCCGTTGGTGATGCCGTTGGCGGCCGGAAGCTCTGCCGCGTGGAAGTCACGATGGTTCGCGACCGTACCGAGATCCTCGTGAAATGAGCCGTTGAGGTTGAGCGCGCGCACGATCAGCGAATCCTCACCGAGCAGGTCCGCCATGTTGATGCCGTCGGCGCCCCCGGAGTCCATGGGGACCATCGGGGCGACCCGCGGCTCCAACTCCGCGGGGAGGCCGATCCAGAACTCGAGCCCGAGCGGTTCGGCGAACTCGTCGCGGAAGAACGTGCCCAGGCTGCGACCGTCGATACGGCGCACCACCTCACCGACGAGGTGGCCGTAGGTGATGGCGTGGTAGCCGTGGGCGACGCCCGGCTCCCAGTACGGCGCCTGCACCTCGAGCGCGTGGATCACCGGCTCCCACGCCAGTGCCTCTTCGCGGGTGAGCTTGGCGTCGACGGTGGGGAGCCCGGCCTGGTGGGAGAGCAACCACCGCACCGGGATGTGCTCCTTGCCCGCCTGGCCGAACTCGGGCCAGTACGCGACGACGGGCGCGTCGATGTCGAGCAGCCCGCGCTGCGCGAGCAGATGCGCACACGCGGCCGTCGCACCCTTCGTGGAGGAGAACACGACCTGCAGCGTCTCCGAGTCGTACGGCGCGCCCGTCGCCTCGTCGCGCACACCGCCCCAGAGGTCGACGACCTTGCTGCCCTCGACGTAGAACGCGTAGCTGGCGCCGACCTCACCGTGCTCGACGAAGTTGTTCGCGAACGCGTCGCGTACCCCCTCGAATCCCGGCTCGACATGACCTCCGACTTCGACCCCCATTGACCTCTCCTCTCGAGTTACCTCGGCAAGCCGAGCACGCGCTCGCCGAGGACGTTACGTTGGATCTCGTTCGAACCGCCGTAGATCGTGTCCGAACGACTGAACAGGAACAGCTTCTGCTCGAGCGTGAGCTCGTAGGGCAACTCGGCGGCGATCAACCCGTCCGCCCCCAACACGTCGATCAGCAACGCGCCGAGATCCCGGTGCCACGTGCCCCAGAACAGCTTGGAGATCGACGCCTCCGGACCGGGCACTCCCTTGGCCGCCATGCTGCGCATCGCGTTCCACTTCATGAGCCGCAGCCCGATCCATGCGTCCACCAACCGTTGACGGACGACGGGATCGTCAGTTCGACCGTGGGTGCGCGCGAGCGCGCACACGTGCTCGAGCTCCCGCTCGAAGCCAACCTGTTGCGCGAGCGTCGACACCCCGCGCTCGAAGCCGAGCAGCCCCATGGCGACGCGCCAGCCGTCGCCCTCCTCACCCAGGATCAGGCCGGCTTCGGTGCGCGCGTCGTCGAAGAACACCTCGTTGAACTCGCCGCCCCCGGTGATCTGGACGATCGGCCGGACCTCGACGCCGGGCTGATCCATCGGCACGAGCAGGAACGAGAGCCCGCGGTGGCGCGACGAGGTCGGGTCGGTACGCGCGACGACGAAGCACCAGTGCGACACGTGCGCCAGCGACGTCCACACCTTCTGGCCGTTGATCACCCAGTCGTCGCCGTCCCGCTGCGCGCGCGTCGCCACGTTGGCCAGATCAGATCCCGCGTTCGGTTCGCTGTAGCCCTGGCACCAGCGTTCGTCGCCGCGCAGGATCCCGGGCAGGAACCGCTCCTGCTGATCGGGCGTGCCGTACGCGATCAGTGTCGGTGCGAGCAGGTTCTCGCCCATGTGATTGACGCGCGCGGGTGCTTGCGCTCGCGTGTACTCCTCGGCCCAGATCACCTGCTGATCGAGCGACGCACCGCGACCGCCGAACTCCTCCGGCCATCCGAGCCCGATGAACCCGGCCTTGCCGAGTTCATGCTCCCAGGCGACCCGCACGTCGAAACCGATGTCCTCGTCGCCAGGACCACCGCGACCTTTCAGCTCCGCGTACTCCCCCACGACGTGCTCGTGCAGCCACGACGCGGCGTCACGCCGGAAGCGGGCATCGTCACCGGTGAGCTCGACGTCGGCCATCGGTCAGCCCCCCGGCGACGGTCGGTAGGCCCTCAATTCGATCCCCTCCGTCGGCGCGGTCCCGAACCTGACGGTCCGTCAGAAACACGCTAGCGTCGCCCGCCGAACCGCGAGCGAGCGTCTGCGGGCCGGGTCTGCCGGCTCGCAGCGAGGGAGCGATGATGGAAGCGATCCCCGGCATGGAGGACTACCCGATCAAGGTCGGGAGCCTGCTGTTCACGATGGTCGAGCCCGAGAAGGGTCACGAGGTCGAGTACAACCGCTGGTACGAGCACGACCACTTCTATTCCGGCTGCATGGTCGGCAAGTGGCAGTTCGCAGGGAACCGCTACGTCGCCACCCGCCGCCTGAAGGACCTCCGGTACCCGGCGACGAGCGACATGACCGCCGACAACCTCATCGGGTCGTACCTCGCCGTCTACTGGGTGCTCGAAGGCCAGCACGACGAGTGGAACCGCTGGGCCATCGACCAGGTGAACTGGTTGCACGCGAACGGCCGCATGTTCGAGAAGCGCACCCACATCCACACGCTCCTCTACGAGAAGCGGTGGAGTGACCGACGCGCCGAAGACGGCGTGACCATCGAGCTCGCGCTCGATCACCACTTCGCCGGTCTCGTCGTGGTCGCCGGGGACGTGAAGGACGGGCACACCCACGAAGAGGTCGACGCGTGGTTCCGCGACACGTACCTGCCCGGCGCGTACGCACAGGACTGGGGTCCCGACGTCGTGCTCGACGCGACCACGCTGCCGCTGCTCGACGACCGTCCCGGCGACGTCCCGCCGCCGGCCGCCGGCCCGACGCGGTTCCTGCAGCTGCACTTCCTGGATCATGACCCGGAGACCGGTTGGGCCGACGGGTACGCGCGGATCGGTGACGCGATCAACGACAGTGGCCTCGCCACGCACGTGTGGACGGGGGCGTTCATCCCGACCGATTTCGGCACCGACCGGTACACCGACGAACTCTGGTGAAGCACCTGTTCACCCGTTCGTCACACATCGGCCTCAAAGATGTCAGACGCAGTGCCGATACTCGACAGGTGGACGATCAAGAGGCAGCGCGATCGCGCACGTGTGACGAGACCCGGCCGACCCGGCTCCACTACCAGCTCCGGTGCCTGCTCGTCGCCGGGCATGACGGAGACCATCGCTGGACCCCTGAGTTGCTGAGCGCCGAGTCGGATTCGACCGCGGCCACCGGCTGAACCGCTTCAACCACTCCCAGCATCGAGAGCAGGTACTGCCGGTCGGCACCGTCGACGGCCAGATGCTGCGTGGTCACGCCGGCGGCGACGGCGACGTCATCCTCGCCTGCAAGTGTGAGCGGAACATGAAGCCGACGCGACTCGTCGGTAACCTACGGCCCGACGAAGGGTGACCACGATGCACACACCGCCGATCCACGATCCGCGCACGTACGCGCACGGCTTCCCCTACGAGGCGTTCAAGGAATTGCGCGACACGGATCCGGTCTCGCATCACGATCACCCGGCATGGGAGCGTGGATTCTGGGCGATCACCCGCCACGACGACGTCCAACGTGTGTCGCGCGACTGGAACGGCTTCCAGAACGCGCCGAACCCGTTCCTTCCCGACGGCCCGATCACCAACGAAGAGGGCTCGTCGTTGCTGATGATCAGCCTCGACCCGCCCGACCACACGAAATTGCGCAAGCTGATCAGCTCCGGGTTCACCCCGCGTCGAATCAACGATCTCGCCGAGCACGTCAAGGCGCGCGTCGACTCGGTGATCGACTCCGTTGCCGAGCGAGGGGAATGCGACCTCGTGCGCGACGTCGCGCTGTGGTTGCCACTGCACACGATCGCCGATCTCGTGGGCGTGCCCGAAGCGGACCGCAAGCAGGTCTTCGAGTGGACCGAGCTCACCTTCGGCTTCGACGCCGACACCACCGTCGACGAGCGTCAGGACGCCGCGCAGGCCATGTTCGCCTACGCCGACGCCATGTGCGCCGAACGTCTCGACGACCCCCGCGACGACCTCATGAGTGTTCTCCTGCACGCGGAGGTCGACGGCGAGCGGCTCACGGAGATGCACCTGGCGATGTTCTTCATGCTCCTGCAGAACGCCGGTTCGGAGACGACGCGCAACCTGATCACCACCGGCACGCTGACCCTGCTCGAACAGCCCGAGCAACTCGCGGAGTTGCGCGACGACCCGGAGTTGCTCCCGGTCGCGATCGAAGAACTCCTCCGTCACTCGACGCCGGTGATGTCGTTCACCCGGAAGGCCACGAAGGACACCGAGGTCGGTGGCCAGGCCATCGCCGACGGCGACCACGTGCTGATGGTCTACGCGTCGGCCAACCGCGACGAGCGCGCCTTCGACCGACCCGACGAGATCGACATCCGCCGCGACCCGAACGACCACGTCGCCTTCGGTGCGGGCGGACCCCACTTCTGTCTGGGTTCGCACCTCGCGCGCCTCGAGGCCCGCCTGATGTTCGAGGCGATCCTCACCCGGTTCGAAGGCCTCGAGCTGACCGCCGACCCGGCGACCCTCCCACGCGTGCAACTCGAACCTCATCGACGGTCTGGCCGAGATGCCGATGCGCTGGACGAGCGTGCGCTGATGCGAGCGGTCGCGATGCGACGCGGTCGCCTCGAGCTCAAGGACATCCCCGACGTCCCCGAGACCGACGACCATCTCCTGGTGGAGCCGCTGGCCGCGGGCGTGTGCGGCGGCGATCTCAACGCCATGGAACACGCCGACGACTTCCTGCACGCGTCCGCGGGCCAGCGGCACACCGTTGTTCCTGTTCGACCCCGACCGCGACCTCGTGTTCGGTCACGAGTTCACCGCCCGCGTCGTCGAGGTCGGGAGTCGACGTCGACGGCTAGTACGCCCGGCGACCTGCTGCTCGTGTCTCCGGCGGTGATCGATCCCGACGGCGTCGTGCACTGCGTCGGGCTACGCGAGCGACTATCCGGGCGCGCTGGCCGAGCGCGTCGTCGTCGTCGCCGTACGGGCACGTGAAGATCCCCGATGGCGTGTCGCCCTACGAGGCCGCGGCGGTCGACCCGCTCGCGACCGGGATCAACGGAGTGCTGGCGCTCGAAGATCGAACCGCCGGCCGGAGCCATCGTCACCGGGTGCGGGCCGGTCGGGCTCGGCGCGGTCGGCGGCGCTCGTCGAGCGCGGCATCACGCCGATCGTCGTCTCCGACCCGTCGGTGACCCGCCGAGCGCGTCGCCCAGAGCTTCGGTGCCCACGTCGTCGTCGATCCCGCGGTGGACGATCCGGTGGGTGCGTGGCACGACCTCGCCGATCCGGACCAGCGACTCTTCGTGTACGAAGCGTCGGGAAAGCCGGGCGTGCTCGACTCGTTGCTCTACACCGTGCCGTCATTCACCCGCAGTCACCGTCGTCGGTGCGTGCATGGTCGACGACCCGATCCGCCCGATCGTCGGCATCTACAAGAACGTGACCATCGAGTTCTGTCTCGGCATGGGCCCCGACGGTGACGAGTATCCCTTCGCGGACACGTTCGAACGCCTCGCCGACGGCCGGATCGACGCGTCGCAGCTGGTCACCGGGTACGCCGGACTCGAAGCGGTCGAAGAGGTGTTCGAACACCTGCGCCCGGCCGACTACCGCGACATCGACCACATGAAGATCCTCATTCGCCACGACATCGACGGCCCCGGGATCCATCCGCCCAACCCCAAGTAACCCGCGACCGACCCTCCAAGCGCGCGCGACTCGAACCCCCAAAAGGTGGCGATCTGTCGCACGGTTGCAACAAATCGCTACCTTTTGCCCGGGGGGCCGGGGGTGGGAGGCGTGGTGAGCGCGGTGGGTGGGTGAGGGGCGCGGCGGGTCAAGCGCGGAGGTCGCCGAAGATGCTGGTGACCAGCGGGTTGAAGATGTCGGCGCGCTCCCACTGCAGGAAGTGTCCGGCGCCGGGGACGAGCAGCGGGCCGATCCGGTTGGTGAACGCGGCCTCGCAGAACCAGACGAAGTCCTCGCCGACGACGTGGTCGTCCGTGCCGTAGAGCACCAGCGTCGGGACGTCGACCGTGCCCGCGAGTCATCGGCGGCTCGGTCATCGGGCGCCCGTGACGCCAACTGGTACACGGCCCACCCGGCGCGGAGGCGCGCCTCGTCGGCGAAGGGCTCGGTCATGAAGTCGACGTCGGCGCGGCTGAACGTGCCGGGCGACGCCCAGAGCCGGCTCTGGTACATCCCCGCGATCCAGTGGCGACGCGCCGCGTCGTTCGGCAGCATCGCGGCCAGCTCGTCGGGGCGTGCGCCCTGCAGTTCGCGGTAGTCACCGGTGGGACCGTCGTTCAGCGCGCTGAGCGAGCCGTAGTCGAGTCCGGCCGCGGCGTACTCGTCGAGCGCGGCCGGTGGCACGGTGTTGAAGAAGCAGAGCCGCTCGACGAAGCCAGGGAAACGGTGCACCAGGTCGACGGCGACGACACCGCCGACGTCACCGCCCGCGATCGCGCAGCGTCTCGTGACCGAGCACGTCGTGCACGAGCGCATGGACGTCGCGCGAGTAGACCGCCAGGTCGTAGACATCGTCGGCCGACAGATCACTGTCGCCGTAGCCGCGCAGGTCGGGAACGATCACCTCGAATCCGGCGGCGGCGAGCGGCGCGATGTTCCGCCACCAGATGCGCTTGGTCTCCGGGTACCCGTGCAGCAGCACCAGGGGGTGGCCGCCGAGACCTTCGCGCACGTACGCCAACGAGAGGTCGTCGGCGACGACCGAGCGGTGGATCGTGAACTCGCCCCGGCGCGGGCGTCGCGCGGTTGCGGCGGCCGGAGCGTAGCGTCGTCCGCCGGTACGTCCACGCCAGTCTCGACGTCGCGGCGGAGGCGGGTGAGGACGAGCGTCTTGATCAACCAGGTCCCGTCCACCAGCTCGTAGGTCTCGGTGTAATGACCCCAGCCGGTCATGCTCTTCATGCCGAGCGGCGAACCCTCGGGGATCTGCAGGAAGTCCTGCATGGCCCAGATCCCGCGTGCCGTGGTCGGCGACGTGATCTCGATCTCGGGCATGTGCCCGTGGTGCACCGTGACCACCGGCCCGACCATGCCCTCCACGAACTGGCGGATGTTCGGGGCGCCGTGCACCACCTCGACCTCGGGCGCCTCCTCGGTCGTGTCGAGCGTCGCGTCCGCGGCGAACACGGCCTGGAAACCGTCCCAGTCCTTCGTGTCCATACACCGGAAGTACCGGGCCTTGAGCTGCTTGATCCGCTCGATCGCTCGGAGCTCGTCGAGTGTGTCCATCAGGGCCTCCATGGTTTCGGCCAGTCGTCACTCCGGAACTGCGCGTCCATGCCACCGTCGCAGAACACCACCGAACCGCAGAAGAACCGCGCGTCCGGACCGAGCAGGTACGCGATGAGCGCGGCGATCTCCTCCGGCCGGCCGTTGCGACCGAGCGGCGATTTGAACGCGTCGATCAACGGCCCGACCGTCGGGTGATCGAGCCCCTCCTGGAGGAGCGGGGTCTGGATCGCGCCGGGCGCCACCGCGTTGAGGGTGATCCCTGCACCGGCCCACTCGGCCGTTGGTGCGTGCCGCCGCACCCACCACGACAGTGCGGTCTTGGTCACCGGGTAGGTGCTCAAGGACTCGCCGTCACCCGCGAGCGCCCGCGTCGCCGCTTCGTCGCCCGCGAGGCAGCTCTCGATCAGGGCCTCGTCGAGTCCGGGTTGGCACGTCGTGGAGTTCGAACTGATCGCGACTGCGGCCGGATCCGTGCCCCGTGCCAGCAACGGACGCAGCCCGGCGAGCAGCTCCACCGTGCCGAAGTAGTTGACCGAGATCAGCAACGACGCAGGCCGCTCCGGGCAGCCCCGCCAGCCCGGCGAGGGTGACCAGCCCGTCGAGCGTGCCGCCGGACAGCTCACCGACCCGGGCGATCGCATCGGCGCGCCCGTCGGCCGTACCGAGGTCGGCCTGGACCTCGGCGTTCTTCAGGTCGACACCGATGACGCGATCGCCGGCCGCGGTGAGTCGCGCGGCGAGGGCCGCCCCCATGCCGGAACCCGCGCCGGTGATCGCGATCGTCCGCGGGCTCACGGCTTCGCCAGCTCGCGCCACGGCACGTCCTTGTCGCTCATCGGGTCGCGTGGCAGCCCGAGCACCCGCTCGCCGATCACGTTCCGCTGCACTTCGTCGGTACCGCCGCCGATGCGGCTCGCCCATTGACTCAGGAACTGGTCCTGCCAGCGCGAGGCATCGGGCGCGTCGCTCCCCCACAGCGTGGCGCTCGGGCCGAGCAGGCTCATGACGAGATCGCCGGTCTTGGCCAGGTGCTGCGAGTACGCCAGCTTCAGCACCGATGCTTCGGGTCCGGGCATCTGCCCCTTGCTCATCGCGGTACGGAGGCGGAACCCCAGGTACTTGATGACACCGGCGCGGACGACCGTCTGCGCGAGCTGCTGGCGGACGACCGGGTCGTCGCTCACGCCCATGCGCTTCGCCAGCGCGATGATGTCGGCCAACTGCCGGCCGCCCTGCGCGCCGCCGATCATCGCCCGCTCGTTGCCGAGCGTGGTCTGCGCGACGCGCCAGCCGTTGTTCACGTCGCCGAGCACGTTGGCCGCGGGGATACGAACGTCGGTCAGGAACACCTCGTTGAAGTGCGCGACTCCGGTGATCTGCACGAGGGGACGTACGTCGATGCCCGGCGTCTTCATGTCGACGATGAAGTAGGTGATGCCGCGATGCTTCGGCAGGTCGGGGTCGGTGCGGGCGAGAAGGATGCCGTAGTCGGCAAACTGGGCGAAGCTGTTCCACACCTTCTGGCCGTTGACGACGTACTCGTCGCCGTCGAGCACCGCGCGCGTACCGAGCGACGCGAGATCGGATCCGGCCCCGGGCTCGCTGTAGAGCTGACACCAGAGCTCGTCGCCGCGGAGGATCGCGTCGACGTGCTCCTTCTTCTGTTGCTCGGTGCCATGGGCGATCACCGTGGGTACGACCATCGACACCGCGACCGAGAACGCGCCGACCGACACGTCGAAGTGCGCCTGCTCTTCGTTGAAGATGGCCTGCTGCATCCCGGTGCCACCGCGACCGCCGTACTCCTTCGGCAGGGTGATGCCCGCCCAGCCTTCCTCGTAGAGGGTGCGTTGCCAGGCGCGTGACCGGTCCATGTGCGACTGGAGCCCGGAGGCCCCGTAACTGCCCTGCGGCGAGGCCGAGTCGTCGTCGAGCCGGGTGGCGTGTTGCTCCAGCCAGGCCCGGGCCTCGGCCCGGAACGCCGCTTCTTCGGGCGAGTCGCCGATCTCCATGATGCGCCCCTTCCGGTTTGCGTTCTGCAGGCTTGGGTTCTTCCGGAGGAGAGCGTTCTTCAGGAGATGGTCTGCGGCAACGAGCTGCCCCGGATGGCGTCGGCGAAGCTGTAGTCGAACGGGACGATCAACCGGAACGGCGCGTCCAACACCACGTCGGTGCCCGGACCGTACGGTGCCGCGACCCGGGCCGCGCGTGTGACCGCGACGGGATCGCCCTCGAGCAGGTAGACGTCGCAGTCGAGCGAGTCGTCGGTGATGGAATGATGACCGAGGACCGTGTGCACACCGTCGACCATCACGGCCGCGGGAGCGACATCGTGGCGTGCGTCGTCGTCACCTCCGCGTCGCAACACGACCCGGATCGCGGTGTGCTGGATGTGCGGAATGTCTTCCGGATCGGCCTTCAACACCGGATCGGCGACGCCCCAACTCCACGTCATCGCGTCCACCCGCGCGGACGATCTTCTTCTCGGGCGCGAACATGCGGCCGGCGTCTTCGAGCTTGTCGCGGTACGTCGTCATGTCGGCGAGCACCTGCGCGGGATCACCGCCGAGGGTGTAGACGGTCACGTGGACACCGCGGCCGTCGGCGAAACCCTCGAGCCGATCGGCCGGCTCACGTACATCGTGGAGCTCGGGGGGCGCGACATAGCGCTTGCCGGTCATGATCCCCGGCAACGCGATGTTCGGCGGCAGGTGCTCGAGGTCGTACCAACGGTTCCACGCTTCGACCGCGTCGGCGTCGCAGTCGACCGACGCGAAGATGATGCCGGTGACGTCCACGGTTGCGCTCAGGCGGGCCGGAGCTCGACGAGCCGAACCAGCGGGATCTGCCGATCGGTGCGGCTCTGGTAGTCGTCGTACCACGGCCGGTCGGCGTTGAGCGCGGTCCACGTCTCCGCGTAGTCAGCACCGTCGAGCACCTGGGCATCGGCCCAGAACTGCCCGGCGCGCACACGGATCTTGACCTCGGGGTTGGCGTCGCGGTCGGAGAGGTTCAGGTACCACGACGGATGATCCGGCGCACCGGAGAACGACGCCACGATGATGCGGTGGCCGTCGCGGTCCACCCAGTACGGCAGCGCGACCTTGTGCTCGTTGCCGCTCTTGCGTCCGATGGTGTGGAGCACCACGTGGTGCATCCCCGCGATGCACCAGACCTCTTCGGCGTCGGACGACTCCATGTACTCCACGTGACCGCGGCTGATCGCCGGGATCTCCTCGCGGGGCGGTTCCTCGAACGGCTCGCTCTGTTGGGAGGCAGGCTGTACTTCGGGCATGGCCGAAACCTACCCCACTCGCCCTACCTAGTGACTACTATGCTCCGGGCGATGAGCAACCTCGACACCGTCCGGGAAATGTTCGCGTGCTTCTCCGCGGGCGACAAGGAAGGACAACTGCGTCACTGCACCGAAGACATCGTGTACGAGGCGCCGTACTACGCGGGCCTGGAACGGCGGGGCAAGGCGGAGCTCGGGGCGATGCTGACCGCGGTCGAAGCCCGCTTCGATTCGATCTCCTACGTCGTGGTCGACGACTTCCCGACCGTCGATCCCGATCTGGTGATCGTCGAGGTCCACGGCGACAACCGGGTACGCGACACCGACCGTCGCTATCAAAACCTGTACATCATGTTCCTGTACTTCCGCGACGGCTTGGTGTATCGCTGGCGCGAGTTCTCGAACCCCGACGTCTACCGAACGGCGGTCAACGCATGAGCTTCCCGAGGCGGAAACGATGACAGGGGTGCTGGACGGGGTCGAGGTCCTGGACCTGACGACGGGGATCGCGGGTCCGATGACCGGCATGCTGCTCGGCGACCACGGTGCCGGGGTCACCAAGGTCGAGCCACCGGGTGGCGACCCGACTCGGGGCTTCAGCGGCGCGCAGGTGTGGCACCGAGGAAAGCGCAGCGCGGTCCTCGACCTGCACGACGACGTGGAGCGCGCCCGCTTCGTCGCGCTCGCGTCACGCGCCGACGTCCTGATCGAGAGCTTCGCACCGGGAACGACCGCTCGCCTCGGGATCGACTTCGAGACGCTGCACACGATCAATCCACGCCTCATCTACTGCTCCATCACCGGGTACGGGGACGACGGCCGTCACGCCGACCGGCCGGGATACGACGCGCTGGTCGCCGCCCGCACCGGCCACCAGTGGGAGAGCCGCGGCGTCCCCGGTGGCACGCTGGCGCGACTCGGTGGAGTGCCCCCGGCATTCCCCGATCTCGTCGTCCCCGACGACTGTTGGGTGGCGGCGCCCCGCCCCGGACCGCTGTTCTCCGGCGTGCCGTGGATCAGCGTGGCGTCGTGCTACCTCGCCACCCTGGCGATCAGCGCCGCGTTGCGCGTGCGGGAGCAGACGGGTCGTGGGCAGCGGGTGTCGACCTCCCTGTTCCAGGGCGTACTCGCGACGACCCTCTCCGCCTGGCAGCGCGTCGAACACGTCGAGACCGACAACTTCCAGAGCTGGATCAGCGACCCGCGCGCGCCCAAGGGCGTGTTCCGCTGCGCCGACGGTCGGTGGATCCACCAGTGGGTGCCCCTCCCCGACTTCATCATCAGCGCCGCCGAGGGCGATCGGGTACAGCGCACCGAGAAGACCACGCGACCGTGCGACGCGACCACCCGCATCGGGATGGACGTCAACGAGATGCTGCTGCTCCACCACTACCAACCGTTGATGGCGGCGGCCGTCGCCAAGTTCCCGTCGGAGCCATGGATCGCGCTCGGCGCCGAGGTGGGCGTGCCGCTGCAACCGCTGCGCTCACCGGAGGAAGCGCTCCACGATCCCGCGTTCCTCGCCGACGGTTGCGTCACCGAGGTGACCGACCCACACCTCGGCCCGGTGCGCCAGGTCGGGCGCGTCTACGAACTGCACAACTGTCCGACGGATGCACCGTCGCCACCTCGGGCAGTCGGCGCCGACACCGACACGGTGCGAGCAGAAGCCGATGCCATCGTCCGCGTCCGAGTCGCCGACGGCGTCGGATTCGCCGGCGCCGCCGTCACCCCTCGCCGGGGTTCGCGTGATCGACCTGGGGCTCGCGGTCGCCGGCCCGTGGGGGACGATGATGCTCGCCGACCTCGGGGCCGACGTGATCAAGGTCAACCCGCTGCACGACTTCTATTGGATGAGTACGCACATCGCGATGTGCTGCAATCGAGGCAAGCGCAGCATCGCGATGAACCTCAAGGACCCCGACGCGATGGTTGTCCTGCGCGAGATGGTCGAGTCTGCGGACGTCGTGCAGCACAACATGCGCTACGACGCGGCAGTCCGCCTCGGCGTCGACTACGAGAGCATCCGCGCGATCAAGCCCGACATCATCTACTGCCACACCCGTGGCTTCGAGCACGGCGATCGCGAGGGTCTGCCCGGGAACGACCAGACCGGCGCGGCACTGGCGGGGCCCGACTGGCTCGATGGTGGTCTCGACCACGACGGCATCCCGTTCTGGCCGGTCGTCTCGCTCGGCGACACCGGGAACGGGTTCCTCTCGGCGATCGCGATCGTGCAGGCGCTGTACCACCGAGCGCGCACCGGCGAGGGCCAGTTCGTCGACACGTCGATCATGTACGCGCAATTGCTGAACGCGTCGATCGCCTGGAGCGCGGCCGACGGCAGCCAGCACGGTGACCGCCCGCAGCTCGACGCGATGCAACTCGGCTGGCACGCGCGCTACCGCCTCTACGAGACGGCCGACGGCTGGCTCTGCGTCGCCGCGGTCACCGATGAGCACCGCTCCACGCTCGCGGCGACGCTCGGTGTCGGCGCGATCACCACCGACACCGCGTTCGACGCGCTCGAACCGGCGTTCCGCACCCGAACCGCAGCCCAGTGGTTCGCGCGCACTCGACGCGGTCGGCGTACCGTGCGAAGTGTCGACACCCGACTTCGTCCTGGATCTGTTCGACGACCCCGAGATGATCGAGAAGGGTTGGGTCACCAAGTATCGCCATCCGATCGTGGGCGACATGGACGTGATGGGGTTGCTGTTCGACCTGTCGGAGACGCCGGGCGTCGTGCAGGGTCCGCCGCTCGTGCCGGGCCAGGACACCCGCGCGATCCTCGAGGAGCTGGGATACGACGCCGAGCGCATCGACAAGCTCGCCGCCTCGGGCGCCATCCTCGACTGGCGGCGTGACATGCCCTCGGTGATCCCTCCCTCGCCGACGCGTCGACGACCAGTTCTTCTGGGATGCGATCGCCGAGCACCGACTGGTCTTCCAACGCTGCGCCGAGTGCGGCGCAGTGCGCCATCCGCCCGCACCGATGTGTGGCGAGTGCCATTCCGTCGAGTGGGACACGCAGGAGTCGAGCGGCCACGGTTCCGTGTACACGTGGATCGTCTCGCACCATCCGACCAAGCCCGACGCGGAACCGCGGGTCGTCATCTTGGTCGAGCTCGACCACGGCATCAGGTTCGTGTCGAACCTGGTCGGAGTCGGCCCGGACGACGTCGAGAACGGGATGGAAGTCGCGCTCAGCATCGAGGACGTCGACGGTGTCCTGCTCCCGCAGTTCCGCGTTGCCGGCGGCGAGAGCGGGAACGCATGAGCGCGTTGCAGAGCGACACCGCGATCGTCGGCATCGGCCAGACCGAGTTCTCCAAGCACTCGGGACGCAGCGAACTGCAGCTGGCCGGCGAAGCGATCGCCGCGGCGGTGACCGACGCCGGGCTCACCCCCGCCGACATCGACGGCGCCGTGACCTTCGCCATGGACGTGAACGACGAGCTCTCGGTCATCCGGTGCGCGGGTATCCCCGAATTGCGATTCACCGCGCGCACGCGCGGTGGGGGCGGCGGCGCGTGCGCGACCGTGCAACTCGCATCGGCCGCGGTCGCGTCGGGCGCGGCCGATGCCGTCGTGGTGTACCGCGCCTTCAACGAGCGATCCGGACGGCGCTTCGGTCAGCCGATCGCGGAGAACAATCAGGCGCGCGTCACGCCGCCGGGCTGGAACTGGTACCTGCCCTTCGGTCTCGACACCCCGGCGAAGGTGTACTCGCTCTGGTACCAGCGGTACATGCACACATACGGCATCACCAACGTCGACTTCGGCCTCTATCCGGTGGTCGCTCGCAAACATGCGGCGACCAATCCCGCGGCGTTCTACTACCAGCAGCCGCTCACGCTGGAGGAGCACCAGCAGTCGCGCTGGATCGTCGAGCCGATCCTCCGCAAGCTCGACTGCTGCCAGGAGAGCGACGGTGGCGTCGCCATGGTGATCACGAGCGGCGCGCGGGCTCGTGACCTTCCACACCGACCGGTGCGGGTGGCGGCGGCGACGCAGGCCCACCTGCGAGACGGTGACGAGATGTTCGACTACTACGTCGGCGACCGCGCCACCTTCCCGGAAGCCGCCGCGCTGGGCCGCCAGATGTACGAGGCGACCGGACTCTCGCCCGCCGACATCGACGTGGCCATGATCTACGAGAACTTCACCCCGACCGTGTTCCTGCAGTTGGAGGCGTTCGGCTTCTGCGGACCCGGCGAGGCCACCGATTTCATCGCCGGCGGCAACATCGAGGTCGGGGGGAAGATCCCGGTGAACCCGAACGGTGGACTGCTCGGCGAGGCCTACATCCACGGGATGAACAACATTCTCGAAGGAGTACGTCAGGTGCGAGGCAGCGCCGCCAACCAGGTCCAGGATGCCGAGCACGTCCTCGTGTCGGCGGGCCGCAGCGGTCTGGTCCTGTCCCCCTGACCCTCGTACTGTTGTCGGTATGACCTACCGCGACGCGATCTTCATCTCGACCGATTCTCACGTCACCGAGCCGATCGAGTTGTACGAAGACCGGATCGACGCCGCGTTCCGCGGGCGGGTCCCGCGTATCGAGACCATCGGTGAATGGCGCACGCTGCTCATCGAAGGTCTCGGCCCGCGCAAGTTGATGCCGGTCTCGGAGCGCGAGGTCGCGGTGGTCGGCGATTTCGACGCCGACGATCGCCTCCGCGACCAACGACGCGACGGCGTGAGCGCGGAAGTGATCTTCCCGACCTTCGCGTTGCAGGCCTGCTTCGCCAGCGACGACGCCGAGTTCCAACGTCAGCTCTGCCGGGCGTACAACAGTTGGGCCGCCGACGTGTTCGACGACCATCGCCTCCTGCCCGTCGGCATGGTGTCCATGCTCGACGTCGAAGGCGCGGTCGAGGACGCCAAGGTCGTCGCCGACCAGGGCTTCCGTGCGCTGTTCCTCCCGGCCCAGGTGCCGTCGCGGGGCTACAACGACGGGGCCTACGACCCGTTCTGGGCCACCGCGCAGGACCTCGGCCTCCCGCTGACGTTCCATTCCGGCACCGGCCACGAACCGCGGGTCGTACGCGGCCCCGGCGGCGCGGTCATCAACTACCTCATGGGTTCACAGCTCGATGGGCCCATGGTGCTCCTCGGTCTCGCCGCCGGTGGCGCGCTCGACCGCTTCCCCGAGTTGAAGGTCGTCACCGTGGAGACGGGCGCATCGTGGCTCGCGTGGATCATGACCCAGGCCGACGCGATCTACGAGGACCACCACATGTGGGCGAAGCCGAAGCTGTCGATGCTGCCGAGCGAGCTGATCCGCCGCCAGGGTGCACGCCACGTTCATGTACGACCCGGTCGCGATCAACAACCGCGCCACGACCGGGGTCGAGACCCTGATGTGGGGGAACGACTACCCCCATCCCGAAGGGACGTGGCCGAACTCGCAAGCGGTGTGCGCGGACCAGTTCGACGGCGTCAGCGAAGCCGATCTGCACGCCATCGTGGCGGGCAACGCGGCCAAGGTCTTCGGCTTCGATCTCGACCAGCTCGCCGCGCTCCCCGATCCCGTCCCCGCGTAGTCAGGTGCGGCGCGCCACCGCGGCGATCCTGGGCTCGCTCGCCGTCCTCCACCTGCTGTGGGGTCGCGGTTCGCCGTTCCCGTTCTCGGATCGCGACGACCTCGCCGACGCCGTGGTCGGGCGCTCAACCGTGCCGTCACCTGCGGCGTGCTTCGCGGTCGCCGGCGCGCTCACCCTTGCGACTGCACTGGTCGTCGACCGACCGCGTCTCCCTCGCTCGATCCAACGCGTCGGCGTCACGGGGGTCGCCGCGGTGCTCGCGGCTCGCGCCGTGCTCGGGTTCACTGGTCACACCGATCTGGCGTCGCCAGGGAGCACGTCGGTCCGCTTCCGTCGCCTCGACCGACGCGTGTATTCACCGCTGTGCCTCGCGCTCGCAGCGGGTGCATGCAGCTCGCGTCGGGTCAGCACCTGAGGTGACAGGGGTACTACCGGTCGGACTCCAGCGAGCGCGCCAGCACTCGCACCAACCGGGCGCGTTGCGCGTCGAACTCTGACGCACTCGAGCGCGGATCGAGGGGGCTGGCTTCGATCAGCTCCTGGTCCAGCGCGAGTCCGCGCACGACGTTGTACACGAACCGGCCGGTCTGCTCGACCTGTTCCGCCGTCACTTCGTCACCGAGCACTTCGCGGACCAACGACGGCATTCGTTCCAGCACGATGGCTTGCACCGACTGCATCGCCTCGAGCGTCGACTCGGCGGTCGTCGGGTCGTGGCTGAGGTTCAGCATGACCTGCATGTACGCGAGGAACTCCGGGCGGCGGTAGTAGGCCCAGAGCGCATCGACGAACGAGCCGAGTCGTTCGTCGATCGTCTCGCCCGTGATGACCGCGTCCGACAAGCACCTCGCCAGCTCGTCGAGCCCGTGTTCGTGCACCGCGAGCAGGAGCGCTTCGCGGGTCCCGAAGTGGTACTGGATCACGCCCCACGTGACGCCCGCCCGCCGCGCGATCTTGTTCGAGCTGGCCCGGTAGAAGCCCTCGTCGAGAATGCAGGAGATGGCCGCGTCGATGACGCGGGCGCGGGTCGAATCGTCGCTCACGACTTCTGGCGCGCCGCGGTGGCGCGCCCGGCGGCGGCGAACGCGGCGGCGTCGAACGGGCGGTTGGTTCGATGTTGGGCTTCGAGCGCGAGCGCATCGGCGAGCGGGAGGCCGTCACCCCGGCGGTAGAGGTCGAGGACCTCGGCGACCGCTCCGGTGGTCGAGATGTCGAGCGCCAGCGCGCGGCTGAAGGCACCGAGTTCGCGGTGCGGGACGACATGGTTGACGATGCCGAGGCGCAGCGCCTCGTCGGCGTCGACGAAGTTGCCGGTGATCGACATCTCGGCCGCCTTCCGCACTCCGACCGTTCGTGGCAGCAGCGCGGTGAGCCCCCAGGCGGCGACGACGCCGAGCCGGGCATGGGTGTCGGCGAAACGCGCGCGCTCCGACGCCACCACGAAGGTCGAGCTCAACGCGATCTCGAGCCCCCCGGTCACGCACGCGCCGTTGACCGCGGAGAGCACGGGCTTCTTCATCGCCCGCAGCGCCTTCCCCGGGTTGCGCGACGGCGCCGGTGCGGGACCGCTCCCGGCCTCTTTGAAGTCCACACCGGCGGTGAACACCGGGTCGACCGCCGTGATGATCACCGAACGAACGTCGTCGTCGGCATCGGCGTCGTCCAGGAGCTCGCACAGACGCGTCCGCATCGCCGCGGTCAACGCGTTCTTGGACTCGGGCCGGTTGAACGTGATGGTGCGGATGCCGTCGCCGTCGTCGACGAGCAACGTGTGGTCCATCTAACTGGTGATGCCGAACCGCTCCAGGCCGAAGGCCTTGATCGCGTTGCCGCGGAGGAGCTTGTAGCGTTCGTCCTCATCGAGGCCGGCCTGCGTGCAGATGTCCTCGACCACCTTCTTGGAGTGGGGGAAGGTCGAGTCCGCGTGCGGGTAGTCGGTCTCGAAGCAGATCTGGTCCATGCCGATGACGTCGCGGTTGGCGAGGCCGACCTCGTCGTCGAAGATGCAGCCGTAGATCCGGGTCACGTAGCTCGAGGGCGGGTGCGGCAACGACGTCCCGAAGCTGTTCGCGGACCGTTCGGCCGCCAACTTGTCCGCCCGCTCCATCACGTAGGGCATCCACCCGACCTGACCCTCCGAGTAGGCGAGCTTGAGGTCGGGGAAGCGCTCGAGCGTGCCGGAGAAGATGTAGTCGATCATCGAGCCCATCGCGTTCGAGAAGGTGAGGGTCGAACTGACGATGAACGGTGCGTCCGGTGACGTGGTCGGCATCTTCGAGCTCGAGCCGATGTGCATGCAGATCGTGGTCTCGGTGTCCTGACATGCCTGGTAGAACGGATCCCAGTAGTGGTCCTTGTCGTGGATCGACGGGAGACCGAGCGGGTACGGGTTCTCCGGGAACGTCACCGCGAAGCTCCCGCGATCCGCGCACCGACGCAGTTCGGCCGCGGCCAGCTCCACATCCCACAGCGGCACCATGGTGAGCGGGATGAGGCGACCCTTGCCCTCGCCGCCGCACCAGTCGTCGATCATCCAGTCGTTGTAGGCCTCGACGCAGAGCTGCGCGAGCTCCTTGTCGTCGCGTTCGAGGAACGTCTGGCCACAGAACCGCGGCAACGTGTTCGGGAAGCAGATCGACGCGTCCATGTGGTTGGCGTCCATGTCGAGCAGCCGCTCGGACTTGATCCAGCAGCCCGGGCGGATCTCGTCGAACGTCGTCGGGGTCACGTCGAGCTCGGGGAAGCCGACCGCGGCGGAGAGCTTCGGGAACGGGTACACGAGGTCGTCGTAGAGCCACCAGTCACACGGCTCTCCGCCCTCGACACCCTTCTCGAACGAGAACACTCCGCCCTCGAAGTGGAAGATCGCCGAGTCGCGTTCGACACGCGGCGCGCGGTCGCGGAACTTGGCCGGGATCCGTTCGGTCCACAGGTCGGGGGGTTCGACGACGTGGTCGTCGACCGAGATGATGCGGGGAATGTCCATGACCGTGGTCTCCTTCGTCGGTCCCAGTATGGCGGGTGTCAGCGGCCCGTGAAATCTCAGGCGGTGAAATCAGGAGCGCCGGGGAGCTGAGGGGTGAGGTCGCCGCAGGTCCAACCCCCGTCGACGACGAACTCCGCCCCGGTGCAGTACGAGCTCTCGTCCGACGCGAGGAAGAGGGCCACGTTGGCCAACTCGTCGGGCCGTCCGACCCGGCCGAGGGCGATGTTGTGGAACCAGGTGTCGACGACGTCGTCGGCTTCCTCGGTGGGGTTCGTCATGAAGGTGTTCACCCCGCCGGGGTGGAGTGAGTTCACCCGGATGCCGTGCACCCCCAGTTCGATGGCCGCGGTCTTGGTCATGCCCCGGATGGCGAACTTCGAGGCCGTGTACGCGATCAGGCTGTTCTTGGAACCGAGGCCGTCGATCGACGACACGTTGATGATCGAACCTCCGCCCGCCGCGATCATCGGGGCGATCGCGGCCTTGATCCCGAGGAACGTCCCGACCTGGTTGGTCGTGATCACGCGGCATGTAGTCATCGAGCGTCGTGTCGACGATGGGCTTGGAGAACAGGACCGCGGCGTTGTTGACGAGCACCGCGAGCGGTCCGAAGTCCGCGGCCGCAACCATCACATCGGCCCAGTCCGCCTCGCGGCTGACGTCGTGGTGGACGAACCGTGCGTCGGCACCGAGGTCGTCGGCCACCTGCTTGCCCTCGTCGTCGAGGATGTCGGTGAGGACGACTTTGGCGCCTTCGCGCACGAAGATGCGCGCCTCGGCTTCGCCCTGACCACGGGCGGCACCGGTGACGACGGCCACCTTGCCGCTGAGCCTTCCCACGTCTCCCCTACCCGAGCGCGCCGGCGTCGCGGAGTGCCGCGACCTTGGCATCGTCGTAACCCAGGACGTTCGTGAGCACCGCTTCGGTGTGCTCGCCGACCTCGGGCGCCTTGGTCGGGACCGGGAGCTCTTCACCCTCGACGTGCAACGGGAACAGCAACATGTCTGCGCCCGCGTCCTCGTAGGAGACCCAGCTGAAGCGGTCCTGGAACTGCGGATCGTGCCGCACCGATTGCGCCGTGTTCGCCGGCGCAATCGTCGTGTTGTGCTCGTCGGCGAAATCGATCCACTCCTGCGAGGTGCGGGTACGGAAGATGTCGCGCAGCTGGGTTTGCAGCTCCTTGTTGCCGCGTGCGTGGTCGGCGATCGTCTTGCCCGGCCACCGCTCGAAGAGATCCATGCGGTCGACACCCTCACAGAAGTTCTTCCAGAACGACTGTTCGGAGGCCATGAAGAGAACGTGGCCGTCGGACGACTCGTAGTACTGGTAGCGCACGCCTTCCCACATGCCGCCGAGACCCGGAGGTCGCCGCTCGTAGTCGTCGCTGGGGTTCCCGGTGACGACGTCGTCGGGATAGTCGTCGTAGCCCTTCCAGGTCTCGATGCGATACCAGTCGAAGTACGCGGAGCTGTCGGACTGCGCGATCTCCATGCACGCGCCCTCGCCCGTCTTCTCCGCGCGAAGCAATGCCGCGAGGATGCCGATCGCGCCGAACGTGGGACCGGCGGTGATGCCGATGTTGGCCTGGTCGGGGATGTGGGTGAAACCCTCGTCGTCGAGCACCGGCTGGATGGTGCCGGACCACGCGTCGTACGCAATGCCGTGGCTCGGCAGGTCTCGGTACGGACCGGTCGCGCCGTATCCCGAGATGGTGCACATCACGATCTTGGGGTTCAGCTCCTTCAGCCGCTCGTACCCGAGGCCCATCTTGGCCAGGAATCCCGGCCGCATGGCCTCGACGACGACGTCGGAGTGGCGAACCAGATCCTCGAACACCGCGATCGCATCGGGCTGCTTCAGGTTGAGGACGACCGACTGCTTCCCGCGATTGACGTGCAGGTGCAGCAGCGACGTGCCGTCCATCAACGGCCAGGTCATCTTGCGGACGTAGTCGCCCGCGGGCGCCTCCACCTTGACGACCTCGGCGCCGAGATCGATGAGGTGCGACGTGATCGCGGCCGGGCCGAGCAACGAGCACTCGATCACCCGGACACCGTCGAGCATCGGCTTGCTCGTTCGCTCATGCTCATGTTCCCGCTCTCGTCGCTGCGCTCCGGGCCGCTCGGGCCCCGCTCCGTTGCGAGCCGGGATACCCGGCTCGCGGCCACTCCGCTCATGCGGGCCACACCACCGACTGCATCTCGGTGTAGGCGTAGAGACCGAAGTCGCCACCGTCGCGACCGACGCCGCTCATCTTGAACCCACCGAAGGGCGTCTCCATGTTGCGCTGCGCGGTGTTGATGCCGACGTTGCCCGACCGCAACTTGCCGGCCAGGCGGAACCCCCGCTCGGTGTCACTCGTCATCACGTAGTCGTACAGGCCGAAGTCGGTGCTGTTGGCGATGGCGACCGCTTCGTCGTCGTCGTCGAACGGCAGCACCGCGACCACCGGGCCGAAGATCTCTTCACGCACCGACGTCATCTCGGGCTTGCAACCGGCGAGCAGCGTCGGCGCGACGTAGTAGCCGCGCTCCATGTGAGCAGGGCGACGGCCGTCGACGACGATCTCGGCACCCTCGTCACCGCCGGCGGCGACGTACCCCTCGATGCGCTCGCGCTGTGCGGCCGAGATGACCGGCCCGACGATGGTGTCGTCGTCGAGCGGATCACCGACCTTCACGTTGCCGGCGAAACCGGCAAGGCGCTCGACCAGTTCGTCGTACTTGCTGCGGTGCACGATGGCACGGGTCGGCGCGGTACAGATCTGGCCGCTGTGGAATGTCCACACGCTGCTGATAGCGGTGACCGCGGCGCCGAGATCAGCATCGTCGAGCACCAGCGCTGCACCCTTGCCGCCGAGCTCGAGCAACATGCGTTTCATCGTCGCGCCACCGGCTTGATAGATGCGCGAACCGACCGCGGTCGAGCCGGTGAACGACACCATGTCGATGTCGCGGCTCTCGGTGAGCGCGGCGGCGGGATCGGGCGCCGCCGAGCTGACCACGTTCACGACACCCGGCGGGAACCCGACCTCGCGCATGACCTCGGCGAGCACGAGAATCGCGAGGGGGTCCTGCGGTGCCGGCTTCATCACCACGGTGCACCCGACCGCGAGCGCGGGGCGATCTTGCCCACCATGTTCGTGAGCGGGAAGTTGTACGGCGAGATGCACGCCACCGCGCCGACCGGCTGACGGTTGACGTACGCGCCCATCAGCCCACCCGGCGCGAGCGGTGTGGCCGACACCGGCTGGGGCGGCATCGGGATCCCGATGCTCTTCGTCGCGTCACGCGCGCGTAGCGATGGAAACGCTCGAGCGCGACCGGCACCTGCATGCGCGAACCGACGGTCGCGGTGGCCCCGGTTTCCGAGATGATCAGCGGCACGAGGTCGGCACCGAGCTCACCGAGCCGGTTCGCCGCCTTCAGCAGCAATGCTGCGCGTTCGTCAGCCGGCGTCGCCGACCACGCCGGGAACGCCTCCTGCGCCGCCCGCGCCGCTTCCACCGCCTGGGCCACCGACGCCTCCGGCGCCTCGCCGACGACCTCCTCGGTGGCGGGATTCACGATCGGCGCGGTCCCCGCGTCCCCGGCGACGAACTCGCCCCCGATCAGAAGCTTCCACTCGTGGTCCTGCCAGTCGGCCATCGCCTCGTCCCCCGGTCCTGTTTCACTGGTCGACTCCGCGGCGCCGTCCCGCCTCCGGCAACGGCACCGCTTCGTCTTCTGTTTCAGTGCGGCAAGGCTACAATCTGACGGTCCGTCAGACTTCTTCGGCGCGGTGGGGACGGCCGCGGGGACGAGGGGCCATGCTCGACGAGATCATCAAGGGCGGCACCGTGATCGACGGCACCGGGGCGCCCGGCGTCGTCGCCGATGTCGGAATCGCGCGACGGTCGCATCGTGGCCATCGGCGCCATCGACGAGCCCGCAGCCAACGTCGTCGACGCCACCGGGCTGGTCGTCACGCCCGGTTTCGTCGATCCGCACACGCACTACGACGCGCAGCTCCTGTGGGACCCGACCGCGAGCCCGTCGAGCGTCCACGGCGTCACCACGGTGATCGGCGGCAACTGCGGGTTCACCCTCGCTCCCCTGCGCGACGGCGATGCCGACTACCTCCGCCGCATGATGGCGCGGGTCGAGGGCATGCCCCTTCCGGCGCTGGAACAGGGCGTCGACTGGAAGTGGGAGACGTTCGCCGAATACCTCGACCGGTTCGAGGGTTCGATCTCGGTCAACGCCGGGTTCCTCGCCGGGCACTGCGCCATCCGTCGCTACGTCATGGGTACCGACGCGATCGGAAAGGTCGCGACGCCGGAGCAGATCGCCGAGATGCGGGCCGAGCTCGGCCGGGCGCTCGACGCCGGTGCGCTCGGCTTCTCGTTCACCCAGTCCTCGTCGCACAGCGACGGCGACGGCGAACCGGTGGCCAGCCGGTGGGCGACTCCCGAAGAGCTCCTCGCGATGAGCGAGGAAACCGGCGCCCACCCCGGTACGACACTCGAAGGCATCGTCCAGGGTTGTCTCGACCAGTTCTCCGACGACGAGATCGAGCTGCTCGGCCAGGTGAGCGCGGCGGCGAACCGTCCGCTCAACTGGAACGTGCTCACCGTCGACGCCCGTGAGCCCGAACGTGTCCCCCGCCAACTCTCGGCCGGCGACCGCGCGCACGAGCTGGGTGGTCGCCTGGTCGCGCTCACCATGCCGGTCCAGGTGCCGATGAACATGAGCTTCCTGAACTTCTGCGGGATCTGGCTCATCCCGGGATGGAGCGACGTGCTCAGCGTCGCGGTGCCCGAACGCATCGCCCGGCTGCGCGATCCGGAGACCCGCCTGAAGATGCTCGAGCAGTCGCAGTCCCCGGCGGCCGGCGTGTTCCGCCGCCTCGCCGACTTCGGTGACTACCGACTGGGCGACGTGTACGCGCCCGAGAACCAGACGTTGAAGGGTCGCATGGTGCGCGAGATCGCGCAGGAGCGCGGCCAGTCGAACTTCGGCACCTTGCTCGACATCGTCATCGCCGACGAGCTGCGCACCGTCCTGTGGCCCATCCCCCAGGACGACGACGGCTCGTCGTGGGATCTCCGGCGTGACGTGTGGAACGACCCGCGGGCGTTGATCGGCGGGTCCGACGCCGGCGCGCACCTCGACCGCATGTGCGGCGCGCCCTATACGACCCGATTCCTCGCCGACTGCCTCCGCGGTCGGCAACTCGTGTCGCTCGAGCGCGCGGTGCAGCTCATCACCAGCGCGCCGGCCGCGTTGTTCGGGCTGCGCGACCGCGGCGTGCTGCGCGACGGCGCGATCGCCGACATCGTGGTGTTCGATCCCGACACGGTCGACGCCGGCGATGCCACGCTGGTCGCCGACCTGCCCGGCGACTCGGCTCGGCTCACCGCGGGGTCGAAGGGCATCGAACGCGTGCTCGTCGGTGGCACCGCCATCGTCGAGCACGGAGTAGCAACAGGAGCAACCCCGGGCGTGCTCCTGCGTTCCGGACGCGACACCGAGACCGTCACCGCCCGTTAGCCCGGAGACGAAGCGGAGTCGACCACTGAGTGAGGAGACCTGTGTGAGTGCTTCCCTGATCCTGGTCGACGATCCCGCGCCCGCGGTACGTCGCATCACCCTGAACCGTCCGGAGAAGCGCAACGCGCTCAACGCGACCCTCCGGCGCGAGATCCTGGTCGCGACGCGTGAGTTCGATCGCGACCCCGAGGTGCGGGTCACCGTCATCCGGGGCGCGGGGAAGTGCTTCTCCGCGGGCTACGACCTCTCCGGCGATCCCAACGCGCAGGGCGAGCCCCTCGACTACAACTCGGAGGGCGAGGGCTCGTACATGCGCGGCGTCACCAACGGCTGGATGAGCATCTGGGATCTCGCCAAGCCGGTGATCGCGCAGGTACACGGGTACTGCCTGGCCGGTGGGAGCGAGCTCGCGACCGGGTGCGACCTCGTGTACGTCGCCGAGGACGCCAAGATCGGTTACCCCGCGGTGCGCTTCGGCACGCCGGACATGCAGTACCACGCGTGGCTGTTCGGCATGCGGGCGGGCATGGAGTCGATGCTCACCGGCGACTCGTTCTCCGGGGTGGAAGCCGCCCAGCTCGGGTGGGCGAACCGGGCGTACCCGGTCGAGGAGCTCGAGGAGCACGTGCTCGCGATCGCGAGCCGGATCGCCCAGATCCCGAGCGACCTGGTGCAGATCAACAAGCGGACCGTGCACCGCGCCATGGAAGTCATGGGGCTGCGGTCGTCGATCCGGGCCGGCACCGAGCTCAGTGCCCTCGCGACCCACACCGAGACCATGGAGAAGTTCGTGGCCGACATCCGGGCCACCGGTCTCCGAGACACCCTCACCAAGCGGGACACGCCGTTCGGCGACTACCGGACCGCGGAGCCGCGCGACGACGCGTGAGCGGAGCGAGCATCTAGCGTGCACCCCGTGAACAGGGGGGTCGGTTCGCTGGTGGCGGTGGGCGTGACTGCGGTCGCGCTTGCGCTCGTCGCCCCAGCGAGCCATCGCGCCGAAGCCGCGACCACCAATCCGTTCGCGCCCACCGATCGTTTCTGCACCAAGACCGGGCCGGCGCCGACCAAGGGCACGATCAAGGTCGTCCAGATCCGATCGCAGCTCGAGAAGTACGAGCCGCTCGGCTTCTCGCTGCCGGTCGGGGACGTCAACGACATGTTCCAGGTCTTCACCGACCAGATCAACGTGTGCGGTGGCATCCGCGGCCGGAAGGTCGTGCTCCAGAACGAGGAGTACGACCCGACGAACCCGGCCAGTCGCGACGCCGCGTGCATCGCCGCGACCGAAGACGACAAGGCGTTCGTCGTCGTGAACTCGAACACGCTCACGGGCACCGGGCCGATCTGCGTGGCCGGTGACCACAAGACGCCGCTGGTGTACGTCGGCGGCGCGCCCGATTCCGAGTACGCGTCCACCAACGGGCGGCTGGCGTCGTACGGACCGTCGGCCGACGGGCAGCTTCGTCTGCTCGCGAAGGACCTCTTGGCCAGCGGTGCGCTGAAGGGCAAGCGCGTCGCGATCGCGGCCACCGATCTTCCTGACCAGGCCGACGTGATCGAGCGCGCGCTGGTGGCTCCGCTGAAGAAGAAGGGCGTCAACGTCGTCGCGTACGACGTGATGCCGTGCCAGGGCAACATCGTGTGTACGCAGCCGATCCCGCAGTCGGTCATGAAGTTGGCGAGCGCGAAGCCCGACGTCGTGATTCCCGTCCTCACGGCGACGACCCTGCCCGCGTACATGAACGAGATGAAGCGCGCCGCGATGACGGTGAAGGTGTACGAGTCCTCGTACAACGCGCTCGGAACCGACCTCGTACAGAGCAAGGTGCTCCAGGTCGGCGGGAAGTCGGTGGCCGACTACTACAAGGGAGCGACGCTCGTCTCGGCCACCGTGACCGGCGATTGGCGGCTCCCCGGTTTCGGTCCGCCTCCGATCGGCGTGATGTGCAACGACGTGTACGCCAAGAACACCAAGACCGGTGACTCGTTCAAGCCCGACACCGAGGGGTACACGAAGTGGGGTGTCGTCGGGCTCTCGTGCACCAACATGCGCATGGTGGCGCGCGCGCTCTACGACGCGGGCGACAAGCTGACCAAGGATTCGTTCGTCGCCGCGTTGCGGAAGCTCCCGCCCGACCCGATCGGCGGCATCGGAGGCGCGCCGGTCGTGGTGTTCATCGACAAGAAGACGACACCGACCACCGCGTTCGAGAGCCGAGCCACCTATCCGTGCAAGCTGCCGGCGCCACCACTCGACACGATCTGTCTCGTCCCGGTGAGCACCAAGGGCCGCACCGTCGCGCCGTGAGCCCGACTCGCGCCGCCTCCAGGCGACGGACCGAGCCGGCGGTCTAACCTTCCCCCGGGAAGCGGGGCTGGGGGTGCGGGCGATGGGGATGATCCGGTTCGTCGTCGCGATGCTCTGCGCGCTCGTCGCCGGGTTCCTCCTGATCGGCCCGGCGGTGGTGACGCTGCTCGCGGTGATGGACGCGCACGCACCGCTGCAGTTCCACGGCGGGTGGCCGATCGCGGTCGGCGGCGTCCTGCTCGGCGCCGGGTTGCTCGCCGCCTCCGCGCGCCTGGTCGCCCGCACCTGACGGCAGACCGGTCAACGAATGGCGGAGATCACTTCGTCGGCGTAGCGGTTGAGGTTGTCGATCTTCTCCTGCAGCGTCTCCGGGTCGGTCTCGAGCCCGTACGGGTTGAACCGTCCGAACCCGCCCGCGGTGTGCGTGACCCCCAGGTCCTCGAGCCGCTTGATCCCGTCGGCGGTGAACGACTCGCCTGCCGTCGCGTAGATCGCGAACGGCACCTGCTCGCGTCCGTAGTCGCGGCGCAGGTCGTTCATCCGGTCGATCATCGGGATCAGATCGTCGATCATGCCGCCGGCGCCCATCCACCCGTCGCCCAGGCGGGCCGCGCGGCGCAGGTTGGCGTCGCCGTGTCCACCGATCAGGACGGGGATCGGCTTCGTCGGCACCGGTTCCATCTTGATCGCGGGGAAGTCGTAGAACTCACCGTGGTACTCGAAGTACCCGCCCGCGGCCAGGCCGCGCACGATCTCGATGCACTCGTCGAACCGTCGGCCACGGCCCTCCCAGGGGAGGCCGACGATCTCGTAGTCGTCGGGCCACGGGCTGGAACCGACGCCCAGGACGAAACGCCCGCCGGTGATGACGGCCAGCGAAGTCGCCTCCTTGGCGTAGATGACCGGGTGGCGGATGGGGGTCTTGAGCACGAACGTGTGGAACTCGATCGTGCTCGTGACCGCGCCCATCGCCGCCATGGCGATCCCGGGTTCGATGAACGGCTTGTTCTCGAGGAACTCGCGGGTGCCGTCGAAGTTGTACGGATACGTCGACGACGACTCGCGGGGTAGGCGATGCTGTCGGGGACCGCGATCGTGTCGAACCCCGCAGCTTCGGCCGCTTGCGCGAGGGGCACGTAGAACGACGCGTCGCACATCGAGATGTTGGCGATGAACTTCATCTACTTCACCGCGACGGGGACGACGGGAGCGCCGGTGCCTCCGGTGACCGGCTCGGGCGTGGCCGAGAGCAGGAAGGTGTAGCGCCCGTCGGACAGCGCAGTCAGCCGCAAGTTCGTCCAGGTTCCAGTTCTGCCCTTGGGTCATCCCCATGTCGACGAGGTGGATCGCGTGGACGGGGAGCGGCACGGATCGTTCGAAGTCGACGTGCTCGAACGTCGGGTTGTCGGTGGCGACGGCGGCGACGTCGTGGTCGTGGAACCACTCGACGCTCTGCAGCGACGGTCCCGCGTTCGTCGAGGCGTACCCCTCCCGGTCACCGGCGAGGAACAGTGACATCGCGCCGGTCCGCAGGAGTACGACATCGCCGGGTTCGACGGTGACGCCACCGGCCTCGCACGCGGCGTCGAGGTCCGCGCCGGTGAACGGCGTACCGGCCTCGATCACGTCGACGCCTTTGAGCCGCGCGATGTCGAGCAGCACGCCGCGCGTCACCAGCGTCTTCACCAGACCGATGCCACACTTGGAAGCGCCCGTCTCCGTGATGGCGTCGGCCGGATGCCCGTTCCAGAGGTTCCCGCCGTAGCTCGAGTGGGAGAGCGCGTCCCAGTGCGTGCACGCCTGCAGCGCGAGGTCCATCTGATCGTCGGAGAACCGGGTGCCGTCAGGATCACCGATGGTGACCTCGTTGATCTGGAAGACCTTGTGGATCGGGTTGTAGCGGCCGGGGATGAACCCGATCTGCGGGCCGTTGTCGTCGAGCGGGATCGCGAGCGAGAACGTCTTTCCGTTCTGCACGCACGCGGCACCGCGCTTCACTGCTGCGTCATCGATCAGGTTGAGCGTGCCCAGCTCGTCGTCGGGTCCCCAACGGCCCCAATTGCGGACGCGGGCGGCGAGCTCCAGGAAATCGGCGTCGAGCGGCATCGCGGTGTCCCCCTGGGTGATTCGGATCAGCGGATCAGCGGTCGAGTGGCAGACGGAGCATACGGATGGCGTTGCCCCGGGCGAGCTTGTAGACGGTCTCGTCGTCGAGGTCCGCGACCTGCTCCTCGAACAGCTTCCTGGTGTGCGGCCAGGTCGAGTCGGTGTGCGGGTAGTCGGTCTCGAAGGTGACGTTGTCGACCCCGATGCGGTGCAGCGACTCGAGCCCGTGGCGGTCGCGGAAGAAGCAACCGAAGACCTGACGGTGGTAGTAGAACGACGGCGGTTCGGTCATCACACCCTGTACGCCGCCCCACGCGCGGTGCTCGACCCACACGTCGTCGGCCCGTTCGAGGATGTAGGGGATCCACCCGATCTGACCTTCGCTGTACGCGAGCTTCAGATCCGGGTTGCGGACGAGCACACCGGAGAACAGATAGTCCGTCATCGACGACATCGCGTTGCCGAAACTCAGCGTGGCCGCGACCGCCGGGGGGGCGTCGGCCGACGTCGCCGGCATCTGCGACGACGACCCGATGTGCATGCACACCAGTGTCTGCGTCTCCGCGCACGCGTGGAAGAACGGCTCCCAGTAGCCCGAGTGCAAGGTCGGCAGGCCGAGCTTCGACGGGATCTCGGAGAACGCCACCGCGGTGACGCCCCGCGCCGCATTGTGGCGCACCTCGGCGGCCGCGAGTTCGACGTCCCACAAGGGCACGAGGCACAGCGGGATCAACCGGCCACCGGAGTCACCACACCACTCCTCGACCATCCAGTCGTTGTACGCACGGACGCACGCGAACGCGAGGTCTTTGTCCTGTGCCTCCGAGAACGTCTGCCCACAGAACCGCGGGAAGGTCGGGAAGCACAACGACGCCTCGACGTGGTCGACGTCCATGTCCTCGAGCCGCGCCGCGGGCTCGTAACACCCGGGCCGCATCTCGTCGTACGTGATCGGCGACAACGTCATCTCGTCGCGTGGGAATCCCACCGACGCAACATGCCGTTTGTGGGGAGCCACCAGTTCCTCGTAGAACCAGGTGTCGGACTTCGGCTGGCTGTCGTCCCATTCGATCTCGTACGTCGTGCCGCCCTTGTACTCCATCTTGCCGATCCCCCGACGCTCGACGTGCGGCGCGCGCGGATCGTCGGCGAACTTCTTCGGCAACCACCGCTCGAACAGATGCGGCGGCTCGACCACGTGATCGTCGACGCTGATGAACCGGGGGATGTCGCGTGCCATGGGATCCTCGCTCTCGTCAGCTCGGGTGGCCGGTGACGGTCTCGTAGAGAATGGCGGCCAGCGTTGCCGCCATGGCTTCCTTGGTGACGCCGCGGCGTCGGAACACCGACCGGTAGGTCAGCAACCGCTCCAACATCGCCATCGCCGCGGCGGCGGCGGCGTACGAATTGAGTTCCTTCGAGACCCGACCGCCGAGCTGGGCGTCCTCGATCTTGTTGGTGAGCTCGGGGATGATGGCGGCGTACCCGCGCCGGCGCACCGCCCAGAAGCGATCATCGCCCTCTTCGGCCCGCAGGTCGCGGACCCGGAGAATCACTCGGTGGCGGTCCCAGTACTCCATGAACGCGCCGACGAACTCCTGCACGTGTCCGACGCCGTCCTGGTCGTTCCACGAAGTCAGGATGAACGGCCGCAGGGTCTCGATGTCGTCGGTCGCTTCGTCGGCGAGCACGAGGATCGCTTCCTCGACGTCCGGGAAGTACTGGTAGAAGGTCGCGGGCGACGTCCCGACCTCCCGCGTGATGTCGACGACCCGCAGTCCGAGCGCCCCCCGCTCCTCGAGCAAGCGGGCGGTGGCGTCGAGCAGCTTGCGTCGGGTCTTGTGCGCGCGTGCGCCGATCACCCGGCCGTCAGAAGCGAGTGCGGGCTCGGTCACGTCGGTGACGCTACCTGAGTCCGGACGAATCTGACGACCTGTCAGGTTCCGTGGACGGCCTCGGGCTCGGGCGCGGCGGCGACCAACCGCCGGAGGAGTGGACCGACCTCGTCGGGGGTGAGCCGGCGACCTTCGTCGACCGACGGACCCCGCGACCAGCCGTTCATCACGCACACGTCGCCGCCCGCCATCTCGAACGCCCGACCGCTGACGTCGCAGTCGCCACTCCCGAGCCACACCACGAACGGTGACACGTTGGCCGGGTCCATCGCGTCGAATCCCGACTCGGGGCGCGCCATCATCTCGGGCATCGCGTCCTCGGTCATCCGGCTGCGGGCCGAGGGCGCGATGGTGTTCGCCTTCACGCCGTAGCGCCCGAGCTCGGCGGCCGCGTTGAGGGTGAACGCGGCGATGCCGGCCTTGGCCGCGACGTAATTCGACTGCGCGATGGAACCGCGGAGCCCGGCGCCCGACGTCGTCGTCACGATGCGCGGCGACGCGCCCGGCGCTCGGCCTTCTGTTCGTCACGCCAGTACCCGATGGCGTGACGGACCGGGCAGAACATGCCGCGGAGGTGGACGCGGATGACCGCGTCCCACTCGTCGACCGACATGTTCACCATCATGCGGTCGCGCACGATACCGGCGTTGCACACCACGGTGTCGAGACCGCCGAACGCGTCGATCGCCTGCGCGATCAGTCGCCCGGCGCCATCCCAGTCGCTGACGTCTTCGCCGTTGACGATCGCCTCGCCCCCGGTGGCGCGGATCTCGTTGACGACCTCGGCGCCCGGCGATTCGTCGGTCGTGTCACCGGTCAACGACGCGCCGAGGTCGTTCACGATCACCTTGGCGCCTTCCGCCGCGAACGCCAGCGAGTGCGCGCGGCCCAGGCCGCGCCCTCCCCCGGTGACGACGACGACGCGTCCGTCGCAGATCCCCATGTCACTCGCCTCCCCAAAAACCCCGGTCAGAGCGTTGCCGCGACGGCTTCGGCGTGCTCGTCGCTGTTGCCGAAGTGGGTGTCGAGCACGCACGCCCGCTTCCAGAAGCGCTGGGCGTCGACCTCCCACGTGAAGCCGATCCCGCCGTGCACCTGGATCCCCGACTTGCCGTTGGCGATCGCCGCGTCTCCCGCCATGGTCTTGGCGACGGCCGCGGCGCGCGCCGGGTCGTCGTCACTGCGGCCGTCGAGCGCCACCGCCGCCGCGTACACCGCCGCGCGCGCCACCTCGGCGCGCACCAGCATGTCGGCACAGAGATGCTTGACCGCCTGGAACGAGCCGATCACCCGCCCGAACTGTTCACGCTCCTTGGCGTAGGCGGTGGCGAGCTCGGTCGCCCGGATGGCGAGGCCCAGCTGCAGCGCGGCGGTGAGCACGATCCCTTCGAGGCGAGCCCGGGCCGCGGCCGAGCCGTTCGCCACGTCGTCACCACGCGGCACGTCGCCCGTCACCAGCCACATCGGGGTGAGGGCATCGACCGGGCGCCGCACCGGCTCGGTGGGCACGGCTGCCGGGTCGAGACGCCGGATCCCGCCGGCGTCGATCACGAGCAGCGCGTCGAGTTCGGGCTGGCGCTCGACCACGCTCACGGGCGTGGCCGGCTCGAACAGGCCGACGACGGTTTCGCCGGCCGCGGCACCGTCGATCCACGGCGCCGCGAGCAGCGTGGCGACCAGCGGACCGGGCACGAGCGCGCGTCCCAGCTCCTCGAACACGAGCGCAGCTTCGGAGATCCCGAAGCCGAGACCACCGTCGGCTTCGGGCAGCGTCAACGAGAACACGCCGGTCTCCCCGAGCTCCTGCCACCGTCCACGATCGAGCGTGCCGGCGGCCTCGATGGCTCGAACGGTGTCGAGCGGAAAGCGTCCGTCGAGGAACGCGCGGATGCCCTCCTGCAGAGACTCCTGATCGGCCGTCAGCTCGAAGTCCATCAGCGTGGCTCTTTGGGGAGGCCGAGCACGCGCTCCCCCACGATGTTGCGATTCACCTGCGACGTACCGGCGGCGATGGTCATCGACAACGCGTAGAAGCGTGCGTGCACGTGCCGTCCCGTCGGGAGGTCGGCGAGGTCGTCGAGCGACAGCGACGCACGGTCGAGCAACCGCATGGCGATGTCGCCGAGGTGTTGACGCAGGTCGGACCACGCGATCTTGAACACGTTGCCACCCACGCCGACCAGCCCGGTGCGCTGCGCCTGGGAGATGTTGCGCTTGGTCAACGCCCACAACGCGTCGAACTCGGCGGCGATGCGCCCGAGCTCGCGGCGCAGGCCGGCATCTTCCCAACGCGTCGCGCCGTGGCTCGTGATCCGCTTCGCCAGCTCAGCCAGGTCGCGGACCAACTCCATCGACTCGAGCACGTCGGACACGAACGCGGTGCCGCGCTCGAAGCTGAGCGTGACCATCGCGACGCGCCACCCGTCGTTCTCGTCGCCCACCCGGTTCACGACCGGGACGCGCACGTCGTCGAAGAACACTTCGCAGAACTCGGCGGTCCCCTCCATGGTGAGCAGGGGCCGGACGTCGATGCCGGGAGTGTCCATCGGCATGATGAGCCAGGAGATTCCCCGGTGCTTCGGCGCCTCGGGGTCGGTGCGCACGAGCATCTCGCAGTAGTCGGCGACGTGGCCGTAGCTCGTCCAGATCTTCTGGCCGGAGATCACGTAGTCGTCGCCGTCGCGGACGGCGCGGGTCCGGAGGCTGGCGAGGTCGGAACCGGCGTTGGGTTCCGAGAATCCCTGGCACCACACGTGCTCGCCCTTGAGGATCCCGGGAAGGTGGTGCGCCTTCTGTTCGGCGGACGCTTCGGCGATGAGCGTCGGCCCCGCGTGCAACAGTCCGACGAAGTTCATGCCCACGTAGGGCGCCCGGGCCCGCTCGCTCTCCTCGATGAAGATGAGGTGCTCGGTCGGGGTCGCCCCGCGGCCGCCGTACTCCTCGGGCCAGTTGATGCCTGCGTACCCGGCGTCGAACAGCAGGCGCTGCCAACCGGTGTCCCAGGCTCGCCGCCCGTCCCAGTCCTCGCGATCGGGCTCGGGTCCGAGACCGGGCAGGGTGTCGGCCAACCACGTACGCAGGTCGGCCCGGAACTGCTGCTCGGCGGCGGTGTACCGGAGATCCATGCGGTCGGGAGCGTATCTGATGACCCGTCAGACGCCGTCGTGGTCCAAGATGTCGGGCATGGACTCCGTCGACCTCGAGAAGTTCCAGATGTCCGGCCAGGACATCCCCTGGCTCCTCGAGCACTGGGCCGACCGCAAGCCCGACCACCCCGTCCTGGTCTGGGCGCCGCGCGAAGGCGGCGGCCGGCACTGGACCTACGCCGAGTTGCTCGGCGACGTGCGCCGCGTCGCGGCCGGGCTCGACGCCCGCGGGATCGCCAAGGGCGACAAGGTGCTCATCCACGCGGAGAACTGCCCCGAGATGGTGCTGGCCTGGCTGGCGTGCGCCACGCTCGGCGCCGTCGCGGTCACCACCAACACCAAGTCGGTCGGCGCCGAGCTCACCTACTTCGCCGAGCACACCGGCGCGGTGGCTGCGATCACCCAGCCGCAGTACGCGGCAATGGTCGCCGAGGCGGCCCCGGCGCTGAAGTGGATCGTCGTCACCGCCGACAACAGCGGCGAGCCGGCGAGCGACGAGAGTCGCGCACGGCTTCGAGACCTTCGACGCGCCTTCTCGGCCGACGCCGACTGGACCGCGCGCGCGGTCCCGAGCCGATGCTGCCGTTCGGGATCATGTTCACCTCGGGCACCACCAGCCGACCGAAGGCCGTCGTCCACACCCACGCCAACGCGATCTGGGCGAGCCGCACCGGCCCGCGCAACATCGACCTCACCACCGACGACACCTACCTGATCTACCTCCCGTTCTTCCACGTGAACGCGCAGAGCTGGAGCCTCTTCTCGGTGCTCGGCGTCGGCGCGACCGTGGTGCTGATGCCGAAGTGGTCGCAGAGCCGGTTCTGGCCGATCGATCGTCGAGCACGGCGTCACGCACACCTCGGTGATGCCGTTCGTCATCCCGGCCTCATGGCGCCCGACCACCCCGACGAACACACGCTGCGGGTCGGCGTGTTCGGTCTGATCATGCCCGACCTCGATCGCCTGTTCGGGATCTCGGTGTACGCCGCGTACGGCATGACCGAGACGGTCACCCACTGCATCACCGGGAAGCCCGAAGAGCAGCTCCCGATGCGCTCGATGGGTCACGTGACCCCGGGCTACGAGATCGCCGTCGTCGACCAGGAGACCGGCGAGCTCTGCACCGACGGGCGGACCGGCGAGCTCTGGCTGCGCGGGACCCGCGGGCATCCAGCTGTTCCTCGAGTACTACGACAACCCCGAGGCCAACGCCAAGGCGTTCGAGGACGGCTGGTTCAAGACCGGCGACATGGTGAAGATGGGTGAGGGCGGCAACGTCTTCTACCAGGAGCGCGACAAGGACCTGCTCAAGGTCGGCGGCGAGAACGTGTCGGCCAGGGAGGTCGAGGACCTGATCGTCGCCCACCCTGCGGTGCAGTCCGTCGCGGTGGTCGGCAAGCAACCACGAATTCCTCGACGAGGTGGCGGTCGCCTTCGTGATCACGGCGCCCGGCGACCACGACGAGGCCGCGGTCGAGATCGAGATCATCGCCGACCTGCCGGGACAACCTGGCCGGGTTCAAGGTGCCGCGGGCGGTCTACTTCGTCGACGAGTTCCCGCTCGGCACCCTCGACAAGATCCTCAAGAACAAGCTGCGCGAGATGGCCGACGCACGACCGGTGGTGTGACCGTCAGCGCCGGCCCGACTTCCTCCCGCCGGTGTTGCCGGAACCGACGCGACCCGGGTTCTTCGGGTCGGGGCCGTGACGATCGGTGCCGTTCTGCCCTCCGCCCTTCTTGCATCCGGGTGGCGGGGGCGCGGCCAACACCGTGAACGGCGACAGCGACGTCGTCGTCCCGCAGATGACGGGCGGCGCGGTGGTGACCGACGTGGTGACGTTCTGCCACGCGTTCGTCACCGAATCGAAGTGGTAGAGCACGAGTGACGCGCCCGCTGGGTACGCGACCGGGTCGTAGCTGAAGCAGAGCGTGATCGCTCCGCTGTAACCGGCGGTCGTGGTGACGTCGTAGTACGTCGGTGGGTTCCCCAGTTGGAAACCGGTCGGCACCGCCGGACCCGAGGAGGACGACGTCACCGCGGTCAGACCGGCAGCACCGACGGTCGCGAAGGTCACCGTCACCGGGGACGTCCCGGTCGCAGGATCGACGGGCTGCACCGGAACCGTGGTCCCCGGGGGCGTCGGTGCGCCGACACAGTTCGTCGTCGACCACGTGGTCAGTGCGGCCTTCGCAGCATCGAGGTCGGCGGGCAGGACGCCGGGCAGCTCGGAGGCATTCGCGGCGTCGACGATCGCCTGGACCTGCAGGGGCGGCAGGGTGGAGAACTGATACCCCGCCGTCTGCAGCGTCTGCGACAACTGGCTCAGGCCCCCGCTGACGACATCCCACTGCGGCTTGATGTCATCGGTGACGTTCAGGTCACCCGGGGTGACCACCGCGGCGACGTCACCGACGAATGCGGTGACGTCGCCGACGCTCGGCTGGGTGTTCGTGATGGTCGTCTGGCTCGTCGGGTCGATGTTGCCGGCCAGGGCCTGGAACTCTGCCTGCACGGCGGCAACCTGCGGGAGCACGACACAGAACGCAGGAGCATTCGGCGTGTTCGCGGCGGCGGGCGTCGTCGCGACCGCGACCGCGAGGCCGGTCGACACCAGCGCGCACGCGACCAGCTTCCATGCCGCGACCCCGTTCCGGAACATGCTCACGTGCCCCCGCTCACCGGCCAATTTCCTGGTCAGGCCCACGTCTACCGACACCGGGAGCGTATCGCTCGCACCATGTAACCGTCGACGAGCGACGGTGCTCGTCAGAACTGTCGCGCCCACACGGCGAGCCGGTCCCAGAGATCTTCGCGGTTCGGCGCCACGTTGTGGTTGTGACCGGTGCCCGGGAGCACGAACAGCGCGACGTCGTTGCTCCCGCAGAAGAAGGCCGGGATCCCGTGCGGATCACCGGCGATGTCGTGCTCGCCGAGCCCGAGGAAGACCGGCACGTCGACCGCCGCCATCTCCGCGGCGACGCTCCCCGGAATCATCGACGTGAGACCGACGATGGCGAGCAGACAGCTCTTCACCGCACCCAGCGCGTCGAGCGCGGCGGGCGGGACCTCCATACCACCGAGCAGGAACTCCGACGTCGCGGTCGATCCCCGTGGGAGTGGTCGTCCGAACCGCTCCTTCGTCAGGTCGACGATCGCGGTCTTCAACGCGTCGGGATCCTCGCCGACTCCCAGCTCGCTCATGCTCAACGCGAAGCGCTCGTGCCCACCGCTGCCGAATCCGAGGAGGCCGAGCGCGCCGTACGTTCGGTGACGCGCCTGCTGCACCACGGTGAGCAACGCGCCCGCCGAGTGTCCCACGCCGATCCGAAACGCATGCGGCCAGTGCGCGAGCACCTGGTCGAAGGCGTACGCGTCGACATCGGCGACCAGGTCAGGCGTGAGCGTGTAGCCGTCGTCCGGCGTGTCGCTCTCGCCGACTGCGGGAGGATCGAGCGTCACGACGACGAAACCGTGGTCGACCAGGTGTCGGGCCATGCTGTAGTTGCCGAGGTCGCGGGGCGCCTGCAGATCGAAATAGCCACGCGACATCCCGCCCCCCGGGAGGCAACAACAGACGACCGGGCGGGCGCCGACCTGCTCGGGTTCGAAGACGTCGACCGCGAGCTCGCGGCACACCCGCGGGTGCGACGTCGCCGACGTCGACCCGCAGGGTGTGCTTGGTCACGCCGGAGCTAGGCAGGTTCGAAGCCGGCCGGCAGCACGATGGTCTTCGACTCGAGGAACTCCTCGAGCCCCTCGGGGCCGAGCTCGCGACCGATGCCGGACTGCTTGAAGCCACCGAACGGGGACGAGAAGTCCATGCCCATCCCGTTGATGCCGTAGGTCCCGGTCCGCACGCGCCGGGCGACGTCGACGCCGGCCTGAGCATCAGACGTCCACACCGAGCCCGAGAGTCCGTAGTCGGAATCATTGGCGATCGCCACCGCATCGTCGACGTCGTCATAGGGAATCGCCACGAGCACCGGCCCGAAGATCTCCTCCTGCGCGATCGTCATCTTGTTGTCGACGTCGGCGAAGAGCGTCGGCTCGACGTACCAACCCTTGTCGAAGCCGGCGGGACGGCCACCACCGACGACGAGACGCGCACCCTCTTCCTTGCCCTTGGCGATGTAGCCCTCGACGCGGTCACGGTGTCGCGAACGCGAACAGCGGGCCGACGACGGTCTCCTGATCGAGCGGCTCGCCGACCTTGGAACCCGACACCGCCGCAGCCAGCGCGTCGACCACTTCGGCGTAGCGCTCACGCGAAGCGAGGATGCGCGTCTGCGCCACGCACGCCTCGCCGTTGTTCATCAACGCGTTCGGCATCAGGGCCGGGATCGTCGCGGCAAGGTCGGCGTCGTCGAGGATGATCGCCGCGGACTTGCCGCCGAGCTCGAGCGTGCATCGCTTCAGCTGCGCACCGCACAGTGCAGCGATCTTCTTGCCGGCAACCGTCGAACCGGTGAACGAGATCTTGTCGACGTCCGGGTGGGTGACGATGTGCTCGCCGACTTCACGACCCGCTTGCACGATGTTGAGTACGCCCCGCAGGGAGGCCGGCTTCCTTGACGACTTCCGCGAGGATGTACGCGTCGAGCGGCGTCTCGGGTGCGGGCTTGAGCACCACGGTCGACCCCGATGCGAGCGCGGGGGCCACCTTCAGCATGGTCACGAACAGCGGCACGTTCCACGGGATGATCGCGCCGACGACGCCGACCGGCTCGCGGCGGACGAGCGTCGGACCGAGAATGCCGGGGCGGCGCTCCTCGAACGCGAACTCACGGGCCAGACCGGTGTAGTAGTCGAGCACCATGGTCGCGGCGAAGACCTGACCCATCACCGAGAACGAGATCGGTGAGCCCATCTCCTCGGAGATGGTCTGCGCGATCTCCTCGTAGCGTGCCTGCAGGAGACCGGAGATGACGGCCATCACGTCGGCCCGCTCCGCGGGTGACATCTGTGGCCACGGGCCGGAGTCGACCGCCTGGCGGGCGGCGGCGACCGCGCGATCGACGTCGGTGGTGGTCGCGTCAGGAACCTTGGCGATGACTTCCTCGGTCGCCGGCGAGATCACGGCCAGCGTGTCGTTCCCGGCCGGGTCCACCCAGTCGCCACCAATGAAGAACTTGTCTCGGTTCACCATTTTCTCCTGTTCCACGGTCGATTCCGCATCACCTCACCCTAGAACCTGAACCCGGGAATGTCGCCGGCGGTCACGGTTCCGGTGCGACCCACCGGTTCCGAGCCGTCGGTCAGCTCGCCGAGGGTGTCGCCGTCGGGGTCGACGCGGGCCGCGAACCGTTCGCCGCGTCGGCCGGTACCGATGACCACCCCCTGCTCGGGCGCGCCGTCACGACCGAACATCACCGAGAGGGTCAGGACCGTCCCGGAACCTGCGTAGTCCTCGACCACCGCCACCCCGGGCTCGACCGCTCGCAGCGTCGCAGCCGGGTACCGACCGTCCGCGCGCGGTCGATCAGCCAGGACGAGCGTGTGGTGCTTGGTGTTGAACATGCCGACGCCGTGGATCAGACCGGTGCCCCCGGCCACGCGTAGGTCGTCGACCATCGCCGCGAGCGAATGCGTGAGGTAGTTGCTGCCCGGTCCGCCGAAGAACGACAACCCGCCCGTGACCGAGATGGGATCCGTCGCCGAGCGCCCGAGCGCGCGCCGCGACAACTTCGGCATCGCGGGAAAACAGCTGTAGAGCTCCACCCGGTCGTAGTCGTCGGCGTTCGTGCCCGTGTTGATCTGCACCTGCTCGATGGTCGCTTCGAGCGCGGGCACTCGGTGGTACGCGGCCCGCGCGCGGGTCCGTGGGCTCGTCGGCTCCGGCACCACCCAGCAGGTACACCCAGCGGTCCTCGGCGATGCCCAACGACCGCGCCGTGTCGGTGTCGGCCACCAGCAGGGCTGCGCCTTGGTTCACGAACGGGTTGGCGGTCAGCCGTTTCGGATACGGGTAGGTGATCATCCGATTGTCGGTTCCGACGTGTGCGAGGTCGCACGCATCGGCAGCCGAACGCGTCCACGCGTACGGGTTGTCGGCGGCGACGCGCGAGAGTCCGGCCCACAGCTCTGCCGACTCCTGGTGCGCGTCGTCGAGCGTGCGGCCTTCGTGCGCGCGGAGCCCGTGCTCGTACAACGGGAAGCAGTGCATCGCCCGGCTGATGCCGACGGCCGCGGCGCGCTGGAGGTCGGGTCCGAACGCCGGCATCACGGGCCGGGTCCCGGGTGGCGTCCAGGGCACCTCGACCCCCGCCCTCCGTGCGCGCGTCGTCGCCCGGGTGCCCTCGGCGCCTGCGAGCAGCACCACGCGTGCGTCACCGACCGCGATCCGCGCCGCCGCCGCGTCCAACGCGCGGATCGGCGTCTCACCGCCGGTCGGCAGCACCCGCCGACGCGTCGATGCGACCTCGACACCGAGGCGCGCCGCGACCAGCCCAGCCAGGTCGTCGTAGGGCCAACATCCCACGGGCATGAGCTCGAGCCCGTCGAGTTTCGCCAACGTGCCACCGCCGGCGTCGGCGTCGGCCGCGCGCGCGGCGGCGAGGATCAGCGCGAGCGGCTCCGCCGCGGCCAGGTCGTCGTCGTCCCGATGCGTGATCTGCCCGACGCCGACGACGACCGGGACGGCCGACTTCACCGGGTGCTCGCGCTCAAGAGGTCGAGCCGCCATCGAGCACGAGAATCGCGCCCGACATGAACGACGCGTCCGCGGATGCGATGTAGGCGAACGCGGCCGCGATCTCTTCGGGCTGAGCGGCGCGGGTCGGCGACCCCCGCCCGAACTCCGAAAGGTCGATGTTCTCGCGGGTGAAGAAGTCGGAGAAACCCGCACTGAGATCGGTGGCGACCATGCCCGGAGCGACGCCGTTGACGCGAACACCGCGGGTGCGGTACTCGGCCGCGAGCGCCTTGGTGAGCATCAGCACGCCACCCTTCGACGCGGCGTACGCCGCGTTCCACGGATTGCCGACGATCCCCGACACGGACGTGGTGTTGACGATGACGCCCCCGCCGGCTTCGAGGAGATGCGGGAGCGCGTACCGGCACACGAGGAAGGTGCCGCGCAGGTTGACCGCGATGATGCGGTCGAAGACCGCGGGATCCAAGGTCTCGGTCCGGTAGAACTGGCCGATCCCGGCGACGTTGCACACCACGTTCAACCCGCCCAGCTCCACGAACGACGAGGTCGACGGTCGTCTGCACCGCCTCGGCGTCGGTGACGTCGCACTCGTAGCCCCAGGCCCGGCCGCCGTCGGCGACGATCTCGGCGGCGGCTTCTTCATGCCCCTTCACGTCGAGACATGCGACCGCCGCGCCCTCGGCGGCCAAACGGCGAGCGGTGGCACGGCCGATCCCCGAACCGGCTCCGGTCACGATGGCGCGGGTTTCCGTGTGGCGCGAGTCCATCCTCAAACCCTCTCACGCAGCTCGAACTTGAGCACCTTGCCGCTCGCATTCACCGGCAACGCGTCGACGACCACCGCACGGCGCGGCACCTTGTAGTTCGCCATTCGGGGCGTGCACCATTCGCAGAGCGCCGCGGGATCGATCGACGAGCCCGCGCGCGGTACGACGAACGCGACCCCGACCTCCCCCATCCGGGCGTCGGGCGCGCTGACCACCGCAACCTGCGCGACGTCGGGGTGTTCGAGGATGGCGTTCTCGACCTCGGCGGGGTACACGTTGAAGCCGCCGACGATGAACATGTCCTTCTTGCGGTCGGTGATCTGCAGGTAGCCACGTTCGTCCATCACGCCGATGTCGCCGGTGTGCAGCCAGCCGTCCGGGTCGATCGCTTCTCGTGTCGCGACATCATCCTCGAAGTAGCCGACCATCACGTTGAAGCCCCGGCAGACGATCTCGCCCGGCTCGCCTCGCGGCAGTTCGTTCCCGTCGTCGCCGACGATCTGCACCTCGACGCCGTCCATCGCGCGACCCGACGTGTGCGAGATGGTTTCCGGATCGTCGTCCGGTCGGCAGATCGAGACCGTCCCGGTCGATTCCGTGAGGCCGTACGCGGTGACGATCGTCTGGAAGGTCAGCTCCTCGCGCATGCGGCGGATCATCTCGACCGGTACCGCGGCGGCGCCGGTCACGGCCAGCCGCAGCGACGACAAGTCGAACGCGGCGCGGCCGGGATGGTCGAGGATCGAGAGGTAGAGCGTCGGCGGGCCCGGCAACACCGAGATGCGCTCGGACGCGACGTGCGCGAGCACGGCGGGGACGTCGAACACCGGCTCGGGCACGATGGTCGCGCCCTTGATGAAGCAGGCGACGATGCCCGCCTTGTACCCGAACGTGTGGAAGAACGGGTTGACGACCAGGTACCGGTCACCTTCGGCGAGCCCGACGGTGCTCGCCCACGCGTCGAAGGTGCGCAGGGTCTGCGCGTGCGTCGTCATCGCGCCCTTCGGCTTCCCCGTGGTGCCCGACGTGAAGATGATGTCGGCCACGTCGTCGGGACCGATCGCGTCGGCTCGCTCGCGCGCGGCTTCGATCGACACGTCGTCGGCGTGGGTGAGGAACTCGGCGAAGGTCGTCGTCCCCACGGGCGCGTCGCCCTGCAACACCACGATCTGGTCCAACGTGTCCGGGAGGGGTCCGGCGTCGCGCAACATCGCGACGTAATCCGTGCCGAGGAACCCGTTGACGGTGCAGAGGAACCGGGCGCCGCTGCGACCGAGCACGAACGCCGCCTCCGCGCCTTTGAACCGCGTGTTGAGCGGGACCAGCACGCCCCCGGCGCCCAGTGCTCCGAGTGCGGCGATGACCCATTCGGCGCCGTTGGGGGCCCACACCCCGACGCGGTCGCCCGGTTCGAGGCCGGCGGCGATGAACGCACGCGACGCCTCGTCGATCCGTGCCGCCAGCTCGGGAAAGGTCAACCGCATCTCGCCGTCGACGAGGCCTTCCAACGCCGGGAAGCGCTGCGCACTCGCACGCACCAGCGCCGGAATCGTGCGGAATTCGAGGTCAGCGCGAGCCACGGGCGGTCACGGTACTCCGCGGCATCTCCTAACGTGTCACTGCATGGCGAAGCGAAAAGGGAAAGCTCTCACCGAGTCGCCGATCGGCAATGCCGAGCTGAACTACGTCGAGCTCAGCTTCGCCAAGGTGCCGATCTTCAGCGTGTGTTCCACCGACGAGCTCCTCAGCGTCGCGAGGGTCTGCACCCTGCGCGAAGCGGCGGCCGGCGAAGCGGTCCTCACTGAGGGCGAAGCCGGAAGAGAGTTCTTCGTGATCCTGCACGGTGACGCGGCGGTGACGCGCGGGGAACGAGGTCGGCCACCTCACCGCGGGCGACTTCTTCGGCGAGCTCGCGTTGTTCGACCCTGCGCCGCGCAACGCGACCATCACCGCACAGAGTCCGTTGTCGTTGGCCGTACTCTCGAAACCCGCGTTCAAGCTCGTGCTCGAAGAAGCGACCGTCCGCGACAACATCTTCGTCGGCATGGCCCGCCGTCTCCACGAGCTCGACGGCAAGGTCTGAATCAGAGCACCGCGGACGCCACCCGGCGCCGGTGGAACGTGGCGTCGCCCCACGCGCGCTGGAGGGCCCATGCCTTCTTCATCCAGAGCTGGAGATCGGCCTCCCACGTGTACCCGATAGCTCCGTGCACCTGCATCGCGCTCCGGCTGGTCCGGTAGGCCGCGTCACTCGCGAATGCCTTGGCCATCGAGACGTCGCGCGCGCGTGTCGGTTCGTTCACCGCGACCGACCACGCGGCGCGGTACACCGCGGGCTTGGCGAACTCCACCTTCAGGAGGGCGTCGGCGAGCAGATGCTTGACCGCCTGGTTCACGCCGATGGGTCGCCCGTACTGCTCACGTTGACGGGCGTACTCCGCGGCGACGTCGATCATGTGCTCGCTCAGCCCCACCAGCGCGGCCGCGGCCCCGAGCGCCCCGCGGTCGAACGCGAGCGCTTCGTCGTAGTCGACGGCTTCGAGCGAAGCGCCCGACACGCTGAACAGGCGACGCCCACCGTCGATCCCGTCGACATCGGTGAGCGTCGCGTCGGCGACCCGGATCACGCCGCCGGGCACGAGCACGACGTCGGCGACGCGCGCGTGCGGCACGTACGGAGAACCGTCGATCGCCGCGGTCCCGACCACCGCCGCGTCGTTGAGTGCCGGCGCGACCACGGCTGCAGTCTCGAGCACCGGCCCCGGCGCGGCGGCGCGGCCGAGCTCCTCCAGCAGGAGCACGAGGTCGACCTCGGTGCCTCCGAGTCCGCCGTCGGCCTCTGGCACCAGCATGCCGAACACCCCCATCTCCGTGAGGTGGGCCCACAACGTCGGCACGTGTCCCGTACCGTCGTCCCATGCCGCGCGCACGTGAGCGGGAGTGCACTCCTTGGCCAGCAGGTCGCGCAGACCTCCGGCGAACAGCAACTGGTCCTCGGTGAACGCGAAGCGCATCACGCACCCCGCGGGAGTTGGAGCACCCGGTCGGCGATGATGTTGCGCTGGATCTCGTTCGTCCCCGCGTAGATCGGTCCCGACAACGAGAACAGGAATCCGTCGACCCAGCGTTCGAGCGATCCGCTCATGCGCTCGGCCTCGGGTCCGATGATCTCCAACGCGAGCTCGTGGATACGCACATCCATCTCGCTCCAGAAGATCTTGTTGAGGCTCGCCTCGGCACCGATGGTGCCGCCGTCGATCATGTGGGTGACGGTCATGTAGGTGTGCAACCGGTATCCCTCGGCCTGCATCCACGCGTCGACGACCGCGTCGCGCAGCGCGGTGTCCGACGGGTCGGCGTACTCGCGCCACAGGTCGACCAAGCGGTCGGCTGCGGCGCTGAACCGCGCCGGGCTGCGCAGGCTGACGCCGCGTTCGAAGCCCGCGGTGGCCATCGCAACCCGCCAGCCCTGGTTCACCTCACCCAACGTGTTCTCCACGGGGACGTGGACGTCGTCGAAGAAGATCTCGGCGAATCCGGTGTCGCCGTCGAGCTGTGCGATCGGACGGACGGTCACGCCGGGAAGGTCCAGGGGAACCAGGACGAACGTCAGACCGCGATGTCGCTCGGCGTCGGGATCGGTCCGGAAGATGCCGAAGCACCAGTCGGCCCACACCGCCCGTGATGCCCAGATCTTCTGGCCATTGAGCACCCACTCGGTGCCGTCGTCGCTGTGCACGCCGGTCGAGCGGATGGCCGCCAGGTCGGACCCGGCGTTGGGCTCGCTCCACGCCTGCGCCCAGACGATCTCGCTCGACGCCATGGTGGGCAGGAACCGGGCCTTCTGTTCGGGGGTACCCACTTCCATGATGGTGGGACCGAGGAGGAAGATGCCGTTCTGGTTCACCCGGCCGGGCGCGCCGGCGCGGTAGTACTCCTCTTCGAAGATCAGCCAGTGGAGGTAGTCGGCGCCACGCCCGCCGTACTCCTCGGGCCACGAGACCGCCGACCAGCGACCTTCGGCCAGCGTGCGCTCCCACTCCCGGTGGAGCGCGAACCCTTCCGCGGTGTCGAAGCTCGGGAGCGGCGCGGCGGGAACGTTCGCCTCCAGCCAGGCTCGCGCCTCGGCCCGGAACGCGTCCTGCTCAGGTGTGTACCGCAGATCCATCGGTGGGGAACGGTACCCTCCCCACCCCGAACCCCACCCCGAACATCTCGGGGTTGGGTGTCAAATGCGCACTCCAAGTCCGAGATGTTCGGAGTGGTGGGGGGGGGAGCGGGGTCAGGCGGTGTGCTGCGCGGTCGGCGCTTTCACCGGCGCGTCTTCGCGAATGGCGCGGAGTCGCTCGCGTGCTTCACGTTCCGCGTCCGTCCCGCGCATCGGCAGGCGAAAGCCGGTGTAGAGCACGCGTCGCTCACGTTCGACGGGCGGCTGCGACTTGTGCAACGTGCACGACAGGTGCACCGTGATGTCACCGGTGCGGGTCGGGAGGTCGACCGCAGGGAGGTCGGACCGGTGCTCGCGGTGGTCGGACGGCCACATGAGCGCGCGGTGCGAACCCGCCACCGCGCGCAGCTGTCCGGAGCGCGCGTCGGCACCGGTCACCGAGATGCCGACCGTCATTCCACAGCAGTCATAGCTGTGGCGGCCGAGCGCGCAGTCCTTGTGCCAGGGGAGGTCGGAGATCCCCTCGACCACGTTGAACGGCTTGAACAATGCCTCGATGCGGTTGTCCTCCATGCTGCCGTACACGTGGCCGTCGCCGGTCAGCGCGGCGAGGCGTTGCAGTCGATCGTCGCGCACCAGGCGTTCGACCGCAGGAGACACGTCGTCGAAGTACTGCATGCGGACGAGCAGCTGTTCTCCATCGGCATTCCGGGCCCACCAGGAGCGACCGTCGGTGGGCGTGTAGGTGGGTGCCGCGCGATCCATGTCGAGGGAGACCGCCGCCATCTCGTCTTCGGTGAACACACCTTCGAGGTGGAGGAACCCGGCGCGCTGGAGGAAGTCGCCCATCTCGTCGAGTGGTGCGTCGGCCGGGAAGGCTCGACCGAGGTCGAGCGGCGCGCCGCCGGCGTCGACGAGGTCGATGTCGCCGGCGACGTGTGGAGCGCGCGCGTCCAACGCACCCCGCAGCAACAACCACCAGTCCAGCAGCGTGTCGAAGCGGCCGACGGGCTGGTCGAGGGTCCCGTTCGTCTGCAGACCCACGACCGTCACCTGGTCGTTCACCAGATCGCCGAGGCCGTCTCCGGTGAGCCGCAGCACCGCGCCCGGGTCGTCGCATGCACCTGCTGCAACGCGCACCATTCCACCCTGGGCGACGAGACTCCACGCACGGCCGTCAACCTCGAGCACGAGGGGCGCAGGCGCGAACGCGTCGACCGCGCGCTCGCAGGAGCTCGCGATGGCGTTCGAACGCAGCGGGCAGATCATGTTCGAGGCAACGGGTCGGATCGAAGGGCTCGATCTCCCCGTCCACGCGAGTCCGTACATCGACCGACATGCGGCCTCCTCAGTTCGAGTTCAGAGCGAGGCGAACGCGGGATCCGCGAACGCCGGGCATTTCTGCGAACCGTCGGGGAAGTCGGCGCGGAGCAGCGGTTCCGCCACCTCGCCGACCACCGGACCGATTCTGGCACCGATCGGCCGCAGCGCGTCGAGATCGAAGCCGTACAGCGCGGCGGCATTCCCGGCCAGCATCATCTGCACCTCGACCGGGTCGACGCCCGCGAAGCTCAGCCGGATCGCCTCCCGCGAGAACGGGTGGCTCGACTCCTTGTGCGGGTAGTCGCTCCCCCACATGATCCGGTCGACGCCGACCGCGTCGCGGATCGGCACCTCGGACGGGCGGATGAAGCTCGCGCCGATGTGGCACTGGCGCGCCCAGTACTCGCTGGGCACCAACGACATCTTCTCGACGATCGGCAATCCCCACTCCCGCTCCTGCGAACCGACCGCGTTGCGCATGCGGTCGAAGAAGTAGTCGAGGGAACCGAGAAACTCGGGCACCCATGCGGTGCCCTGCTCGGTGAACACGAACTGCAGATCGGGGTGACGGTCGAGCGCGCCGCCGACGATGAGGTTGGTGAGCACGTTGTGCGACCACCACGTGACTTCGAGCAGGAACATCACGATGTCTTCCTGCTCCGCGCCGCGCGGCGGACCCGCGCTCCCACCGTGGTGGTTCACGGGCATGCCGAGCTCTTCGCACACTGTCCAGATCGGGTCGTAGTGCCGGTGGTGCAGCGGCAACAGCCCGGTACCGGGAGGCGCGCCCGGCAGGAGTACGCCACCGGTGAGACCGTGCTCCTTCGCCCAGCGGATCTCCTCGATCGACGCGTCGACGTCGTGCAGCATGATCTGCGCGACACCGGCCCGGCGCCCGGGCTCCCGCGCGCAGAAGTCGGCGAGCCAGCGGTTGTGCGCCTGCAATCCTGCCCACCTGAGCTCGTGGTCGTGCGCGTCGGTCGGAGCCACCTGGGTGACGAGCGCGCCGCCGGGGAAGAACGGCGGGATGGTGTTGGGGAAGATGACCTCGGCCGCGATGCCGTCGGCCTCGAGGTCACGCTGGCGACGGTCGGAGTCCCAGTTGCGCTTCCCGAGGTCACCGAGCAGGTCGGGGAACATGATCTGGTAGCCGTCGACCCAGGCGTCGAACTCGTCGTGGTACCGACTCGCGAGAAAATCGCGGTACTCGTGGATCTCGCCGCCCCCGTGGCAGTCGGCCGAGATGACGACGTAACGGTCGTCGGGATTCATGGGTGTCCTCCCCCGCTCACCGCGGTCAATGACTCCACATTAGAAGCCGGGCGGCGGGGTGTAACCGCCGAGCACCGCTTCGACCAGCTGGGCGGCCCGGACCGCCCGGCGGTCGTGGAGGTACGGCGCGACGATCTGCATGCCCACCGGGAGTCCTCCGGCGGTCCGGCCGATCGGGACCACCGCCGACGGCAGCCCGACGATCCCGACGAGCCCGAGCCAGTCGATGGTGCTGACCAGCGCGCGCGTTCGCCGTTGACCTCGATCGTACGACCGAACATGTCGGGGTCGTGGTCGTGAGGGAACGCGGGGACGGTCATCACCGGGAGGAGCAGCAGGTCGTGGCCGGTGAACCACTCCGCCCACGTCCGTCGCAGCACGACGCGCTCCTCTTCCGCCCGCAACCAGGCGAGGTGCGATCCCGACGACGCGTCGGCCTGCTCCTCGGGGAGGCTCGGAGACATCGCCGGCACGATCATGCGCACGAAGAGCTCGCGCTGCGCGGCGAAATCGACGGGCGGTCGATCGTCGTCGACGCGCGCGCCGGCGTCGGCGAGGCGATCGACTGCGGCGCGCAGCAGCTCGAGGTACTCGGCATCGACCGGTGCCGCCGGATCGCCGAGCCACGTGCCGATGCGGAAGTCGGCCAGCGCTCGCGCGTCACTCGGTGGGAGCTCGAGCTGCCACGCGCCGGCGCGCTCCGGCTCGGGACCGGCGAGCACACCGAGCAACAGCTCGAGGTCGTCGGCGCTGCGCGCGATCGGGCCGAACACGTTGATGTCGACGTCGACGGTGCCGCCACCGATGTGGTCGAGGTACCCGCGCTGGGGGATCACGCCGTAGCTCGGCTTCAGACCGAACACGCCGCAGCAGTGCGACGGGATGCGCACCGAGCCACCGATGTCGGTCCCCACCTCGAAGCTGGTGAATCCGGCGGCCACCGCCGCGGCCGCACCCCCCGAGGAACCGCCGACCGTGCGGGTGCGGTCCCACGGGTTGCTGGTGACGCCGAAGATGTCGTTGAACGTCTGGAAGTCGCCCGACCAACGCGGCAAGTTGGTCTTGCCGAACACGATCGCCCCGGCGTCCTTGAGTCGAGCGACGGCCGGCGCGTCGGCGGCCGGAACGTGATCCACGAGCTCACCGCGCCTCCCGTCGAGCGGATCCCCTCCGTCTCGATGGCGTCCTTGATGGTCACCGGGAGCCCGTGCAGCACGCCGAGCTCGTCGCCGCGTGCAACCGCGGCATCCGCCGCGTCGGCTGCGACCCGGGCGCGGTCGGCATCGAGCGTGACGACCGCGTTGACGTCGCGGTCGAGCCGGGCGATCCGGTCCAGGTAGAGCTCGAGCAGCTCTCGGCTCGACAGCTCACCGGCTCGAATGGAGGTCGCGAGGTCCACTGCCGAGCGCGTCGCTGTGCTGTCGTCCACCACGGCGCATGCTCCTCGCTCGACCTAGTCTGACTGGGTGTCAGAAACCGTAACGCGCGTCCCTGCCGTCGAGGGCTGGTTCACGACCGACGCCAATGAGCCCCGGCTCATCGGCGCCAGGTGCCCCCGGTGCACGACCATCGTGTTCCCGCCCCGCGCCGATGCCTGCCCGAACCCGGAGTGCGACTCGGACACGCTCGAGCCGACCGAGCTCTCGCGGCGGGGCACGGTGTGGTCGTACACCGAGAACCACTACGCGCCGCCCCCGCCCTACGTCGCTGCCGAGCCGTTCGAGCCGTACGCGCTCGCCGCGGTCGAGCTGACCGAGGAGGGCATCGTCGTCCTGGGCCAGGTCGCCAAGGGGGTACGGGCCGACGAGTTGCACGTCGGCATGGAGATGCAGCTCGAGGTCGATGCGCTCTACCGCGACGACGAGCACGAGTACCTCGTCTACGTCTGGGCACCGGCGACACCGGCGGCGCCGTGAGCGCGGAACGCGACGTCGCCATCCTCGGGGTGGGGATGCACCCCTGGGGCAAGTGGGGCCGTGACTTCACCGAGTACGGCATGGTCGCGGCGCGCGCCGCGCTCGCCGACGCCGGGTTGGCGTGGCGCGACATCCAGTACGTCGCGGGCGCCGACACCATCCGCAACGGCTACCCCGGATTCATCGCCGGCGCGACCTTCGCCCAGAAGCTCGGATGGACCGGCGTGCGCGTGTCGTCGAGCTACGCCGCGTGCGCGTCCGGTGCACAGGCGCTTCACCAGGCCCGCGCGCAGATCCTCGCCGGGTACTGCGATGTCGCGCTGGTCATCGGCGCCGACACCACTCCGAAGGGCTTCTTCGCCCCGGTCGGCGGCGAACGCAGGACCGATCCCGACTGGCTGCGCTTCCACCTGCTCGGTGCGACCAACCCGGTCTACTTCGCGCTCTACGCCCGACGCCGTATGGACGTCTACGGCGCGACGACCGAAGACTTCGCGCGGGTGAAGGTCAAGAACTCGCACCACGGCCTGAACAATCCGAACGCCCGGTTCCGCAAGGAGAACACCGTCGACGACGTCGTGAACAGCCCCGTCGTCGCCGATCCCCTCCGGCTCCTCGACATCTGCGCGACGTCCGACGGCGCCGCCGCGCTGATCGTGTCGAGCATGGACTTCGCCCGGAGCACGCTCGGGAACACCGACGGCGTGCCGCGCGTCAAGGCCGTCTCCACGGTGACGCCGCGCTACCCCCAGACCGTGCTCGAGCTCCCTGACTTCGCCACCGACTCGAGCGCGGCGGTCGCGCCGCCGGAGCGCACCTTCAAGGACTCGATCGCGGGTGCCGCCTACGACGAAGCCGGCATCGGGCCCGAGGACCTCAGCCTGGCCGAGGTCTACGACCTCTCCACGGCACTCGAGCTCGACTGGTACGAGAACATCGGGCTCTGCGGTGAAGGCGAGGCGGAGGCCCTGCTCCGGTCGGGCGCCACCGAACTCGGCGGCCGCATCCCCGTCAACCCGAGCGGCGGGCTCGCCTGTTTCGGCGAGGCGATCCCGGCGCAGGCCATCGCCCAGGTGTGCGAAGTCACCTGGCAACTCCGGGGCCAGGCCGAGGGTCGCCAGGTCGAGGGCGCGCGGGTGGGAATCACCGCCAACCAGGGTTTGTTCGGACATGGGTCATCCGTGATCGTGACCATCTAGAGAGATTGGTGATTGGTATGGCCGAGGCCTACATCGTCGAAGCAGTCCGCACCCCCGTCGGGCGCAGGGGTGGTGGCCTCTCCCAGGTGCACCCGGCCGACCTCGGTGGGCACTCCATCAAGGCGCTCGTCGAGCGGGCCGGCATCGACCCGGCCGCGGTCGACGACGTCGTCTTCGGCAACGTCGACAGCATCGGCCCGAACGCGGGGGACATCGCCCGCACGTGTTGGCTCGTCACCGGATTCCCGGAGCACGTGCCCGGCACCACCGTCGACCGACAGTGTGGTTCCGCGCAGCAGGCCGTCCACTTCGCCGCGCAGGCGGTGATGTCCGGGACGATGGACCTCGTCGTCGCGGGTGGTGTGCAGAACATGAGTCAGATCCCGATCATGAGCGCGATGGTCGCCGGGCAGGCCTACGGGCACGAGACGCCGTTCTCCAACTCACCGGGCTGGCAGGCGCGCTACGGCGACCAGGAGGTGTCGCAGTTCCGCGGTGCCGAGATGATCGCCGAGAAGTGGGACATCTCCCGCGACGACATGGAACAGTTCGCGGTCGAGTCGCACGAGCGTGCACTGCGCGCACGCACCGAAGGACGATTCGAGCGCGAGATCGTGCCGCTCGGCGACTGCACCTTCGACGAAGGACCGCGCGAGCCCAACTGGGACAAGATCCGGTCCCTCCCGACGCTCATCGAAGGCGGCCGTCTGACCGCGGCGGTGTCGAGCCAGATCAGCGATGCGTCGGCCGCGATCCTGATCGCCGGTGAGCAAGCGGTGAAGGACCACGGTCTCACGCCGCGTGCCCGCATCCACCACATGAGTGTCCGCGCCGACGATCCGGTCATGATGCTCAGCGCGCCGATCCCGGCCACCGAGTACGCGTTCCAGAAGACCGGCATGGGCGTCGACGACATCGATCTCGTCGAGATCAACGAGGCGTTCGCGTCGGTCGTGCTCGCGTGGCAGAAGGAAACCGGCTTCGACCTCGCCAAGGTGAACGTGAACGGTGGTGCGATCGCGCTCGGTCACCCACTCGGCGCCACCGGCGCGCGTCTGATGACGACCTTGCTCAACGAGCTCGAGCGCACGGGTGGTCGTTACGGTCTGCAGACCATGTGCGAGGGCGGCGGTCAGGCCAACGTCACCATCATCGAGCGCCTGTAACCCCGCCTGCTCCTGTCCCGTTCTTCGTCCTATTCGTCGAGCAGGTCGCCGGTCAACGCGGCCTCGGCCGCCAGCGCGCGGTCGGCGCGTTGACGGCGCAGGATCGCGCCGAGGGAGACGAGGACGACCACCGCGCCCGCGATCTGGAGCGCGGCCAGTGTCTGCGAATAGATGATCCAGGCGCCGATGATCGAGACGACCGGGTTCGCCAGCGTCATCATCGAGGTGAGGGTGACGTCGAGGTAGTGGTGGGCCCACGTCATGAGCCCGTGGCCCACCATGCCCGGCAGCAACACCAGTCCGACCAACAACAGCCAGTCGGAGCCGTGGATGGCTCCGAGATCACCCGACGTGAGCACCGCCCAGGGGACGACGATCACGGCGGTGTCGATGAACACGGCCGCGAGAAATGACCACGCGTGGACGTTGCCGTCACGGGCGCGCTTGGCGAGCAGGAAGTACCCGGTGAACACGAGGAGGTTGGCGACCGCGAGGAGGTTGCCGTGGAACGTGGCGCCGTCGGCACTCGCACCGGCCACCACCGCCACCACGCCCAGGAACGCAATCCCGGCGAACGCGATGTCGGTCCGGGTCCTGCGCTCGCCGAAGAGGCGCGCCGCCACCACGAGGATCAAGGCGGGCTGGAGGGCCGGGATCAAAGTGGCGTTGACGATCGAGGTCTGTTGGAACGATGCAAAGCCGAAGATGAAGCTCAACGCGAAGCAGATCGACGTCGGGAACGCGCCACGGAGCAATCGCAGGTCGATGCGCCCACCGGTCAGGTACGCGACCACGACCGCCACCGGGATCGCAAGCAACACCCGCCAGAACACGATCGTCGCGACCGGCGCGTCGATTCCCTTGACGAACAGTGGCCCGAAACCCCACGCGAACACCGCCAACGCCACCGCAACCAGGGGAAGCCCGGGGCGTTGGTGCTCGGTGGTCACAACCGCGCAACCTACCGCGGCTACGTTCTCGCCATGATCGAGATTTCCGCGGGGACCCGCGTATTCGGCATCCAACTTCCCATCCAGTCGAAGAGCAAGACGTTCGTCGCCGACTGGGAACTCACTGCCGGCCCGGCCGATTTGGCGCGCGTCGCGCAGACCGCCGACGAGCACGGCTTCTTCTACGTCGCGGTGTGCGACCACATCGCGATCCCCGAGTCGATGGCCGGCGCGATGGGCACGTACTGGCAGGACTGCATCAGCACGTTGTCGTGGCTCGCAGGGCTCACCGAACGTACCAACCTGCTCTCCCACGCGTACGTGCTGCCGTACCGCCATCCGTTGATCGCGGCGAAGGAGTTCGAGACCCTCGACTACCTCTCAGGTGGTCGAGCGATCGTCGGCATCGGCGCCGGTCACGTCGAGGCGGAGTTCGCCGCGCTCGGGATCGATCACGCGCGCCGCGGCAAGATCGTCGAGGAGAAGCTTCCGCCCCTCATCGAAGCGCTCGAGCACGAGTTCGTCAACGGCGTCGGTTCGCGGCCGCGCCCGGTGCAGACGCCGCGGCCCCCGATCTGGATCGCCGGGTCGAGCGCGGCCGCGATCCGCCGCGCCGCGACGTACGCCGACGGCTGGCTCCCGCAGGGACCGTCGAACGCCGAGATGGTCACCAAGCTGCAGGCACTCCGCGAGGAGCACGGCCGCGCCGACCGGCCGATGATGATCGGGGACATCACGCCGTTCCTCTACGTGGGCACTCCGAGTTGGGACGTCGGTGACGGTGTGCTCAGCGGCGCGCCCGGCGACATCGCCGAGCAGATCCTCGCCGAGACGCCTGACGGCGTGAACCAGATCCAGGTGCGGTTCAAGGCCCGGAGCTGCGACGAGATCTGCGACCAGATGGCGGCGTTCAGCGCCGAGGTCGCGCCCGTCCTCACGACGATCTGACCGGCTCCTCGGCGTCCACCGGGCGCAGATCTCGAGTGCGGAACCAGACCAGCACCAGCGCAACCGCGACGAGGACCGTGAGCGCGAGGTGCGAGTACGCCCAGAAGTCGTACGCCGCCGGGGAGAGTTCGCGCCCGTCGATGAGCACGAACTTCACCGGGTTGGTGAGGACCGCATCCACGCCGCCACCGACGTCGACGGTCACGGCCGACAGCGCGAGCTGATCCCACGGCAACAGACGCCCGGTGATGCAGGCTCCGGCGACGGTGACGAGGACGCCGCACGCAGCGACGACGCCGGGCACACGGGAGCGCGCGCGCTGCAGGATCGCGACCACGACCAGGACGACCGCGACCACGACCAGCGCGTCTGCCGCAACCTGGTGCGCGTCACGAATCCACTGATCGGGTCCGGGCCGGTAGTCCCACCACAACCAGACGCCGGACGCGATCAACACGACGAGCAGCACCCCGGCGAGGCCGAGGCCGACATGCGTCGCGCGGGTCAAGGAACGGGCGCGTCGGCGATCATCTTGCCCAGCTTCATGAGCGTGGGGGTTTCGGACCCGAGGTCGAGCTCCATCTGCTTGGCCAGCAGGAAATAGCGGTACAGCGGATAGTCGCGGTCGACCCCGACACCACCGTGCAGGTGATGTGCGGCCAGCAACACGTCTTGCCCACCTTGCGACGCCCAGTACTTCGCCGTCGCCACCTGGGTCGACGCCGACTTGCCGGTGTCGAGCCGCCACGCCGCCTGCCACGACGTGAGCTTGATGGCTTCCTTGTTGATGTACGTGTCGGCGGCGCGCTGGCTCACGGCCTGGAACGTGCCGATCGCCCGGCCGAACTGCTTGCGTTCCTTCACGTACGTCGAGGTGAGCTCGAGCGCAGTCGCCGCCGCGCCCGACATCACGACGGCCATCGCCGTCTGCGCACGTTCGAGGATCCAGGCGACGCCTTCCGGGCCGGCGATCTTCGTTGCCGGCGCATCGCGCATCACCAGGCGCGCCATCGGCGAACCCAGCATGGTGTCCTCGCGCTCGACGGTGACGCCCGCACTCGACGGGTCGAGGATGTACAAGCCATCAGCCGCGGTCACGACGATGCACTCGGCGAGCAGGCCCGCCGGTACACACACCTTCTCGCCGGTGAGCTTGCCGTCGGACGACGCCGACGTCGACGGGGTCGACGCGTCACCAACGGCTTCAGTGAGCGCGGCGGTCACGATGCGCGTGCCGACGGCGACGCCCTCGAGCGCGTCGAGCGCGTCGAACTGCACGAGCGCGGGCGCCGCGAGTCCCATCACCGCGAGCGCGGGGACCGGCGCAGCCGTGCGACCGACCTCCTCGAGCACGATGCACGTCTCGAGGAACCCGAGCCCGGCACCACCCACGGACTCGGGCAGCGAGATCCCGACGAGCCCCGCGTCGGCGAGCGCGGCCCAGAGCGTCCGGTCGAAGCCGTCGTCGTCGGCGATGACGGCCTTGACCCGCTCGAGCGTGGTCGCGTCGGTGAGGATCTTCGCCGCGAGCTCGCGGAGATCCTGTTGGTCGGAGGTGAAGGAGAAATCCATCAGCGGTCAGCCCTCGGGAGGCCCAGCGTGAACTGGGAGATCAGGTCGCGTTGCATCTCGTTGACCCCACCACCGAAGGTGAGGATGATCGAACCGCGGGTGCCCTGCTGCATGCGCGAACGCAGCACCGCGCCCGGCGCGTCGGGCTCGAGGTAGGACACCGGCCCGAGGATCTCCATGAGGAGCTGGTAGCCCTCCATGTTGAGCTCGCTGCCGAACACCTTGAGCGCGGAGCAGTGGCCGATGTCGAGGACGCCCTGCGTCGCTTCCCAGGCCACCTGCCAGTTCATGAGCCGCACGATCTCGACCTTCACGTGCAGCTTGGCGAGGTTGTGCTGCACCCATTCCTGGTCGATGACCCGACGGCCGTCAGGAAGCTTGGTCTCCTGCGCGTATTCCGTGACCTCGTTCAACGCGCGTTCCATCACGCCACTCGCGCACAGCGTGACGCGTTCGTGGTTGAGCTGGTTGGTGATGAGCTTCCATCCGTGGTTCTCACCACCGACGACGTTCGCGGCGGGGACGACGACGTCCTCGTAGAACACCGCGTTGATGTCATGACTGCCGAGCAGGTTGAGCGGCGACAGGGTGATCCCGGGGGTGTCCATCGGGACGATGATCAGCGAGATGCCCTTGTGCTTTGCCGCGTCAGGATCGGTGCGCACCGCGAGCCAGCAGTAGTCGGAGTCGCTCGAGAGGGACGTCCACATCTTCTGACCGTTGATCACGTAGGACTCGCCGTCGTGCACGGCACGGGTCTGGAGCGCGGCCAGGTCGGTACCGGCGCCGGGCTCCGAGTACCCGATGCAGAAATGGATGTCGCCGGCGAGGATCTTCGGGAGGAAGAAGTCTTTCTGCTCGTCGGTGCCGAAGCGCATGATGGTCGGGCCCACGGTGTTGATGGTGAGCATCGGCACGGGCGCGCCGGCGCGCATCGATTCGTCGAAGAAGATGAACTGCTCGATGGCGGTCGCACCCTTGCCGCCGTACTCCTTGGGCCAGCCGATGCCGGCCCATCCGTCGGCGCACATCTGCTTCCAGACCCGGCGCATCTCGGGGCCGATGCCGTGCGAGTGCGACAACTTCGCGACCGTCTCGGGGTCGAGGAGCTTGTCGTAGTAGGCGCGCAGCTCCGACCGCATCGCCTCCTGCTCTGGCGTGTATCCGATCTCCATGAGAACTCCGGTGTGCTTCGGGTGAGGGAGGTGCTTCAGGTGAGGGAGGTGTTTCTGACGGACCTTCAGATTCTCCGGCAGATTGTGGTCTACTACATCGATGAGCACCACTTCTCTCTCGGGAAAACGCATCCTCGTCACCGGCGTGACCGGCATGGTCGCGGGACCGATGGCCGCACGGTTGGCCGTCGACAACACGGTCTACGGCGCCGCGCGCTTTGCCGATCCGGCCCAACGAGAGGGCCACGAGGCTGCGGGGATCACGACCATCCGAGTCGACCTCGAGCACGGCGAGCTCGACGAGGTGCCCGACCGCCTCGACTACGTGCTGCATTTCGCGGTGGCGAAGACCAACGACTTCGCCCGCGACCTCGCCGCCAACGCCGACGGCGCCGCGCACCTCATGGAGCGGTGTCAGGACGTCGCCGCGTTCTTCCACTGCAGCTCGGGCGGCGTGTACCAGGAACACGAGCACGATCACCTGAAGGAAGACGCACCGCTCGGTGACAGCCACCGCGCCGCGGGAATGGAGAGCTACTCGATCACCAAGATCGCGGCAGAGACGATGGTGCAGTACACGTCGAAACGCCTCGACATCCCGACCGTGATCGCGCGGCTGAGCGTCCCGTACGGCGACACCTTCGGTTGGCCGTTCTTCCACGTGATGATGCTCGAACACGGCATGGCGATCCCGGTGCACCCCGACGCGCCGTCGCAGTACAACCCGCTCAACCTCGACGACATCGTCGGTTCGCTCCCGTACCTGCTCGCGTCGGCCTCGACGCCGGCCAACGTCGTCAACTGGGGTGGCGACGAGGTCGTGAGCGTCGAAGAGTGGTGCGGTCTGATCGGCGAGCTCATCGACAAGCCGGTGGTGTTCGAGCACACCGCCGCCAGCGTCCCGCCGCTGATCCTCGACGTCGGCAAGCTCAACGGCCTCGGATTCCACTCGACCGTCGGCTGGAAGGACGGCATCACCCGCCTGGTCCACACTTCCCGTCCCGATCTCGTCACCGGCTGACGCAGTCGGGATCTACGAGCGCTCGGGACTACGAGAAGGTGGCACCGCCGTCGAGGTGGAGTGTCTGACCGGTCATCCACGACGCTTCGTCGGACGCGAGATAGACGCACGCCGCGCCGACGTCTTCGGGCGTGCCCGTGCGCCGTACCGGGATCTGCTTGACCAGCGCCGCAGTCGCGTCGGCAGTCGCCGGCTGCATCATGCCGAGGGCCAATGAATTGGCGGTGACGCCGTAGCGCGCCGTCTCCGACGCGAGGTGGCGCATGAACGAGATGGCGCCGCCCTTCCCGGCGGCATAGGGCGACACGCCGATGTTGAGTCCCGTGATGCCGGCGCCGGACGAGATGGTGATGACGCGCCCGAAGCCGCGCTCGCACATGCCGTTGACGACGGCCCGCGCGCAATGCATGACGCCGAAGAGGTTCACGTTGATCGCGCCGTTCCATCCGGCCGGTTCGCTTTCCCGGAACTGCACGAGACCCATGCCCTCGGCGCCGCCGTTGCCGGCGTTGTTGACCAGGATGTCGACGGTTCCGATGTCGCTGATCGCCGCGGTCACGTCGTCGTAGTCGGTGACGTCGAACGGAGCGACCGCGGCCGTCCCCCCGGCGCCGGCGATCTGGGCCACCGTGTCGGCTGCCCGTTCACCGACGATGTCGTTCACGAACACCGATGCACCCCGCGCCGCCAGCGCGCGTGCGATCCCCGCTCCGACGTTCTGCCCCGCGCCGGTGACGACGGCCACCCGTCCGCTCAGGTCGAACACGGTCTACCGCCCCAGGATCGAGACGAAGCTGACCATCTCGCCCGGGTAGCCGCCGAGGTTGTGGGTCAGCGCCAACCCGCGGTCACCGCCCGGCTTCGCCGCCTCGATCTGACGCTCGGGCGGCGCTTCACCCCGCAGCTGCAACCAGGCCTCGAACATCATGCGCAATCCCGACGCGCCGACCGGGTGGCCGAACGACTTCAAGCCGCCATCCGGGTTGACCGGCAGCTCGCCGTCGAGGTCGTAGACGCCGTCGAGCTCATCGCGCCACACGGCGCCCCGCTCGGAAAACCCCAGGTCCTCCATGAGCACGAGCTCGGTGATGGTGAAGCAGTCATGGACCTCGGCGAGTGCGAACTCCCGACGTGGATCGGTGATCCCCGCTTGGGCGTACGCGTCGCGCGCGGTCGCCGCGATCTCGGGGAAGTTCGTGTAGTCGTAGCTCGGGTCGGTGACGCCGCTGCCGTTCCCGGCGATGAACGACAGCGCCTTCACGAAGATGGGGGTGTCGGTGTACTTGTGCGCATCTTCGGCGCGACACACGATTGCCGCCGCGGAACCGTCGGCGACGCCCGCGCAATCGAACACCCGCAGGTCGCCTGCCATCTTCGGCGAGTTGCAGATGGTCTCGATCGACACCTCGCGCCGGAACTGCGCGGCGTGAATTCCGCGCGCCGTTGAAGTGGTTCTTCCACGCCACGTGGGCCATCGCCTCACGCATCTTGTCGGGGTCGACGCCGTACTTCGCGGCGTAGGCCGGCGCGACCATCGAGAACATCGCGGCGGCGGTGAGCGTGCGCCCGGTCCCGTCGTTCGGTGGGGCCACCGCGTTGAGCCCCTGGAAGCCGCCGTCCTTCGTCTTCTCGACTCCGATCGCCATCGCGGTGTCGTAGGCGCCGGATGCAACCGCGTACGCGGCCTGCCGCAACGACTCCGCGCCCGTCGCGCAGTAGTTCTCGACCCGGGTGACGGGCTTGTCGACCAACTGCAGCGGACGCGCCAGCGTGATGCCGCTCATACCACCGTTGGCGGTACCGAGCCAGTACGCGTCGACATCAGGCTTGTCCATCCCGGCGGCGGCATAGGCCTCGTTGGCTGCTTCGATCACCAGGTCGTCGAGCCCTTTGCCCCAGTGCTCGACGAAGTTGGTGCACCCCATCCCGACGATGGCGACGCGATCCTTGATGCCGTGGCTAGCCATCGCGCATCAACCTCCCTTTCCAGAAGTAGTTGACGATCCCGTCGGCGGTGAAGAGGCGACGGAACGTCATCTCCACCCGTTGACCGATCTCGATCTCGTCGGCGTCAGCGTCGGTGAGCTCGAGGGGGAGCCGCCCGCCGCCGTCGAAGTCCACGACCGCGAACACCACGGGTGGGCTGGGTGAGTACGCCATGCGATCGATGGTGAACGTGACCACGGTGCCGCGGACGTCGGCGAGCGCGACCGGTTCCATCTCGTCGGTGTGCTCGCCATCGCGAGACACGCGCGCCGGCGGCAGGTGCACCACTCCCGTGTCGCGTTCCTTCGACCCGACAAAACCGAACTTCCAGTCCTCGCTGCGCGCCGCGGCCGTCGCCGACACGCGTTGCGGCTCGGGGCGCCGGGGGGGTTCGACGGGCAACATGCCGCGCCACGCCAGGAACTTGCCGTACGGCAGCGCCGCGCCGGCCGCGACTTGCTCGGCGATGGTGCGGGCAGGCCGGTACGAGGCCAACCCATCGGTGGCGCGGAACAACAACACGTCAGCACCGTCAGCGAGGACCACGAGAGCCAGCACCTGACCGGATTCGGCCTGTTCGAGCAACGCCGCCAACAACAGGCCTGGTTGTGCAGCCGCGCAGTTGCCGACGACCGTCGAAAGATCGTCGATCACGTGCACGCCGTCGAGCTTGCCGCCGACCGCGCGCGCCACGCGCTGCGCAGGGGCCGCAACCGCCGCGGCCGCGACATCGCCCGCGGTGAGCCCCGCCGATTCGAGCGCGGCGTTCCATGCCTGCACCCCCAACGGGACGTACGTGACCTCGCTGAACTTCTCGTCCCACACCCGGGTCCGGAGTTCTCCGGGCGCTCGCCAGCGCTCGACGAATTCGTCCGTGACGCTCGCCGATCCCAAGAACTCGGCCACGAGTGGACCCGCGGACTCGTCGCCCACGACGAATGCGGCCGCGGCGTCACCACCGGCTGCCTCCTCACCGCTCCCGGGCAGCCCGGTGCGGACGTCGGCGCCGATCACGAGGGCGGCGTCGACGGTACCGGTCAGTCCGAGCAGGAGGCCGCCGACCGCAGAGCGCACCGATGCACCCAGGTCGAATGCCGGCGCGCTCGCCGGCAGACGCAGGGCGGCATGGATCGCGCTGGCGTTGGTCTTGTCGGCGTACGCGGGGAAGGAGGTGGCGAACAACAGCTGCGCCGGCGTCACGTCGCGGTCCCGGAGGGCGAGGCGCGCCGCTTCGACCCCCATCGTGGTGGAGTCCTCGTCGAAGGACGCCACCGTGCGGGTGCCCTTCCCCCCACCCTGACCGACGAACGGGGCGATCTGCGTGCGATCAAGCCTTCGGTACGGCAGGTAGGCGGCCCAGGAAACGATTCCGCGCATGGCTGCAGGGTACCTGAACCCTCGGGCGACCTGACGAGGCGTCAGATCCCAGTTAGGGTGTCGCCGCCGTGCCCGCAGACACGGCGCCAGGGAAACATCGGACACCGGGGGGACACCGATGAAGAGGTTCCGTTGGGTTGCGCTCGTACTGGGCGTGGCGATCGTCATGGCGAGCAGCGCGGTCACCGCGAGCGCCGGGACCGAGCGGGCGGCCAAGCCCACGAAGTCGTCCGACGTCGGGGTCACGCCGACCGAGCTCAAGATCGCGGTGGTCGCCGACGTCGACACCCCGCTCGCACCGGGTCTGTTCCAGGGTGTCGTCGACGGGTTCAACGGCTTCGCCAAGTACATCAACGCGCAGGGCGGGCTCGCGGGGCGCAAGGTCGTCGTCGACTTCCACGACTCCAAGCTCAGTGGCTCCGAGTCCCGAACGCGATGATCACGTCCTGTTCGGACGACTTCGCCGTCGTCGCGGCCGCGCTGTTCCTCGCCAACGTCGACGACGTCGAGGGGTGCAAGGACTCCACCGGCGCGACCACGGGCCTTCCCGACCTGGCGACGCTCTACACCAGCGTGGCGCAACAGTGCTCGAAGACGACGTACGCGGTGAACCCGCCGGCGATCGTCTGCTCGACGAAGGACCAGCACCCGCAGACCTACCAGGCGAACGTCGGGCGCGCGAACTACTACAAGACGAAGTTCGGGAAGGGCCTCCACGGGATCTTCATCGACTCCGCCGACCTCAAGTCGGCACGCGACGCGCAGTTCGTCGGCCAGGGTGGCATCTACGACAACCAGGTCGGCATCAAGCTCGACGGTGAGTTCCCGCTCGGCGGTTCGGTCCCCCAGAGCGCGTACACGCCGGTCGTCCAGGCCATCAAGCAGAACAGTTCGACCCTCGCCCAGTGCGGCAACCCGCCCGGGTGCACGATCAAGCTCCGCAAGGAAGCCAAGCTCCAGGGCGTCAACAGCGTGAAGGTCTGGGACTGCAACACCACGTGTTACGACCCGACCTTCATCCCGCAGGGCGGGGCCGACATCGACGGCGAGTACGTGCAGATCGGATTCCTCCCGTTCGAGGAGGCCAAGTCCAACCCGATGATGGCCAACTTCCTGAAGTACGTCGGCAAGGACAAAGCCAACGGCTACTCGGTGATCGCGTGGGCCGTCGGCCTGCTGTTGCGTGATGCCGTGGCTTCGGTGGTCAAGACCGCCGGGAACGACGGGCTGACCCGCAAGGCGCTGTTCACCGCGCTGGACGGCATCCACAAGTTCGACGCCGACGGGATGTACGGGACGACGGCCGACCTCGCGGCCAAGAAGATCACCGACTGCTACGTCCTGATGCAGGTGAAGAACGGGAAGTACGTTCGCGTGTTCCCGAGCAAGCCCGGCACGTTCGACTGCAATCCGAAGAACGTGATCCAACGGAAGCTCGACTTGCTCCAAGGCTGACGATGATCCAGCGACTGACGGCGCGGGGCAACCGGGGACGGTTGATCTCCGCGCTCGTCGTCGCGCTCCTCCTGGGCTACGTGATCCAGGAGTCGTGGGCGGGCAACCCGGTCACGTTCGACTCGATCCTGTTCTTCCTCATCGTCGGCGTGACGCTGGGTTCGATCTACGCGGTCGCGGCCGCCGGTCTGGTCGTCACCTACACGACGTCGGGCATCTTCAACTTCGCCCAGGGTGCCATCGGGATGCTGATGGCGTTCATCTACTGGGAATTCAAGGTCGACCTCGGTTGGAACACGCTGGTCGCGGTGGGGCTCACGGTGCTGGTGGCCGCCCCGTTGTTCGGCGCGCTGGTCGAACGCATCCTCATGCGGAGGATGTGGGATGCGCCGCTCGTCGCGCAGCTCGTGGTGACCATCGGGCTGATGCTCGCGATGATCGGCTTCGCCCTGAAGGTGTGGGATCCCGGCAACCCGCCCAGCATCACGACGTTCTTCGGGAGCGAAGGGTTCAACCTCGGCAGCACGTTCATTCCCTGGTATCGGTTCATCACCATCGTGGCCGGTCTCGTCATCGCCCTGGTGCTCCGCTTCGTGCTGTACCGAACCCGTCTCGGGATCGCCATGCGCGCCGTGGTCGACAACCGGGAGCTTGCCGCACTCAACGGCGCTCGTCCCGGACGCATCTCGATGGTCTCGTGGGCACTCGGCTCGTCGATGGCGGCGATCGCGGGCATCTTTCTCGCGGAGGAGCTCGCGCAGCTCAACGTCGAGGTACTCACGCTGCTCATCATCGACGCATTCGCGGCCGCGATCATCGGCCGTCTGAAGAGCCTGCCGCTGACCTACGTCGGCGGGATCATCATCGGGTTGTCGATCTCGTTCCAGTCCAACTTCCTCACGTGGGGAGGTCGCTGGATCTCGGCAGCGCCGGCGATCCCGACGATCGTGCTGTTCATCGCGCTGCTCTTCATCCCCGAGGCCCGCATCGAGGGCAAGCGAACCATGCGCACCATCAGTGCACGCGTCCCGACCCTGCGTCGGGCGGCGGTCGGCATGGCGGCGATGCTCGTCGTCGTCTTCGTGCTCGCGGCGCTGTTCGACCGCCAGAACATCCGCAACCTCGACCTCGCGATCTGCACCGGGTTGATCATGTTGTCGTTGGTCCCGCTGACCGGCTGGTCGGGCCAGATCTCACTCGCCCAGATCACGTTCGTGGGTGCCGGAACGTTCGCCATCTACAAATGGGGTCCCGATCTCGGCAGCGCGGTCGGTCTCATCGCGGCTGCGTTGTTCACCGTCCCCTTCGGTGTCCTGATGGCGCTCCCTGCTCTGCGATTGAAAGGTCTGTACCTCGCGCTGGCGTCCATGTCGTTCGCGGCGATGGCGGAGATCTTGTTCTTCGGCCAGCCCGAAGTGTTCGGCGCGTCATCGGTGCGCGTCCCGCCGCTCAAGCTCTTCGGGTGGAACACCAGTCAGCCGTTCAGCATCCTCGGAATCGACTTTCCTGCCGACGCGGGATTGCTGTTCGTCACCGCGCTGGCGTTCGCGCTCGTGGGGATGCTCGTGGTCGCGATGCGTCGCAGCACCTTTGGGCGACGGCTGGTCGCCATGCGCGACAGCCCCGCCGCGTGCACGACGTTGGGAGTGAACCTGCTCGCGACGAAGGTCGCGGTGTTCGCGGTCTCGGCCGCCATCGCCGGACTCGCCGGCGCGTTCTTCGGGTCGCTGCTCGGTTCGGCGAGCCCGCAGGACTTCCAGGTCCTGACCGGCCTCGGCTACCTGCTCCTGCTCGTCGTCGGTGGCGTCGCGGTGGTGAGTGGTGCCCTGCTCGGCGGCATCTTCCTCCAGGGCTTCACGTGGTTGACCGCGCTCTTCCCGTCGTCGACGTTCCTCTCGTGGTGGGCGGCCGTCGGCCCCGGCCTCGCGGGCATCGGCATCGGCCGTCAGCCCGCGGGCATCATCCCGACCGTCGGCGAAGAACAGCGCGAGAAGCGTGCCCAGAAGCGGGCGGCGCGGGCCGCCGAGTCCGACGACTCGCCCGCTCCCTCCTCGCCGCCCGACGTCACCGAGCAACCGGTGGTCAGCGCGGCACCCGGAGCCTGAGTCCCCGAAGCGTCACAGGTACCCTGCACCCGTGCGACTCGGGGACGTGGCGAACGAAGGTGCGGCGAAGTACGGCAAGCCGCTCGATGGCGTGCGGGTGCTCGCCCTGGAACAGATGCAGGCCCTCCCCTACGCCACCCAGCTCCTCGCCCGCCTCGGTGCCGATGTCGTCAAGATCGAAGCGCCGGCCGGCGAGTCCGGCCGAGGTTCACAGCCGGGCATGCACGACCCCGAAGGCCGCTTCATCGGCGCCACGTTCCTGCGCAACAACCTCTCGAAGCGCAGCGTCACCGTGAACCTCAAGGCCGACAAGGGTCGGGAACTGGTGCTCGCGTTGGCGCCGAAGTTCGACGTGTTCGCCGAGAACTTCAAATCGGGTGCGCTCGACCGGATGGGTCTCGGCTACGAAGCGGTCGCGGCAGTGCATCCTTCCGTGATCTACGCCTCGGTGTCGGGGTTCGGGGCGAGCGGTTCGCCGTACGCCGACTGGCCCGCGTACGCGTCGATCGCGGAAGCGATGTCGGGCATCTACGACTACGTCCTCGTCGGCGACGAAACGCCCCGACCCAACCCCGTCGGGGCCCTCGGCGACATCAGCTCGGCCCTGTTCGCCGCCATCGGCATCCTGGCCGCGCTCCGCCACCGGGATGCAACCGGTGAGGGACAGCGAGTCGACATCGCGATGTATGACGCCACGGTGGCCATGACCGACATCGTCACCAACTTCGAGTCGCTCGGAAAGCACCGGCTGAACGAGCCGCGGAGCGCGATCCTCGATCCGTTCCGTGCGTCCAACGGATGGTTCGTGCTGCAGCTCGTGCGCGAGCACCAACTCGAGCGAATCGCGCAACTCGTCGGCCGGCCCGAGTGGGTCGACGACCCGCGCCTGGCGACGCGGGAAGGCTGGGCCGCGCATCTCGAAGACATGCTCCGACCCGCCATCGAGGCCTGGGCCGGGAACATGACCAAGATGGAGGCGGTGGAGAAGCTGTCGGCGGCGGGGATCGCTTCGGCACCGGTCCAGACTGCGCGGGAGGTCGTGGCCGACCCTCACCTCGAAGCCCGGCACATGCTGATCGAGATGGAGCGCACCGACGGCGTCGAGCGACCCGTCGTGATCCCGGGCAACCCGGTGAAGTTGTCGAAGGTCGCCGAAGGGCCGGAGTCGCGCATCCCCTGGGTCGGCGAGCACACCCGTTCGGTCCTGGCCGAGGAGCTGGGTCTCGACGACGAGACCGTCGACGCACTCATCGCCGACGGTGTGGTCACTGGTTGATGCACTCGCCGGCGCACTGCCTAAACTGACGGGTCGTCAGATTTCTGAGGGGGCCCGGTGGATTTCGACTTCTCGCCCGAACAGCTCGCGTTCCGCGACGAGGTCGAGGCGTTCCTCGACGCCAACGACGACCCCGTCGTCTTCGACGTGACCCGGGAGAACATGGCCCAGGTTGCCGACATCCCCGAGCGCCGCGCGCTGATGGCCAAGATCGGCGAGCAGGGTTGGCTCGGCATCACGTGGCCCAAGGAATGGGGTGGCCAGGAGGGCGACGGTGTCTACGAGTATCTGCTCAACGAGGCGCTGGCCCGCCGCGGAGGGCCCCAGATCGGCAAGGGCATCGGCATCATCGGCAAGACCATCCTCCGCCACGGCACCGAGCGGATGCAGAAGGAGTTCCTGCCGAAGATCCTGAGCAACGAGATCGACTTCGCCGTGGGATACAGCGAACCCGACGCCGGCTCCGACGCCGCGTCGATGAAGCTCAAGGCCACGCGCGACGGTGACGGCTGGCGGCTCAACGGGCAGAAGACGTGGACCACGTCGGCCCACTTCGCCGAGTGGTACTGGGTGGGTGCCCGCACGGATCCCGAAGCGCCCAAGCACCACGGCATCACGCTGTTCCTGGTACCGCTCGACGACCCCGGCATCACCATCAACGCGATCTGGACCATGGGCGACGAACGCACCAACGACGTGTTCTTCGACAACGTGTTCGTCCACGACGACTACGTCGTCGGCGACCTCAATCACGGTTTTCAGTACATCTCCGAGGCGCTCGACCTCGAGCGGTTCACCATGTTCACGTACTCGCCGATCAAACAGCGGCTCGACGTGCTGTGTGACTACGTCGCCACCGAGACCGTCGACGGTGAGCCGTTGCGCGACGACGCGGTGATCCGCAAGCAGATCGCTCGACTGGCCACCGATGCAGAAGTCGCGCGCGTGCTCGGGTTGCGCTTCGTCGCCAAGTCGATGAAGGGCGGCGCCGCGCCCACCTCCGAGGCGTCGGAATACAAGCTCTTCGCCACCGAGCTGTCGAAGCGGCTCGCGAACGCGTCCATGGATCTCGGCGGTCCGGGTTCGCAGCTGCGGGTGAAGACCGAAGAGGCTCCCATGAAGGGCCGGGCCGAATCGACCTACCGCTACACCGTGATCGACACCGTCGGCGGCGGCGGTTCCGAGATCCAGAAGAACATCATCTCGCGTCGCAAGCTCGGTCTTCCGAAGAACTTCTGAGAACGGTCCGCTGACGATGACGGAGATGCTCGAGGGCATCACGGTGCTGGACCTCGCGAGCGTGGGGCCGGCGGCGCACGCGTCGCGCTGGCTCGCCGACTACGGCGCGACGGTCGTGAAGGTCGGACCGGTGCCCAAGGACACCGGCGTGCAGATCACCCCGCCGTTCTATGCCTACAGCGCGCACCGGCGGATGCAGCGCGCCCTCGTCGACATGAAGACGCCCGAGGGTCGCGACGTGTTCCTGCGCCTGGTGGAGCACGCCGACGTGGTGATCGAGAGCTTCCGCCCCGGGGTCGTCGATCGTCTCGGCATCGGCTGGGAGGCAGCCTCGACCCGCAACCCGAGTCTCGTCTACTGCGCGACCAGCGGCTTCGGCCAGTCCGGACCCCGGTCGCAGTGGGCGGGACACGATCTGAACTACCTCGGCGTCGGCGGCTTCCTGCACTGCGGCGGCCGTGGCCCCGATGGTCAACCCCCCATTCCCGGCTTGACCGTCGCCGACAGCGCGGGTGGGGGCATGCACGCGGTGATGGCGATCCTGGCGGCGTTGGTGCGGCGGGCGACGAGCGGCGAGGGTGCGTACCTCGACGTGTCGATCGCCGACGGCGTGCTCGGCCTGATGGCCCTCGCGGTGGACGAGTACTGCGCCACTGGTGAGGTCCCCGGGCCTCGACACGGGCTGCTCACCGGCCGCTACGCCTGCTACGACACTTACCCGACACGCGATGGACAGTGGATGACCGTCGCCGCGATCGAGCCACGCTTCTGGGGGAACCTCTGCGAGCTCCTCGGCCTCGCACGCTGGGCTGCGCACCAGCACGACGACGCGGTGCAGGACCAGATCCGCGCCGACGTGCGCGCGGCCTTCCTCACCCGCGACCGCGATGAGTGGACTGAGTTTCTCGCCGCGGCCGACACGTGTGTCGCGCCGGTGCTCACCGTCCCGGAAGTGCTCGAGGACGAGCAGTTCGTGGCGAGGGGCGACTACGCGTCGGCCCATCACGCCGAGCACGGAACCTTCCGCCAGGTCGGTCCCGTGTTCGCGGGCATGCAGCGGCCCGATCCGCGGTACGAGGCGCGCGATGCCACGACCACCGACACCGACACGCTGCTGCTCGGTGCCGGCCTGTCCGCCGACGAGATCGCCGAGCTGCACCATTCGGGGGTGGTGGCATGAGTTCGACGGCGGGTCTGCCGAGCGACGTGCAGTCCCTCATCGGACAGCTGCAGTACGAGGAGGAGGGTGAGTTCCCCGTCGAGCGCGGGTACTTCTGGACCAGCGCGGCGTCGGTGGAGAACGCCAACCCGATCTTCTGGGACGATGCGGTCGCCAACGAGATCACCGGTGGGCCCATCGCGCCGCTGTCGATGCTCTCGGCGTGGTTCCGGCCGCACCACTGGGCGCCCGGACGCACGGTCGAGAAGCTCCCGCTGCAGATCCACTTCGACCTGAAGGCCCGGTTCGAGCTCCCCGAAGCGATCATGACCGAGAACGTCACCACCTTCCACGAACCGGTGCGGCCCGGCGACACGATCACCAGCGCGCAACGCCTCGTCTCGGTGAGCGAAGAACAGACCCGTCGACTCGGTACCGGTCGCTTCTGGGTGATCGACGTCGAGTACCGCAACCAGCGCAACGAACTCTGCGGTGTCGAACGGTGGACCGGCTTCGGCTACCGGAGGGACGCGGCGTGATCACCTTCGACCAGGTGGCGGTCGGCGGCGTGCTGCCCTCCCTGTCGTACGACGTCACGTCGACCACCGTGGTGCTCGGTGCGCTCGCGTCGCGCGACTGGCGACCGATGCACCACGACCACCACTTCGCGGTCGAGCGTCAGGGCGTCAAGGACATCTTCCTCAACTCGCCGAACCAGGGCGCGTGGCTGGAGCGTTTCGTCACCGACTGGACCGGACCGAAGGGGCGGCTCGGGCGGCTGCGCTACAAGATGCGCAAGCCGATCTTCCCCGCCGACACGATGGTGATCGAAGGTGTCGTGCGCGACGTGGCGCTCGACGATCGCGGTTGCGGCTGGGTCGAGCTGGACCTCACCATCCGTGTCGGCGACGTGATCTGCACGGAATCGGAGGCGAAGGTCGCCGTCCCGAACTCAATCGACGACAACCCGTGGCAACGCCGCGGTGACGACTGGAGACCTTGATGGATCTCGACTTCACTCCCGAGCAGGACATGTTGCGCGAGGCGGTGGCCGGCGTGTGCGCGCGGTACTGCGGTCTCGACGTCGTCGCGCGCGATGGAAGACGATCCCATCGGGTATCCCACCAAGTTCTGGGAGCAACTCGCCGAGTTGGGGCTCCTCGGCATGACGCTGCCCGAGGAACACGGCGGGAGCGGGATGACGATGCTGGACGCGGTCGTCGTCTACACCGAGTTGGGTCGGACGCTGGCGCCGTCGCCCCATTTCGTGAGCTCGGTGATGAGCGGCGGCGTGATCGCCAACGCCGGGTCACCCGGGCTGCAGGCCGAGTGGCTGCCCCAGATCGCAGCCGGCGAGGCCATCGTCACGCCCGCCTGGTTGGAGCCCGAGCGGCGGCTTCGGACCGAACGGTGTGCACCTCGCGCGACCGCGGACGGCGACGACTGGCGGCTCGACGGCGCCAAGCGTCACGTGCTCTTCGCGAAGGCCGCCGACCGGTTGCTCGTCCTCGCCCGCACCACTGACGGACCGACGCTGTTCCTCGTGGACCCGCGCGCGCCGGGCGTCACGCTGACCCAGCAGATGACGATCTCGTCCGACACGCAGTACCGCGTCGACTTCGACGGTGTGCAGGTTGGACCCGAAGCGCTCGTCGGCACGTCGGGTCACGCCTGGACGACGTGGGACGCGGTCATGCACGACGGCATCATCCTGCTCGCGGCGCAGGCCGTCGGCGGCGCGCAGTATGCGCTCGGCATCACGGTGCAGTACGCCAAGGACCGCTTCCAGTTCGACAAGCCGCTCGGCGCATTCCAGTCGATCGCGCACTACCTGTCCGACGCGGTCACCACCGTCGACGGCGCCGAGACCCTGGTGTGGGAAGCCGGCTGGGCGCGCAGCGAGGGGCGCGACGTGAGCAGCCTCGCCCCGATGGCCAAGCTCTTCGCGTGCCAGACGTTCCGCGACGTGACCGCGACCGCGCAGCAGGTCTTCGGAGGTGTCGGCTTCACGCTGGAGTACGACATCCAGCTCTACTTCCGCCGGGCCAAGCAGCTCCAGCTCTCGTGGTGGAACGACCGTTACCTCGAGGAGCTCGTCGCCCAGCAGGTGCTCGACGATCGCGTCCCGGCGACGTCTCGGACTTGAGGGTGGCAGTGCCCCACGAACTCCGAGATGCTCGGACTCGGGGCTCAGCCGGTGCGAGCCGCAGTTCGGGCGCCACGGCGTAGGCGGTACCGCGGAACGGCTCCGGTACCGCGGGACCTGTCCACAGGGAGCGGAGTCCGCCCGTTGTGCGCCGTATCGCAACTGCTCGTTGACGACACGCGAGTTCCGAGGTCGTCGCTCAGAGCTTGGTGTGGTCCCAGGAGGCGACGCGGACCGGGTGCACCTTGATGCCGACGCGCTTGTTCAACATCATCTCGACCGCCGGGAGCATGTCGTCGGTGTAGGGGCCGACGTGGCGCTCGAACACCGACTTGCCCATCTCGAGCAAGCGGTCACGCTCGTCGAAGATCTCGGCGGTGCCGACGATCTGCACGCCCCGGAGTTCGTTGTAGGAGGTGCCGTCTTCGACCATGCACGTGATGGTCGGATTCCGTCGCAGGTTCGCGACCTTCTGCGACTTCGCTTTGGTCTCGAACGCGATCTCACCGTCGAGGAAGCCGTACCACATGGCCACCATGTGAATGGTGCCGTCGGCATTCAGTGACGCCAACGAGATCGTGCGGGAGTCGACGAGGAACTGCTGGATCTCGTCGTCCGACATCTGAATCTGCGCGCGCTGCTTGACGCCCTTCCCCATCTGCTGGTCAGCCGGCATCAGGACATCCACCGCGAGATCGATTCGATGACGCACGCGGGGCGCTCGCTGCCCTCGATCTCGATGGTGATGACGACCTTGGTCTGGATGCCCCCTTTGACATCGGTGACCTCGGCGAGCTCGGCACCGGCCCGGATGCGCTTGCCGACCAGCACCGGCGCGACGAAGCGCACCTTGTCGACGCCGTAGTTGATGGCCATCGAGAATCCTTCGTACCGGGCGATCTGCGGCAGGAAGAAGCTCGCCAGCGACAACGTCAGGTACCCGTGCGCGATCGTGCCGCCGAACGGCCCCGCCTTCGCCCGCTCCACGTCGATGTGGATCCACTGGAAGTCGCCGGTCGCCTCGGCGAACGTGTTCACCCGTTCCTGGGAGATCTCCAACCAGTCGCTGTAGCCGAGGTGTTCACCCACCGCGGCCTTCACGCTGTCGACACCGTTGAACACGCGCGGTTCAGTCACTTGTCCCCTCCAGGTTCCCGAGCACCGTGTCGGCCTCGGCGATGATCCGATCGATCAATTCCTTGCACGTCGGGAGGTCGTCGATCACCCCGACGACCTGCCCGCTCGGCAGCACCCCCGACTCGACCTTGCCGTCGACCAGCGCGGCCTTGGTGAGCATCGGCGCGTTCGCGGCCATGAGCGTCTGGGTCCACGAGAGGTCGAGCGACTTGCGCATCGCCAGACCTTCCTTCGTCATCGCCCGCAGCGAGATTCCCGACAGCTTCTTGAACCGCCACGCATTCGCGGTGGCGCGCGGCAGCGCCCACAACCTGCCCCGACCGGACTCCACTTCGTCGACCAGCTCGGTGTCGAGCATGCGGTGGGGCACGCCGTCGATCTGCTTGGTCACCACCGTCTGCGTGACCGTCTTGCCCAGGTAGTAGTCCTTCACCACTTGGGGGACGGCCGAGTCCGCGCTGAGCAGGAACCGCGTCCCCATCGCCACCGCGTCCGCGCCGTAGGCCAGCGCGGCGACCAGACCACGGCCGTCGAAGAAGCCACCGGCCGCGATCACCGGCACCTTGCCCTGCACCGCGTCGACCACCTGCGGCAGCAGGATCGTGGTGGGCACCGAGCCGGTGTGACCGCCGCCCTCGCCCCCTTGGACCAGCACCGCGTCGACGCCCCACTCGAGCACTTTCTCCGCGTGACGCTTCGCCCCGATCGACGGCACGACGAGCACACCGCCGTCGTGCAGCTGCCCGATCAACGCCTCCTTGGGCGCCTGGGCGAAGCTCGCCACCTTGACCTGCTGGTCGATGAGGAGTTTGATCCGATCGCCGATGTCGGCGGCGTCGGCGCGCAGGTTGACTCCGAACGGGTTGTCGGTGCGCCGTTTGACCTGCGCGATCGCGGTCTTCAGCTGACCGAAATCCATGGTTGCGCTCGCGAGCAGACCGAGACCGCCCGCCGCGGCTGTCGCCGACGTGAGCCCGGCGCCCGACACCCAACCCATGCCGGTCTGCACGATCGGGTATTCGACCCCGACGAGCTCGCAGAACCGAGTGTGGAGACGGGGGTGCATCAGTCGCGGACTTCCTGGTTGCGCATGCCGTGGGGATCGAGCCGTGCGATCCCCACGACCTCGTCGGTGGTCGGCGCACGGGTTTCGGGAACGTCGCGGTCGATCACCAATTCGAAACCGGTCGCCGCCACCACGTCGTCGACCGTGACGCCGGGATGGACGCTGACCAGACGCATGTGGTGGTCGGGGCCGCCAAAGTCGAGCACGCCGAGGTTGCTGACCACTCGCCGGAGCTCGTGGTGCTCACGCACCCACTCCCCCAACTCCGCGGCGCGGTCGTACCCGATGCCGGACACGACATCGACCTTCTCGACGAACACTTTCGGCGAGTGACTCGGAATCCAGTAACTGGTGACGTTCTGCACCGTGTTGCCCGGCGCACCCCGCATGCCGAGCAGTTGCACTTTCGGCCACGCGGGGTCGCCGATGAACGCGAAGTTCTGATTGCCGAACGGATCGAGTTGCGACGCGCCCATCATCACGTGGCGACGGCCCGACCACACGACATCGAACATCGTGCGGTACGGGTTCCACGCTTCGATCGTCTTGTCGGGATCGTCGACGCCGAGCGGTATGCCGTTGGCGACGAGCAGCGCCTCGCCGTCCGTCATCACGAGGTCGGGCTCGAAGGTGTCGCGGGCGAGCCGCCCCCCGATGGCGGGAATGGTGCCGATGGGATTGGCCATGATCTCGCCGTCGCCCCGGAAGCACTCGGCCACCGCGATCACACACGAATCGGCCCGGGTCGGTGTGCCGTTCACAGCCCGACCACCTTCCGGTATTCGGCGTGGTCGCCACAGTCGAGATACTTCGTCTTCCATGCCGACCAGAGGTCGGGATCCTTCGCGCTGGCCGCGTATTCCTTCTGGAACGCCTCGTCGCGGCCGTAGTCGGGCACGCACTCGGTGAAGTGCGCGCCGTTCGATGCCTCGACCACGCCGTGGGTCATGAGCCGGCTGATCAACTGGGTCTGTACCGGGCCGTTGCTCGCGAGCTCGTCGGTGGCGACGACCTGCTCCACGCTCATGAACGCGCGCGGTGCGGCCAGGCAGAACAGGTTGTCCATGTAGGGATCGACGTTGAGGTACTGGCCGTTGCCGCGCGCATCTCCCCGGTGCATGTGGATCAGCGCGACGTCGAGATTCGAGCGCAGGCGCAGCAACCAGTTCCTCCCCGTCGTCGTACGGCGACACGACGGTTTTGATCTCCGGTTGACGGTCGACGACGAACGAGCCGAGCCCGACGCGTGTCGGCAGAAACGGCACCCGCCACGCGGCCGCTTGCAGCCCGAGCAGGAACATGCCCTCGTCGAGCTCCAGCGTCTGCACCGACCCCGACTGCCGGGCGTTGCGGAAGTGTGGCTCGAGCGCGATCGAATCCAACGAGCAGAACGGGTACACCGCCTTCTTCACCTTGCCCGTGGCGCAGAGCAGCCCAAGATCCGGACCGGCGTAGCTCGCAACGGTCAGGTCCTTCAGGTTCGATCGGGCGATCGCGCGCACGATGCTCATGGGCTTGCGGCGCGATCCCCAACCGCCGATGCCGATCGTCATCCCGTCACGCAACTCCGCGACGACATCTTCTTCGGACATTCGCTTGTCGCTCACGCTGCTCCTACTTCGAAGTGCCTATTTCGACGTGCCTATTTCGACGTGTCGGCGTCGCGCTTGTCGACGAACGCGTCGCGCAGCTCGTCCGACACACCCGACAGGTTGAGCTCGAAGGTGAACCCCTGCTCGAACCGGTAGGAACGTTTGACGTCCCACAGGTCGATGCCGTTCAGGCTCTCCTTGGCGGCGCGCATCACCGTCGGCGACTTGGCTGCGATGCTGGCCGCCACGTCGAGTGCCGCCGCCCGCAGCTGGTCCGGCGGCACCACCTGCAGCACCGATCCGAACGCGTGCAGCTCCGCCGCGGGTCGCGGTGGCGCCGGTGTAGACCATCGCCCGCATCTTGTGCTGGGGGACGAGGCGGGCGAGGTGGGTCGCCGCGCCCAGCGCGCCCCGGTCGACTTCGGGAAGCCCGAAGAAGGCGTCGTCACTGGCGATGATGATGTCGGAGTTCCCGGCGAGGCCGATGCCACCGCCGACGCAGAACCCGTTGACCGCCGCGATCAGCGGCACCGGGCAGTCGTAGACCGCGGCGAAGGCCGCGAAGCACCCCTTGTTGGCGCCGATGAGCGCGGCGAACCCCTCGGTGTTCTGCATCTCCTTGATGTCGACGCCGGCGTTGAAGCCCTTGCCTTCGCTGCGCAGGACGACGACTCTGGTGGCGGGGTCCTTGCCGGTCGCGGTAATTTTCTCGGCGAGCTCGAACCAGCCGGCCACCGTCAGCGCGTTCACGGGAGGGACGTCGACGACGATCTCGGCGATGCCCTGGTCGTCACGCTCGGAGCTGATACCCACGGCCGGGGAGCCTATCCGTGACCTGACGGACCGTCAGATTTGGGGCGACGAGATCGGGGGACCTCATGTGCTTCTCTGCCGAGGCCGACTTCGTGAGCGGCGCGGTCATCGGCGCGATCGGGATCGCGACGTTGAGCCAGGTCGACAAGCCTCGGGAGATCCCGCTGCGCCGCGTTGCCGCTGGCGTTCGCGTTTCACCAAGTCGCCGAAGGCTTCGTCTGGCGTGATCTCGACACCGGGGCCACGCGATCGAGTGGAAGTGCGGTCACGCTGTACCTGCTGTTCGCGTGGGTCCTGATCCCGGTGCTCGCGCCATTGGCGATCATGCTCGTCGAACCTCCCGGACGGTCCCGCCGCCGGATCGGCGTGCTGGTCGTGATGGGCGCCGTCGCGGGTGCCTACCTCTCGACCGCGCTCGTCGCCGGCACCGTGTCGGCCCACGCGGCGGAGCACATCGTCCAGTACGGCGGCGGGGCCCGGTACGCCGATCTGGCCACCGTGCTCTACGTCGTCGCGACGTGCGGCGCGCCGCTCCTCTCGAGCCATCGCGGCATCGTGTGGTTCGGGATCGCGAACCTCGCCGCGGTCGCGGTGGTCGTGACCGTGCAGACCCAGGGGCTCACGTCGATCTGGTGCTCGTGGGCCGCGGTCGTGAGCATCCTCATCTTCTTCCAGTTCGTGTCGTGGCGGAACTCAGAGCGCCGAGACGTCGAGGTAGGGCGGAGGCTCGCCACCACCGTGGACGGCGAGGTTCGCGCCGCTGACGTACTTCGCGAGGGCTGAGGCGAGGAAGACGCAGGCGTCACCGATGTCGTCGGGGTTGGCGATGCGTCCGAGCGGCACCGTCTTCCCCACTCGCGCGATGCCTTCCTCGTCGCCGTAGAAGAGGTGCGACTGTTCGGTGCGCACCATCCCGGCGGTGACGAGGTTGACCCGCACCTTGGGCGCCCATTCGACCGCGACCGTCTGGGTGAAGTTCACGAGCCCGGCCTTCGCCGCACCGTAGGCCGCGGTCTGCGGCGTGGGTCGCTGGCCGCTGACGCTCCCGATGTTGACCATCGAGCCGCCGGTGTCCTGCTGCTGCATCCAGTGGTTGGCGCGCTGCGAGCAGAAGATCGCCGCGAACAGGTTGAGGGCCACGATGCGTTCGGTGAAGCGGGGTGTGGCGGTGGTGGTGTCGGCCGGCGGAGCTCCCCCGGCGTTGTTCACGAGCACGTCGAGACGACCGAGGCGCTCCACCACCGAGTCGACCATCGCCCACGCGGCCTCGCCGTCGCGCAGGTCGACACCGAACCACGTCCAACCGTCGGGCAGCGAGTCGGGTTCGCTACGGGCACACACGGCGACGGTGGCACCCGCGTCGGCGAAGCGTTCCGCGATCCCACGCCCCACGCCTTTGGTCCCGCCGGTCACGAGCACGACCATGCCGTCGAAATCGAGCTCGATGGCCATCGGGGTACCGTACCCCGCATGGTCGAGATCAACCGCGACGGACCGGTGACCCGGGTGGCGCTCGATCGCCCGGCGCGGCGCAACGCGTTGAGTCTCGACGTGATGCGCGAGTTCGTGCTGGCGTTGGGCGATCTCGGCGATTCCTGTGCAGTCGTCGTCGTGGAGGCGCTCGGGCCCGCGTTCTCGGCCGGGCACGACCTCAGCGAAATGGTCGAGCGCGACCGCGACTTCTACGACGAGCTGTTCGCAGTCTGCACCGAGATGATGCTGCGGCTGCACGACATCCCGCAGCCGGTGATTGCCAAGGTGCATGGTGTCGCCACCGTGGCGGGCTGCCAGCTCGTCGCCGCGTGCGATCTCGCGGTGGCCGCTACGACCGCGACGTTCGCGACCCCGGGGGTGCGCATCGGTCTCTTCTGTTCGACGCCGATGGTCCCGCTCACCCGCGTCATCGGCCGAAAGCGAGCGCTGCAGATGTTGCTCACGGGTGAACCCATCGCGGCCGCCACCGCGCTCGACTGGGGTCTGGTGAACCAGGTCGTCCCTCCCGACGAACTCGACACCGCGGTCGACACGCTCGTCGAGCAGATCCTGCGCTTCAGCCCGCGGGTCATCGGGCTGGGCAAGCGCGCGTTCTACGACCAGATCGAACGCACCGAGCCCGACGCGTACGAGCACGTGAAGCCGGTCATGGCCGCCAACGTGGCCGATCGCGACGCCCAGGAGGGCATCGCCGCGTTCCTCGAGAAGCGTCAGCCGATCTGGCCTACCTGAGTTGCGCGTCCCGCTGACGCGTGGTCGAGTGGACCGGATCCTTGTCGAACTCGGGCAACACCAACTTGCCGAACGTCTCCACCGATTCGATGGCGGCGTCGAACGGCGTGTCGTCGGACAAGGCACCGAACGAAACCTGGTCCGCGCCGATCGCTTCGTACCGGCGCATCGTGTTGATCGCCTCTTCCGGCGTGCCGACCGCGATGGCACCGGCCGCGATCGCCGCGTTCACCTGCTCGAGGGGCATCGGCGGTGTCAACTTCGGCGTCGGGTCGATCCCCGCCGCCTGCGGGAAACTGTCGAGGTACTTCGCGACCAGCGAGGTGTGGTACTCGGTCTGGTTGTGGCGAAAGACCTCGCGCGCGGTTGCCGTCTTCCAACGTCATCATCGCGGTCGTGACCATCACGTTGTTGTTCACATAGCCGCCGACCGGATCGGCGTCTTCGATCGCCGTCTTGTAGATGTCGATGAGCGGCTTGAGCGCTTCGGTCCCGGCGAAGCTGAAGCACAGCACGCCGATTCCCATCCGGGCGGCCTTCTCGAACGTGCCCGGCGAGCCCGCCGCCACCCAGATCGGCGGGTGCGGCAACGTGACCGGTTTCGGCAATACCTGACGGCGCGGCAGCGAGAAGAAGCGCCCCTCGTACGGCCCGTACTCGTCCGGCCCCATCATCTTCACGATCTCGGGAAGCGCTTCGTCGAACATGTCGCGCGTGGTGTCCATCGAATCGATCCCGAACCCGAGCACCTCGGTCGACGACGAGCCACGACCGACACCGAACTCGAAGCGGCCGGGCGCGAGTTGGTCGAGCATGGCGACCTTCTCGGCGACCCGCGCCGGATGACAGATCGGCGGAGTGATGTTGATGATCCCCGAGCCGATGTGGATGTTGTCGGTGATGGCGAGCGCGTACGCCATCCACGCCTCGTTGGCGGAGAGATGTGAGTACTCGTCGAGGAAGTGGTGCTCGGTCACCCAGACGTACTTGAAGCCGGTCCGGTCCGCCGCCTGCACGACGTCGAGTTCGGCGCGCAGCACGTCCTGCTCGGTCTCACCGGCCGCGCGACGGTGCTCCGGGTGATACATGCCGACGAAAACACCGAACTCCATGACACTCCTCCGTTGTTGCGAACCGTTTTGGCGTCAGTCGTGCGCCGTAGTGGCGCACCAGTGACGCCAAAACAGAGGGGTTAGGGGTGTTGGCTGGATACGGACACGGTTTCACCGGTCATGTAGCCGGAGTAGTCGGATGCGAGGAAGACGATCACGTTCGCCACCTCCCACGGCTCGGCCGGACGCCCGAACGCCTCGCGCGCGGAGAGCTCTTCGAGCAGTTCGTCGGTGGTGACCTTGGCCAGGTTGGCGTGCATGGCGAGGCTGGGCGACACCGCGTTGACCCGGACGCCGTGGGGCGCGGCCTCGATCGCCGCGCACCGGGTGAGCGCCATCACCCCGGCTTTCGCCGCCGCGTAGTGCGCCTGACCCGCCTGTGCGCGCCACCCGATCACCGACGCGTTGTTGACGATCACGCCGTGACCGTTCGCGTACATGTGGTTCAGTGCGGCGCGCGTGCAGCGGAAGGTGCCGTTCAGGGTGACGTCGAGGACCCGCCCCCACTGCTCGTCGGTCATCTCGTGCAACTCGGCGGTACCGCCCAGCCCTGCGTTGTTCACCAGCACGTCGATGGTACCGAGCTCGCCCGTGGCGGCGGCGAACAGCGACTGCACCGTCGCCTCGTCGGTCACGTCGCACGGGATCCCGGGAACACCGAGTCGTTCGGCGGACTCGCCGAGCCGGCGCACGTGCTGGTCGGAGATCACGACGCGCGCGCCTTCTTCGACGCAGCGCTCCGCGACCGAGAAGCCGATACCGGTCCCCGCGGCCGCGGTGACCAGCACGGTCTTGCCCGCGAGCAGGCCGTGGCCCTCGACGTAGGGCGGCACCGTCACCGGGTGAACGCCGGGCTCACCGAGTCGGCTGGGATCTGGTCGAGCGGTACCGCGATCTCCTCAGGGGTCGGCCCGACCTCCGCGGCGATCGGCGCGAGCACCTCGAGGTCGAAGTCGTACACCCCCGCGATGTTCTCGGCGAACACCTTGCGCAGGTCAGCTTCGGGCATCGACGAGAACGAACGGCGGAGGCTTTCCCGCGTGTACGGGTAGGTGCCCTCCTTGTGCGGGTAGTCACTCCCCCACATGAAGCGGTCGAGCGCAATGGTGTCGAGCACCCCGACCTCGGTCGGGCTCGGGAAGCTCGCCCCCAGCCAGCAGTTGGTCGCGAAGTACTCACTCGGAAGCCGCGGCAGCATGTTGTCGATGTCGAAGCGCAGCTCACCGATGCGGCCGGTCGCGGTCATCTCCTTGTGGAAGCCGTCCAGCTGCTTGAGCGTGGACGGGATCCAGGTTGCGCCCTGCTCGGTGACGACGAAGCGAAGTTCGGGATAGCGCTCGAAGACACCGCTCACCAGCATGTGCACCAGGGTGCGGTGCGTGAAGAACGGGATCTCGGTGAGCATCACGAACGGTACGGCCATGTGCTTCCCGTAATCGGGCTGGCCGCTCCCGGAGTGGCTGTTGACGACCACGCCGAGCTCCTCGCACACCGCCCACAGCGGGTCGTACTTCTGCGAGTAGAGCGGATCGATGTGCTTGGCGTCGGGCGGCACCGAAGGGATCAGGATCCCACCCCGCAAATTGTGCTCCTTGATCCAGCGCACGTCGACGATCGCGTCATCGACGTCGTTGAGGAAGATCTGCCCGATCCCCGCGCGCCGCGCCGGATACTCCGCGCACCAGTCGGCCAGCCACCGGTTGTGGGCGCGCACCCCGGCCAGGCGCAGCTCGTAGTCGTCGGGCGACGGCGGGCGGGCCAGCAACGCCATGCTCGGGAAGAAGGGCGGCACGGTGTTCGGGAAGACGACTTCACCGACGATGCCGTCCTCCGCCGAGCTCGGCGTTGCGCCGCTCGCTGTTCCAGTTGCGGTCGCGCTCGTCACCCTGCAGGTCGCGAAACGGGTTCTTGTACTTCGCACGCCACGCGTCGAAGTCGTCGAGGTACCGCGCCTCGAGGTACCCGCGGTAGGTGTCATGACTCGCGCCCGCATGGCAGTCCGCCGAGACGAGCGTGTACGGCCGCACGCTCATGACTTCTTCCCCGGGAAGATGCGCATGTAGACCTTCTCCTCGACTCGTTCCTTGATCCGCCAACCGTCGGCCGTACGAACGAGCTTGTCCACGTACCAGAGACCGCAGACCATCAGATCGGCGTCGTCACCATCGCCGATCGTCATCGGGTTGTGACACTGCGTCTTCGTCACGGCGGTGTCGCCGTCGATCGCGATCGTGGTACCGGACACCATGTGCTGGAGCGCGCCGAACATCGGCATCGCCGACGCAAGGAACTCCTTGGTGCTCTTCAGGTCGCCGACGCTGCCCCCGAACACCGAGTAGTCGATGTGCGCGTCCGGCGTGAACACGTTGTCCAGGGCGTCCCAGTTGCGGGAGTCGATCGCGTAGCTGTACCTGACCATCAGATCCTGGATCTCCATACGGTCGGAGATCTCCTGCAACGACATGGTCATGACCGTTCCCCCAACTCGTCCGGCCCTACCAGGGCGACGGTGACGATGACAGCACTGCCATCGCGAAGTATTGCGCCATCGCACCGTAGGCGTGGCACCGATCAGGTTGCTCGAGATCGATCTTCACGAGCGGGGCGGGCATGGACTCTCCCGGGGCGACAATTTCCTTGACCGTAGCAAGCAACCTACGAGATCGCCGAACGGCGACGCAAAGCGCCGCGCGACCCGGCCCGATACGGTGACCGACATGCCGTTGGACCCCGAACTCGCCGCGCTGTTCGACGCCGCACCACCATTCGATCCCGCGCAGCTGCGCACGATCCCCGTCGAGGAATACCGCGCGGATCATGAAGGCACGGCATCCTCGCGATGGGCGCGTCACCGGAGGTCGTGGCGTCGGTCGTCGACACCACCATTCCCGGGCCCCGGGGGTGCGCTGCCCCTGCGGATCTACACGCCCGCGCACGACGCGCCCCTCGGCATCGCCGTCTTCTTCCACGGCAGCGGCTTCGTGATCTGCGACCTCGACACCCACGACCACGAGTGCCGGGTGCTGGCCAACCGGGCCGGGGTCATCGTCGTGAGCGTCGACTACCGGCTCGCGCCCGAGCACAAGTTCCCGGCCGCGGTCGACGACGCGTTCGCCGCCCTGCGAGTGGTCGGTCGCCCACGCGACGGAGCTCGACGGCGACCCGACCCGCGTCGCAGTGGTCGGCGACAGCGCCGGCGGGGACCTCGCGGCCGTCGTGGCGCAACTCGCCCGTGACGCCGGCGGCCCGCCCGTCGTCTTCCAGATGCTCGTGTACCCGGTGACCGATCTCCGCACCGACACTCCCAGTCGTTCATCGACAACGCAACCGGCTACGGCCTCTCGGCCGAGACCATGCGGTGGTACGTCGAGCAGTACGTGCGCAGCAGCGCCGACATGCTCGACCCGCGCGGCAGCCCGCTCCTCGCCGCCGTCGCTCGCCGACCTCCCGCCGCGCGTTCGTCGCGGTCTGCGAGTACGACCCGTTGCGCGACGAGGGCAAGCAGTACGCGCACCGGATGCGAGACGCCGGGGTCGACGTCACCCTGCGTCGGTACGACGGTGCCATTCACGGCATCTTCCAGATGTCGCGGTTCACCAAGATCGGTGCCCGGATCCTCGACGACTGCGTCGCCGCGCTGCGCGCCGCGATCGGCCCGCCGAACGAGCGGAACTAGCGCGGCCTCCGGCTGACGTCGGTGACGACCCGTTCGAGGTAGTCGGCGAGGGTGCGCAACTCCGCCGCCTTCCACCCGACGAACGCATCGATCACGATGTCGTCGGTCGCGGTCGCGGTACGCCAAGTACGCCCGCCGCCCCTTGGCGGTCAGGGCGACGATGGTCGCCCGTCCGTCGGTGGGGTCCGACGGCGCGCTTCACGTAGCCATCACCGCAGAGGCGCGTGATCTCGCGGCTGATGAGCGGGGCCTCGAGATCAGTCAGGTCCGAGAGCTGCGACAGCCGCACCGGGCCCGAGGCGTGCAGCGAAGAGATGATGCTGATGGCCGGCCGTGACAGGAAGACGCCGGAACGCTCGGCGCGATTGCGGGCCGCGTCGCGACCGTTCCCGATGCGGGCGATGCGCACGATCGCCTTTTCCACTCGTTGCAGGTCGTCCAGCCGGGTCACGGCCGGAGACCGTACCAGTGACCCATCGAGCGATCGGGTCAGCCGTTCGGCGTGACGACCGCCCGGCTGCGCAGGTCGCCCTGGCGGAATCGTTCGTACGCGTCCGGTGCGCGCTCGAACTCGAACAACTCGACCTCGACGCGCAGCTCACCGGCCTCCGCGAGCGCGAGCACCTCGTGGAGGTCGGAGATCGACGCGGCCATCGGGATGTAGAAGTCACACTCGAGCGGGAGCACGCCCCAGGAGATCCGGGCCGTTCCTCCCCCGCGCCGACGATCGCCACCGTGCCGAGCGTTGCCGCGCTGGCGAGCGCCATCTTGATCGTGGTGTCGTCACCGACGAAGTCGAACACCGCGGTCGCGCCCAGACCACCCGTGAGCTCGCGTACACGCGTCGAGGTTTCGTCGTCGGACATGATTGATTCGTGAGCGCCGAGTTCGCGCGCGAGATCGAGGCGCGGTTGCACCAGATCGACCGCGATCACCTGCGCGCCCGTGAGCCGGCGCAGGTACTGCACCGCGTAGGAACCGAGCCCACCAGCGCCGATCACCACCGCAGTCGACCCGGGGATCAGCTTCGGCAGCGCGCGCTTCACCGCGTGGTAGGAGGTCGCGCCCGCGTCGGTGAGTGGCCCGACACGGCGCGGATCGAGTGACCGGAGCGGTACCAGCTCGCGCCGGGGCACCACGAGGAAGTGCGCGAGCCCACCGTCTTCCCCGTACCCACGACCGCTCGCCCCACGCGGGCAGTAGTTGTCCTGGCCCCGGAGACAGAACTGGCAACGCCCGCACGAGTGGATGCCGGCCACCGCGACGGGCTGACCGACCTCGAGGTCGTGCACGTCGGTACCGGGTTGCTCCACCCACCCCGCGGTCTCGTGCCCGAGGGTGAACGGCAGCTCCCACGGAATCACGCCGGGGGGCGCGTCGAGGAACATGAAGTCGCTGTGACACAGGCCCACGCCCGCGACCTTGATGAGCACGTCGTCGGGCCCCGGCGTCGGGACCTCGACCTCGCGGAACTCGGGAGGCTTGCCCCATGCGACGATCTGGTACGCGGTCATCGTGCTCATGGCGGCCATCCCTCGAGGAGCTGCAGGCGTTTACACAGGCTCTGCGAATAGATCAGCGTGCCCGCGTGCTCGACCGCATCGGGCGATGAGCACAACCACGCGATGGCCACGCCCGTGACCTCGGGCGGCGCACCCCGGAACCGCTGGCTGAACTGTGCGTCGCTGGGCTTGTCGTTGGTGGTGAAGCCCGGGTCGACGTTGAACGCGACGATGCCCTGGTCGGCGAACTCGACGTGCAGTTGGCCGGCGACGCGAAGGAACGCGGCCTTCGACGCGCCGTAGCCGAGCCCCCAGCCACCGGCACCTGCGGGCGCGGGCGGGTCCATCGTCGCCGTCGCCGACGAGAGGTTGACGATGCGCCCGCCGCCGCGCTCCAGCATCTTCGGCACCACGAGCTGGATGATGTGCAACTGGTGCACGTAGTTGCCGACGACGAGCTTGGTCGCGTCGTCGAGGTCGAGTTCGAGGACGCGGTCCATACGTCCCGGGCCCTGGTAGATCGCGTTGTTGACGACGGCGTCGATGTGCCCCCACTCGTCGAACACGGTCGCCACTGCGGCGTCGATCGAGGACCGTTCGAGGAGGTCCATCGCCACGGGGAGGGCCCGCTGCCCTCTGGCCTCGATGGCGGCCGCGGTCGACTCGAGGCTGCCCGCCACCGTGGTGACCTCCTGCGGGTCGCGTACCGAACCGGGGGTCATCCGACCGTCGCCCTCGTGCACCGTGCGGGCGGCCAGGGCGACGTCGTATCCTGCATCGGCGAGCGCGAGCGCGGTCGGCGCGACCGATGCCCCGGCTCGCGCCGGTGACAAGAGCGATGGGGGAAGTCGAGGCCATGGCCGCGGACACTACCGGGAGCGACGCCCTCGTACTCGTGGATGATCCCGCCCCGCGGGTTCGGCGGCTCACCCTGAACCGACCGGAGAAGCGCAACGCCATCAGCAACGACCTGCGGTCCGAGCTCTACGAGGCGTTGCACAGGGCCGACCGTGATCCCGGGGTCGGCGTGAGCATCATCCGCGGCGCCGGCCCGTGCTTCTCCTCGGGGTACGACCTCAAGTCGAACCTGTCGGACAACCGTCCCTTCTACACCGCGACCGGCGACGGCACGTGGTCGCGCCACGTCACCGACGGCTGGTCGCAATTCTGGGACCTGGCCAAGCCGGTCATCGCCCAGGTCCATGGTTACGCGATGGCCGGAGCCACGGAGCTGGCCGCCGCCTGCGACCTCGTGTACACGGCCGAGGACGCGCAGTTCAGTTATCCGGTCGTCCGCGTGCTGAGTCCGCCCGACTTCCAGTTCCACACGATGATCGTCGGCATGCGCGCCGCGATGGAGCTCATGCTCACCGGCGACGCCATCGACGGGCGCGAGGCCGTACGCATCGGGATGGCGAACCGCGCGTTTCCCCGAAGCCGACCTGGAGCGCGAGACCCTCGCGATGGCGACGCGCGTCGCTTCGATCCCGAGCGACCTGTTGCAGATCAACAAACGCACCGTGCACCGGGCCATGGAGTTCAAGGGCGTACGGAGCGCGACGCGCGCGGGTTCGGAGTTGCAGGGATTGGCCGGCAACCTCGAGTCGACGCGCGAGTTCTTCGCCGATCCCTCGGCCGCGGTCAAACAGGCCGCGAAGCCCGCAGGTACTTCCTGAACGCGCCAGTGCTGTAGTTCTCGTGTTGCTCGCCCCAGGCCTCGACCCCGTCGATGTCCCAGCGCACGAGGTAGTTCCAGCCGACCAGGTTCTCGTTGCAGAAGTTCACGAAGCGGCTCAGGGCCTCGCCCTCGGCACGGAACGCCCGACCGAGTTCGTCGACCCCTTCGACCAGCACGCGCTTCACCGTGCCGGTGGCGGGATCGCGCTCGAGGATCTCGCGGCGACCGCTCGCCAGCCGTGACACTTCGCCGTCGCGCAGGTTGAACCCCATGACCGTCGGATAGTCGGCGGTGACGTTGGCCGTGATCGCCTGGAACGACGCGACGTCGGACGTGGCGTGGCTGTAGGGCATCTCGGTCGCGGTGTAGCTGCCGGAGGACATGAGGTACGGGCCGTAGGGAGTACGCGGACCCCACGACCGGTCGCGTGCGCCGTACGAGTCGACGGTGATGGTCTCGCCGTCGAGCACCAGCGTGCCGGTGAAGCGTCCGAGTTGGTCGAGATGGCCGCCGTCGGGACCCGAGGTCTTGGTCGACAGCGGGTCCATCACCGCGGTGAAGGTCAGATCGAACGAGATGTCGTCGGCATCCGGATCGCGGTACGCGATGTCGTAGACCCGCCGCGGTTCCACGGCCCGGTACCGCAGCCCGTTGGCCAGCTCGAAGTCACTGAGTGGGCCGTCGGGCAACGGGAGGTGCCAGAACTGCTTGTAGTACCGGCAGTTCCACGGCTGGTCCCCGGTGTCGTCCCAGACGAACACCGCCGCCGCGCACACGCCCTGGTTGGGACGGAAGAACGGGTAACACCATCCGGCCAGTCTGCGCTCGGGTACCGAGAACGCGAACCAGGCGGTCTCGCTCCAGAACGGGTCCGTCCGTCGTCGGCGGATGGAACTCGTCGTCCGGATGGGTCATCGGGCGCCACGCAGGAGTTGGCCGGGGCGGGCACCGGTGTCGACGCCGCCGCGCCGGGTGACAGCACCACTCACGATGGTGGCGACGTAGCCGTCGGCCTCCTGGAGGAGCCGGCCACCGCCGGCGGGGAGGTCGTGAGCCATGCGGGGCATGCCCAGCGCGAGCCGGTCGAAGTCGATGACGTTGACGTCGGCCTTCTTGCCCGGTTGCGAGCACGCCGCGATCACCGAGTCCGTAGAGCGTGGCGGTGTCAGACGTCTGCTTCTTGACCAGGTATTCGAGCGGCAGCCGCTCGCCCCGCGTGCGGTCGCGCGCCCAGTGCGTGAGCATGAACGTCGGGATCGAAGCGTCGCAGATCAGACCGCAGTGCGCACCGCCGTCGGAGAGTCCCGACACGCCGCCCGGGTGGAGCAGCATCTCCCGGATGGCGTCATGGTTGCGGTCGGCATAGTTGAAGAACGGCAGCATCAGCAGGTGCTGCGCGTCGTGTTCGAGCATGACGTCGTAGAGCATCGCCATCGGGTCGCGCCCCTGCGGCCGCGGCCATCGCGGCAATCGTGCGATCGGGCGTGGGCTCGTAGACGGGCGGGTCGCCGAGCGAGTAGAGGCGGTCGAGTGACGCCTGGACGAGGAGGTACATGCCGTCGAACAGCACGGCCGGGTCGGGCACGACGTCGTCCTCGGAGAGAATCCGCGACCGGATCTGCGGACGGGCCAGCTCGGCGAGCAATTCGTCGCGGGGCGAGGCGTGCCGCGAGCTGCCGGTAGGTCGGCCGGCCACTGAAGCCGTGACGGGTCGGGAAGCCGAGCAGCATGCCGAACGGACGGGCTGCGACCTGCGGTACGACCTGCGCGCCGGCGTCGTGCGCGCGGAGCGACTCGTCCATGAGTCCGCGCCACGCGTCGGGCGCGGCGTCGATCTGCAAGAGCGTGAAGGAGACGGGCAGCTCGAGCTGGTCGGACAGGCGGCGCATCCAGCCCATCTCCTGCTCCGGTGCGAGCAGATCCTCACCGGCGGCGCCGAGCGGCGCCAGCTCGAACACCGAACGACCGCCGCGCTTCATCGCCTGACCGAGCGCGAACAGCTCGTCCTCGGCCGCGAACGTGCCGGGCACCGGCCGCCCGTCCATCGCTCGGTGGCCCAGGGTGCGCGAGGTCGAGAAACCGAGCGCGCCCGCTTCGACTGCTTCCTGGACGATCGCGGCCATGGCCGCGATCTCCTCGGGCGTGGCCGGTTCGTTGGCCGCGCCCCGCTCGCCCATCGTGTACGCGTGGACGGCGCCGTGCGAGACCTGCACGCCGATGTCGATCGCGAACTCGCGCGTGTCGAGCGCGTCGAGGTATTCGGGAAACGACTCCCAGCTCCAGTCGATCCCTTCGGTGAGTGCGGTGCCGGGGATGTCCTCGACGCCCTCCATCAGGCTGATGAGCCATTTCTCGTCACCTTGGCGCACGGGCGCGAACCCCACGCCGCAGTTCCCCGCGACGACGGTCGTGACTCCGTGCCCCGACGACGGCTCGAGCAGCGGATCCCAGGTCGCCTGACCGTCGTAGTGCGTGTGGATGTCGACGAACCCGGGCGTGACGAGCATCCCGGTGGCGTCGATGGTCTCGGTCGCGTCACCGTCGAGCGGACCGTGAGTGACCGCGACGACGAGCCCGTCCTTCAGCGCGACGTCACCGACGAACTGGGCGTCGCCCGTGCCGTCGACGATGGTCCCGTTGGTGATCTTGACGTCGTACATGCGTTGTCCTTCGCTCAGGGTCGGTCGAGGGTGAGCTCGACCTCGGCGCGATTGACGCCGTTGACGAATGCGTTGGGAAGGAAGTCGACCGAACCGGGGACGACGCGGATCTCTCGCACCCGGCGCACGAACTCGTCGAAGAAGAGCTTGATCTCGAGGCGAGCGAGCGCGGCGCCCAGACAGAAGTGAGTGCCGAACCCGAACGCGAGGTGGTGATTCTCGGTGCGGGTCACGTCGAACGCTTCCGGATGCTCGAAGTGCGCGGGATCGCGGTTCGCCGACGGGTACATGAGCACGACCTGCTGACCCTTGCGGATGGTCGTGCCGTGGAGGTCGTAGTCGCGGTTCGCCACCCGACACATGTTGAGGATCGGGGTGACGAAGCGGATGAACTCCTCGGTGGCGACGGTCATGTCGGCGCCGTCGCGCAACCGCTGGTACTGATCGGGCCGTGCCGACAGCTCGAGGATCGTGCGGGCGATCACGGTGCGGGTCGTCTCCGCGCCACCGTCGAGGAGGAGCAGGCAGTCACTGATCACGGGATCGAGCCCGATCGGCGCTCCATCGATCTCCGCGTTGGTCCAGACGGTCATGATGTCGTCGGCCGGGCAGCGCTGCTTCTCCTCGTACAACTCCTGGCACGCACCGGCGAACTCCATCGCCGCGTAGATGACGTCGTCGGTCGCGTACCGGGGCCCACCACCGCCGACGATGGTGCGTTCGGACCACTCCTTGAGCTTCGGCCACATCTCGTGCGGGTACCCGAGGAGGAGACCGATCATCTGGGCGGGGAGCGGTGCCGCGAGGTCGGCGATGATCTCGATCCGGTCCTTGGCCGTCGCGTCGTCGAGCAGGGCTGCGACGACACTCTTGATGTGGTCCTCCCACTTCATCACCGTGCGGGGCGTGAACCCCCGGTTCACGAGGATGCGCCGCTTGGTGTGCATCGGGTCGTCGAGCCCGATGATCGAAGGGTCGGACGGGAGGTTGGGTCGGTAGCCGCCCTTCGCCGTGTCGGAGCTGATGAAGACGTTCTTGGCCTTCTCGATCTCGAGGATGTCGTCGTACCGGGAGATGCCCCACAGCTCGTTGGTCTCGTCCCAGTAGACCGGGGCGTTCTCCCGCAACCACGCGTACGTGGAGGTGGGATCGCCCGCATAGAGGTCGCCGTCGAGCAGGTCGATCACGCGGGTGTCGGCGGTGGCCATGGCACGGGCTCCTCGAGAATCGCTTCACTCGGTCAACCAAGCGATGCTAACGCCGGTATCCTCCCCCGACGAGTGAGTGAATCCTTCGATCCTTACGCGCCCGGTTCGGCGGAGCGTCTCGCGGCGATGGCCCGGATCCGCGCCGACGGCGGGGTCGTCGAGACCCCCGCCGGTTACTACTTCGGGAGTGCCGCCGGGGTGTCGGCCGGGTTGCACGACGTCGAGAAGTTCGTCGGGTCGTTCATGGACACGAGCGCGCTGGCCGAGGACGACGTGATGATCTCCGCCATTCCCGAACCCCGCCACGGCCGCATCCGCCGAGTGATCAACACCGTGGTCGCGACCCATCGCACGCTCGAAGCCGAGCCGTTCATCCGGGCCGAGGCGAAGCGACTCGTCACCGCGGCAGTCGGGGCGGGGGCGGATCAACCGGTCGACCTCGTCACCGAGGTGGTGGATCCGTTGCCGTCGGCGGTGATCGCGCACATGATCGGGGTCCCCGTCGCCGACCAGGAACGTTTCCGGGTCTGGTCCGACGAGCTGCTCGAAGCGCAGAACAGTGGTGCATCCGAAGGTCTGTCGAACGCGCACCCCGAGTTCGGCGCCTACATCCAGCGCCTGATCGACGAACACCGCGCCACCGACGATCCGCCGGACGACGTGATCACCCGGTTCCTGCGCACCGACGTCGACGGCGAATTCCTCTCCGATCCGCGCGATCCGCACCCAGACCATGTTCCTCATCGTGGCAGGCAACGAGACGACGCGGAACCTGATCGGCAACTGCCTGTACACGCTGGCGACCCGCCCCGATCTCTACGAGCGGGTGCGCGCCGATGCGACACTGCTCCCACCGCTCGTCGAGGAGTCACTCCGCATCGACGCACCGGTGCAAGTACTGGCGCGGGCGGTGCTCGCCGACACCGAGATCGGCGGGTGCCCACTGCACGAGGGGGACCGGGTGGTGTTCGGCCTCGCGTCGGCCAACCGCGACGAGGCGGTGCACGAGACTCCGAGTGAGTTTCGCCTCGACCGACCGCGTCCGTGCGACCACCTGGCGTTCGGCGCCGGACCACACGTGTGCCCGGGCGCGTCGCTGGCTCGCCTCGAAACTCTCGCGGTCCTGGAGGAATTGTGCGTGCGGGTGCGCGTGTTCCGGCTGGTCGACGGGTTCGTGGCCGAGCCCAACCCGGTGTTCTGGGCCAACGGGCATCGCACGCTCCCGGTGGAGTTGACCCCCGTCACTTGACCCAGGGGGCCGTCCCGTCGAGCGTCATCACGGTCAATCCGCGTTCGGCGATGAGGTCGAGGCTCACGAACACCGCGCCGGTCGTCTCGGCATCGCAGTCGCACAGGTAGACGGCCCCTTCGACCATCTCCTCCATCGACTCGATCTGGTCGTCCCGGATGACGTGGCCGACGAGCACCTCCGCACCCTCGCTCAGCACCGCGGCACTCGGCTCGACGGTATTGACCCGGATCCCAGGCCCTACAACTCGTGGGCCAACGCGTTGGTCTCGCGGTTGAGCGCAGCCTTCGACGCGCCGTACACGCCAGTGGCGCTGGCGAGTCCCTCCATCCGAACGGCGGACCCTCGGGTGCTTTGCGGTGGTGCTCGACACGTTGACGATCCAACCTTCGCCGTTCGCAGCATCGCAGGGATCACCGCCTGTGCCAAGTCGATCGGGGCATGGACGTTGGCTTCGAAGATCAGCCGGCGGCGCTTCAACGAGAACTCAGCGAGCGGCTGATAGATGGCCGCGGCGGCATTGTTGATGAGGATCTCGATGCTGCCACCGAGGGCGGCCTCGGCTTCGCTGACGATTCTGGCGCGGTCGTCTTCGTCGGTGAGGTCGGCCACGACGACGGCGACGTTGCCGCCGTGCCGCGGCCATCCGCTCGGAGGTCTCGCGCGAGCGAACCGGGAAGGTGGCCACCGGCTTCCACCGTGCGGGCGGTGATGGCGACGTTGGCACCCTCGGCCGCGAGGCGCTCCGCGATACCAGCGCCAATACCGCGGCTGGCGCCGGTGACAAGCACGCGACGACCGTCGAATCGCAGACGAGCGCCTGATCGCTCATTGGTTCGCTCATGGGAGCAGCCCCGTGCTCTTCAAGAACGCTTCGGCGGAGTCGCCGATGTAGTGACAATCGTCGTCGTCGAGCCGTGGTTGATGGGCAGGATGACACCGCACTCCATGACGCGATCGGCATTCGGCAGCCCTCCGTGTGGCTGGCGGAACGCTTGATGCTTGAACGCCGGCTGGCGGGTGACGTTGCCGGTCCACACCATGCGGGTGTCGACGCCGCGCCGCTCCATGAACTGCTGGAACTCGGCGCGGCGCACCGCTTCGGTCGTGATGATGAGTGGGAACATGTGCCACCCGGTCTCGACGCCCGGTGTGAGCCGCGGCAGCGTGAAGTACTGCGGCCATACGTGGCGAAACGCGACGAGATGATCTCGAAGTTGCGCTGGCGACGCGCCAGGTTGGCGGCAGCTTGTCGAGTTGGACCAAGCCGAACGCGGCACTGATCTCGGACGGCTCGAAGTTCCAACCGAGCTCGTCGAAGATGAACATGTTGTCGTACTCGAGTCGCCGTCGAGGTGGAGAAGAACCGCTTTCGACACCCTTCTTGACCCGAACAGTTGCAGTTCGCTGCGGCGTCCCCACCGCCGCAACAGCAATGCCCGGTCGGCCATCTCGTCATCGTCGAAGCACACCATTCCTCCGGTGCCGCCGCAGTGATGATGTGCGAGAGGGCGAAGCTGGTGACGCTGATATCGGACCGGGTACCTGTCGGCGTGCCCCGCAGGGTGAGCGCCGAGGGCGTCGCACGAGTCCTCGATCACCGCGAGGTCGTGCTGATCGGCGATGGCGCGGATGTGGTCCCAGTCCGGCGCGTTGCCGATGAGGTTGGGAGCCAGGATCGCCGTGTGTTCGGGCCGATCATCGCCTCGATCGCGTCGATGTCGATCTGGAAGGTGTCCGGGCTTGACGTCGACGAAGGCCGGCACGAGATTGGCCCGCACCATCGGTGCGACGTCGGTAGAGAACGTGACCGCCGAGGTGATCATCTTCGCGCCCGGTCGGCAGGTTCAGCACTTCGACGGCGAGGTAGAGCGCGGAGGAGCCGGAGTTGCACCATGATGCCGCGCCGTTTGGCGAACAACTCGGCGACGCGCTGTTCGATCGCCTTCACATTCTTGCCGATGCGCAGCCGCAGCGGTCCCGCGAAGCACCTCGACGACTGCCTCGATCTCCTTCGTCGTGCACGCTGCCCGCGTATTCGATCTTCCGCTGGTCCATCAGTCGACCTCGAGCTTGAACACCGGCATCGCGTTCTCGCGCAGGAACTTGGGCCACACGCCGTCCTGGAACGGGACGTCGGGCATCTCGGTGAAGATGCGCTCGAGCGATGAGGCCCATCGGGTAGTAGCCGGCGTACATGATCTTCTCGGCGCCACGGCTGTTGGCGAACTTCACGATCGCCTCGGGTAGTACTTGGGCGCGAACGCGACTGGGCATGTAGTAGAGGCCCGGCCACTTGAGCATGAGCTTCACCGCCAGCGCCTCCCACGGCTCCGCGCCGTGGCGCATCACGATGCGCAGCTCGGGGAAGTCGTAACAGACCTGGTCGAAGTGCATGACGTCCTGGCACGCGGACGGGAACCGCGGCCCGGCGATGCCCGCGTTCGACACGATCGGGATGTCGAGGTCGATGCACGTCTGGTAGATCGGGTAGTAGCGCGCGTCGCTCACCGGCACCTGCGGGTTGCAACCCGCGGGGAACGTCGTGACCGCCTTGATGTCGTGCTCGTCCTTCGCGGCGCGATCTTGCGCACCGCGCCGGTGATGTCGTTCGGGTCGATCTCGATGCTGCCGAAGAAGCGGTCGGGGTGGTCCTGCACCGCGCGCTGCGTCACCTCGCTGCCCACGCCGACCATGCCCATCGTCACGCCGCAGCGGTCCATCTCGGCGAGCGTGATCTGGATGCCGACACGGGTCGTCGCGTCGAGGTGGTTCGGGCACGTCCTTGAACATGTAGCCCGCGGGCATCTCCGCGGTGGTGGCGTCGTCGCCCTTGAGTCGTCGGCGCGCAGGTAGTCGTAGGTCTTCGACGCGCTTCGGGCCTGCGGGAAGCCGATCATCAGGTCGATCGCGCCGATGTCGGTGGGCATGGTCATGGTGGAGCTCCTTGGTTCAGTCGCGAGATGGACGGCTGGGTCAGTACGTGAACTGTCCGCCGACGAGTCTGCTCGCTGAGGGCCCAGAGGCGGGCGGCGGCGTCGGGGTCGAGTGCCGCACGGCGCGTGCCTCGCGGTCACCTCGCAGTCCGCGAGGTAGGTGCCGCCCTGCGCGTCGAGCTCGGGTGCGGTCGCGGCCCACACGGTGGTGGCCGCGCCCTGTTCGATCGACTTCGCCGGCGGCATGCCCGCCCGCGCACCCTTCGCCATCTCGCCATGAGCTCCTGTCATGTCGTCGCGGTCATGTAACGCCCGAGCTCGGTGTAGATCAAGCCGGGGTGCACCGAGTACGCGTGGACGCCCTCGGTCGGCGAGGCGACGATCGAGCTCGACCGAGAACAGCATGTTGGCGGTCTTCGACTGACCGTACGCACGAACTTGTCGTAGTCGTGCTGCTCGAAGTTCGGATCGTCCCAGATGATCGTCCGACGTCATGTGACCACCCGAGCTGACGTTGACGACGCGTGACGGCGGATCCGGCGAGCAGCGCAGGCACGAGCAGGTTCGTGAGCAGGAAATGGCCGACGTGGTTGGTGCCGAACTGCAGCTCGAAGCCGTCGGCGGTGTGCTCGAACGGCGTGTACATGACGCCGGCGTTGTTGATCAGCAGGTGCAGCCGGTCGTGTGTGTCCAGATACCACTCGCGCGAACCCTCGGATGCTCTCGAGCGACGCGAGGTCGACGGCACCCGCCTCGACCTCGGCCCCGGGGACCCGCTCGCGCACCGTCGCGACCGCGGCGTCGATGCGAGCCGCGTCGCGGCCAGCGAGGACGACGTGCGCCCCCACCGACGCGAGCGCCCGCGCGGTCTCCAGGCCGAGCCCGGTGGACGCGCCGGTCACCAACGCGAACTTTCCGCTCAGGTCGACACCCTGCAGCACATCGTCCGTCGTCGTCTCGAAGCTCATGGTCAGTCCCTCTCCGGCCATTCCGGCCAATCGCGCGACACCCGACTGGACCAGTGCGGGTCGCGCCGTTCGAGGAACGCCATCACGCCCTCGCGGGCGTCGTCGCTCCCCATCAAGTGGTGGTGCAGCTTCGTTTCGAACCGATTGACCTGCGCGCGGTCGAGCTCGAAGCTCTCCCACAACAACCGCTTGCTGAACGCGACCGACATCGGTGCGGTGTTGACCGCGATGTCGCGCGCCACCTCCCAGGCCATGGGCAGCACGTCGTCGTTGGGCAGACTGCGGCTGGCGACGCCGAGCCGTTGCATCTCGCGACCGTCGAACGTGCGGCCGGTGAGGAGGATCTCGGCCGCGTTCGCCATCCCCACGATGCGGGGGAGCGACCAGTGGACGTAAGCGTCACCCATCACCCCACGCTGGGTCTGCACGACGCCGTACTTGGCGTCGGCGGCCATGAACCGGAGGTCGCACTGCAATGCGAGCGTGAGCCCGACCCCGATCGCGTGACCGTTGACCGCGGCGATGACCGGCTTGCGGACGTCCCACGCGGCGAACCGCAGTGCGGCGGCGTCGAACGTCGACTGGTCGATCTCGCCGAACGTCTCACTGCGTTTCGAGAGATCGGCGCCGGCGCAGAACGCAGGCGGCGTTCCGGTGAGCACGACCGCGCGCACGTCGTCATCGGCATCACAGCGACGGTAGGCATCGGTCAGCTCGTCGCCCATCCCGTCGCCGAACGCATTGCGAGCTTCCGGCCGGTGCATCGTGATGGTGGCGACGGCGTCGCGCACCTCGAAGAGAAGCGTCCGGTAGTCGCTCACGCGTTCGTCGCTCACGCGGCGCGCACCGTGTCGACCAGCGCGGCGAGATCCGCGGGCGGGATGTCGTAGCCGGGGAAGTAGCAACTCACGCGCGACGAGATGCCGCCGAAGCGCTCGACGATCTCGCGCCCGCATTCCTCGGGGGTGCCGAACACCCCGATCGTGCGCAACACGTCGTCGTCGATCAACGTCGACATGGTCGCCCACTCCCCCTGTTTCGACAGCCGGTTCAGCTCCGGTTGCAACTCGCCCCAGCCCTCGACGTCGAGCACCGGCTTGTACGACGGCGTCGACCCGTAGAACGAGAGCAGGCCCTTCACGCCGCGGGTCGCCGCCGCGATCTGCTCCTCGGTGCGCCCGGCGCACACGATCGCCTCACAGATCACGTCGACCTCTTCCGAGGCGCGCCCGCCCTGCTCGAGCCCCCGTTCGATCGCCGGCAGCGTGCGCTCGGCCAGGTGGCGCGCGCTGTTGAACGGCATCACCAACACGCCGTCGGCGACCTCGGCCGCGATCTCGGTCATGCGCGGACCGAGTGCGCCCACCAGGACGGGGGGCGGCCCGTACGGGTTCGGTCCCGGGTTGAAGTTCGGCGTCATCAACGTGTGGGTCGTGAACTCACCCCGGAAGTCGAGCTTGGCGGTGCCCTCCCACGCGGCGAAGATCGCCTTGGTCGCTTGCACCCACTCGCGCATGCGCGGCACCGGGCGGGACCACTGCGCGCCGAAGCGCTTCTCGATCGCCGGCTTCACCTGCGAACCCAGCCCGAGGCGGAACCGTCCGCGCGAGAGCACCTGGAGGTCGTAGGCCACGTTCGCCAGCTGCATCGGACTGCGCGGGAACGCGATCGCCACGTTGGTCATGAGGTCGGCCTCGACGGTGTTCGCGGCGATCGCGAGCGGAAGGAACGGGTCGTGCTGGCCCTCGAAGGTGAACAGGCCGTCGACCCCGGTCGCCATCCGGTCGCGGCACTGGCCCTCGATGTCGTCGAGGCTGGTGCCCATCAGCACGTCGATCTTCAGGTCACTCACGCACGCCGGACGATACCGGCCTGCGTCGCGCGCGTGCCCAGGGCAAGCGGTCGCGACCCCGGGTCACCGGGCTCGACGGGACGATCGCAGCAAGATCGGTGATCTCGACCCGGCCTCGGGTCACCTTCACGATGCCCGCCGTTTCGCCGTCGCGCAGCAGCCGGTTGATCGTGGGCCGGGTGGTGCCGACGACCTGGGCGAGATCCTCCTGGGTGAGCGGGATGGTGGTGCCGTCGCCGTCGCCGAACACCTCCGCGAGCTCGGCGAGGCGGCGCCACACCCGCTTCTCGACCGGCACGTAGAGCGCGTCGAGGAGCTGCACCGCGAGGCGGCGCACCTCGGTGACGAGCGCCTCGACCAGCACTCGCTCCATCGCGGGATGTTCGTCGCGCAGCGCCTCGAACTCGTTGCGGTGGATGGCGAGCGTCTCGACCGCGTCGATCGCCACCGCGGTCGCGTTCCGCGGCGCCGGTGAGATCACCGCGAGCTCGCCGAAGAACTCGCTCGCCCGCAGCACCCGCACGGTGGCGACGTCGCCGAGCGGCGTGGTCACGCGGATGGCGACGTGGCCCTTGGCGACGAGATGGAGCGTGTCGCCCGGGTCGCCCTCGTGGAAGATCACCTCGTTGCGGGCGAACTTCCGGCGACGGGCCACGCTCAACAGCGCGCGGCGCTCGTCGTCGGACAGCACGCTCAGGATCGGCCAGTCCATGCGCCAGTCTGACCCAAAACCGTCGGCGTGTCGCGGTACGGACGTTCTGGCTCGGTCCGCAACGGGATCTGTGCGGCCGAGCACTGGTCGAGTGTCACCGGGCTGACAGACGGAACGCGGCGGCCGGGTCGAGGATGGGCGTACCATCAACCACACGAACAGGGAGGGCACACCATGGCCACCAAGAAGATCACCCCGAAGAACCCCGACACCAAGACCGACGCGAAGGCCGACGACAAGACCGCCAGCCGCAAGACGGCGACGAGCCACGTCAGGTTCCGCAAGACCGTCCGGTCCTACAAGGTCGGCCACTAAGGCCGATTCGTGCTTCCAGCTTGAGGCCCGGCTTTCCGCACTGGGGGCCGGGCCTCGGTCGCGTGAAGGGCGGGATGATGACGGCGACGGTGTGGAGCGAGCTCGAACGCCGAGTGGCGGAGCCCGCTGACGACGGTGCGCCCGACGTCTGGGGCACCCTCGGCGAGCGGCTCGACGTGGTGCGCTCGCGTCCCGAGCTCGGCGACTGGGTCGTCGTCCGCAAGTTCGACCTTCCCTACGGCAACAGCTACGCCATCGCCGGCAACCGCCGTGAGCTCGTCTACTACCGGCTCAGCCACGCCGAGGCCGACGTGCTCGCCCTGCTCGACGGCACCCGCACCGTCGGCGAGGTCGTGGTGCAGCACCTCCAGGCGTCGGGTGAGCTCGACATGCTCGCCATCGTCGAGCTGGTGCGCTCGCTGCACGAAGGCAACTTCCTCACCGACCCCTACCTCGACACCGACGCCGCGGTGCAACGCGCGCTGCATCCCGACACCGGCGCTGCACGCCGGGTTCGGCCGGTTCCTCAAGACGTTGTCGGCCGAGTGGAGCGGCGCCGAACGCCTCGTCGTGTTCCTCTACCGCTACGGGCTGCGGTTCCTGTTCATGCCGCTCGGCATCGCGTTCACCGCGCTCGTCGCGCATCGGCGGCGTCGCCGCGTTCGCGTCGGTGGCGGCCGACGAAGGCTTCCACGTGACGACGCAGTCGGTGGGGGTCGGCTTCGCCATCCTCTTCGTGTTGAACCTGCTCGTGGTGTTCGTCCACGAGATCGGCCACGCGGCGTTGCTCGTGCACTACGGCGGGCGGATCAAGTCGGCCGGGTTCCGCATCTACTTCGGCGCGCCGTGCTTCTTCGTGGAGTCGTCCGACGCGCTGCTCCTGAGCCGCAAGCAACGGATCCTCCAGGCGCTCGCCGGGCCCGGCGGTGGAGGTGGTGTTCACCGGGATCACGTCGATCCTGCTGTGGCTGCATCCGGAGGGCTGGGTCGGCCAGCTGCTGTTCCGGTTCTGCATCCTCAACTACTTCGTGCTGTTCCTCAACCTGGTGCCGTTCCTCGAGCTCGACGGCTACTGGATCCTGTCCGACACCATCCAGGTGCCCGACCTGCGGCCCCGCTCGCTGGCGTTCCTGCGGCGCGACATGTGGACCAAGCTGCGTCGCCGCGAACGCTGGCACGCCGTCGGAGTTCGGCCTCGGGATCTACGCGACGCTCGGCTTCGCGTTCACCGTGTTGTGCTTCTACACGTCGTACTTCTTCTGGCGCCGCACGTTCGGCGACGCGATCACCAAGATGTGGGAAGCCGGCCTGCTCGGCATCGCGCTGCTCGCCATCCTCGTGCTCTTCATCGGCGGGCCGCTTGTTCCGCACCCTCGCGCAAGGTGTGCGGGCGCTGTACCGGCGCGTGCGCGGCTGGTGGCACGCCGCGCGCTTCCGGTCACAGCTGAAGTGGCGGATCGAAGCGGCCGGTCTCCTCGACGCGCAACCCGGCTTCGAGGATCTCCCCGTCGACGTGCTGAACGAGGTCGCCGGACGGGTCGCGTTGCGCACCGTCGCCGACGCCGAGACCGTCATCCGCCAAGGCGACCCCGCCGACGCCTACTACGTGGTGCGCAAGGGCACCCTCGACGTGGTGATGGAAGACGCCGAGACCGGCGTCACCCAGATGCGGCGGCATCTGGAACCGGGTGAGTCGTTCGGCGAGTTCGGCCTCGTGACCGGCGCGCCCCGCAACGCCACCGTGCGCGCCACCAGCCCCGGCCGAGCTGTTCGTGATCGACAAGGGCACCTTCGACCGCCTCCTCGCCGACCGCATGGCGGTGCCCGAGTTCCTGCCCACGCTCCAGGAGATCGCCGAGCTGCGGGCGCTGCCCGCGTTCGCGCACCTCGGATCGGTCGAGCTCGACGCGCTGGTCGAGACCGGCGAGTGGATGAACTTCCCACCCGGGCACGTGCTCATGACCCAGGGCGACCCGGGCGACGACTTCTACGCGCTCGGCTCCGGCCGGGTCGAGATCATCCGCGAGGGCGTCAAGACCCGCGAGCGCGGCCCCGGTGAACACGTCGGCGAGCTGGCGCTGCTCCTCGACCAGCCCCGCATCGCGACGGTGCGCGCGATCACGCCCGTGCGCGCGTTCCGGCTCGACCGCGCCGGGTTCGACCGGTTGCTGCGCGACGCGTTCCGGCGTGGCAAGCTGCGGCCGAACCTCGCCGTCGAACTCAACTGGGAGACCTGACCCGTGGACTGCTGGCACTGCCGCCGCAACGCCGTCGGCGTTTGTCGGTTCTGCGGCCGCGGCGTGTGCGAGAACCACGCGCAGACCAAGCCGTTCATCCTCGAGCTCTTCGAGAACGCTGACGGCCCGCCACCCCGGGCGCTCGTCGTCGAGGACGCACTGTTCTGCGGCGCCTGCACGCCCCGCCCCGACCCCATCGAGCTCCCCGAACTCGGCTGATCGGCTGCTCTGGCTGCACGGCGCGGTCACGGTTCCTGTCGTTCACACGACGAAGCCCGGCTCACGAAGGAACCGGGCTCGTGCGCAGGATGCAGGAGCTAGTGACCTGAACGCAGACGTCTTCCGGTTGCTGGTCTTGCTGGTCGTCGTCGTCGGCCTGTCGTCCTTCGGCTCGCTGCTGTGGCCGTTTTGTGATCTTCTTCGTGCCATGGTCGTCGTCCGAGCCTCGCACGCTCGTTAGCGGCTGCTGGTCGGTTACATCAAGAGCTTCCACGTCGCCCTCGTCTGTCAGTTAGCCACGGCATCTTCGGTAGTCGACCGTCGTGGCTGGCCACGGTGTGCCGTCGGTTTCTTGTCGGTGCTCAGGTGTCGGGGCTCAGGCACTGGTGCCAGTCGAGGCGCCATCTACCATCATGGCGCGCGTCCGCTCAGCCGGGAGACAGTTCAGACAACGGGTGCGGATCCGACCAGCGCATGGTGATGTACGACGGTTCTGCTACGGCGACGTGGAACCGGTAGAGGGTCGGAGTGCCCTCGATGCCCTTGAGCTCGGCCTGGTACGGCTCCCACCCCGAGGTGTCGAACTGGAGCGCGCCGAACGTCACCTCCGACACCACGATCTCGCCCGCTTTGGCCTGCGCGCAGAGGCGGGCGCCCATGTTCACCGAGTTGCCGATCACCGCATATTGCCGGCGCACGGCGGAACCGACGACCGTGCTCACGAGATCGCCGGTGTGCATCCCGATCCCGAAGTCGAGCGGCGGGATCCCGGCCTCGGCCAGACGGCGGTTGATCTCGGGCAGCGCCGCGTGCATCGCGATCGCGGTCTCGACGCCAACGGTCTCATGGTCAGTGCTCGGGTTCGGCGCGCCGAACACCGCGTAGATCTCGTCGCCCGTGTAGCGGAGGGTGGTGCCCCCGTGACCGAGGATCACGTGCGAGAGCACGTCGTAGTAGATGTCGAGCAGGGTCCGCACCTGGCGCGGCGTCAACTTCGACGTGAGCGGTGTGAACCCGCGGATGTCGCAGAACAGCACGGTCGCGCGCACGTGCTCCCCGTCCATCAGCTGCGCGCGCGGCTGCCGTGCACGAGTTCGCGCGCGCCACCGTGGGTGGGACGTACTGCTCGAAGAGACGGTTCATCCGCTTCCGCTGGCGGGCTTCGAGCGCGTAACGGACCGCACCCGACACCGGAATCGCGACCACGACCGCGAGCATCGGGTACACGAAGTTCATCACCGTGCCGTGATCGAGCCGCGTGAACGCGAGCGCGAGGTATCCGACGCCCATGAACAACACCGAGACCGCGGCCACCCAGATCGGCGCGAACTGCACCATGAGCGCGACCGAGCAACGCGAGCAGGAACACCCACAGCGCCACGCTGGCGTCGGAGACCGGATGGAGGTAGGTCTGCGTCAGCATCGTGTTCGCGGCCATCACGTGGGTCATCACGCCCGGGTAGCCCCGTCCGCCGTCGACCGGGGTGAGGACGCGGTCGCCGATCGTGAGGTCGGTGACGCCGACGAACACGATCTTGTCGCGTAAGGCGGAGCGCGGCACCTTGCCGGCGAGTACATCGGCGGCTGAGATCACCGGAGGCGTCGGCGCGTAGCTGAGGGTGAGCTCGTGCTGCGCCGTGGTGGGAATTACCCGGCGCCCGACCTGCACCGCGTCGGGTCGCAGGATCACCACGGGCGGGACGCCGTCGGCGCGTGCCAGCGCGGCGAGCGAGAGCGCGGGCACGAAGTTGCGGCCGTCGTCGACCGCGAGCGGCACCGTGCGGACCAGCCCGTCGCCCGGATCTGGGATCACCGCGGTGTGACCAACCGGCGCCGCGGCTGCGATCGGCTTCACCGGCCCGATCGCGTCACGCACCGGGTAGACGCCGTCGGAGCCGGGCTGCGCCAGCGTGACCACCTCGCCCGCGACCGCGTGAGAACGCCGAAGAGCCGCAGCGAGGGTCGCGTCGTCGGGCCCCGACGGCGAGAACAGCACGTCGAGCGCGACGACACGGGCGCCGGCCGCGGTGAGCTTGTCGACGAGTTCGCGCGTCCATGGACCGGGGCCAGGGCCAGGGGATACCGGTGGCGGCGATCGAGTGCGCGTCGATGCCCACCACGGCGATCCGAGGGTCCATCTCACCCCGGGGAAAGGCGCTGTCGGCGGCTCGGAGCTGGAAGCCCTGGAAGACGTCGTGCGACACGCCCATCCACACGAGTCCGGCGCACAGACCCGGCGAGCACCACGCACGACGCCAGTCGAATCCAGCGGCCCGCCCGCCCGATCCCAGAGCCACCGCCGAACTCTATGTGCGTCGTGGTACGGATTTGTCCGCGTCGTACCTCAGGGTGGCTTTTTCCGGGTTCGTGCAATCGCTAGGATCGTGTCTCGACTCGAAAGCGCGTGGGGCGGAGAGCGAGTGGGGCGACCAGGTCGCAGGGGCATGGGTGGTGTCGCGCTCGCCGTGACCCTCGTCGCGCTTGCGCTCACCCCCGTCGTCGCCTCGGCCCGCGCGGCCACGCCCACCGCCAGGCTCAAGACCCTCGACAAGCGGGTGACGGTCGCGAAGAACGCTCGTCCGGCGACGTTCAAGCCGGTGAAGTCGGCAGCCGTGGCGGCCGGCGACACCATCCGGACCGATGCCCGCGGCCTCGCCGAGCTGACCTTCCACGACGGCTCGCTCGCGAGGATCGACCGCAACACGAACTTCACCATCACCAAGCTCGGCTCCACCAACTCGGTGAAGACCCGCCTCGCCAAGGGCCAGGCCTGGAACGAGGTGACCAAAGCGTCGGGAAGCACCACCCACTACCAGGTGGCCACGCCCAATGCCGTCGCGGCGGTCCGCGGCACCCAGTTCGCGGTGTCGTGCCTCGCACCGCCTGCCTGCACCTTCGTCGTGGTGCAGGGTGTGGTCGCGGTCTCCGACAGGACGGGCACCGTGGACGTCGCCGCGGGAACCCAGGTGACGGTCGACGCCGGCGGCACGTTGGGCAAGGTGGTTCCCCTCCAATCCAGCCCCTGGATTCAGCAGAACCAGCAGCTCGATACGCACGAGGGCCGCCCGACGACCAACTCGACGAGCGCCGCCAACGCGACGAGCGCGACGCCTTCGCCCGGAGCCGACGGCCCGACCGCAACTCTGGCGTCCACGAGCGGGATCGCGACGCGAGTACCGGCGCGACGCTGACGCGTCGACCGACCGCGATCGATCCACGCCGGTCGACGCCGCCGCCCTGCGACGCCGGGCCACTCGCCGTCGCCCGCCGGGAACCATCAATGGCGGCCTGGCGACCGCGGTCTGCCACCCGCGTGTCGCCCGCTCTGACCTGCCACCGCCACGTCGGCTGCACCTCGCCGTCACCAGCACCACCTTACCGTACCCCACCAACTCGCCGCTCCGCCGTCCAGCACGCCTTCTGCGACCGTGCCCGGAGCACCCACCTCGCCGGTCGCCGCGGCCGGGAACCATCAAGTGGCGGCGAGCTGGACCGCACCCGCATCCGACGGCGGCAGCACCATCTCGAGCTACACCGCGACCTCGTCGCCCGACGGTCTGACCTGCACCACCACCACGCTCGGCTGCACCATCACCGGCCTCACCAACGGCACCGCGTACACGTTCACCGTCACCGCCACCAACGCCGTCGGGACCGGGTCCCCGTCGAGCACGTCGAATGCCGTGACCCCGGCGGCGGTGCCCGATCCACCGACGTCCGCGACGGCGACGCCCGGTGACCAACAAGCGGACGTGACGTGGAACGCACCCGCATCCGACGGCGGCAGCACCATCCTGAGCTACACCGCGACCTCGTCGCCCGGTGGTCTCGACCTGCACCACCACCACGCTCGGCTGCACCGTCACCGGCCTCGCCAACGGCACGCCGTACACCGTTCACCGTCACCGCCACCAACGCCAACGGGACCGGGCTGCCGCTCCGCACCTTCCAACAGCGTGACGCCCGCGACCGTGCCCGACGCGCCCACAGCCGTTGTCGCCGCGCCGGGCAACCAACAGGCGGACGTCGAGCTGGACCGCGCCCGCATCTGACGGCGGCAGCACCATCTCGAGCTACACCGCGACGTCGTCGCCGGACAGTCTCACCTGCACCACCGCCACGCTCGGCTGCACCGTCACCGGCCTCACCAACGGCACCGCGTACACCTTCACCGTCACCGCCACCAACAACGTCGGCGACCGGACCGCCCTCCGCGCCGTCAGACTTGACCACCCCCGCCACCGTAGCCCGACGCGCCCACGACCGTGTTCGCGGTACGCCGGCGACCAACAGGTGGAAGTGAGTTGGGACGCACCCGCAGCCGACGGCGGCAGCGCCATCTCGAGCTACACCGCGACCTCGTCGCCGGACGGCCTGACCTGCACCACCACCGGCGTCGACTGCACCGTGACCGGCCTCACCAACGGCACGCCGTACACCTTCACCGTCACCGCCACCAACGGGATCGGGAGTGGGCCCGCAGGCGGGCCGTCCAACACCGTGACCCCTTCGACGGTGCCGGACGCGCCGACCTCGGTGAGTGCCACGCCCGGCGACCAGCAGGCGGACGTGACCTGGAGCGCGCCGCGTCCGACGGCGGCAACAGCATCTCGAGCTACACCGCGACCTCGTCGCCGGACGGTCTGACCTGCACCACCGCCACGCTCGGCTGCACCATCACCGGCCTCACCAACGGTACGCCGTACACCTTCACGGTGACTGCGACCAACGGCAACGGCCCCGGCGGCCCGTCCGTGCCCTCACTCAGCGTCACGCCCACCGCTCCGGTCACGGCGCCGGGCGCGCCCACGTCCGTGACCGCGGTCGGCGGCAATCAGCTCGCGGTGGTGAGGTTCTCCGCGCCCGCGTCCGACGGGGGGAGCCCGATCACCGGGTACACCGCCACCGTGTCGCCCGGCGGTGCGACCTGCACCACCAGCACCACGCTGCGGTGCACGGTCACCGGCCTCACCAACGGCACCCCGTACACGTTCAGCGTCACCGCCACCAACGCGGTCAACACCGGACCACCCGCGGTGTCGAACTCGGCGACTCCGGTGCCGTTGACGGTGACGTTGTCGGCGTCGGGCGCATCTCCCCCCCAGCTGGCATACCAATCTGGCGCGATCGTGCATCTCACGTCCCCCGCGCTGGTCGGCGCCGGCGGCTACCAACTCTCCAACGGCCCCAACTGCACCGGGGGCCTCAACTTCAGCAACCCGTCGGGTGCCGACTTCAACTTCGACCTCACCGGCCTCTCCTACGACATGACCTACTGGGTCGAGCTCGACCCTCTCGGCCCGTCTCCCACCTGTGTCGGCGCCTTCGAAGTCGTGTTCGCGAGCTGAAAGATGTGCCGGCCACGACCTCCGCCCGCCGTGACGCGAGGCGGCGCGCCGCAACTCACGCGTCTTCCCGCGGCACGTCGTAGCGGTCGTAGTAGCGGGCGAACCGTGCGTCGAGTGGCGCGCGTTCGACGCCGATCTCCGCGAGTGAGTACGTGTGGGTCCCGTACTTGTGCTGCGGGTTCGTGGCGTGGAACGACCGGAGGCGCGCCTCCTTCTCGGCATCCCACGTGATACCGAAGCGTTCGTAGATGGCGCCGACGACCGCGACCGGATCGCGCACGACGTCGGCGTAGGCCACGTCGAAGAACGAGTCCTCGCCGATGCGGTCGCGCGCGTCCATCGCCCGATCGAGCAGCGCCGACAGCGTGTCGGGCCAGTGGTCCACGATGTAGTCGGTGTGGTCGACGTCAGTGAACGTGCCGGTCAACGAACGCAGCAAGCTGAACGTCGATGCCGCGATCTTCACCGGATCGCGGTGCGTCACGACGAAATGAGCGTCGGGGTAGGTGGCGACGACCGCGTCCAGCAACAGGCCGTACTGCGGCGATTTCAACTGCCACCGGCCGGGACACTCCGACTGCAGGACCTGCAAGACCAGCCGGTGGTATTCGGCGGCACCGCGCCAATCGGACGCCAGCAGCCACTCGTCGTAGCTGGGCACGTTGAACGTCGTCGGGTAGATGAGGCTCTGGAAATGCTGCGCATGCAGCACCGTGCATTCCATCGCGTCGTCGGGTTCGTCGTGGTGGATGGCCTTGAACCCCGGATTGATGAGATCGACGGCGCTCGGTGTCGACCGCGCCGCGACGAACCGCGGGTCGTCGTGGTACGTCGCGGTGGTCGGCGGTGGAATCGAATCGTTCGCCTCCCACGCGAGCAGTGACCGATTGTCAGGATCCGCGGCCAGGAGATGGCTCAGTGCGGTGGTCCCGGTGCGCGGCATCCCGACCAGGACGATGGGCGCGGCGATCTCGGTACCGGCCAGCGCGGGGTGCGAGCGGTGCCATTCGTGCACCCGCAACCGGTTGGCGAGGTTGGCCCGGACCTGGCCCTCGATCGCCAGCATCCCGATCTCGTTGAGATCGGCCTCGGTGGTACCCGAGAACCAGAGCGCATCCAACCCGTCGCGGAACGTCGGGTCCCCGAAGTCGTCGAGCCCGACTTCGGCCGCGACCTCCTCGAGCAGCCCGTCGACGTCCATCAAATGCTCAGGAGCTCGATCGAACACCGCGGCCCGAGCGCCCGCGCCAAATGCGCATCCGTCGTGACGAGGGGGGCGTCGAGGGCTTCAGCAAGCGCCACGTACAGCGCATCCCACGACCGCACGGTGGCGCGGAGGTCCCACGCGCGCGCCAACAACGAACGGTGGCCGTAGCGTTCACCAGGCCACTCGGCGAGATCGTCAACGGCCTGCGCAGCCGATGTCTGATCCAGCGCGCCAGTGAGGTGATGGCGGCGGATCACGCCGAGGACCTCGGCATCGACCAGATGGGGCGCCGCGTGATCATGATCGGCGGCCAGGCGTTGGCGGATCGGTTCGGCCTGAGGCGTGTCGGCGACGACCTCGAAGAGGCACGACGCGTCAACCACCAGCATCGGGCCACGGACCGCGCTGTTCGTCGAGCGTGGCCAGAACGTCCGCGCTCGTCACGCTCGATGGCCGGCGCCGGGTGCGGGCGAGCCATTCCTCGACGGTCGGGCGGCTCGCCAGTCGGGCCGCCTCTCGGCGCAGGAGTTCCGGCACCGTGATCTCGGCCTCGGCGGCTCGACGAACAAGGGCGGCGTAGACGTCGTCGTCGAGGTCCCGGATCTGAATGGTCTTGGGCATGACTCGCAGTCTACATGCGGATACGCATGATATCATGCACTATTCATGCAGCGCGTCGAGGGTCCGGGCCAACTCGTCCGGATCGGACGTCGTCGGCACGAGGAAGAACTCGTCGGCGCCGGCGTCGCGGGCGTTGTCGACGGCGCGCCGTAGCGTGTCGGGTGTGAAGCACGTCACCGCACCCGCGGCCCACTCCCCCATGCCCAGGTTGTCCATGTAGGTGTGGGCATACCCACGCAGCTGCGCTTCGGCATCGTCGCCCAGCGCGTACCAGATACTCGACGACAGATGCGGCGCGTGGGTGCGGCCGGCGGCGTCCCACGCGTCGCGAATCTGCGCGAACGCGGTCGCCATCGTGTCGCGGTCGCCGTCCATCGTCCACGCGCCGTCCACACCGTCGGCCCAGCGCGCCGCGTGCGCGATCGCCTTCGGTCCCATCACGCCCGCGATGATCGGCAACGGGTCCTGCACCGGCCGCGGCCCGACCGGATCCGCGCCGTCGAACGGCGGTTCCCCGGCCCAGATGCGGCGCATCCGCGCGACCTGCTCGTCCATCCGCTGCCAACGGCGCGTCGAACGAACCGCCGATGGCGAGGTAGTCGTGCTCCCGCCCCCCGACGCCGACGCCGACGGTGAGGCGCCCGTCGGACAGCACGTCGACCGACGCCAACGACTTCGCCACCGCCACTTCGTCGTGCGCGGGGAGGATCACGATGGTGGTCCAGAGCCGTACTCGTTCGGTGAGCGCGGCGACCGCGGCGAGATCGACGGTCCAGTCGTGGCTCGTGTAGGTGATCCGCTCGGGAACCGCGAGACTCGCCCACGGGCCCGCGTCAACCTCGCGACACCAGGCCAGGGTCTGCACCCGCGAGTGCGGCAACATCGTCGGCAACGTCATCGAGAGCTCCATGGGCGAGGAGGGTACGCTCCCCCGCTGGAGGACTGCCATGAAACTCGGTGTGGTGTTCGGGTACTGGGGCGCAGCGCCGCGCGTCGGCTTCGTGGAGGAGGCGCGGGAAGCCGAGCGCCTCGGCTACGACTCGGTCTGGGTCGCCGAGTCGTGGGGCAACGACGCGTTCACCTACGCGGCGTACGTCGCCGCCAACACCTCCACCATCAAGATCGGCACCGGCATCGTGCAGATGGCGGCACGCACCCCGACCGCGACCACCATGGCCGCGGTCACCCTCGACCACCTCTCGGGTGGTCGTCTCATCCTCGGCCTCGGCGTCTCGGGGCCACAGGTGGTCGAAGGCTGGTACGGCCAGCCCTCGAACCGGCCGCTCGCGCGCACTCGCGAGTACGTCGACATCATCCGGCGGGCGCTGCGGCGCGAGGGACCGCTCGAGAGCGACGGCGAGTTCTACCCCCTCCCGTTCCGTGGCGAAGGAAGCCAGGGCCTCGGCAAGCCGCTGAAGATCATGACCCACCCGCTGCGCGCCGACATCCCGATCTTCCTCGGCGCCGAGGGTCCGAAGAACGTCACGCAGACGGCGGAGATCGCCGACGGCTGGCTCCCGCTCTACTACTCGCCGTTCCGACAGGACGTCTACGCCGACCAGCTCGAGGCCGCCGGTCCGGACTTCGAGATCAATGCCATGGCGAACGTGACCGTCACCGACGACGTTGCTGCCGGCTTACTCCCGGTGAAGGGGATGCTCGGCTTCTACATCGGGGGCATGGGCGCCAAGGGGCAGAACTACCACACCAAGTTGATGCAGCGGATGGGCTTCGAGGAAGAGGCGCTGAAGATCCAGGACCTCTTCTTCGCGGGGAAGCGCGACGAAGCGATCATGGCGGTGCCCGACGACTTCGCCGATGAGATCTCCATCGTGGGTCCGCCGTCGCGGATCAAGGAACGGCTCGTCGCCTGGCGCGACAGCCCGGTGACCACGCTGATGGTCGCCGGTCGCGACCACGATCAGCTCAAGGTCGTGCGCGACCTCGTGCTCGACTGAGCGTCGCTTCGTGGCCAGGCATCCGTTCCACGACGTCGCCATCGTCGGCGTCCACAACACCAAACAGGCGCGCGTCCTCGAGGGCTACGACTCGCAGACGATCACGTGGGAAGCCGGCATGGGCGCGATCACCGACGCCGGTCTCGGTGTCCGCGACATCGACGGCACCGTCGGCATGGCGGGCTCCGACGTGCTGTACCAGGCCCGCAGCGGTCCGATGTGGCGTTCGCACTCGGGCATGGGGATTCCCGCGGTGCTCGAGGTCGCGGGCGCGATCGCCAACGGGCTCGCGACGACCGTGCTCATCAGCGCAGGCTCGGCGGGTGTGTACACCGATCGCGCTTCGACCGCGCCGTGGACACGACCGACGCACGAATTCGTCGCGCCGTTCGGCATGTTCACCGCCGCCGAGTTCGCGCTCATCGCCCGCCGGCACATGCACATGTACGGCACGACCCCCGAGGCGCTCGCCACCGTCGCCGCGACCATCCGGAACAACGGCCACGTGAACCCCGAAGCCTGCTACTACGGACGTGGCCCGTTCACGGTGCAGGACATCCTCGACAGCCGCATGATCGCGGACCCGTTCCACCTCCTCGACTGCTCGATGACGGCTGAGGGCGGGTGCGCGCTCGTGCTCGCCCGTGGTGACATCGCGCGGGACCTGGCCCACGATCCGATCTGGGTCCTCGGCGGCAACACCGACCACTTCGGGCCGTCGTACCGTCATCCGCCCGCCTGGGACATGGGCGGCAACGTCCGTCCCGACCTCGTCGACGGCACCGTCGGTCGGCGCGCGGTCGAGACCGCGTGGCAGATGTCGGGGCTCGGACCCGCCGACGTCGACGTCTGCGAGCTCTACGACCCGTTCTCGTTCGAGATCATCCGCCAGTTCGAGGCGTTCGGCTTCTGCGGCGAGGGTGAAGGTGGCGACTACGTCATGAGCGGTGTGATCGAACCGGACGGTCGCCACCCGATCACCACCGACGGCGGGTTGATGTCGTTCAGCCACGGGGGCGCGACCGTGCAGCTCCTGCAGCGTGTGATCCGGGGCGTACAGCAGCTGCGAGGCGGTTGCGCCACGATGCAGGTGGCGGACGCGGAGGTCGCGCTGTGCAGCGGCGGCGGCGCCGGCGCACTGTTCACCGACGTGCTCCTCCTCGGAAAGGAACGACCAGCATGAACAGTGTTCCGGATGCGGTGGCGATCACGAACTTGCTCTACCGATACGCGGAGCTCATCGACGCGGGAGACTACGAGGGGATCGGCGAGCACCTCGCGCACGCGGTGATCACGACGGACGGCTCCGACCACGAGACAACCGGCGCGCACGCTGTCGCGGCGATGTACCACGCAACGACCCGCAAGTACGAGGACGGCACGCCGCTGACCAAACACGTGATCACCAATCCGATCGTCGAGGTGGCCGACGACGGCCTGAGCGGTACCTGCCGCTCGTACTACACGGTGTTGCAGCTCGCCCCCGGCGCGCCGCTGCGGCCGATCATCACCGGCCACTACCGCGACGAGTTCGAGAAGGTCGACGGCGAGTGGCGGTTCAGCCGTCGTCACATGGGCATCGACCAGATCGGCGACCTCTCACTGCACCTGCTCATCGATCTCTGAGTGGCGCGAGGCGTTCGCGCATGTCGGCCAGGAAGCCGTTCGGATCCGCGGCCTTGCGGGCAGAAGTGTCGGCGTCGTGGGCGGTCGCGTACGAGACGAAGTCGTCACTCTCAACGCAGGCGACCAGGGCGACCGCGACCTCCTCGGCGGTGGCCGAGACCGGTCCCGGCGGCAACGGCGGATCGTTGCCCTCCCTCGGGTTGGAGAACTCGGTGGACGTGGTGCCCGGCACGACGAGGTGGGCACGGACGCCGGTGCCGGGCAGCTCGACGTAGAGCGCTTCGGTGAAGAGCTCGAGCGCAGCCTTCGAGGCCGAGTAGGCCCCGACACCGAACGCCACGAGGTGCACGCCCATCGACGAGACGTTGACGATGTCACCGCGACCACGCTCGACCATCCCGGGCAGCAGCGCGAGCGTCAGCCGCACGGGAGCGAAGTAGTTCATGACCATGACGCTCTCGACGTCGGCGGCGGTCATGCTCGTCGTCCGACGTCGCTTCGGGACGCCCGCGTTGTTCACGAGCACGTCGACCCCGCCGAGCTCTTCCTCGACCCGAGCGGCGAACGCGTCGATCCGATCGAGGTCGGTCAGGTCCACCGTCCAGCTGCGCGCGGTCGGCGAGTCGATGCGCGCCAGCACTTCGGACAGACGGTCCTCGCGCCGCGCGCAGATGCCGACCGTCGCACCCCGTTCGGCGAACGCGAGCGCGGTGGCCGCGCCGATCCCCGAGGACGCCCCCGTCACCAGAACGTTCACCGATGTCTCGCGGCGTAGGCGGCGCGCAGCCCGTCACGCCAGGAGACGCGACACGGTCCGGTGATGGTCTGACGCGCCGTCGGATCGGCGATCGAGCCTCGCAACGTGCCGGGGGTGGTGACGACGTCGACAGGGACCTCGTGGCCGGTGAGCTCGGCAAAGTACGCGCACCACTCCTGCACACTCACCGCTTCGTCGCCGCCCCAATTGACGATGGTCGCCGGCACCGTCGCCGCTCGGAGCAGCGCAGAGGTCTGCTCGTTGATGTCGTCCTCGTGGATCGGGCTGTACGGGCAGGGATCCCAACGCGTGGTGACGCGCTCGCCGGCGACCGCCGCATCGAGGTGGTACACCGGCAGGCCACCGTTCGGTCCGTACGACGCATTCATGCGGGCGATCACGACCGGGAGATCGAACTGGCGGGCGCACGCGCGCGCCACCGCCTCTTGGGCGATCTTCGACATCGAGTAGGGCGGGGACAGGGACGAGTTGACCTCGCCGAGAGGGTCGGTCTCGCGGTACACGTGGAGCGCGTCGTCGTGCGGGCGGTACACCGAGTGGGTCGACATGACGAGCGCGGCCTTCGCGCTCCGGCAGTGCGCGAGGAGGAGTCCGGTGCCCTCGGCGTTCACGCGGATGGCGTGATCGAAGTCCACCCCGGGGCCCTGGAACGCGGCGAGATGCACGACGTAGGTGAAGTCGTCGGGCACGCCGGTGAAATCGCCTGACGCGAGGTCGCACACCCGGGTCGTGACCCCGAGCGCCTCGACCTTCGCGCGTCTCGGCGTCGCCGAACCGCGCGAATGCCCCACACCTCGTTGTCCGCCGCGAGATAGCGAGCCAGCGGGAACGCGATCTGGCCCGCGGGGCCGGTGACGAGGACCTTCTCACCCGAGAGCACGCCCGGTGACGCTAGCGTCACTTCACATGTCACGCCTCGGACCCTGGCAGCCCCCCGATGCCGACGCGCGTCTCGACCGGATGGAATCGCTCGCCGAGATCCGTCAGCTCCCGATGCGCTACGCGGTCGCCGTCGACTCCCGCAACATGGACGACCTCGTCGCGCTGTTCGTCCCCGACGTCCGCGTCGGTCGCGACCAGACCGGGCGCGCCGCGCTGCGCGCCTGGTTCGTCGACACGCTCTCGAAGCCGAAGATGTCCGTACACCTCGTCGCCAACCATGTGATCGACTTCGACGACGCCGACCACGCGCGCGGGATCGTCTACTGCCGCGACGAACTCTCACGGCCCGACGGCACCTGGGACTACGGGATGCTGCAGTACTGGGACACCTACGTGCGGGTCGACCGCGAATGGTGTTTCCAACGTCGCAAGTTCCTGCGCTGGTACATGGTCGATGCGCTCGAGCGCCCGTACCACGGCGCGGGAGTCGGCGCCGCGCACGATTCGCTCACCACCAATCAGCTTCCCGAAGCGTTCGACTCGTGGGGCCGGTTCTGGGCCGAGGTCGGCTCAGACCCCTTCGCCAGCTGAGCGGAACACCGGCGCGCAGTCGTTGCCCGCGCCGGAGGGTGCCGGTCGGTGCAGCACCGCGTTCGTCGGCCGCAACGTCACCTGATGCCCGCCTTCGACGACCGTCGTCGCGGTGACGGTGACGTCCACGATCAGGCTGTAGCCCCCGCGCGCGCTGGGAGGCCAGAGCAGCGCGACGCGCGGCCGCGCCGCTGCGTTCGCAGCCGTCGTCTTCCCGGCCGGGACGACCAGTTCGTCGCCGTCCCATCGGACCGGCACGGAGACGCTGTGCGGACGCTCGTCGTCTCGCACGGTCAGGAGGTACGCGTCCGTGTCGAACTCCTCGATCCGGGCCCGCAACTCGTCCAGCGCCACCGGGATGCTCACGCAGAAGAGGCTAGGACGGTTCCCACGGTTGCAACCACGGAGTCGACGGCCACCCCTCGGCCGCGGCCATCAACGGGAAGGCGGTCGCGCCGTCGATCGCCTCGCGGACGATGTCGGCGTGACCGGCGTGGCGGGCGGTCTCGGCGACCAGGTGCATCAGCACCCACCGCACGGACCAGGCGTCGAGATCGTCGGGGTACCACGGCACGCCCCGCGGTACCGGCACCGGCCGGCCGAGATCGGGGATGGCGCGCACGACCGCCTCGGTCTCCGCCGCCACCGCCGCGGCGCCGGCGAGAACGCCGGCGAGTGTCTCGTCGGTGCCCATCGTGAACCCCGCCACGTAGTCGTCCCCGGCTGACGCGGGTCGTTCGCGTTGCTGCACGACGTCGATCCACGTCCGCTCGACCCCGGTGACGTGCTTGATCAGCCCGCCGACGGTCAGCGGGCTCGGCGTGGCCGCCGGGGTACGCGCCTGGTCGTCGGTGAGGCCGAAGGCGGTGAAGTGCAACACCGCGCGCTGTTGGGCCAGGTATCCGAGCAGGAGGTCGTGTTCGTCGGTGTGGAACGCGGCCAGTCCGGGCATGGTCAGATCCCCTTCTGTTCGTTCGACGACCGGGTGTCGACGGGATAGGGACAGTGGCGACAGTCCGATCCGCAGCACTCGCCCCGCGCTGCGAGCTCGGCGGCGGTGAACACGAAGTACCCGGTTGCCGGATCGACGTAGCCGGGCTCGCCGGCGGCGATCGCGCGGTCGTGCGCGTCGCCGAATCGCGCCGTCGAGAGAGGTCACGCGGGCCGGGTGCCCACGATGGTACGGAGACCGACCGGCAGCTCCTCCGATCCGAACGAACGACGGACCTCGACCGTGACCCCTTCGGCCGCGAGCAGCGCCGGAATGCGAGTGGTGTCGACCATGACGTTCTCGTGCCGCTCATCGTCCCGTCGCCAAGAACCGTCCGGCTCGCGGAGAAACGTCGTCATCTCGCGCACGAAACAATCGGGCGCGGGCACCGCGTACTCCGTGATGATCGCCCAGTCATCGCCGACACGCCCCTGGGCGGGCGCGTCGACGCGGGCGGCCGCCCATTCGAGATCCTCGAGGTCCAGCGCGAACACTCCACCCGGGCGCAACGCGCGCGCCAGTGCGAGGAACGCGCGGTCGATCGCGGCGGCCGTCGGCAAGTAGCTCAACGCGTGGCCGGTCGAGACGATCGCATCGGCCGGAGGGACCGGATCGTCGGGCAGGGCAAGCCGCTCGATCGCCTCGGCGTCGGGCGCGGTGATTCGGGCCAACTCGAGCATCGCGGGTGACGCGTCGGTCGCGAGGACGCGGTGGCCGGCATCGACGAGGTGGCGCGTGAGCAGTCCACTCCCACATCCCACCTCGAGGACGAGGCCATCGTGTTCGCGCACCGGCGTCAGCAGCTCGAGGATTCCCGGTGCGCACAGGTCGGCGTGGAAGCCGAAGCCGCGGTGGTGCACGAGCGCAAGGTCGGGCCGGTAATAGGGCTCGCGCGGGGAGGCCATCGACCCGACCCTACGACGTCAGCCGCCGGGCGGGACCAGTTCGCGCGGACACGCCGTCAGCACGCGCACCATCGCGTCATGCTCTGCTGCGGTGACCCACAAGTTCCACTTGGCCTTGACCGCGGCCAACCGGGCGACGTAGCGACAGCGGTACGCCTTGTTCGGGGGAAGCCAGGTGGCCGCGTCGCCGTCGCCTTTGCGCTCGTTGGTCGGCCCGTCGACGGCAAGCAGGTTGAGCGGATCGTTGGCGAACGCGCGCCGTCGAGCGGCATCCCAGTTCGCGGCGCCCTTCTGCCATGCGTCCGACAGCGCGACCACGTGATCGATTTGCACCGCCGCCGCGTCAGCCTTGGCGAACTCGAGCACGCGCCCGGTGTAGGGATCGGCAAGCTTTCCTGCGATCACGACACATCCGTGGGTCCCCGCGCGCCACTCCTTGTCGGCGAGGTCGCGGTTGAGGATGTCGTCGCGCGTGTCGCAACCGTTGCGGTCGACATCCGCCCACGCCGGCCCGAATTGCTCTCGCGAGTACCCCGTCTTCGGCGCACGACCCTTCACCGTCAGCTGATCGACCACGTTCGCGGCACGGGCGCGCCCGTCCGCGGCCCCGGCCACGAACACTGCGGCCACCAGCACGGCGACGAGGGCCCGCGGAACGCGCACGTCAGGCGAAGTCGGACCCGCCGTCGACGTTGATGTCGGCGCCGGTCATGTAGCTGTTGACCCGCGACCCGACGAAGGCGATCACGGCTCCGATCTCCCGGGGATCACCGGCCCGGCCCATCTGCGCCGGGTGACCGAAGTCTTCTTCGATCACGCGCATGGCGTCGTGCAGGTCGCCGGCATCGATGCCGCGCCCTGGATCGAGGGACTGGAGATACTGCTCCAGGCCCTCGGACAAGAACGTGCCCGGCGAGACCGTGTTCACCAGGATCTCCTCGGACGCGAGGGTGAGCGACAGGTTCTTGCTGATGCTGGTCATCGCCGCTTTCGACGCGGTGTACGCGATCAGACCGGGCGACTGACGCTTCACCGAATGCGCGGAGATGTTGACGATCCGCCCCCAGTCCGCCGCCCGCAGCATCGGCAGTGCGGCGCGTGCACAGCGAACCGCACTCATGGTGCCGATCTCGAAGGTCGCCGCCCACTCGTCGTCGGTGAGCACGTCGAACGGGGTCGACACGCCGACATCGATCGGACCGACCGCGTTCACGAGCGTGTTGACCGTACCGCCCCACCGGGCGCCGATCTGCGCGAAGGCTGCATCGATCGACGCGCTCGACGCGGAGGTCGGTCTCGATGGCCATCGGATCGGGACTCCCGAGCGTCCGGAGCGAGTCGAGTGCCGCGGCCAGCGCGTCCGGCCGACGCGCGAGGACGGCCACGTTGGCACCGTCGGTGGCGAAGTACTCCGCGGCCGCCAGCCCCATGCCTTTCGTGCCGCCTGCGATCACCACGTTGGCGCCGGCCAATCCGAGGTCCATGTCGTCTCCTTCAGGGTGCGAGGGGTCGGTTGGTCCATTCGCGTCCAGGACGCGACTCGGAGCGGAACCAACCGCCGGCTGCGGCGGTGCCGCCGTCGGTCGGGATGGTGTGCCCGGTGATGAAGGCCGAGAGGTCGGAGGCGAGGAAGAGGAGGACGCGCGCCTGGTCGACGCCCACGCCCATACGGCCCACCGGCACCCAGAGCGGCCACAGCCCTTCCTGCTCGGGCGGGATCCAGTTCGAGTACGGCACCTGCACCGATTCGGTCACGTCGGGGCCGATGCCGTTGATGCGCACGCCCTGATGCCCGACCTGGACCGCGAGGCATTTGGTGAAGTGCACCACCGCGGCCTTGTACGCGCCGTAGACCGGATCGCCGGGGTAGCCGCGCAGCCCTTCGACCGACGACACGTTCACGATCGAACCCGAGTGCCGTTCGATCATCGACGGGAGGAACGCGTGCGTCATCGTCAACACGTGCAGGAAGTTCACACGGTAGAGGTCATCCCACAACTGCGCATCGCTGTTCACGAAGGTGTCGACGTGGCGGACCCAGTGACCGACGTTGTTGATCAGCACGTCGACGTGCCCGTGCGCGGCGAGAATCTCGTCTCGGAGCGTGAGGACCCGCTCGGGATCGCGCACGTCGGCGACGATGGCGTCCGCGGTGCCGCCGGTGTCCCGGATCGCCGCGACCGAATCGTGCGCGAGCTGCTCGTCGATGTCGATGATCACGCAGCGAGCCCCGTGCTGCGAGAACAGCAGTCCTGCGGCCGCGCCGATACCAGCACCCCCTCCCGTGATGACCGCGACACGGCCGTCCAGCAGCGGTTCAGGACCGTCGATCACAGCCACCTCCGGGGTCGGGGCGCTCAAGGTAGCCCGCTGGACGCGCACCGGTCGACGCGCCACACTCGCCGCATGCGGAAGCGCACCAACGAGGTCGAGACCGAACACGACGTGAAGGTGGAGATGCCCGACGGCGTCTCGTTGCTCACGGACATCCATCATCCGGTGGGTGTCGACGACGCGCCGACCTTGCTCGAGCGCACGCCGTACGGCCGGAAGGGGGTGAGCGCCGGCGCCGGACCCGAGTTCGCCGCCCGCGGGTATCGCTACGTGCTCCAGGCGTGTCGTGGGACCGACGGCTCCGGCGGTGCGCACAGCTATTTCGCGGAAGCCGACGACGGTCGCGCCACCGCCGACTGGATCGCCGAACAGCCGTGGTTCAACGGAAAGCTCGGCAGCTACGGCGCCAGCTACATGGGCTTCACGCAGTGGGCACTGGCATCGACCCGACCACCACACCTGCACGCGATGGCCGTCGCCCTGTCGACGTCGGTGCGGACGTTCTCCTGGTATCCCGGCGACTCGCTGGCGCTCGAGGTGATCATCCCGTGGGACCTCGGCGCGGTGATGTTCAACAAGCCCCAGACCGCGGCGATCGTCGACGACATCACCCCCGAAGCGATCGAGCGACGTATGGCCGAGCTGCGCGGCGCCTTCGACCACCTCCCCTTGGGCGACGTGATGCGCCACGTCACCGGGGAAGACCTTCCGCTCTTTCAGGACCAACTCGCGCACGCCGGTCGCGGTGATCCGTTCTGGGCTGCGGTCAATTTCCGCGCCGGGCTGCGTGACTGGACGATCCCGACGCTGCTCGTCGACGGTTGGCACGACTATCCGTTGCCCGGGGTCCTGCAGGACTACGCCATCCTTCGCGACGCGCCCGCGCCCGCACGCTTGCGCATCGGGGCGGGTGGCCACCTCGGAGGCGGCGGTGAAGGCGGCATGACCGACGCGCCGCTCGACTGGTTCGACACGTACCTGCGCGACGAGCCGGGGCTGCTCTCGGATCGGCCGGTCACCGTGCACGTTCAGGGCGAGGGCGGTACGTGGCGTGACTTCGACGACTGGCCGCCGCCGGCGGTCCCGACCACCTGGTACCTGCACCCCGGTGGGCGCCTCGCCACGGATCCGCCCGGCACCGGGGCCGCTCCGGACCAGTACCACTACGACCCGGCAGACCCCACCCCTGCGGTCGGTGGGATCGGCATGCTCACGGGTGGACCGTCCGACAATCGCGCGCTCGAGGCGCGCCCCGACGTCCTCGTGTACACCACCGACGCGTTGACCGAACCGCTCGAGCTCATCGGCCCGGTCTCGGCCGAGTTGCACGTCGCATCAAGTCTCGACCACGTCGACTTCTTCGTCCGCGTGTGCGACGTCCACCCCGATGGCGCGTCGTTCAATGTGTGCGACGGCCTCCAGCGGTTCGGCCCCGACTCGATCACGCGTGCGGCCGACGGATCATTCGTCGCCGACATCGCCGTCTGGCCCGTCGGCCACCATTTCCCGATCGGACACCGACTGCGCGTGCAGGTGTCGAGTGGCTCACATCCGGTGTACGCGGCGGAACATGGGGACCGGTGAACCCGCGGCCACCGCGACCGAGCTGCGCGCGTCCGACCAGACCGTCTACCACGAGCCCGGTCGCTGCTCCGCCGTCGTGTTGCCGCACGTGGCGGCGTAGCTGCGGCTCCTAGCAGGCCGGGATCTTGCCCGGAATCTGGAGGTCGGTCTTCATGTCCACGTACTGCACGGTGAGGTAGCCACCCGCGGCGAAGCCGCCGAGGCGGACCCATTTCGTGCTCGGCCCGGTCGGGCCGTCGACGGACTCGCCGTCGGTGACACACGTGACGAACACCGTGTGCCCGAGTTCGATCTTGCCCAGGCTGGGATACGTCGTACCGGGGCCCTGCCGGATGTTGACCCCCGTGATGACGCGGTACGGGCCCTTGGGCTTGGGCACCGTCGTCGTCGTCGTGGACTGGCCGGTGTCGCTCGTGGCTTGGGTCGAGGAGTCATCCGGTCCGGACAGGGTGACGTAGGCAGCCACGAACACGCCGACCACTACGGCCACGAACACGAGCACACCGAAGACGCGGCGCCGGTGCCGACGCCGCGCCGCGCGCTGACGAGGCGTGAGCGGTTCTTGCTGCACCACGAAGATCGTACGACCCCACGGGCGGCGCCGTGGTCCGGAGCTACGTCAGCAGACCGAGCAGGTTGTCGCGCATGATCTTCTTGATGTCCGCCTCGGGCAGCTTCTGGATGCTGTCGGCGAAGTCGCCGGGCATGATGTTGCCCTCGGGATGCGGCCAGTCCGAGCCCATGAGCACGCGGTCGACACCGATCATCTCGGTGAGGCCGACGACGTCCTCCTCCGGGAACGGCGAGATGTAGATGTGCTCCTTGAACACGTCCGACGGCAGGTCCTGCATGGTCTGACCGAACGCCTCGATGCGCCGTTCGAGCAACGAGCCGGCGTGGTCGACCATGTGCAACGCGTACCCCGTCCACGCGCAGCCGAGCTCGATGCTGGCGATCTTCACGTTCGGGAACCGGCCGAACAGGTTGCCGAGCACCAGCGCGACGGTGAGCTCCAGAATTCCGCGGTCGGAGTTGAACGCGGCCGACAGCGAACCGTTGTAACCGGGGTCGGTCAGCGACTGCCCCCACATCTGGTCGAACGCCTCGCTGTATCTCGTCGTGCCGCCGTAGCCGTGGTAGGCGGCGAGCGTGCCGCTCTCGTTCATCAGCGACCAGAAGCGGTCCCACGACGGATCGGCGGGCGAGCGGCCGTTGGCGGGCCCGGGTCGGATCGACACCGCCTTGACGCCCTTGTTCAGGACGAACTCGAGCTCGTCGGCCGCGAGGTCGGGATCGAGCATCGGGATGTAGGGCGGCGCGTAGAGGCGGTCCTGGTACGCGTAGCCCCAGTCCTCCTCGAGCCAGAGGTTGAACGCGTGGAACACCTTGTAGGCCATCGGCACGTTGTCGTGCATCAAGCCCTCGACGCAATCACCGAGCGTCGGGAACAACAGGCACTTCTCGACGTTCTGCTCGTCGATCATGTCGATGCGCGCGTGGTTGACCCGGTACCCCTCGGGGAGCTGCTCGAGCTGGCCGTACGCCTTGTGCATGTCGTTGAGCGGGATCCCGGTCACCCCGTGGCTGCGCTCCTGCAACTCCTTCAACCGTGCGTGGAACGCCCCCGGCGTCGCGATCGGGTTGAACGTCGGGTTCGGCACGCTCGTGTTGGCGAGGCCGATCATCGTCGAGCCGAAGACCATGTAGCGGCGCTTGCCCTCGCTCACCCAGCGCACGAAGCGCTTCACGTCCTCGTCGCCGTGACGGATGAACGCGTCCTCCGCCTCGTAGTAGTGGTTGTCCGCGTCGACGAACATGTAGTCCACGAGGGTGCTCCTTCGAGTCGGCCTGGGCTCGGAAACGGCGCTCCTTGCACGCAGGAATGACGTTTCCCGCAGTGTATGACGGCGCTCGGGTCGGTGCCGCGAACCCCGCGTATATGTTATGCAAATGACCGATCGTTACGGACTCTCGACCATCTCGACCGAGCTCCAGGACGATGGTGTCCTGGTCGTCGCCCTGAACCGCCCCGAGAAGCGGAACGCGCTCGACACCGTGATGCACCTCGAGTTGAAGGTGCTCTACGAGAAGATCGTCGCCGACGACGATCTGAACGCCATCGTGCTCACCGGGACCGGGAAGTACTTCTCGGTCGGCGCCGACTTCGAGGTGATGGAAGGGAACGAGGGCTATCCCGACGGTCACCCGGGGCTGCTGCTCGAGTCGGTCGGCATGGCTCGCAACATCCTCGCGGTGCGCCCACCGATGATCGCCGCCGTCAACGGCGACGCCATCGGCATCGGCGCGACGATCGCGCTGTTCTGCGACATCGTGTACATGGCCGACCACGCTCGCATCGGCGACCCGCACGTACGCGCCGGGATGGTCTGCGGCGACGGCGGCGCGGTGTTGTGGCCGATCCTCATGGGTCCGAACCGCGCGAAGGAATACCTGATGACCGGCGATCTCGTACCCGCGGCCGAGGCCGATCGACTCGGGTTGGTCAACCACGTCGTCCCGGGCGAGACCCTCATGGACGATGCCATGGCGATGGCGCGTCGACTCGCGGCCGGACCCGCCGTCGCCATCCGGCTCAACAAACGCCTGGTGAACAAGGCGCTCGAAGCTCGCGTGGCCGACCTCTACGACCTGTCGGTCGCCTTCGAGGCGATCAGCATCGAAACGCGCGATCACCGCGAAGCGGTGGCGTCGTTCCTCGAGAAGCGCACGCCGGACTTTCGGTCCGGCAAAGCCGGGGGAACCTGACCCGCGCGTGCCCCCTCAGTGCGGCACCATGCCGCCGTCGGCCAGGACGACCTGTCCGGTCATGAAGCTGCCGGCGTCGGAGACGAGGAACATCACGGGCCCGATCATCTCGTCGGCGTGCGCGGCGCGGTTCATCGGACTGGCCGCCGCCATGCGGGCCTGAGCCTCCGGCGGGTTGTTGCGCACCATGTCGGTGTCGATCGTGCCCGGCGCGAGCGCGTTCACCCGGATGCCGAGCGGTGCCCATTCGCGGGCCTGCGCACGCGTGAACGCCATGAGCGCGGCCTTCGCCCCCGAGTACATCGACTGTTGGGGCGACGCGAGGAAAGCACCGGCCGAGATCACGTTCACCACGGCCGCGTGGTCGCTCGCCTTCAGGTACGGCAGCGCGTACTGCACGAGGAACACCGGGCCGCGCAGGTTGACGTCGTACGACTTGTTCCACACCTCGACGTTGAACTCACCGAGCGGCAACGACAACGCGGTCGCCGCGTTGTTGATCACGATGTCGATGCCACCGAACCGTTCGACGGTCGCGTCGACGAGCGCCGCGAGGCCGTCGAGGTCACCCATGTGCGTCGCCACACCCAGGGCCTCGCCGCCCATCGCGGTGAGGTGCGCTTCGGTCTCCGCGCACGCGTCGGCCTTCCGGCTGGCGACGACGACCTTCGCTCCCGCGCACACGAAGCCTTCGGCGAGGGCGCGGCCGATGCCGCGCGTGCCACCGGTGACGATGGCGACGCGATCGGTGAGGTCGAAGAGCTTCGAGTACTGCTCGCGGTTCACAAAGGTCTCCATTCGGGTGTGCGTCCCTCGCGGAACGCTGCGGCGGCATCGGAGAGCTCACCGGTCTGCGTACACATGACCTGCGTTCGATTCTCCATGTCGAGCGCATGGCGGAAGCTCGGAGAATCGATGGTCTGCCACATCGTCTCCTTCGTCATCCAGACTGCGAGTGGTGCATTGGCAGCGATGAGGCGCGCGGTCTCGAGCGCGCGCTCGACCACCTCACCGTCGGGCACGACGTCGAGCACGAGGTCCATCGCGCGCGCTTCGGCAGCGTCGAAGATGCGACCGGTGAGCATGAGCTCAGCCGAACGTGACGCGCCGACGAGACGTGGGAGGAGGTAGCTCGTCCCCATGTCGCACGACGAGACCCCGAGCGTGATGAACACCGAACCGAAGCGTGCCGACTCCGCCGCGTAACGGACGTCGCACGACAGCGCGAGGGCGAAGCCACCGCCGACGGCCGCGCCGTTCACGGCGGCGATCACGGGCTGGCGGAGCCGGTGGATCTTCTCGTGGAGCGCGGCCAGATGCTCCTGGGTCAGGAGGATCAACGGGATCTGTCCCATGCCTTCGGTGCCGGGTGCGCCGTGCTCGCCCTCGACCCCTTTGAGGTCGTCGCCCGAACAGAACCCGCGACCGGCCCCGGTGAGGATCACGACGCGCACGTCACGATCGGTGTTGATGCGGTCGAAGGTTGCGTGCAGTTCCGCGATCAGACCCTGGCTGAGCGCGTTGAGCCGCTCGGGCCGGTTGAGCGTGACCAGCAGAATCCCTGGTTCCAACTCCTCGGTCAGGACCAACTCCATCAGGTTCCTCCTTCGAGCCCGTCGACCACGAAGTCGACGAGTACGGCGGCCCGGACGCGCAGGTCGCCGGGAAGCTTCACCACCCGCGAGCCGGGCGCCGGCGCCGGCGTGCGGAGTCCGACGATCACCGTCTCGATCGCGAACGCGAACCGCGCCTCGAACACGTCGCTGGGAAGACCTGGCAGTGCGTCGCGGACCAGGCGTTCCCAGTCATGTTCGTCGGAGGCGCGCTGGGCCATGAAGTCGAGTGCTGGTGAACGCGCGAGCCAGAGCGAGTGCATGAGGTCGAGCCACCGCTGCGCGTCGGGGCCGTCGGCTTCGACCAGGGCGACGTTGGCGAACACGAGCGCTTCGATCACGTCGCGCACGCTCGGTGGCGGCGAGGCCGAGCGCAAGACCTCGAGCGCTTCGGTGCGCCGCCGCGACAGATCGTTCCATCGCCGGGCGATCACCTCGCCGATCAGACCGTCGCGAGAGCCGAAGTAGTAGTGCACCGCGGCGCCGTTCTGACCGGCGGCATCGGTGATGTCGCGGACCGAGACCCCGAGACCGTCGCGGAGGAAGAGGTGCTCGGCCACGTCGAGCAGCCGCGTCTTCGTGCTCGATCCCCGCGTCATGGTGGCCACGGTTGGACCCTACCGGCGGTTCGTGCCAGAGTTCAAACACTGTTTGAACTTGGAGCGGACAACTTGGAGCGGGCCATGACGCAACTGCGATTCGACGGCAAGGTGGCCATCGTCACCGGTGGCGGACGGGGACTCGGGCGGGCCTACGCCCGTCTGCTCGCGGCGCGGGGCGCGCACGTGATCGTGAACGATCCGGGGGTCGACACCGGCGGGCGGCCCCACGTCGAGGGAGCGGCCGACGAGACCGCGCAGGAGATCGTCGCCGCCGGTGGGAGTGCAGTCGCCGACCGCAACAGCGTGATCGACGGCGCGGACGCGATCGCCGCCCGCCGCGATGGACGAGTTCGGCCGTATCGACATCGTCGTGAACAATGCCGGGATCTCTGGAGGCGGCGCATTCGACGAGATGCCCGCCGCCGCCTTTGACCAGTTGGTCGACACGCACTACGGCGGCGCGGTGCGCGTCAGCCGCGCCGCCTGGCCCCACCTCAAAGCGGCCGGCGCCGGGCGCATCGTGAACATGTCCTCGGCGTCGGTGTTCGGTACGCCGTTCACGAGCCCGTACGTCTCGAGCAAGGCCGGGATCTTCGGGCTCACCCGCGCGCTGGCCGCCGAGGGCGCGTACGTCGGGATCATGGTCAACGCAGTGATGCCGGCTGCCTTCACCCGCATGACCGCGCAGCTGCCCGACGACGACGGCTTCCGCACCTTCCTCGAGACGTACTTCCCGCCCGAGAAGGTGGCGCCGTTCGTGGCCTTCCTCGCTCACGAGAGCACCACGATCAACGGCGAGACGTTCTCGGTCGGTGCCGACCGTGCGGCACGCGTCTTCCTCGCCGAGTGTCCGGGGGTGGTCGGCGACGGCACGCCCGAGTGGTTCGCCGATCGGGTCGACGACCTGATGCGCGTCGACGGTTGGGAGATCCCGTCGGACATGATGGACGAAGTGCGCTACTCCTCCGACCACCTCGGGCCAGACGTCGCGGCCGCCTACGCGCGTGTCGCGGGTCACGTGGCGTCGTGACCACGTTCGAAGCCGTCCTCTGGGACTACGGCGGCGTGTTCACCGCATCGCCGTTCGGCGCCGCCCACTCCTACGCGCGCTCCCAGGACGTCGATCCCGCGGTCATGATGGGCATCGTGTTCGGCAGCTACGACTCCGACACCGATCACGCCTGGCATCAGCTCGAACGAGGCGAGCTCACGTTCGTCGACGCGCTGACCCGGATCTCGGCCGAAGCCGAAGCCGCCGGGTTCCGTTTCGACAGCGGAGAGATGTTCAGTGGCATGGTCGCCGACGACGTCGACCGCACCGTGGTGATCGACGCGGTCCGCGCCGTGCGCGCCCGCGGCCTGCGCACCGCGATCGTCACCAACAACATCCGGGAGTACGGCGACGCCTGGCGCTCACGGCTCGCGATCGACGAGCTGTTCGATCTCGTCATCGACTCGTGTGAAGAGGGCGTCCGCAAACCCGACCCCGCGATCTTCCTGACTGCGCTCGAACGTCTCCACGTGACCGATCCCGGTCGCGGCGGTGTTCCTCGACGATTTCGCCGGCAACGTCGCCGCGGCCGAGGACGTCGGGATGCGGGCGATCCTGGTGGGCCCCGACCCCCGTCCCGCCCTCGCGGAACTCGAGGCGTTGCTCGCCTGACCCGGCGTCAGTGGGAGAGTTGCGAAAACGTCGACGTCCGGGCCATCGGGTCCAGTGCGTCGAGGCGGACCCGCACGTTCGCGCCCAGCTCGGCCCGACCGGCCACGGTCACGACGACCGGCACCTCGGCGAGCATCACGACGATGCCGCGCCGATGACGGTCGACCACGGTGGCGGAGAACGTCGCGCCGACGTGCCCGGCGAGGAGCGCGATCTCGACCGCGTCGACGCACGCCCGATCGACCGCAGACGCATGTTGGTTGGCGCGTTGCATGGTGGCCGCGAGCTCGGGCAGCGCGTCGACTGCCCACTGCGGCGGGGGGTAGCCGCCGAACTCGGCGAGCACGATCTCGTTGGCGAACCGATCGGCGAGCCGGCGCAACGGCGCGGTGACGTGCGCGTAGGGTGCGCCGACCGCGCTGTGGACCGGGACCGGCTCCCCGGAGACCGGGAGCGCGTACCCCGCTCCCCGCAGCGCATGCAGTGCCTGTAACAAGAAGGTGGCGTGCTCGCGGGTCTGGGGGACCATGCCCCGCACGACGTCCGCGTAGCTCGCCGACGCGGGCCAGGCGATCCCGAGCGCGGCTGCAGTCCGGCGCAGTCGTTCGACGACGACGGGATCGGGTGGCGGCAAGATCCGCAGGAGGCCCACCCCCGACGCGACCATCGTCCGGGCGGCCTCCATGCCCGTGAGGAGCGACACCTGCGCGTTCCAGCGCTCGACCGGCAGCGACGCTTCGAGCTCGAGTTGGTACTCCTCGTGCGCTCGCTGCACGATTTCCTGGGTCGGTGCTGCGATGCTCACCCCACCGCGTTCGCGTTCGCGGTCGAGGAGCAGGGCCCCCAACTCACGCAGCACGACGAGCGACCCATCGGCCGACGCGTCGTCGAGCGCGCGCTGCACCTCGGGATACCCGAGCGCGGCACGGCTGTGCACCGTCGCGCGGACGAGGCTCGTCGCTTCGATGCGGCCGTCGGCGTCGAGGTCGAACGTCCACAACAGTGCGGGACGGTCGACCTTCGGCAGCAAGCTGGCGGCACCCTCGCCGAGGACCGGAGGGTAGAGCGGCGATCGACCGTCGGGCAGGTAGAGCGTGACACCACGGGTGTTCGCCTCTCGGTCGAGGGCGCCGCCCGGCGTGACGAACGCCGCCACGTCGGCGATGGCGTACTGCACCCGGTAGCCGGTCGCGGTGCGCTCGCCGTGAAATGCCTGATCGAGGTCGCGGCTCCCCGGCGGGTCGATCGTGACCAGGTCGACCGCGCGCGCGTCGATCCGCGGGATGTCCGGCGCGCCAGGAGGCGCTTGCGGACCGCGGCTCGCGACCGACGCGGCTTCCGCGACGACCTCGGACGGGAAAGAGAGGGGAACTGCAAGGTCGGCGCGGACACGCGCGAAGTCGTCGGCCAACGCGGCCGCGGACGTGGTCAGGCGTAGCGCCGCCGCGGTCACGGTCTCGGCGGTGGATCTGGGCGCCGTCGCCGTCGGGTGATCGCCGCGTCCGCACCGTCGGGATCGTGGGCGAGCACGAAGGCCACCGCGTCGTCGACGTCGTCGACCAGGGTCACCAGCTCGGCCCAACCGAAGGCTTCGGCCTGGCGACGGACGGCGCCCATCAGCTCCGGCTGCTCACGCTCGTAGAAGTCCCGATCCAGGAACACCATCGGGCTGCGGACCTCGTAGAGCGTGTTCGTGTTCTGCGCGGCATCGGTGAAGATCTCCTGAGCAGTGCCCGCGCCACCTGGCGCGTAGATCACCCCGGAACGGGCGATCGCGAGGAGACCGTCTTCCCGGATGCTGTTGGTGAAGTACTTCGCGATCTGGGTGCAGAACGCGCTGGTCGGCTCCTGTGCGTACACCCACGTCGGCACGCCCAGGCTCTCACCGCCGTCGTGCCAGCGCTCACGCACCTCGCAGGCCGCCGCACTGAACTGTCCGGCGTCGGTCTCGTAGGACGGCGCGGCGGCAAGGATGGTCAGCGCGGTGTCGAGATCGTCGTCCGGATACGGCGCGAACCACGCACCCAGGTTGGCGGCTTCCATCAACCCCGGGCCGCCTCCGGTCGCGACGTGGTAGCCAGCGTCGGCGAGCGCCCGACCGAGCCGGGACAGCGACCCGGTAGGGCGCGCTTCCGCGCGCCGTGCCGTGGCCTCCCATCACCCCGACCACCGATTTCCCGGCGAGGGAGTGCGCCAGTGCGACGTCGATGGTGGCGTCGTGCACCGCCCGGGCGATCGCCGCCTCGACCCCGTGATCCTGGCGGTGGAACCACTCCCCGATGGCGTCGTCGAGGGTGACGCCGGTGCCGGTCTGCGCGCTCAGCTCCTCCTGCGTGTACAAACCTTCCCGAATCGGTTCGAACGGCAGCGCGTCGGGAGGGTCAGGGATCAGCACAGCGGCGAGGACGGTACCCGGTTCTCCCCGCGTTCGCCGACCCGTAACGACGCCGAAACCCGGCCCGACAACGGTGGCCAGATGAGCGAAGACGGACGGCGATGAGCAGATACCGAATCCGGGTGGAACTCCCCGACCTCCCGGGCGCGCTGGCCAAGGTGGCAACGGTCATCTCGGATCTCGACGGCGACCTCGTGTCGGTCGACATCCACGAGCTCGACGGTCACCAGGCGGTCGACGAATTGGTCGTCGAAGTGCTCACCGAGCTCGACGGTCGGGTGCTCGCCACCGCGCTCGAGGTCGCGGAGGCGGGGGTGTTGCTCTCGTGCGCGCCGGCCACCACCCGCTCCGAGCCGGTCCTCGACGCACTCGGCTGGGCCCGCGGGATCGCGGAGGCCCCCGACGGCAACGCACTCGGTCGGGTGCTCGCGTCGGCGTGCCACTCGTCGAAGGTGTGGGTCGCGGCGATCGACGAAGCGCGCGAGGTCCCCGTCGGCCGGCTCGCGCTGGCCCGGGGCGCGCCCCTGGTGCAGCGATCGCACGACCTGCCCGGGCCGCTCGGCGGACGCCCACCGTCACCGATGTGGTTGCTCGCGGTTCCCGATGGTCAGCCGCACACGCGGAGCATCGCCTTTCTGGCCCGGCCCGGCTCGCTCCGATTCACCGCCTCGGAGGTCGCGCGGGTCGATGCATTGATGGGGTTGCACCGAACGCTGGCCGACGGCGTCGCTCGCCGCGAGCATCCCGCCACGCGCCAGTAGTCACCCTGCGTCGGTCGTCACCCGATCGATCTCGTCCCAGCGGGTCGTCTCACCCTCCCGCGTCTGCCCACCAGCAGCCAAGAATCGCTCCATGCGTTCGGTGTGTTCGCCGGACGCGATGAGCATCCCGAACTCGTTGGTCTCCTGGACCAGTCCCGACGCGAACGACTCCAGCGACGCGTCGACGACCCGCTTCACCGCCGCCACCGACGCGGGCGGCATCGCGGCGATCCGCCCGGCGACACGACGTCCCTCCGCGGCAAGTTCGTCGTGGTGCACGACGCGATCGAGCCACCCGAGTTGGTGCGCTTCGGCGGCGTCGACGTCGCGACCGGTGAGGATCACGTCGAGGGCGCGGCTCCGACCGAGCAGGTGCGGAAGGCGTGCGGTTCCTCCCGCGCCGGGCAGAATGCCCATCCCCACCTCCGGTTGACCCAACCGGGCGCGTTCGCTGCCGAAGCGCAGATCGAGCGCGGCCGAGGAATTCCGCGCCGCCACCGCGCGCGGCGCCGTCGACCAGGCCGATGGAGACGAGCGCGCTCCGGTGCAGGCGTTCGAAGATCGCGGCCGCGAAGTTCGGGACGTCGACGGGCGTGTGAGCACCGACGGGCATCGCGAGGATGCCGTGCACGTCACCGTGCATGAGGAAGAAGTCGGGATCGGCGCTCGAGAAGACGACGACCCGCGTCGCTTCATCGGCTTCGAGCGCGTCGACGAGCGCGCTGAGCCCACCGATGAAGGCCCTGTCGACCAGATTGGTGGGCGGGTGATCGATGACCACGCTGCCCACGCCATCGGCGAGTTCCACCCGGAATGGTCCGAAGTTCATCATGCGTGTGGTCTACCAGGATCGCAGCGTTCGACAGCTGCACCTCACCGCGACGAGGATGACCCGCGTCACGCCGCGGGAACGGAGGAGTCGTGGCTTACGGGGACAGAACCAAGCCGAGCAGCATCGAAGCGTGGCTGGAGGAGCACTCGCCCGGATACCAGTACGGCTGGGTGCTGCTCCTCTTGGCGATGACGTTCGTGGTGATGGCGGCGGGGCCGCCCGACGCGTGGACCCGCATCCTCACCGTCTTCCTGCAGGGACTGACCCTGCTGGCTGCCCTCCTGGCGTCGCGCGTCAGTCGCCGCCTCTTCCGGATCGCGGCGCTCGTGGCCCTCGTGTCGCTGCTGGCATCCGTCGGGTCCGTGGTCGCGAGCTCCTCACACGATCCGACCAGCGTGTTCTTCCTCCTCAACATCCTGCTGGTGGCCACGGTACCGGTGGTCATCGCGCGGGCACTGTGGCGCCGTCAGCTGGTCGACATCCAGACCGTCCTCGGCGCAGTCTGCATCTACGTGCTCCTCGGCATGATGTTCGCGTTCGTGTTCGCCGCCATCAACAGCCTGAGCAGCGGACCGTTCTTCGTGCAGACCAGTCATCCGACCACGCCCGACTTCCTGTACTTCAGCTTCGTCACCCAGACGACGGTCGGGTACGGCGACTTCACCGCGGCGGTGACCTCGGTCGCGCCTTGTCGGTGTTGGAAGCGCTCAGCGGCCAGCTCTACCTGGTGACCGTCATCGCGGTACTGGTCAGCCGAATGGGCGGGCGGGCCACTCCCCCAGCCGCAGCCGAGGCGCCGACCGAATCCACCGACGCCGCCGCGTGACCGTCACTCCTGCTGACCGGAGCCGAGGAGCAGGTCCTTCTGGTCGAGGTAGTACAGCAATCCGAGGGACGGCAGGATCACCACCGCGGCGGCGATGAACACCACGACGACCGACCACAGCGTGGGGTCGAGGCGCAGCCGCGGCCGACACCTTCATGCTCGTCGGGAGGATGTAGGGCCACTGGGCGACGCCCCAGCCGAGCACGACCGTCGCCACCGCGCCCATCGCCAACAGACGCGCACCGTTGTGCTTCTCGCGCATCAGGAGGAACAGCGAGCCGAGTCCGCAGAGCGCCGACAGGACCACCAGCGGGAGCGCGCGCGACGTCAGGCCGTCGAACACGTAGCGGGCGTAGTCGTGCAAGACGAAGAACCCGAGGAACAGCACGAAGCCGGCGGCGACGGCCGATCCGACCGCGCGTCGCCGGAAGTACTCGACCATGTCGTCGCGCCCGAGGCGGCGGGCGTCCCACACCAGGTAGACCGCGGCCAGGTACGCGCACACGATCACCGCGAGCACGCCGCCGAGGATGGCGGTCGGGTTGATCCAGCTCGACCACGGGTCACCGGCCTTGCCACCGGCAGGCACGTGACCCGACGCGATCGCGCCCGCGACGGCACCCATGCAGAACGGCACCAACACCGACGACGACGCGAACGCGGCGCCGAAGTTCCTCTGACTCGACGTGCGCGTCACTTCCTTGCGGAAGGCGAAGCTCGAACCCCGCAGGACGATGCCGAATGCCGCCAGCGACAGCGGAACGAAGAGCGTGAGCGTGATCGAGGCGAACGCCTCCGCGAACGTGGTCCACAGGACCACCAGGCAGAAGATCAACCACACGTGGTTGGCCTCCCACACCGGTCCGATCGAGTGGCTGATCACCGAGCGCGGGTCCGCGCCACGCTCAGCACCACCGGCGACGAGGTCCCAGAATCCCGCGCCGAAATCAGCCCCGCCGAACAGCGCGTACGCGGTGATTCCGATCATGAGGATGACCGCGACGACGTCGCTCACGACACACCGACCTCCTTCGCGCGCCGCGGACGCATCATCGCCGCGAGGCTCGTAAGGACCCCCGCCTTCGAGCTCAGCCTCGCCGTCGCGCCAGCGACGACTCATCATGCGCAGGATCAGGATGAGCGTCACACCCACGCCGGTGTAGATGCCGAGCACCACGAGGAACGTGATCCAGACACCGGAGTTGCCGGTCGCACCCGCCTCGACCTTCATGAAGTTGCGCACGATCCACGGTTGCCGACCGACCTCGGTCACGACCCAGCCGGCCTCGAGCGCGACGACCGACAGGAGACCGGCGGCACCGGCGATCCACAGAAAGAATGCGCTCTTCGGCATCCGCCGCTTGAACGCCCACGTGGCGCCGTACCACGCCGCCAACAGGAACAACAGCGTGGCGAGCCCGACCATGACGTCCCACGCGAGGTGCACGACATTGACCTCGGCGTCGGTCGGTCGCTGGCTCTGGGGCACGGTGTCGAGACCCTGGATCACGGTGCTGGTGCCGTCGGCCGGATCCGACAGCCACGACGCGAGTCCGGGGATCGGAATCCCGCCCACCACCTGGCCCTGCGAGTTCAGGTGCCCGAGGATCGTCTCGGGGACATCGTCGGACGTCTGGGGCACCATCTCGATGGCCGCGAACTTGACCGGCTCGTTGTTGTAGACCCAGCGGGCCAACTCGTCGCCGACCAGCATCTGGATCGGCATCGCGAGCGCGGCGACCGTGAACGGGATGATGAAGCCGATGCGGTGGTAGCGATCGCGGCGTCCCCGCAACATCGCCACCGCATACACGGACGCCACCAGGAAGCCGCCGACGAGGTACGCGGCGACGAGCATGTGCAAGGCCTCGAGCGGCATCGCTTTGTTGAAGAACACCGCCCACGGATCGACGTCGGTGATCTTGCCCGCCGAGTTCATCGTGAAGCCAGCGGGTTCGTTCATCCACGCATTGGCTGCGACCACCGACACCGTGCCGCCGATGCCCGCGATCACGATCGGGACGCCGGTCCAGAAATGCGCCCATGGCTTCAGGCGCTTCCAGCCGTAGATGTAGATGGCGAGGAAGATCGCTTCGAGGAAGAAGAAGAGACCTTCGACCGCGAACGGGATCCCGAACGCATCACCGAAGCGACCCATGAACCGCGGCCACAGGAGCCCGAACTCGAAGGTCAGGACGGTGCCGGTGACCGCGCCCACCGCGAAGGTCACCGCCATGTACTTCGACCAACGTTGCGCGAGCACGAGCGCGTCGGCATCGTCGTGCTTGATGGCGCGGTAGTTCGCGATCAGGGTGATCGCGCCCCACGCCACGCCCAGCGGCACGAGGATGATGTGGAACGCGAGGGTGAACGCCATCTGCGAACGCGCCCACGGGACTGGGTTCACCGCCAGCAGCGTCGTGAGCACGTTCATCGTGGTCGCGTTCCGTTACTCGTCGTCGCCGTCGAGTCGTCCGGTCTCCTCGTAACGGCGCCGCTGCTTCTTGGCACCGAAGTAAGCGAAGACGCACAGCAGCGCCACGAAGAAGAAAATGCCTGCACCGACGAAATACACCGAAGAGCCTCCGAGGTCGTGGACCCGTCAGCTTCGCGCACCTGCCGCGGGTTCGGGTGACTGGAGGGTCTGGGCCACGTGCTCGAAGTCGCGCTGGTTCTGGTCGGCGTAGGCGCTGCTGAAGTCGGCGATGGCCCGGTCGAACGCGTCGCTCGACCCCAGGTAGGCGGCGATCGCGATCCGGTCACCCGAACGGGCGTGGCCCCGCGCCAACGTCCACCCGCACATGTCGGCGTAGACCCCCAGGATCGGCGGCGACATCGCCTCGATCACCGGCGACATCTTCCAGTCCCAGAGCTGGCGGACGTAGTAGTCCCGCTCCACCCCGTCCAGGCCCAGCGTGCGCGTCCACCCGAGCAGGATGTCGCTCGACGTCTGGAGCAGCCGTTGGCCTTCGACGACCCGCTGGCCGTGGTTCGCGTATCCGCTGCGGGCGGCGTGCGCCTCGAGCACCGACGCCTCGGCCTCCTTGATCTGCAGGAACAGCGGGTCGGCGTCGTCGCGTCCGAGGAACAGCGCGATCCAACACCGGGTGCCGACGCTGCCCACGCCCACGACCTTGCGGGCGAAGTCGACGAGCCGGTAGCCCTCGAGGAGGTGGCGACGGTCCGGTTGCAGCGAACGCCGGTAGACCCGGATGCGGTCCTCCAGCCAGGCCCGCAACGACGACTCGTCGTCTCCGGTCACCAGGTCGGTGATCGGGACCACAACGGGCGGATCGGAGATGATCCGGTATTCGCCGTCGACGAGCTCGGTGAGCTTCTCGAGCGCCTTCATGCTGTCCTTTGATTCCGCCTTCGCCATGTTGCGGTCGAAGCGCTTGATGTCGGCGGCGGTCGCGTTCGCGCGGAAACGCTCCAGGTACTTGGCGACGTCGAGGCGGGCGTACCACACGTCGAGGTTCGGAGCGCCGGCGAAGGACGCCATCGCTTCCCGGTACGCGCACGTCACGCGCATCACCACGTTGCGCGTGTCCTTGGCCGTGAACTGGCTCGATCGTGACGCGATCTCGAAACTGGCAGCGAGCCGCTTGACGTCCCACTCGAACGGTCCAGGGTTGGTCTCGTCGAAGTCGTTGATGTCGAAGACCATCGTGCGATCGGGCGACGCGAACCCACCGAAGTTCGAGAGGTGGGCGTCGCCGCAGGCCTGGACGCGGAGGCCACTGTTCGGTTCGGCGCCGAGGTCGGCGGCCATCACGACCGCCGCGCCCCGGTAGAACGTGAACGGCGACACCATCATGCGCTCGTGCCGCAGCGGGACGAGATCGGGCACGCGGGTCGTCTCCTGCGCGCTCGAGCAGCGCGGCGGAATCGGGTCGTTCCGCACTCGGGGACCACGCGGCGTGGGAAGAGCGTGGGACCACAGCGCGCGCGGCGCGACCGATCCGCGCCCGCTGGACCGGATCCAGGTGGACGACCGGCGTGACCGCCCCGGACGTGTCGTCCGTGTGAGGAATGGACATCATGGCCTCGGATCCAGAGACAAACGGGAAGAGCGGACCACCGTAGCGAGTCCGCATCACCCCCGTGGGATGAACCACCCCCGGTATCGTTCGCCGGGTGACGGGCCCCGCACCGGCAACCAGAGGCGAGAGCGACCACGCACCGGAACGCGCCAAGATCGTCCTGATCGCGCTGATCCTCGTGGCCGCGGTCGCCAACCTGAACCTCGCGGTCGCCAATGTCGCGCTCCCCGACATCGGGAAGGCGTTCGACTCGTCGCAGACGACGCTCGACATGGTCGCGGTCGGCGTATTCCCTCGGACTGGCCGCGTCGGTGCTCTACCTCGGCGCGCTCGGCGACCGGTACGGACGCAAGATGATGCTGATCCTCGGCGTCGGGCTCTCGATCCCCGCGTGCATCCTCGCGGCGTGGGCGCCGACGGACGAGGTACTCGTCCTCGCTCGGCTGATCGGTGGGCTCTCTGCGGGGATGGCGTATCCGACAACGCTGGCGTTGATCACCGCGCTGTGGTCGGGTCAGCCGCGCACCGTGCGATCGCGCTGTGGTCCGCCATCGGCGGCGCGATCTCCGCGCTCGGCCCGCTCACCGCCGGATGGCTGCTCGGACACTTCTGGTGGGGCTCGGTGTTCCTGGTGACCTTGCCGCTCGCTGCGGTCGCGTTGTTCATGGCGCTGCGGTTCGTCCCGGCGCACGTCAACGAGGCGACGGATCCGGTCGACAACCTCGGCGGCATCCTCTCGGTCGTGATGGTTGCGGGGATCGTGCTCGCGATCAACTTCGCGGTGGTGCCCGACAAGGGCACGGTGGCGCTCGGCCTCGGCGCGATCGCGATCGCCGCGCTGGTCGGCTTCTATTTCCGCCAGCGAGCCGCGCAGTTCCCCCTCTACGACCTCGACGTCGCCAAGCGCAGAATCTTCTGGGTCGCCGCCATCGCCGGCATCATCGTGTTCGGATCCCTCATGGGCGCGATGTTCGTCGGCCAGCAATTCCTCCAGAACGTGCTCGGCTACTCACCCCTCGAAGCCGGCGCGTCCATCCTGCCCGCGGCGTTGCTGATGGTGATCGCCGCGCCGCGTTCGGCGAAGCTCGTCGAGTCCCACGGCGCCCGCTTCACCCTGCTGTGCGGCTACTTCTTCTGCTTCCTCGGGTTCCTCACCATGCTCGTCCTGTGGACGGACCACAGCTCGTACTGGCAGGTCGGGCTGGCGTACGGGTTCGTCGGCCTCGGCGTGGGGCTCGCGGGGACGCCGGCCTCCCACTCGCTCACCGGTTCGGTTCCCGTCCAGCGGGCGGGCATGGCGTCGGCGACCGCAGACCTCCAGCGCGACCTCGGCGGAGCGATCATGCAGTCGATCCTCGGCGCACTCCTCGCCGCCGGATACGCCACCGCGTTCGCCAAACAGATCGCTGCCTCACCGAACGCCAGCCAGGTGAGCACCAGCGTGGAGAACCAGCTGACGAAGTCGTTCTCGAGCGCCGCGAACACTGCGAGCCAGTACCCGCAGTACGCGAAGCAGATCACGAGCGCGGCGAAGTCTTCGTTCGTCGACGGCGCCAACTGGGCCTACACCGCCGGGATCATCGCCATCCTCATCGGGGCCGCCCTGGTGTTCTTCATGTTTCCTGACCGTGACGGCGAGGTCGAACTCCTGGCGGAGTACCACGCCGAGGACACGACGTCCGCACTCAGTTAGGGTCTGCCCGCCATGACCTGGATTCGCGACACCGACGAGCGGGCGGAACGGCGCCCGACGGACATCGGCATGCTCGTGGTCGCGGGGATCACGACCGTGCTCATCGGTATGTGGGCCCAGACGCAGTCGACGGTCAACCTGAACCTGTTCCACACCGTCAACGATCTCTCCGACAACATGCTGGGCCTGGCGAAGGCGTTCTACGCACTCGGTTCGATCTGGGCCGTTCTCGCGGTCACCCTCGTGTTGCTCGTCCTTCGTCAGTTCCGTGCCGCCTGGCACGGCGCGCTCGGCGGGGCAGCCGCGTGGGCGATTGCGTTGCTCTTGAACGAGATCCTCGGGAACCACCCGATCAGTGGCCTGGGCGTCAACGTGCGCATCGGCGACGGCCCATCGTTCCCGGTGGCCAACGTCGCCGCCATCACCGGGCTCGTCTTCGCCCTCTCTCCCTACCTGGTGCGACCGCTGCGTCGGATCTTCGTGCTGGTCATCCTGCTCGTCTCGTTCGCCGCGATGTACCTCGGAGCGGGCTTCCCCGTCCGACGTGCTCGGCGGGATCGTCCTGGGCTTCGCGGTCGCCGCGCTCGTGCGCGTCGTGTTCGGATCGCCGGGCGGTCGACCATCGATCGCCGAGGTCACGACCGCGCTGACCGACCTGGGCTACGAGATCACGAGCATCGACCACGCCGAGGAGCAGGTGCCGCGCGCGTCGGTGATGGACGTCGTGCTCAGCTCCGGCGAACAGGTACGCGTCGACGCCTTCGGGCGCGACCAACGCGACGCGCGTGTCGCCGCGAAAGCGTGGCATTCGTTGATGTATCACGACCCCGGCCTGCCGGTGTTCGGCAGCCGGATCCAGCAGGTCGAACACATCGCGTACACGCTGATGCTCGCAGAGCGCGGCGATGTGCGCGCCGCGCGGCTCGTGCGCACCGGAGTTGGTGGCGCCGATGCCGCCGTGCTCGTCACGACGCCGCCGCAGGGCACCGCGATCGGCACCATCGAGCCCGAGCAGCTCACCGACGCCGTCCTCGCGGCGGCGTGGTCGCAATTGGACGCGCTCCATCGCGCGGGGATCGCCCACGGCAACCTCGACGGGTTGCGTGTGCTCGTCACCGCCGACGGGAGCATCGCGTTCGACGACTTCAGCACCGCCGATGCCACCGGTGACGACTACTGGTACAACCGTGACGACGCCGCGCTGCTCGTGTTGACCGCGCAACTCGTGGGCGACGACCGCGCCATCGCCGCCGCCGTGAGCGCGCTCGGTAAGGACCACGTCCCGGACGTGATCCCCGTCGTCCAGGCCGCGGCGCTGCCCGCGGGGCTGACGCAAGGGGTCAAACACCAGAACAAGGCACTCAAGGAACTCCGCAGCTCGTTGGCCACGGCGTGCGGCGTCGACGACGTCCCACCGCTCAAGATCAAGCGGTTGAGCCTGGTCAACATCGGGATGCTCGCCGGCATCCTGTTGGCGCTCGCCATTGCCATCCCCAGTCTCGAAGGCATCGACTGGGCGACGGTACAGAGCCAGTTCGAGAACGCGATCTGGGGCTGGGCGTTGCTGGCCCTGATCTTGTATCCCTTGATCCCGACCGCATGGGCGACGGCCCTGCTCGGGTGCGTCAACAAGGACCTGCCCTTCGTCCCCACCGTGCTGACGCAGTTGGCGTGCTCGTTCCTCAACCTGATCACACCGAACGGCATCGGCGGCACCGCGCTCCAGCTCGACTATCTCCACAAGCAGGGCGTACCGGTCGCGTCGGCCGGGAGCGCCATGGTGCTCAGCACCGGCGTCGGCGGTGCCATCCAGATGATCCTCTTCCTCACCGCCGCCGCCATCACCGCGACCGCGGTCGACACGAGCAGCTCCTCGTCGTCGAGCACCTCGCTCTGGGTGATCGTGGCCGTGTCCGTCGTCGTCGGCATCGTGCTCCTCGTCCCGAAGATCCGCGGCAAGGTGGTCCCCGCGGTGAAGAAGGCGGCGTCCGACATCTGGGCCGTGCTGCGGAATCCGAAGAAGGCGCTGCAGCTCTTCGGCGGCGACACTGCCGGCAACCTGATCTACCCCGCGCTGCTCGGGTTGTGTCTGTTGGCGTTCCACCAGCACCTCGACTTCGCCCAGCTCGTCGTCGTCCAGGTCGGCGCCGGGATGGTGGGCAACGTCGCTCCGGTGCCGGGCGGGATCGGGGTCACCGAAGCCGCCCTCACCGCGGGGCTGACGTCATTCGGAATTCCCGCGGCGCCGGCGCTCGCGACCGTGCTCGTGTTCCGTGGCATCACGTTCGTGATCCCGCCGTTCTTCGGGTTCTTCACCCTCCGCTGGCTGCGAGCGAAGGGCTACGCGTAGGCGCCGCTGCGCCACTCGCGCCGTGAACTCCGTTCCCCTCCAAGTTCTGCTGTTCGCGTTCGTCGCGGCCGCGAGCCCGATCGCGCTCGGCTCGACGCTGGTCGTCCTCGGCAGCAGGGGCGGTCGCTGGAACGGGCTCAGCTTCGCCGTCGGCGTGGTCCTCGGGCAGGCGATCCTGTGCGCGGTCGCGTACGCGCTCGGCACCGCGGCCCTCCCGGTCGGCGCGCACCCGCACGAGACCTTGCGCGCGTTGCTCGAACTCGCACTCGGCCTGGCGCTCCTCGTGGCGGGCGCCTACGTGTGGGCGCGGCCCGCTGACCGACCCCACAAGCCCAACTCGCGCTCGAAGGCGGTGCTCGATCGGCTCGCCCACCTGAACGTCTTCTCGGTGTTCGCGGCGGGTGCGGCGCTCACGCTCGGCCCGAAACGCCTCGGGCTCACCGTCCTGGTGACGGCCACGATCTCGGCTGCCGACCTGTCCAATGCCGAGACTGCCGCACTGACACTCCTCTACGTCGTCGTCGCGACCGCGCTGGTGACCGTGCCCGTCGTCCTCGCCATCCTGTTCGGACCGCGGGCCGAGACGTGGATGACCGACGTGCAGACGTGGCTGGCGGCGCACAAGCGCCCGCTCACCTTCTACCCGCTGACCGGGCTGGGGGTGCTGGTGATCATCGACGCGCTGGTCGGGCTCCTCCGCTGACCGATCAGAGAGTCGGGAGGGTGCCGAGCCTGACGGCGCCGTAGATCAACAACACGGTGCCGAGCCCGAGGATCAGGATTCGCATGGGCAACCACCTGAACCGGAGCGAGATGCCGGCGAAGAACAGGACGACGGCGAAGAACACGGTTGCGAACACGTAGTCGTCGGCGTGTTCCGTCGCCGATTTCCCCTGCTCGAAGCGCACGTCACCGAGCGTCTCGAGCTTGTCGGCCTTCACCGAGTTCGCGAGCACGTAGTTCTTCTCGCGGAGAGGGCTCGGATTCGCGTTGGTGTTGTGCAACGGATCTTCGGCGAGCCAGCGCTCGAACGCGGGACGAAACTCGTCGCGGAACCGGCGCTCGTAGAGACTGGCGAGCTGGCTGTTCCCGTCGGTCGTGACCTCGAGCCAGCGGTTGAAGTTCAGGAGGTCCTGGGTGCGATCCTGCAACGCAAGCGTCGCGGCGCGGTTGGCAAAGCTCCGTGCCGTACTCGCCTGCGTGTAGCGCCGCGCTTGGAGTCCACTCCACTTCGCGGCCTGGTAGCCGCTCCAGGCGATCCCGAGGGTCGCCAACGACAGCAACAGCGCGGCGAGCACCTCGAGCAGACGTTCGCGGTTCGACGTGACTTCACCCGGTTCACCGAGCTCGTGCGGTGCATGGACGTGGACGGGTTCGGGCATGGCCAGGATCCTCAGGAGTCGCGACCGGTACCCTCGGCGCGCGTGAGCGACGCATGTTGTGGTCCGGGTACCGGCGAATACGACGATACCGGTCCTTCGGACCTCGAGTCGGTGCCGCTCGGCGCCGGACCGACGCCTGACTCGCTGGTCGACATCGCCGCGGCGACGTTCCGCATGGGCGACGATTCGATGTGGGCGTACCCCGGTGACGGCGAAGGACCCGTCCACGATGTGGAGCTGGACGCGTTCCGCATCGACCGGTTCACCGTCACCAACGACGCGTTTGCGGCGTTCGTCGACGCGACGGAATGGCGCACCGATGCCGAGCGCTTCGGATGGTCGTTCGTGTTCGGCGGCTTGCTCCCGGACGACTTCCCGGACACCCGCGCGGTCGTCGGCGCCGAGTGGTGGCGACAGGTCCACGACGCGGACTGGCGCCGCCCCGAGGGACCGCACTCCGATCTCGACGGTCGCGGCAACCACCCCGTCGTCCACGTCTCGTGGCACGACGCCCGCGCGTACTGCCGATGGACCGGCACCCGCCTGCCGACGGAAGCCGAGTGGGAGTACGCGGCCCGGGGCGGACGAATGGGCGCGGCATTCCCGTGGGGTGACGACCTCGAGCCGGGCGGCGAGCATCGCATGAACGTGTTCCAGGGGCGCTTCCCCGGCGGCAACACCGCCGCCGACGGCTACCTCGCCACCGCTCCCGTCGACGCGTTCCCGACGAACGGATTCGGACTCCACAACGTGACCGGCAACGTCTGGGAGTGGTGCGACGACTGGCTCGACGTGGGCTACTACTCGCAGAGCCCGCGTCGGAACCCGCGTGGTCCCGCGACCGGGACGACGCGGGTGCAGCGCGGCGGTTCGTACCTCTGCCATCTGTCGTACTGCCGGCGCTACCGCGTGTCCGCGCGGTTCGGGAGCGAGCCGGTCAGCTCCGCAGGGCACACCGGCTTCCGGGTGGCGAGCACGTGAACGCCGGTGTGGAGCACGAATCTCGACCATAATCGCTTGGTTCGAAGCCACAGCCGCAGCCGAAGGAGCCTCTGACATGCCCCTGCGCCCCGCACGTGACGACCGGCGCGACCACCGGTGACCGACGCCGCGAGCGAACCAACCACGAGCGAACCCACCGCGAGCGAACCCACCGCGAGCGAACCAACCGCGAGCGAACCAACATCGGGCGGCCATCCGGGGCGACTCCGGCGGATCTTCGTCGTCGTGTTGCTCGTCCTCGGGTTCGTGCTTGCACCCCTGAGCCTGATCGCGGTCTGGAGCCGGTACACGGTGCTCGACACCGACGCGTACGTCTCCACGGTCGCGCCATTGGCGCGGAACCAGGACGTGATCGACGCCGCGGCGGCACGGGTCACCGACCGGGTCGTGCAGGGTACTGACCTCGAGCAACGACTGCAGGATGCGCTGCCGCCGCGAGCCGAGGCCGCGGCGCCGGCAATGACCCAGGCGATCGAGGGCGTGGTGCACAACGCCGCGCTGAAGATCTTCGGTTCCGAGCAGTTCGCAACGATCTGGGAAGCGGCCAACCGGCGCGCGCACACGCAGGTCGTGGCGGCGCTCACCGGGAAGACCACGCACGGACTGACGGTCAAGAACGGCGAGGTGATCCTGGACCTCACCGGTGTCGCCGACAAGGTGCGCGCCAAGGTCAAGAGCTTGGGATTCGATCTGAGCAAGAGGGCTGGACAAGAGATCAACCCGAAGCTCGTGCTGTTCCACGCGCCCAATGCCGGCCTGCTGCAGGACAGCATCGACGCGCTGCAGACGCTCGCGTGGCTGCTCCCCGTGCTGACCCTCTTGTGCTTCGCCGGCGCGATCGCGCTCTCGCGGCGACGTCGACGGACCCTGCTCCAAGTGGGACTCGGCGTCGCGGTCGGGATGGTCGTGATCCTCACCGCGCTCAATCTCGGACGGGTTCCCTACCTCGGTTTGTTCCCCCGACCGGAGGGCAAGCTCGCCGGGGGCGCCGCGTACGACCAGGTCCTCCACGGACTCCGGCTCGAAGCCAGAGCCTTGTTCGTGCTCGGCATCGTCGTGGCCTTCGGCGCATGGCTCGCCGGCCCGAGCCACACCGCGGAACGCATCCGCGGGTTCTTCACCAACCGCGAGCGCTCGGGTGAACCCGGTGCCGTCGCGGCGTGGGTGGGATCGGCCAAGGTCGGCTTACGGGTGATCGTCATCGCCATTGGTGCGATCGCGCTCGTTGCCATCGACCACCCATCAGGGTGGATGGTCCTGACGATCGCGGTCCTCGTGCTCATCGCGCTCGCGGTCATCGAGTTCGTCGGCCGGTCCGCGTCCCGGAGCGACGCCGTCGACACCTCCTGAGGTTCAGAGGAGCGCGCGCACGACGTCGATCCGGTGCGACAAGGCGATCATGTGGCCTTCGCCGTCGTACTCGGTGAGCTCCGCGCCGGCGATTCCCGCGACCAACTCCTTCGCCCATGCGGGTGGGACCAGCGTGTCGGCGGTGCCCTGGTACACGTGGGTCGGCACGGTGATGTCGCCGAGCGAGAAGCCCCACGGGCCCACGAACGCGCGGTACTCGTCGACCATCCCGGCCCCGTTGCGCCCGCCCTCGCCCATCGCCACTCCGAGCCACTCGCCGTGGTCGCGGATCACCTGGCGTCGGCCGCGGGCGAGTGCTTGGCCTCGTACTCGCCGAGCCGCAGTGGCGAGCGACGGCCGACGCCGCGCCGACGCCGTGAAGGCCATCCGCGCGACGGGCGCCGGCGCGCTGCGAGAGCCGCGCCAGGCGGCGATCGAGGCGGTTGAGCTCGCTCGAACCGCTCGTCGTCGTCGAGCGGCGGACAACCGGCGATGATCGCCGCTCGGTCACCCGATCGCCGAGCGCGCCGCGATTGCGGCCGCGTACTGACCGCCGAGCGACCACCCCATGACTGCGCACCGTTCGATCGCCGAGCGAGTCGAGCAGTTCGACGCGCGTCGTCGACCCAATCGCCCGTCGAGTGGTCGGGCTTGCGGTCGGACCCACCGACGCCGGGTCGGTCGGGCGACACGACCCGCGAGCCGAGCGACACGAAATCCGCCGCGCACGGCTCGACGTCGAAACGGCACAGGAGCCCGCCGTGACAGTTCAGCACGGGTGCGCCGCCGGGATCACCGAACTCGGAGTACGTGCATGCGACGACCGTCGCGCCAACGTGATCTCGTGGTCGGTCGTCGGGTCGTGCTCGAACGTTGCGCTCATGGTCGTCTCCATCAACTCGAGGCGAAGGTCACCATTCGACCGCAAGGCGGAACCGACCTCGGCCGGTCTTCTCGATCCGGATCGGTGCGTCGCGTTCGTCGAGTCGACGCTTGAGCAAGATGAGGCGACTCTCGAGGTTGTCGCGGAACTCGGGAAGCTCCAACGACGGGTCGAGCCGCACCTCCTTGTTGGTGAACTCGATACGACCTTCCCGCTCATGGTGACCGAGCAGCACCCAGAGCACGCGGCCGGCGACACCCTTGATCAGGTAGTCGCCGTCGAGGAACGTGCTGCCGTCGACCGCGAAGAACCGCACCCGCGTCGTCGCGGGTCTCGGCGGCGATCACGCGACGGGGCGACCGGCGTGTGCTTCGTCTGCCCCCGCGTCGGTCGCGGCGCGTTCGTGGGCCCAGTCGATCTCGATCGCGCTCGCCACCATCGTGGCCACGACGGTCAGCAGTGCGCTGTCGTCGGCGCGGAACGCCACCCGGTCGTGGCACTCTCGATCACGACGCACACCGACGAGCTGTCCCAAGACCATCGCCGGGCACCGCCACCTGGCTCTGCGCGTCCGCGAGGCCCGGGCAGCGGGATCTCGCGACCGGGCGTCTCGCCGCTCTCCTCGTAGGTCCGGCGTACCTCCGCGCGTACGCGAGCATCCGGCCGAGGTTGCCGATCCGCATCGGCTCGGCGCGATCCGCCACCATCCCGATCACGCCCTCACCGACACGCACCTCCGAGCCCACCCCCTCGACGGGATAGCCGAAGCTTCCGATCGTGTACAACCGGTCGCCCTGCTCGTCGAGCAGGAGGAGGAGCGAGTGCTCGTACCCGAACAACTCGGCGAGGCTCGCCAGGGTCGTACTCACCAGCGTGTCGAGGTCCGGGCAGCGGGCCAGTCGCTCGCTCAGGGTCGCCAGGCGCCGGACGACCGGCACCGACGTGCCGGGATCAGCACTCACGCTCGGACTCGTGGACCGCGGCTCGCACCAGTTCGATCTCGACGCACCCGATACACGTCGGCGCTACGCAGCTTGAAGATCCCTTCCATGCCCGTGAGCGCGGCGATGGCGTCGACGTCGCGCCGCAAGCGCTCGAAGATCGGGCCGCGCCGTTCGGTGCGCTCGTACTGCAACATCATGCGGAACGAGTCGTAGGTCGTGGGATCGACGACCACGACGCACGCGTGCGGGTTCTCCGCGAGGTTGCGCGTCGTCTTCGAGAAGAACTGGTTGGACAATGCGACGCGTTCGTCGTCGACCAAGTGCACCCGCGAGAGGTGGGTCACGTTGGGGACGCCGTCGGCCGACGCGGTCGCGATCTCGGCCGGGATCAGACCCTCGAAGCACGCCGCGATCTCCGAGAGTGCAAGCTGGATTCCGCGTCCGCGTCCGCGCTCACGAGACACTCGGCGCGAGTTGCGGTACCGGCCGATCGCCCGGGCGTCTGGTCGAAGAGCGCTTCGATGGTCATCACGCACGCGACGACCGACCCGGTGATGAACCGCAGTACCAGTGCTCTCGGGCGTGCCGTCGGTCTCGCTGATGGCTCGTGCCGCTCCCGCGCAGATACCGGTCGAAGCGGATCTGATCGGCCGCAGTCGGCGCTTCGACGCAATTCGGCATGACCCTTGAGCTGCACCGACTCGAAGGTGAAGAAGTTGGTGGCCGTGACCGCGATGCGCACCACCCCGTTCGAGGTTGCGCCGGGCGACCGACGCTTGGCGCCGAGACGAGCACGCGGACTCGATCGTTGCCGAGCACCTCGACGCCCCACCCCCGGCGTGGCATCGGGCACGCCATCGGCGTCGACCGTGCCCACGATCAACGAGACACGGCGATTCGAGCATGGTCGCCGAGCTCGGCGTCGATCACGACGGCTCCCTCCGGGAACAAGCGAACTTCGGGAAGTAGCGAATTCTTAGCGTTCGCTCACGCGGCTTTCAGGAGCGGGCCCTCGCGGCGTCCCGGAAGATGGTGGCACGAACCACGAGCCGTGGCCGGAGGAGCCACGACTCATAACCACGAGACCACCATGACCATCAGACCACCCCGCTTTCGTCGAGACCGCCGCCCTGAGACCGTGTCGTCGTCGACCTCTACCGCAACGTCCACAAGGGCATCCGCAACGAGCTTGTTCGCGGTCACGTTCGCCGCCGGCCAGGTCGACCCGTCCGACCACGCCGCGGTGGCCGCCGTCGGGTCCCGGTGGGCCAACCTCGTCCAGTTGCTCATCGGTCATGCCGAACACGAGGACGAGTTCGTCCAGCCGGTGGTCGAACGGTTCGACGCCGCATACGCCGACCAGATCAAGACCACCCACGCGTGCTCGAAGGCCAGATGGCGCAGCTCGAGCTGCTCGCCGACCGGGCCGCCGACTCGTGCCCCGAGCACGCGGTCGCATCCTGACCCACCGCCTCTACCTCGGACTGGCGTCGTTCACCGCGGCCTACCTCCAGCACCAGGAATTCGAGGAGCTCGAGGTGATGGTGATGCTCTCCCAGCACCTCTCCCCGAAGATCTGCTCGAGATCGACAACGCCATCGTGGCCAGCCTCACCCCGGACGAGGTGGCGCAGTCGTCGGCGCTGATGATCGCCGCCATGAACATCGAGGACCAGAGCGAACTGCTCGGCGGCATGCGAGCCGGTGCGCCGCCTGAGGTCTTCACCGGCGTGCTGGTTCTCGCCGAGTCCGTGCTCGAGCCGTCGCGCTACGCGGCGCTGGTGCAGCGTCTCGAGGCCTGACGCCCGTCACCAGCGTCGGGTCGCGGGCCATGCCGTTCGTCACCCCTCGGGGGATCGATCACCAGCTCGGCGAGCAACTCCATCGACCGCAACCAGCTGTCGAGGTCATTGCGCCATGGCGCACTCACGACGTGCTGGATGCCGGCCGCCGCGAACTCGTCACGCTCACGACGGATGACGTCGACATCCATCCCCTGGGGATCCCAGCCCGTCCGTAGCGAGATCGTGAACGACGGATCGGGATGGTCACGGCGGAGCCGCTCGACGACGACAGCCGCGCCGGCCGGATCGAGCCCGATGGCGTGGAAGCCGTCGCCTCGGGTCGCGGCGCGCACGTACGACCGCTCACTGCTGCCACCGATCCAGATCGGAATCTCGTGCGCGGGCTTCGGCAGCACCTTCATCGCATCGAGGTGCACGAACTCCCCGTCGAAATTCACCGGATCCGGACCCCAGCACGCGCGCAGCGCATCGATCATCTCGTCCATCCGGCGACCGCGGTCGGGAAACGACTGGCCGAGCGCGGCAAACTCCGCCGCCGACCAGCCGACGCCGGCACCGACGGTGAGGCGACCGCTGGACAGCGCGTCGAGGCTGGCCAACGAGTTCGCGAGGGCGAGGGCGTTGTGTTGCGGCACCACGAGGACGCTGGTGCCGAGACCGATCCGCTCCGTCGCGGCGGCGGCCCATGCCAACGACAACAACGGGTCGTAGAGATAGGGCGACGGGTAGTCCTGCGCCGCGGGAATCGCGATGTGGTCGCTGACCCACACGTCCGCGAAGCCAAGGGTCTCCGCGAGCTGCGCCGCACGCGTGATGGCACCCGGGCTCGCGGCCCGGCCGAACTGCGGGAGGTGGATGCCGACCTGCACGGATCGGGACACTACGCCGTAGGATCCCGGCCCGTGGGTGGCCTCGAGATCCCGTTGGGAACGCGGTACGGCCCGTTCACCGGAGCAGTGGATCCCGACCTGGTGCAGCGCTACGCGGCCGCCACCAACGACGTCGGCGCGGCGGTGACGGCCGGGACCGCGGTGCCGGCGACCTTCCCGGTCATCCTCGTGTTCGAGGCGCAGTACGCCGCACACCGCGAAGTCCCCCGCGCGGTCTTCGCATCGGGTCGCAGCGGCGTGCACGGCGAACACGACATCGTGATCCACCGACCGCTGGTCCCCGGCGAGACGTTGACGACGTGGTCGGAACCATTCGCGGTACGCAACACCAAGGCCGGGATGCGGCTCGTGCTCCACATGGAACAACTCGACACCGACGGCGAGCTCGTGGTCGAGCAGTGGTGGACCATCTTCTTCGCCGGAAACGACGCTCTCGCCGATGTCGGTCCCGAGCCTCCAGATCACACGTTTCCGGAGGACGCACGCGCGCGGCCGGTGGCCTCGATCGTGGGCCACGTCGACGCTGACCAACCGACGCGGTATGCCGAGGTGACCAACGACTGGTCGGCCCATCATTTCGACCTCGACGCCGCGCGTGACTCAGGCTTCGACCATCTCTTCGCCCACGGTCTGTGCACGATGGCGATGTGCACGCAAGCGGTCGTGGCCACGGTTGCCGACGGCGACCCTTCGCGTGTGCGGCGGATCGCGGTGCGGTTCGCGTCACCCACCCGGCTCGACGAGGATCTCACCGTCGACATCTTCAGCATCGACGCGACGACGTACGCGTTCGAGGCGACCTGCGCCGGTGCAACCGTGATCAAGCATGGGCGGATCGAACTCTTCGCCTGATCCGCATTTCGAAGTACTGTCCATCGCGATGACCCGATACCCGTGGCGGCTGCACGCCCCCGATGCCTTCGTGCTGTTCGACCGGGCCGAAGCTCTTGCCGCCGGTGCGGTCGAGTCCGCGGTGATGGACCCGGTGCGCGTCGCGGTCGCCGCCGCGCTGATGCACCCTGCCGAATCGGAGCGCACGCCGGTCGCCGTCTCCGATGCCACTCCCGACCCGCGGGCGCACGTCGCGGTGCGATTCGCCGAGCAATTCGTCGTCGACGTCGCTGGGATCACCGACGACCAGCGCGGGGAGCTCGGTGGCGCGTTGGGCGCGGACACGTTCGCGTTCACCCAGGCGCTGTACGTCGTCGACGTGTTCCAGCGCGGCCGGATCACGCTGAGTCGTCTCTTCGACACGGAGTTCGGCCCCGCCCCCTCGGCCAAGACCGGTGACCTCTGGGCAACGCTCGAGGAGTTCATGCGCGTGGTCGCGCTCGGGAACACTTTGGATCCGGTCACGACCGAATTGGTGCGGCTCCGCGGTGCGCGTGCCCACCAATGCCGCGTCTGCCAATCGCGACTCAGCCTGCGTGCCGTCGAAGCCGCGGGTGACGCGTCGATCTTCGACGCCGATGGCGCCGGACCACGTACCGATCGTGAACGAGCCGCCATCGACGTCACGGACGCGATCATCAGCCAACCGATGTTGATCGACGCCACGCTCACCCGACGCGTGCACGAACACCTCAGCGGTGCCGAAATCACGGAAGTCGTGCTCGACGTCGTCCGCAACGGTGCCAACAAGATCGCGGTGGCGCTCGGCGGTGACACGCCCGAGGTGGCCGAAGGCATCCAGTTCTACGACGTCGACCCGAGCGGTGACGTGATCGCCGACGTCGACCGGGAAGTGGTGCGCGCGGCGACGAACTGAACCGCTCCCCCCAGGCTGCAAGAATGCGGCATGGCAGGAGGTGGTACCGGGCTCGGACGCTGGCCCGTCAGGTTGCTCGCGCTCGGCGGCGTGGTGCTGCTGGTGCTCGGATCGACCGGTTGGTGGCTCTCCACGCGGGTGCTCGACACCGAGGGGTTCGCCGACGTGGCCGCCAAGGCCTCGCAGCGCGAGGAAGTGCGTGACTACATCGCCGACCAGGCGACCCTGAGGCTGGCGCGTACCTCGAACTTCGTGTCCGCGGCACGACCAGTGGTGGCCGACGCGATCTCCGCCGCCATCAACACCCCGCCGGTGAAAGCGGCGATCCACGAGTTCGTGGCCCGGGCCCACGACCAGGTCTTCCAGGCCGCGGGCGCCCGGCGGGTCGACGTCGACTCCCAACAAGCGGCGGTCACCGTCCGCAGTGCGCTGCAGACCATCAACCCTGCGTTGGCCAAGAAGCTGCCGGCCAACGTGCTCGATGCCACCACCACCATTTCGCAGTCGGGCACCGTGGACACGCTCTTCCACGCCAGCCGGTGGATCAACGATCTCTACGCCCCGTGCTTCCTCCTCGGGCTCGCGCTCCTGGTGATCACGATGGTCAAGGCGCGCGACCGCGTGCACGCCATCCGCGTGGTCGGCGTGAGCACCGCGGTGGGCGGCGCCCTCCTCACCGGCGTCGGCCTCTCCAGCCCCGCGCTGGCCTCGGTGGCCTCGACCAACGACCCCGGACGCGGTGAAGCCGTCGCCACGTTCATCGAGGTGCTGGTCGGCCGACTCAGCGGCGCCGGACTGGCCTTCATCCTGCTCGGCATCCTGCTCGCCCTCGCCCCGGGTCACGACGGCGGCGACCTCCGCGACCGCGTCGTGCGGATACGGGCCTGGATCGCCGACAAGCGCACCCGACCGCGGTGGCGCTTCGCCGGCGGCATCGCGCTCATGATCCTCGCTGCGTGCGCGCTGACCATCCCGTCCGGCGTGTTCCGCCTCCTGCTCTACACCGTCGCCGTCATCGTGCTCTACGTCGGCATCGTGGTGTGCCTGCGCGCCGGCGGCCTCCTCGTCACCGACCACACGATCAAGCCGCTCCACAAGCGGCAGGTGTTCGGCGTCTTCGCGTGCATGGGTCTGGCGACCGTCCTCACCGGGTCGGTGGCCGTCAGTGTGCTCGCGGCGTCGACCGACGAAGCGCGGGCCAACCCGTCCAACCAGGGGTGCAACGGCTACATCGAGCTCTGTCCGCAGCCACTGAACCAGGTGGTGTGGCCGGCGAGCCACAACGCCATGTCGTCGAGCGCGTACAACTTCTTCAGCGCCGAGCACACCATCACCATCCCCGAACAACTGAACGCCGGGGCTCGCTTCTTGATGCTCGACGCGTACTACGGCTACGACGACAACGGTCTCGTCCGTACCAACCTCGCCGGTGGCGTCGATCGCAAGAAACTCGAAGCCGAACAGGGTGAGGAAGCGGTGCACGAGTTGGACCGGCTCGGCGCGCTCACCGGCGTCGCCGACACGTCGGGCAAGAAGCAGGACCTCTACTTCTGCCACGACTTCTGCGAGCTCGGTGCCGTGCCCGCGATCCAGATCTTCGAGGACATCGACAACTTCCTGTCACGCAACCTCACCGACGTCGTGATCATCGACGTCGAGGACTACGTGCAACCCAAGGACCTGAAGCGGGCGCTCCTCGAAGCCGGCCTCTTCGATCGGGTCTGGACACCACCGAAGCACGGCGATCAATGGCCGTCGCTCATCGACATGATCCAACCGCGGAACAAGAAGGCACCCGAGAAATACAAGCGGCTCATCGTGATGAGCGAGAAGCACCCTGACGTCTACCCGTGGTTGATCGGTACCTACAAGGTGTCACAGGAAACGCCGTTCACGTTCCAGGCGATCTCGCAGTTCAACTGCAAGCCCAACCGAGGAGGCACGGACAAGCCGTTCTTCATCGTGAACCATTGGCTGCGCCCCGACGGCCCGCCCGACCCGGTCGAGGCATCGCACGTGAACTCGACGAAGACACTCACCCAACGCCTGCAGAACTGCATCGCCCAGCGCAAACAGCTTCCCAACGCGGTCGCAGTCGACTTCACCGCCATCGGCGACATGTACGACACCGTGAACACGTTCAACGCGGCCATCGCCAAGCAGTCGGGTGTCACCAAGGCGGTGAACCGCACCATCGAACAGATCCGCGACCAGAACAAGATCACCGACGCCGAGCTCCGTGAGTTGCGAGCGCTGCACCGACTCCCCCGGATCTCGGAGCAGGAGGCGCGCAAGCTCCTGGGTCCGCTCGCCGACTCGATCCCCACGCCCAAGGACCTGCCGAAGATCGCGAACCCCGAGCCGGAGCCGACGACCACCACGACGATCACGCCGGCTACGACTGAGCCCGCTCCGGGCCCCTGACCTCGGCCAGTCGCCGGTCGAGGTACCGGCGTTCGGCATCACCCGTGGCGAGTTCACGCGCGACTCCGTAGGCGGCGGCGGCCTCGTCGCGGCGATCCAGCCGGCGGAGCAGATCGGCCCGGGTCGCGTGCAGGTACTGGTAGTCCGCCAGAACACCCGACGCGTCGAGCGCGTCCACCAGTTCGAGCCCGGCGGCCGGGCCATCGGCCATCGCGACCGCGACGGCGCGGTTCAGCTCGACCACCGGCGACCGGGTCATGCGACCGAGCTCGCCGTAGAGCGCGGCGATGTCGTCCCAGTCGGTGTCGGCCGCGGTCGATGCCGCGGTGTGGCAGGCGGCGATGGCGGCCTGGATCTGGTACGGCCCGGGCCGATTCCGGCGCAACGCACGATCGAGCACGCTCGTGCCCGCGGCGATCCGGACCGGATCCCAGCTGGTGCGGTCCTGGTCCTCGAGGGGAACGAGTTCGCCGTCCTGATCGGTGCGACCCTCCCGACAGCGCGTCGTGCAACAGCATGAGCGCCAACAGCCCGAGCGCTTCGGGCTCGTCGGGCATGAGGTCGACCAGCGTCTGCCCGAGCCGGAGGGCCTCGGTGGTGAGGCCCACGCGCAGGAGATCGGTACCCGCCGACGCCGAGTAACCCTCGTTGAAGAGGAGGTACACGACCGCGAGCACTGCGACGGTGCGCTCCGGGAGCAGGTGCGCGGGCGGGATCCGGTACGGGATGCCGGCGTTGCGGATCTTGCGCTTGGCCCGGACCAACCGCTGCGCCATCGTGGCCTCGGGGACGAGGAACGCCCGCGCGATCTCGGCCGTCGTCAGTCCAGCGAGCGTTCGCAGCGTGAGCGCGACCTGCGCTTCGACCGACAACGCGGGATGGCAGCACGTGAAGATCAGGCGGAGACGATCGTCGGTCACGCCGCTGTCGTCGCCAGCAGCACCGGATCCCGATTCGGGGGTCGACAGCATCGCGGCTTCCCGTTGTCTGGCGGCCCCGGCCGTGGCGCGACGGAGCCGATCGAGTGCGCGGTTCCGCGCCGTCGTGGTGAGCCACGCGCCGGGCACGCGCGGGATGCCGTCGCGCGGCCAGCATTCCAACGCGCGGGTGAAGGCATCCTGCGCACATTCCTCCGCGAGATCCCAGTCGCCCGTGATCCGGATGAGCGTGGCGACGATCCGGCCCCACTCATCGCGGAACGCACGGGCGACGGCCTCCTCGACGGCGGCCGCTACATCTCCCAGATCGGCCTCACTTCGACGGAACCGTGCCGGGCGCCCGGGAGCTCTGCGGCGATCGCGATCGCCTCGTCGAGATCCTTGCAGTCGACCAGGAAGAAGCCACCGATCTGTTCCTTGGTCTCCGCGAACGGGCCGTCAGAGGTCACGACCTCGCCGTCGCGGACGCGGACGGTGGTCGCGTCGCTCGTCGGGTGCAGACGTTCGCCGCCCTGGAGCAGCCCGCGGGCGCCCATCCGCTCGCCCCACGCCATGTACTCGGCCGTCGACGCCGCAGCTTCCTCGGGCGTCGCTTCGGTCATGGCCTTCTCTTCCGTACAGATCAACAGTGCGTAACGCATCGGTGCTCCTCGTGCTCGTGGATGTCACTCTCACGACGAACGGAGACGGGTGAGATCGACACCAGATTCGCACTTTCTGCAGCATCACGCGAGTGCACCAGCGACGACGAACGTCGTGCAACCGCCGTCAGCGCGATTCAGTCGGTCGGCCACGTCGCGTGCACGGTCGACGTCCAGAACGCCACGATCAGCACGCCATCTTCCTCGGTCGGTTCGAAGCCGGTGCTCGGGCCGCCGGCCAGTTCGTGCTGCAGGGTCGCGACCACGCCCTCGACGGTCCGATTGGTCGGTGAACGCGATGTCGACCGGGTACCGGGCGCTGGCGGTCGCGCCGTACACGAGCGTGCAGTCCTCCGGGAGCAGCGCGACCAGCTCCGCTTCGAGGAACGCACGCCGATGTGAAGGATCTATGCGTTGGTGCAGCGCGTCGAACGCGTCGCGATCTGCTGCGGACGGCACGATGAGGTCCGAGAGCACGACCCGGCCGTCACGCCGACAGACGCGCACCATCTCGGCCACGGCCCGAGCCGGATCGCCGACGTGGTGCAACGAATTGAGACAGAACACGACGTCGAACGAGTCGGCGACGAAGGGCAGCGCCTGCGCATTGCCCTCCTGCAGGAGCACGTTGTCGATCCCCGCCGCGCCCAGGCGCGCCGCGCCCAGCGCCAGCAGATCCGCGGTCAGGTCGATCCCGACCACCTGACGAACGCTCTGGGCCACGACCTCGGACGCGTGCGCGGCGCCGCACGCGACGTCGAGCACGAGCATGTCGGACGTCAGCGGCTCGAGCTGCTCGATGGTCCCCGCCGGTCGACGTACGAACGGTGAGTCCGGGCCGTCGAAGAGCCCGACCTGGCGGCTGAACGAAGCACGGACGACATCGTCGTGGGAGGGATCATGGGACGGCTCGTGGGAGGTCATGCAGTCACTGTTACAGTCCGCGGCGTGGGCGTCCTGGCGTCACCGGCCAAGATCGAGGCCGTACCGGTCGCAATGCCGCGCGGGCTCACCGGTCCGAGCCGGAACCTGGCCCGAAGACGCTGCGGACCTGGTCACGCCGTGGCACACCCACGAACTCCACCAGTTGCTCTACGCGTTCGAGGGTGTCGCCCAGGTCGAGACCGAGACCGCGCACCACCTCCTGCCACCGCAGCAGGCGGCCTGGATCCCCGCCGGCCTCCCGCACCAGACCACGTTGCGGCGCGTCCGTTCGGTGGCGGTGTTCTTCGAACCGGCGATGGTGACGGACCGGAGCGATCGTGTCCGCGTGCTCGCGGCCATCGCGCCGATCCGGGAAATGATCGTGTACGCCATGAGGTGGCGGATCGATCGTCCGTCGAGCGACCCGACCGCCGATGCGTTCTTCGCCGCGCTCGCGTTGCTGGCCACGGAGTGGCTCGACGCGGCCGAGGCTCCGTTGCGGCTGCCCACGAGCACGACACCCACCGTCCGGGACGTCATGGCCTACACCCAGGCCCATCTCGGCACGGTCACCGCCCGGGACGTGAGCCGGGCCACCGGGCTCTCGGAACGCTCGCTGCGGCGCCAGTTCCCCACCGCCACCGGCATCAGCTGGCAGCAGTACCGGACCACCAGTCGCGTGCTGCGCGCCATGGCGATCCTCGCCGAAGGCGAGCGCAGCGTCCTCGACACGGCCACCGAGGTCGGCTTCGCCAGTCTCAGCGGGTTCAACCGTGCGTTCCTGCGCCTGACCGGGGAGCGTCCGAACGAATACCGCCGGCGGCTCCATTCACGCGACTTCACGCTTCCCTGACATTTCCCTCATCCCGAGTGGAAACGCGGGGTGCAGCGTGGGGCCATGAACCGACACTCACTCCGCATCTTCCGCTGGGCGATCCTGGCGTTCGGTCTGATCGCCGGCACCCTGTTGCTCGCCAACGGGAACTACCTCCTCGGCGCGGTCATCGGGGGCATGGCCGTGCTGCGACTCGGGTTCATGCTCTCGCTCGAGCATCGTCGCCGACGGTACCGGTCCGCGGCGGGGACCGCCGCCGCTCCGGGTCGGTACCCACTCCTGCAGAGCCTGGCCCACGGCCAGTTCGAGGTCGCCGCGGACGCGATCGGCGTGCCGTCATCCGAGCTCCGCATCGAGTTCGCGAACGGCCGTTCGATCGCGGAGGTCGCGAACGCCAAAGGTGTCCCGGTGGAGACGGTCGTCGCCGCGGTCGTCGCCGACGCGTCCGCCAAAGTCGACCGCGCGGTGGCCGACGGGCAAGCGCCCCGCGCCGCAGCCGATCGGGTCAAGCACCGCCTCCCGCAGTGGGCGACGCGGATGGTCAACGGACACCGCAGTGATCTCCAGCAGAGAGGCTTCCGAGCTCGGGCGGGCGTAACTCGGTAGCTCGACGCATGGGTAGTCTCGACCGCTGTGCGAAAGGTCGTGCTCTACGAATTCGGTCCCTACACGAACCTCGTCGTCGAGGACACGCCCGATCCTGTACCCGAAGGTCGACAGGCAGTCGTCGCGATCGAAGCGGCGGGCATCGGCTTCGTCGACACGCTCTGTGTCCGCGGGATCTACCAGGCGCTTCCCTCGCTTCCGTGGATCCCCGGGTGCGAACTCGCGGGCACGGTGGTCGCGATCAGCGACGACGTGACGCGGGTCAACGTCGGTGACCGCGTGCTCGCCACCTCGTTCGCCGGGAGCTTCCAGACGCTCACGGCGCTCGACGAGGACGAGCTCGTGCCGATTCCGGGGGACCTGAGTTCCGGACAGGCCGCGGGGCTCATCGCGTCGTACGGCACCATGCTCTACGCCCTGACCCGCCGCACGACTGTCGCTCCGGGAGAGTGGGTCGTCGTGCTCGGAGCCGGTGGTGGAATCGGTCTCGCCGCCATCGACATCGCCAAGACGCTGGGGGCACGCGTGATCGCCTGCGCATCCACCGCGGAGAAGCTCGCGATCGCGACGAACGCGGGCGCCGACGCCGTCATCGAGTACGAAGATCCCGCGGTCGATCTGAAGGCGGCGATCCGCGAGATCACCGGTGGCGGCGCCGATCTCGTCGTGGACCCGGTCGGCGGCGACAAGTCGGCCGCGGCACTCCGGGCACTGCGCTTCGAGGGCCGCTACCTCGTGCTCGGGTTCGCGAGCGGTGGCATCCCGACCATCCCGATCAACCAGATCCTGCTCAACGACCGCACGATGATCGGGATCGACTGGGGCTTCTGGGCCGGGTTGCGACCGGACGACAACGCGCAGCTGCTCGCCGAGCTGTTCACTCTCGTCGCCGACGGCAAGCTCCGACCGGCCGAGCCCACCGCCTACGCGCTCGACGATGCGGCCATCGCCCTCGACGACCTCGAACACCGCCGGCTCGCCGGCAAGGCGATCCTGGCGCCTCAGGGTCTGGACGGCTGATCGCGCCGGCGACGTACGCTGGCCGTCGTGCAGGAACACCGCTACGAGATCGAACTCGACGCCACTCCCGAAGAGGTGTGGGAGGTCTTCTGGTACCGGGGTGCCGACAAGCCGAAGCCCACGGTCGTGACCATCACCATCCTCCATCCGGGTGACGAGATCGGTGAGGGCCTCGTACGCCATTGCACGTTCCCGGTGCCCAAGATTCTCGGGTCCGGCGGGGTCGGGAAATCGTGGGAGTGGGTCACCCAGGTGAAGCCGTACGAGTCGTGGAAGTACGACGCGATCGGCAAACCCCTGTGGTCGCGCGCCGAGGGACACATCATCCTCGACGACCTCGGCGACAGGCGTACGCGCGTGCAGTTCATCGAGACGTACGAGACGTTCAACCCGTGGATGCGTCGTATCGGTCTCGAGCGGTGGGTCCACGAGAGGATCTCGAGCGACAACGACTCCTTCTTCGCCGCCATCAATGGTGGCCTCGAATTCCACCGCGCCCGGAAGGCCGCCGCGGCCGGTTAGCGCGAGAGGCCGCACAGCATCGTCGGGCCGTCAGACGGCGGTCCGAGCCGTACGTGCATGCCGCCGCGCGCGACGCTGAGCACGAGTTCTTGTCCACCGGCCAAGGAGAGCACCCGGGGCTTCCCGCGCGCGTCCCTCTTCGAATTGCACCGAGACGAGGCTGTCGCTCAAGTGTCGTAACCGGAACGATGTCGCGGACGGCAGATCGAGGGTCACGTACGGTTGGTGGCCGGGTGTCGGACGAACCTCGACGCAACCCGGCTCACCGGTCGGGACAAGCCGCGCGTTCGTCGATGCGATCGCGGTTGCGACACCCTCGTCGTACAACGGCGCGCCGCCGACGGCGATCTCCACGTATTCCACGCGCGTTGAGGACGTCGGCCTGGGTCACATCCGAGAGGCTGGGGAGCTCGCCGTGACGGTCGAAACGCGCGATCGTGCTCGTCGAAGGTTCCGACAGGAACGGGATGCCGAAGATGTTGGTGCTCACGACGGGTTCCCGGGCGCGGAGCAGCACCGCCGTCCCCAGCACCCGCGGTTTCATTTCACCCACGAAGGTCTCCGTCTCGACGTAGTGATTGAGACCGACGACCTGCGCGACGAGCATGACGACCATGAGTCCTGCGAAGCCGACGACGGCGGGACGCCCGACGCGTCGGACGACCATGCGCGCCACGTCCTGGGTCGCGAGCGCCAATGCCGGGAGCAGGAGCACGACCACGATGTCGGCGTAGCGTGAAGCTTCCGAATCGGCGCCGGCGCGGCGCAGGCCGGTCAACGTCATCGAAGCGACCGCGGCGAGGGTCGTGGCGAGCACCAAAGGCCACGGCTCGCTCCGCGGCCGAGCCCGCCAGACCAGCCACGCCGCGAGCAACACGAGGACCACAGCGCCGCTGTACGGGACGCGCGTGAGCCCGGTCAGTGCCCCGGTGAGTCCGTGCCACACGAAGCCCGGAAGATCGGCCAACGCCGTCCGCAACGGCACGGTGTTGCGCGGCCCTTTCGTCCCCTCGGTGACGAACCAGAGGACGTAGACGGCTGTGGGCAGCGACAGGACGGCCGCCGCGACCCGCCAGCCACGGCGGAGGAACGCCGCCACCCCGATGACGATCGTCATGGTCACCCCGGTGCCGGAGCACATGAGGCCCACGATCAGCAACGCCCACACCGCGAGATCGCGACGACCGAAGGAGCCGCGCTCGGGCATCACGAGCAGCGCGCCAAAACCGAGCGCCAATGGAGCGACGATCGTGATCTGGAAGGCGGTGCTGCGATTCTCGTAGCCGATCGCGAGCACGGCCCAGATCGCCGCGACCACCGTCGCGTAGGCAGGGTTCACGGTCACGCGGATCAGCAACCGCCAGAGCATGTGCGTGGTCGCGAGCACCACCGCGATCAGTACGAGGGTGTACGGCACGTACGTGTGCAAGGCGAACACCGAGTAGAGCGCTCGGTAGACGAGCGTGACGAGAGTCGTCCAGTGCTCGAAATGGGGAGCGAACAGACTGGCGCGCTGCGGATTGGACCCGAGTCCGCCGGTGAGGATGACCACCCACTCATCCGCGGCGAACCACTGGTCACGATTCACCCACAGCAGCACCGGTACCGCGGCGGCGAGCGAAACCAGATGGATCACGAGCCAACGAGTGCGTTCCGCGGTGACATCCGTCCTCGTCAAGCGCGTCAGACTAACAACGCGGGTCGCTAGGATCCGCTGCAGGTTCCACGACACGATTGGGAGTCGACATGGCCGGTGAATGGGGTCCGCTCGAGGCGTTGATCGGCGAGTGGGAATCGGACCAGGGTGGCCTCGACGCCGCGTTCTCGCACTCCAAGGGTGAGGTGCTGCAGACGCCCTACCTGGAGAAACTGACGATGAAGCCGTTCGGCCCGGTCGACAACGGCGCCCAGGCCCTCTACGGCCTCGACTACAAGTCGGCGATGTGGCGCGGCAGCGAAGAGAACCCGTTCCACACCGAGGTCGGCTACTGGCTGTGGGACGGCGCCACGGGTGAGGTCATGCGCGGCTTCGTCGTACCCCGCGGCATCACCGTGCTCGTGGGCGGCACCGCCACGGCCGACGCGACGTCGTTCACGCTGGCAGCACGACCCGGTCACCCGCAATATTCCATCGGCGAGAACAAGTATCTCGCCGAGCACGCGTCGACATTGAGCTACGAGGTCACGATCACCATCAACAGCGACGGCAGCTGGTCGTACGACGAGACGACGATGCTCCAGATGGACGAGTTCCCCGAACCGTTCGCACACACCGATCGCAACACCCTTCGTAAGGTCGGCTGACCGGTCGGCCGATGACCGGCTCGAGCACCACCGTGCGCACTGCGCTGGAGTTGGGCGCGGCCACGCTCGGCGAGTCGGGAGCACGTCGGATGCACCCGCGCATCAAGCCGGTGTGGAAGGGCGCACGAGTCGCGGCCCCCGCGTTCCCCGTCCGGTGCACGCCGGGCGACAACCTTGCGATCCACGCGGCGGTGGCGCGGGCCCCCGAGGGGAGCGCGCTCGTCGCCGACATGGGCGGGGCTCGCGAGTTCGGGTACTGGGGTGAGGTGCTCACGACCGGCGCGCAGGCGCGCGGACTCGCTGCGCTCGTGATCGACGGTTGCGTCCGCGACTGCGACGCGCTCGAGGCCCACCGGTTCCCGGTGTTCGCGACCGGTCTCGCGCTGACCGGGGCCGGCAAGACACGGTCCGGGACGCTGCGGGCACCGGTCATGGTCGGCCACGTGGAGGTCGCACTGGGCGACTGGGTGGTGGGCGACGTCGACGGCGTCGTCGTGGTCCCCGGCGCCACGCTCGACACCGTCCTCGCCGCCGGTCGCGCTCGCGCCGACAAGGAGGCGCAGCTCTTCGACGCGCTGCGTGCCGGTGCGACGACGATCGAGTTGCTCGACCTGGATCCGGGACCAGTGATCGACGCCGGGTGACCCGGACCGCGTCAGTGGGTCGTGTAGTCGATGGGTGGCGCGTCGGCCACCGCGACCGCGAAGCAGAAACAGTGGATCGGTGCGTGGTCGGAGACCGGACGCAGGCTGTGGACCGCATCGGGTGGGATGTGCACGAGGTCGCCCTGAGCGATCTCGCGGGTCTCGTCGGCGATGGTCATGAGGCCCCGGCCCGCAGTCACGTAGTAGAACTCGTGGGTCGGGTGCGAGTGCGGGTCGACGAACCCTCCCCCGGCGACCTCGAATTCGCTGACCAGCTCGAGGTGGCCCCCGGCGGTGATCTCCTGCATCTCTCGCGGCGAGACCAGCCACCAGACGGGTACCGTCCCGTTGTGTTCGACGACCGGCGCGACTTCCTCGATCGAACGCACGTCCATCGCACGAGCGTAGAGCCACGCAGACTCTGGAGGAAAGGTGATGGGTGAGGGCGCGACCCTGACGGTCACGATGGAGCCGCTCAACGCGGCGGCCTGGGCCCCGTTCGGGTGGCTCCCGCTCCCCGACACCGATCCGGCCGACGGCGAGCAGACGCTGGACTTCCAGTGGACCGACGCGCACCTCAACACCATCGAACACCGGACCGACGAGGTCGAGTCGACCGCGACCGGGCTGCGCTGTGCGGTCATGTACCGCCACGACACGCACACCCAGTCCCTTACTCCGCTCGACACTCGCGCCGTCTTGGCCGTCGCCCCCGCGTCGGTCGCGTTCGCGTGGCGCGAAGACCTCGACGCAATCCGCGCGTTCTCGATCGCGCCCGGTGAGACCATCGTGCTCCACCGCGGCACGTGGCACTGGGGCCCGTTTCCGCTGGGCGCGGCGACGACCGTCCGCCTGCTGAACGTGCAGGGCATGCGGTACCGCGACGACAACGCGAGTGTCGACCTCTCGGCCCGCACGGGGACCGTCGTCGAGATCCGGACGGTCAGCCCGTGAAGGGGCTGGCGTGCGGCCGCGCCGGTGCCACCGCGAAGAACGGCCGGACGATCGTCTCCATCATCTCCTCCACGATCGGCGCGGCGTCGGTCTCGACCACCAGATCGTGATCTTCCGCGGGGTCGTCCCGCAGGTCGAACAGCCGGCACGGTGCGATCGCGTCCTCGTCGACGACGAGACGGTAGCGATCGGTTTCGAACGCCGCGAAGCCCCAGTTCTCACTGACCGCCACCGCGCGTGCCGGCGGATCGTCGCCTGACACGTACCCGAGGAGCGAACGACCCTCGCTGGCAGGCACGTCGGGCGCGCCGGTCATGGCGCGGACCGTGGTCGGAACGTCGACGTGTTCGATCAGGTCGTCGACCACCCGTGCCGCACATCCTCCTGGGGGGCGGATGATCAGCGGCACCCGGACCGACGGTTCGTACAGCACACACTTCGACATCAGCCCGTGGTCCCCGGCCATCTCGCCGTGGTCGCTCGTGTAGACGAGCCAGGTGTTCGCCAGCTGACCGCGAGCGTCGAGGGCGGCGACGATGCGCCCGACCGCGTCGTCGATGACGGAGACGTTCGCGCAGTAGGCGCGTCGCATGCCCACGATGGCGTCGTCGGTCATGGTGTCGGAGTCAGCGAGGTGGAGGAACGCGCGGAGCAACTTGGCGTAGTTGTCCATCCCGTCGAGCGACGGCCGCCGCGTCGAGCGCGGCATCGGCACGTCGACGTCGAGATACCGTTCGATCGCCTCCTGGGGCGCGTCCCACGGGTCGTGGGGCCCGGGGAACCCGACGAACGCGAAGAAGGGTTCGTCGCCGTCGTATGCCTCGATCCACCGGACCGCAAGGTCACCGTGCCACGCGTCGATGTAGTCGTCGAGCGGGAGCGGTGAGGGAGTGGCGACCCACATGGGGATACGTTTGGTCGCACCGCGGCCGGTCTCCTGTTCACCCTGGTAGGCGCGGTCGGTGATGTAGCCGGCGTACGCGTCGAGGAGGCCGCGGTCGCGCAGGTGATCGGTGTAGCGGTTCGGCTGTTCGAGGTCGAACTTGTCGCCGGTCTCCCGGACCTCGGTGAATCCGAGCGCGCCGAGCTTGGGCGCGAGGTCGTCGACGTGGAGATCTGGATGCATGCTGTCGCGGTACAGGTGCGCCTTGCCCAGCTGCACGGTGTGGTACCCGGCGGCGCGCAATGCGTGGAGGTACGTCGGTGTTTCGGGAGGCAGTTCGGCCCAGTTCGAGTAGACGCCGTGGTCGCGGACGTACCGCTCACTCGCGAACGACGCGCGCGCGGGCATGCACAACGGACCCTGGCAGGTGGTGCGCGAGAACCGCACGCCCTCGGCGGCCAGCCGATCGAGGTTCGGGGTCTGGACCGAAGGGTGCCCCGCGCACCCCATGAAATCGGCCCGGTGCTGATCGGCCATGATCAGCACCACGTTCGGCGCACGCTGGGTCATGTCGCGGCCGGCGACGTCGGTGCCGGGGCTGCGGGCGCGTCGCCGGTGCCGAGACGGCCCTCGAGCCCGAGGGTGGCGAGGTAGGCCACGACCACGCCCACGATGATCAGGGGATCGACGGCCAAGCCGCCGCTCGCCGTCAACGCGGTGGCGATGACGACGGCCGAGAGCGGAAGCTTGAGGAACGCCACCACCATCACTCCCATACCGACCGCGACCGCGGGCGTGAGCGAAAACCCGGGCAGGTGCGACGCCGCGAGCCCACCGGCCGCGCCGAGGAAGATCGCGGGGAAGGTCGGTCCGCCGCGGAAGCTCCCGAGGCACGCGCTCCACGCCAGGCCCTTGCAGATGATGAGCATCGCCAGCGCGCCGAGTGACCAGGTGTCCGCGTTGGCAATGAGGCCGGGCAGTGCATTCTGGCCGGAGAACAACACCTGGTTCGTTCCGTGCGTGGTCGTCTCCGCGAACAGGATGGCGAGGAGCGCGACCAGGAGGCCGGCCGCCGGGATGAGCACCCACGGATTCAGGGGCACGACCTTGGCGCCCCGGAGTCCGAGGTGCCGGATCGCGAAGGTGACGGCCGCACCCGCGAACCCCAACACGATCGTCCAACCGATCTCCGCCCACGTCACGTGGGTGAAGTGCGGGAGTGCGAGCGGCTGCAATGCGTACGCGCTCGTGCTCAACGCGGTCCAGTTGGCCATGCCGATGAACACGAGCGATCCGATGCCCGCCGCGATCAGTCCGGGAATGAGAATGAGGGGCAGCGTGGCGCCCCCGAGACCGCTCGCCTCGACGACGAGCACCGCGGCGACGATGGGCGAGCCGAAGATCACCGAGATGGCGGCGAAGCTGCCCGCCGCCGCAAGCACGAGCAGGAGTTGTGGCGGTGCGTCCTTCTTCGCCAGGTTCACCGCGAACACCGCGAGGCCGCTACCGATCGCGATGAGCGGTGCTTCGGGGCCGAGCACGAGCCCGAGCCCCAACGTGGCCAGCGCGGCCAGCGCGATGCCCGGCACCATGTTCGGCTCCGTGCTCCCCATTTGGAGGCCATGAGCGGGAACGTGCCCGCCGGCGCCGGGGAGGCGGACGATCGCGAACGCGACGGGCAGGCCGGCAAGCACGAGCACCGGGATCGGCCACCATGTCGGCACGGTGTCGAAGCCGAGCGCGTCGGGAAGGTCGCTGAACACGGACAGTTGGATCTGGTGGACCAGCTCGAGGAACCCCCATGACGCCAGTGAGACGAAGACGCCCACCACCGCCGCGAACACGAGCAGGACGACGAAGTTGCGACTGCGCAGCATCGCCGCCGGATCGACCGGCGACGCCGCGGGTGGGACCGTGGGATCGCTCACGCTGCCTCGGCGCGCGGTGGGATGTCGTCCGCCATACGGCGGCGAGCCTAACGGCCGACGGTCCCCGGTGTAGTGAACGGGTCAGCGTTCGCCGACGAGCGCGAACGAATTCACGTACATGATGCGCAGCGTCGGGTGGACCGCCCACGCTTGGCATTCGGGGGTACCCCACGCGCCGAGTCGCGCTTCGACGAGCGGGCGCATCCGTTTGAACGTGATCTCCGCTTCCGGATCGTCGAACTCGTAGAAGTGCAGGTACCGCGGATCGCCGCCGGTGACGTTCTCGTACGGCGTGATCATCGTGAAGCCCGGGATCCCGGCCTCGACGATGTGGTTGATGTGCACGAAGTCACCCCAGTCACGCAGGGTCTGCGCGTCGGCAGGTGTCGTCGGGCTGATGAGGACCAGTGAGAGCGACACGGTCGGCTTGCCCGTGAGGCGGCCCTGCCCCGGCCGTGGCGTCCGTTGGAAGTGATGACCGCTGACCCCGACCGGCGTGCTGGGCGCCACGAACGACGGGGCGCACTCGTAGACCCCCAACGTGTCGAACTCCGCCATCTCGCGCGGGAGATCGGGGCGGTCGCGATACACGTTGCGCCACCAGGTCGCCCGTTCGACGCCGGGAAGCGCACGGACGTCGCCGACCCGGTCGCGCGCGTAGTCCTCCGGCGCGGCTTCGGTCATCTCGAGGTACAGGACCGGACTCTCTCGGTCTTCCATCGTCGACCTCCCCCCGTGCCGCCACACTACCGGTGATCGGGCGCCGCTCGATTCAGGTGATCGACCGCCCCGACCACGTCGCCGGACTCGGCGAAGTCCACCGCGATGATGTTCACCATCTGATGTCGCTCGCGAGCACATTGTTCCGCACGCGCGACCAGCACCGCCTCGGAGTTGACGGTGCTCGCGGTTGCGGCGCCGTCCGGCGCGCTGAGCCAGTGATTGAGCAACAAGAGGCGTGCGGTCGCGGGACCCCGGTTCGGTACGCAGGAGAACTCTTGTTGCGTGAGGAACGTGAACGGAGTGTCCTGCATCTCGACGAACGCGGGGAAGAGCCACCGCGGCGTTCCGCCCTGATGCTCGGAGAACATGACGAGACGCCGACCGGTCTTCACCATCCGGCCGAGCTTCGGCCAGGGCGCGCCGTCGGCCTTGGCGAAGAGGAACCGGCGGAGCCCGGCCTTGGTCATCGCGGCGTCGATCTGCGCCGGACTCACGTAGTCCTCGAGGACGACCATCACCACGTTTCCGGGATGCGCCACCAGGAACGCCCGGAGTTGGGCAAGCGCGTCGGAGAACTTCGACGCTCCGTTCTCGCAGAAGCTGTGGCACAGGTAGAGGTCCGACGTCGCCGATCCCGCCGGCGGACAGGATGCATTCCGCAGTGCGAGGAGTGCCGCGACGACCTGCGCTCCGACCTCTTGAGTGAGCTGATCCACCTTGAGCGGCGTCGGATCAGTGCAGACGTGTTGGGCGTTCGGGGTGCCCTCGTAGACATCGATGAGGAGCACCCGGATCCCGGCGTCGAGCTGTTCGGCAATCGAGCGTCCCTGCGTCGGGTCGGTGAAGCCGGCCGCGGCAGTCGCCATGGAGTTGTGGGTGCCGGCGAACACGACGTCGTCCAGCGTCCGATTGCACAGGTACGCGAACCCGTTGCAGCGGAGTTTCCGTGCGGACGGAACGCGGCCGACGGCGACGGAGGGAAGGATGAACGCCATGCCGACGCACACCCACGCCACCGAGACCAACGCACGACGCACCCTGCACCCCCGCCCGAGCATTCGCTGCGCCGAGCCTAACTGGACGCCGGTTGCTGGGTCAGCGCGGAACCCAGCCCCGCGGCGTCACCAGCGGGAGATCGACATAGGTCACGATGCCGGGCGCCGCATCACACACCTGCGGGATGGCGTTGATCGCGGGAAGCGCAGTCATGATCATCCCGAGCACCATGAAGTCCTGGAACGACGTGGCCTGGAAGTCGGGCGGCGGTGACACCTCCAGTTTGGTCCGTACACACGGTTGTCCCTGGACCTCGATGATGTACCCGTGCTCGATCTTCCAGTCAGGATCGAGGTGCTGACCCTTGCGCCAGCGCGCGTCGAGCGACACCACCGTGTGCCCGTCGCGGACGCCCAGCCAGCTCACCGCCACGCCCGCGACACAACCGGCCGCGATCGTCCACGAACCCAGATCGAGATCTTCGGTCGTCTGCGCATACTCAGCTTCACAGCGCACGTCGTCGAGCTCGATCCCCAAGGCGTCGGCCATCATGCGCACTGCGTCGCCGAACACCGCCGTCCCGTGCGCGGTCATCGCGAGGAGGTCAGGATCGTCGATCGGACGGGCGAAGCCGACCAGCAGCTCGGTCTCGGGCGAGTCGTATCCGGTCGAATCGACCGACTCGAGCACCGAGATGGAGTCGACGCGGTCGCACAACCCTGCCGACACCAGTCCGAGCAGGTTCGCGAGCCCGGGGTTCATCCCCGAGCCGAAGATCGAGCTCTGCCCCCGCGTGCAGGCGTCGACGATTCGTGCACGGTCGGGACCGAGGGCATGGCCGGTGATGAATGCCGCGGTGGTGACGATGTTGATCCCTGCTTCGAGGATGCGGACCATCTCGTCGACGTCGGGCCACTTCGGGTTGTAGACGACGCAGTCCGGCGCCACCGCGAGCAGCGCGGCGACGTCGTCGGTCGCGACCACGCCCGTTGGCGACGTCCCGCAGAGGTCTCCGACGTCACGACCGACCTTGTCCGCCGACCAGGCATGGCAACCGACGAGCTCGAGCGCCGGATTGGCGAGGATCGCCACGACCGACCGCCGCCCGACGTTGCCGGTGGTCCACTGCACCACTCTTCTGGTTTCCATGTCGGGAAACCTACGCCGCGGCGACCCCGCGAGTTCCCGTAACGTCACGTCCAGCAGCTGCACCACTGGGATCGGGGAACGCATGGCCGAGGTCGTCGTCGTCACGGGAATCGGGGGGATGGGGTTGGCGTGTGCACGCCGCCTCGGGCCGGGGCGGCAGCTCGTCATCGCCGACTTCAACGGCGAGAAGCTCGCCCGCGAGTCCGAAGCGCTCATCGCCGACGGCTTCGCGGTGGTCCCCCACGTGGTCGACGTGTCGGACCGCGCCTCCGTCATCGGTCTGGCCGCGGCCGCCGGCGCGCTCGGCCCGCTCCGCACCCTCGTCCACACCGCCGGCCTGTCCCCCACCCAGGCGACGTCCCAGCGGGTCCTCGAAGTCGACATGCTGGGCACCGACTACGTGCTCGACGCATTCCTCGCCCTCGTGAGCGACGGCAGCGTCGCGGTCTGCATCGCGAGCATGGCGGGCTACATGGCCGGGCTCGATCCGGCGCGGGAGTACGCGCTGGCGACGGCACCGACCGACGAGCTGCTCGACACGCTCGGACCGATCGACAACCTCGACTTCGGGACCACGTACTGCCTCGCCAAGCGCGTCAATCAGCTCCGGGTCGAACAGGCGGCGGCGGCGTGGGGCACCCGCGGCGGCCGGGTCGTGAGCATCAGCCCCGGCATCATCTCGACCCCGATGGGACGTCAGGAGCTCGAGCAGGGTGCGCGCGACCAGATGCAGGCGCAACTCGACATGTCGGCGGTCCCTCGCATCGGCACCGCGGAGGACATCGCCGCCGCGGTCGCCTGGCTGGCCAGCCCGGCGGCGGCGTTCGTCACCGGCTGCGATCTCCGGGTCGACGGCGGGGTCACCGCGGCGATCCATGGTCTCGGGGTCGGCTTCGGCCCGTCGGCCTCATAGCCTGGGCCGCGTCGACGGCAAGATCGAGAGGACACGATGGCAAACCCGGCGCTGACCGAGAAGCGATTCGAGCACGTACGCGAAGAAGAGGGCGCCGCCGGTTGGGCCGCGCCCGAGAGCGCGACGGCGACCGCGACCGCGACCGCAGCCGACGGCCAGGGCGCAGCGCAGCCACCACGCGCGTCCCGTGGCGCGGCGATGACCGCGAACGGGACGTTCGCCAAGACCTTCGCGCTCTTCCTGCTCGTGCTCGCCGGGGGCGTGATCGGGTGGTCACAGACCACGGTGTCGACCACCAGCCAGCTGACCGAGCAGGTGCAGATCCCGGGGTGGGCCTGGATCTGCATGTTCGCGGCGTTCGGGCTCGCCATCGTGTGCATCTTCCGGCCCAAGCTCTCCCCGTTCGCGGGCCCGCTCTACGCGCTGCTCGAAGGCGTCTTCCTCGGAGTGATCTCGAAGGCGTTCGAGGTGCGCTGGGACGGCATCGTGTTCCAGGCGATCCTCGCCACGGTCGGCGTGTTCTTCGCCACCCTCCTCCTGTACGTCTTCGGCGTGGTGAAGGTCACCCGCAAGTTCCAGATGATGGTGATCGGTGCAACGTTCGGGATCTTCCTGCTCTACCTCTTCGGCGCACTCCTCTCGCTGTTCGGCGTCGACGTCGTGTTCTGGAATCAGCCGAGCGCGTTCGGGATCGTCTTCAGCATCGTGGTCTGTTGCGTGGCCTCCTTGAACCTCTTCCTCGACTACGAGTTCATCCGTCAATCGTCGATCCAGGGCGCGCCGAAGTTCATGGAGTGGTACGGCGCGTTCGGCATCATGGTGACGCTGGTGTGGCTCTACCTCGAGATCCTGCGGCTGCTTTCGCTCCTGCGCCAGTGAGGTCCGTGTAACGCCGATGGATCTTTCGAGACGCGAATTCCTCTCAGCCGGAGCCGGCGCGGCTCTCGCCACGCGCTGGCGCGTCGACAATTCTTCGACGAGCTCGTGAGTCGGGCCGCAGACGTGAGCCCCGCGGGTGGCGACCTCGGCGCGATCGAGCACGTCGTGATCCTCATGCAGGAGAACCGGTCCTTCGACCACTACTTCGGCACGTACCCGGGCGTTCGCGGCTTCGACGACCACCGGGGCGGCCCCGGCGTGTTCAAGCAGGCGTCGCGGGAAGGTCCGGTCCTCCCGTTCCATCTCGACAACGCGACCAACCAACCGATGTGTGCGGGAGGCGCCGACGTGCCGATCCACGACTGGGCACCCCAGCACCAGAGTTGGGCGAACGGTCACATGGACAAGTTCGTGGAGGTGCACTCGAGCCGCTCGTACGACGGGCCCGCGCAAGGCCCGTTGGTGATGGGCTACTTCACGCGCGAGGATCTCCCCTTCTATTACGCGCTCGCCGAGGCGTTCACCATCTGTGATGCGTACCACTGCTCGGTGATCGGGCCGACGATGCCCAACCGGCTCTACGGTCTCTCGGCCACCATCGATCCCGACGGGACCGCGGGTGGACCGGTGGTGGAAACACCCGGCTTCCACAACGCCGCGGCCGCGATCGGGAGCGTTCACTGGGAGACGATGTTCGAGCGACTCCTTGCCGACCAGGTGAGCTGGAAGTTCTACCAAGCACCGGGTTCCTCGGTCGGGAACGATCTGGCCCTGGCCACTGGATTCAACGCGTTGCTCTACTTCAAGCAGTACGTGAGCGACCCGTCCTCCGAGCTCTACCAGCGCGCGTTCCTGCCGGTGTGGCCCGACGAGTTCGTCAGCGACGTGGCCCAGGGAACGCTTCCGAAGGTGTCGTGGGTCCTCCCGCCCCTCGTCGACAGTGAGCACGCTTCCGCCGCGCCGACCAACGGAGAGAAGCACGTTTCGCTGGTGCTCTCCACGCTCGTCGCCAACCCCGAGGTCTGGGCCAAGACCGCCGTGTTCCTCGTGTACGACGAGAACGGAGGGTTCTTCGATCACGTTGCGCCCCCGACCGCGCCGAAAGGAACCGCCGGCGAGGAGCTGCGACGACCGCTTCCGGTCGACGCCGCCGGGATCGCCGGTCCGATCGGCCTCGGGTTCCGGGTGCCGGCGATGGTGATCTCACCGTTCAGTCGCGGCGGCCACATCAACTCCGACGTGTTCGACCACACATCGTTGCTCCGGTTCCTCGAGACGCGATTCGGGACCAAGGTCCCGAATCTCACCGTGTGGCGACGCAAGACCGTGGGCGATCTCTCCACGACCCTCGATCTCGGTCATGGCGACCCGTCGGTTCCGCCGCTCCCGCCGCTCACGGCCCAACTCACGCGACTCGACCAGGAATGCCCCGCCAACCAGAGCCCGGCGTCGCTGCTCGCACCACCGCCATCGCTACGGGTCCCGGAAGTCCAGCGGATGCCGAAACAGGAACGGCGCTGAACCCAGGGGTCGCGTCAGAGAAACTTCCGGTGCAGCTCGTCGAAACATGCGGCGGCGAGGCGCTGGAAGTCGGCGGCGCTGAGTGTGATCGGATCTCCGACGCCGAGCTTCACCACCGAGGCCTCACGCACGTACTTGATCACCGTGTTCCCTGCGAAGACACCGCCGTTGTTCATCAGTGACTCCGCGATCAGTTCGAGCTCGTTGAGCGGGGTGCCGTCCTTGCCGGTCACCGCGCGCACTCGATGGACGAAGCGACGGTCGAGGGCCAACGCCATGTTGTTGAAGTACACGGCTTCGAACGCGTTGAGCGTCTTCGCGTCGGCGCCGACGAGCTTCGCCACCTTCTTGTACGTCGCGAGTTGCTGCGCGACCGCACCCCGAGCGTCGTCGTACTCCGCCTGCGTGTAGTCCTTCCGGCCGAGCACGGACTCAGATCCCGAGAATCTGCGCCTTCTTGGCCGCGAACTCCTCGTCGGTCAGGATCCCCTGCGTGTGCAGCTGGGCGAGCTGCGTCAGCTCCGCCGACATGTCCGGCTCGGCTTCGACGGGCGCCGGTGCCGGCGCATACTGCGGCTGCTGCTCGAACTGCTCCGGTTGGGCAGCGGCGTCCTGTTGCGCGTACTTCTGTTGCTGGTGGTGCTGGACGCTGCCGGCCACGACGCTCGCCGTGCCCACAACTGCCGCGGTCCTCAGAAGCGGTCGTCCTCGTCGAAGCATGCTGGGTGTCCTCTCGTGAGATCAGTGATGGTGGTGAGGTTGGAGGGTGCGTCAGGTCCCGCTGAGCACTTCGTCGACGACTTCTTTGGGGATCCGGATCGCGGCAACGAGCTCGCCGCCCGAGTTCACGACCGCGTCGCGGAATCGCGTGGCCCAGACGTGCTCGAACAACAGGATCGCCGCCGACGAACCCGGCGCCAGGTCCGCGCCCAGATCCTCGATGTCCTCGTCCGACAACATCCCGCTGGGTTCCTCGACGTGCTGCTGGTACGCGCTACTCGTGTCCGCGTCGAGGTCCGAGAGCTCCACCCCGACGACGTCGCCGTCGGCGGTCTTGGTGACGAAGACGAGGTCGATCACGCGGATCAGACCGCTCTCCACCAGGTCCGCGAGCACGGGCGCGATCTCTCCGGTGAACTCACTCCCGGGGAAACTCACCACCAGGATTTCTACCGGTCCGATGTCCATGATCCTTCTCCTGTCTGCGAACTGTGGCGTGACCCTATATGAATGGGGCGATGGACGCCGATCGGAACGCGGAGCTCTGGGAGCGCCACGCCGAATGGTGGCAACGCGAGTTCACCTCCGGGCGGGACCGAGAATACGAGGAACAGATCCTGCCGCTGGTCGCCCGTCATCTCCAGCACGCCCGACGGGTGCTCGACATCGGGTGTGGCGAAGGACAGGTTTCCCGCCACCTCGCGGCACTCGGCATCGAGGTCGTCGGTGTCGATCCGACGCCCTCGCAGGTCGTCGTGGCCCGCGAGCGTGCCGGCGGCCCGGTCTACGCGCGAGCGCGCGCCGAGGCCCTGCCCTGCCCCAGCGGCGCGTTCGACGCAGTGCTGTTGTGCCTCGCGATCGAACACGTCGACGATTTCGACGCCACGATCTGCGAGGTCGCGCGCGCCCTCGAGCCGGGCGGCCGGTTCGTCCTGGTCCTCTGCCACCCGCTGCTCCAAGCCCCGGCGGCGGGCTGGATCGACGACCGGGCCACCGGCGCTCACTACTGGCGCATCGGCGCGTACTCGAACGATGCGACCGTGGTCGACGAAGTGGCACCGGGCGTCTCGCTCCGGTTCATCCACCGCCCACTCAGCCGGTACGTGCACGCGATGGGAGCGGCCGGCCTGCTGATCGACGACATGGAGGAACCGGCACCGCCCGCGCAGTTCCTGGCCGAGACGTGGGGCTTCGCGGAAGCGGCAACGATCCCCCGCGTGCTCCTCGTGCGAGCGACGCGCCTCGCGACGTAGCGGTCCAGACCGCGATTCTTGTCGGTGAACGGTCGGAGCGGGAGCGGGTGGCTGAGGACGAGTCCGGAATCGTCACGCCCGGAGCTGCGCAGCCATAATGCGCGAGGTGAACACTGAGGGGAACAACATGGCGAGTCCGCTCGATGCGTACCGGCTCGACGATCGCGTGGCCGTGGTCACCGGCGCGGGCAGCGGAATCGGCGCCGCAACCTGCGAGGTGCTCGCGGCTGCGGGCGCGATGGTCGTGTGCGGCGACGTCGACCCGGTGGGCGTCGAACAGACGGTCGCCACGGTGCAGCAGGCAGGCGGCACCGCCGTCGCGGTGGCCACCGACGTCACCGCCCGCGCCGATGTCGAGGCGCTCATCGGGACCGCGATCACCGAATTCGGTCGCCTCGATGCAGTGTGCAACATCGCCGGCGCGATGTTCCCGGGCTTGATCGAAGAGCTCGACGACGACACCATCGACCGTGGGATCGATCTCAACCTCAAGGGTGTGCTCTACGGCACCCAGTACGCGATCCGCGCGATGAAACAGTTCGGGTCGGGTGCCATCGTCAACGTGTCGTCGGCCGCGATCGACGAACCGTACGCCGGCATCGGCGTCTATGCGTTCACGAAAGCAGCCGTCGCGATGCTGTCCATGACCGCAGCGCTGGAAGCCGGTGAACACGGCATCCGGGTCAACGCGATCGCGCCTGGAGCGACCATCACGCCGTTCACGACCTGGCGTCTCCACCAACCCGACGGGACACTCGACCAGCAGGCGTACGACGACTTCATCGAGATGTCGAAGGATCAGTCGCCGCTGCGCGTCGTCGGCGAAGCCGTCGACCAGGCGTACCTGATCCACTACCTCGTCTCCGATGCCGCGAAGTTCGCGACGGGCAACATCTTCCGGGTCAACGGCGGCCAGTCGATGGCCTGGTAGCCGCCACCGGCCGCGGCCAGAATGGTCGTGTCCGAGCGGCGAGGTCGATGTGATTCTGCGGTTCGCGAATTGCGAGTTGGATCTGGACCGCGTCCTCCTGCGGCGCGATGGTCACGAAGTCCGGCTCGAGCCGCAAGCCTTCGACCTCCTCGCCTACCTGGTCCAGCGGCGCGGCACGGTCGTCCGCAAAGAAGAGCTCCTCGACGAGATCTGGGGGGATCGCTTCGTGAGCGAGTCGGCCCTCACGACCCGGATCAAGGCGGTGCGGCAGGCCGTCGCCGACGATGGCAACCGGCAAGCCGTCATCCGCACGGTGCACGGCAAGGGGTACGAGTTCATCGCCGAGATCGAGACCGTCGCCTCCACCGGCACCGTCCCGATCTCCGCCCGGCCCACGATCGCCGGCTTGGAGACCGCGATCCAGCCGCTGATCGGTCGCGAGTCGCTCATGGCGCTGCTCGTCGACGCGCTCGCCGCCCACCGTCTCATCACGCTCGTCGGGCCGGGCGGGGTGGGCAAGACCTCGTTGGGTCTGGAGCTCGCGCGCACCGCCGCGCCGGGATACGCGGACGGCGTTCACGTGGTGGAGCTGGTGAGCGTGGTCGACGACGAGGCCACGTCCGCGGCATTCGCGACCGCGATCGACGTGAACCTCCGGCGCAGCAGCTCCATCGACGACGCGATCGCCGAGATGCTCCGTCCGCGCCACAGCCTCCTGTTGCTCGACAACTGCGAACATCTCGTCGAACCGGTGGCCGCGCTCGTGAGCCGGATCCTCAGCGAGGCGCCGCACGTGTCCATCGTCGCGACGAGCCGGGAGCCGCTGGCGGTCGCCGGCGAACAGGTGTGGTCGGTCGAGCCGTTGTCGACCGCGGCCCCTCACGCGGACATCACGTGCGACGAGGCACTGACCATTCCCGCGGTTGCCCTCTTCGTGGCGCGGGCGCGCGCGGCCGATCCGTCGTTCGTCTTCGACGACGCGACGGCTCGACTGATCGTCGAGATCTGCCGGCGCCTCGACGGGATCCCACTCGCCATCGAGCTCGCCGCCGCACGGGCGCGCGCGATCGGCGTCGCCGAAATCGCCCAGCGACTCGACGAACGATTCGGCCTGCTCAAGGCGATGCGCCGCGGGAGCGACCCCCGCCACCGCACGATGCGCGACGCCATCAGCTGGTCCTACGACATGCTGGAACCTGACGAGCAGGAGCTGTTCACCGCGCTCTCGGTGTTCGCGGGATCCTTCGACCTGGGTTCCGCGGAAGCGTTGTGTCCCGGCGGTGATGCACTCGACCTGCTGACCCGCCTGACCGATCGCTCCATGTTGTCGGTGCGTCCCCAGGCCGGCGGCGCAACCCGCTACGAACTCCTCGAGACCCTCCGCGCCTACGGCCGGGCTCGCCTGGACGACGAGCGCGCCGTCGAGCTGTTCACGACCCACGCGATGCACTTCGCGACCGAGGCCGCGACCATCGGGACGGAGCTGAGCAGCCCCGACGAGGCACGGTCGATGGCCCGCGCCGAATCGGCGTTCGCGGATCTCCGTTCCGCGCAGCGCTTCGCGATCGAGATCGGCGCACTCGACCAGGCGTTCGGCCTCATCGCGTCGATCCGTGAGTTTGCGATGCGAGCGATGCGTTACGAGGTGTTCGCATGGGCCGATGCCGCCTGCCGCGCACCCGGCGCGCTGCAGCATCCGCTGGCACCCGTGCTCACCGGCATACGGGCGTACGGCGCGTGGGTGCGCGGCGAATTCGACCTCGCGGTGTCGCTCGCGGACGAGACCCGCCGGCTCGAACACGTCCTTGGAGTAGCGCCGAGCGGTCTGGCCGAGCGGGTCCTCGCCAACGTCAACTACATCATCGATCGCAGCGACCTCGGGAACGTCGAAGTCGCGCGTCAGATCGAACTGGCGGAATCGTCCGGCAACGACTCGCGACTCGTGCACGCCTGCTACTTCGGCGCGGTCGGGCTCAGCTCCCAGGGTGCGTACGACGACGCGCAGCACCTGGTCGTGCGAGCACGGGACCGCGCGCGACAGACCCGTTGCCCGACGGACTTGGCGTCCGCTGCCGTTGCCGAAGGCTTCGCCAGCCGGAACGAGACCGACGCGCTCGGAGCCTTCGTGACCGCGGACCGCATCGCCCGGAGCACGGGAAATCGCTGGATGAGCGCGTTCGCACACACGGAAGCCAGCGGGTTGCTCGTCGCCCGGGGTGAGCTGGACGAAGGCTGCGGCGGGCTGGCCGACATGCTCGGGCTCTGGTACCGGGCCGGCGACTGGTCGCAGCAGTGGCACACACTGTCCCGGTGCGTGATCGCGCTCGACCGCGTCGGAAACGCCGAGCTCGCCATGGAGCTCGTGGGGACGATCGAGACCTACGCAAAGCTCGGCGTCGCGCCGATGAGCTCGATCCTGCACGACGTCGCGTACGCGACCCGCGACGCGTTGATCGGGGAGCTCGGGGAAGCACGGGCGGCCGAGCTCCGATCGGCCGGCGCCATCTGTCCGGTCGAGGACATCGTGCTCCGCACGCGCCGAGCGCTCACCACCGCGATGACCCGGCGCCGGGCCCGCTGATCCAGGTGGGCCCGCAGCCGGACGGACAGATCCGCGGCATCGGCCCCGACCCCGGCGATGAGGTTCGAGCGCCGGCGGCGGAGGAACGGCAGCCCGAGGACATAGAGACCCGGAAGGGCGGCGACGCCACCGTCGTGGATGACACGACCACGACGATCGAGCGCCTCCGCGGGCAGCCACGAGAACGTCGGTCGGTACCCGGTCGCCCAGATCACCGTGGAACACCCGCGCAGGTCCAACTCGGTGGGCGGGTTCCCGATGCGGGTGGGCTCCGCGTCGGTCTCCGGACCGACCTCGCCCGCCATCCCGTGCTCCTGCACGAACTCGTCGATCCGGCGCAACAGCCGTGCCTGCTTGAGATCGGCGTTGGTCGCCAGGTTGGCGAGCGCCCCCGAGCACTGCCCGGTGGTGCCCCGGATGGCCATGAGCCGACCCACGACCTGCACGCCCTCATCGCGGAGCACGCTGACATCGAGGTCCCGACGATCGTCGCTGCCGACGAGTTGCACCGACGCGTGCCGGCGGGCGCGCTCGATGTCGTCCACCTCGTCGTAGCGCTCGTCGAGCTGGCCGATGCGGTCCAGCCACCAGTAGATGTCGCGCCCACGGTAGGAACGGGGCAACCGGATGTGCTCGCCGACCGCGAGGGTGACCTCGCGCCCGGCCCGTCGAAGTTCGTCGGCGATCTGCACGCCGGACGCTGACGCGCCGACCACCAGCACGCGGCCGTCGCCCGCGAGCTGCGCCGGTTGCCGGTACGCCAGCGCGGTGAGCTGGTGGAGATGACGTGGCATCTCCGCGGCGAGGGCAGGAACCCGGGGATCGCTCGAACCGCCGGTGGCCGCGACCACGGCATCGCAGCTCCAGTGCCCGTGATCGGCGTGCACCTCGAACCCGTCGGCGCTACGACGGACCGACTCGACCGTGACCCCGCTCCGCACCGGAGGATCGAACTGCCGGCGGTACCCGTCGAGGAACTCCACCGTGTCCGCCGCGGTCATGAACCCGTCGGGGTCATCGCCCTGGTACCGGTAGCCGGGGAGCACCGTCATCCAGTTCGGGGTGAGCAGCCGGAGCGAGTCCCAGCGTTCGTGACGCCACGAGTTCGCCACCTCACCGCGCTCGAGCACCACGTGATCGACGCCGGCCCCGGTGAGGTGATGGCTCATCGCCAGACCTCCGGGGCCGGCGCCCACGATCACGACCGGGACGTGCATGGCCCCGGCCAGGCCAGAGCGACGCGCACGGTCGTCGGGTTGGTCACGACGTCGAAGACGGCCGAACGCTTCTGCGACTGCGCCACGATCGCCTCGAGGTCGGCACGGGACGCGTCGGCATCGATGTCGTAGGTGACGTTGATCGACTCGAAGCCGTTGCGGACGTCGCCGTCGATGCCGAGGATGCCCTGCAGGTCCATGTCGGCTTCGACGGTCGCGGTCACCGAACGGAGCTGCACGCCGCGGTTCGTCGCGACCGTCGCGACCCCTGCGGTGAGGCACGATGCCAACGCGGCGAGGACGATCTCGGGCGGGGTCGCGCCGTTGTCCTCGGAGGCGAACACCTGCGGGTGGTCAGCCTCGATCGAGTACGCCTGCCGGTGCGCGTGTTCCTGTCCGAGGCCGGAGAAGTCGGTGATCGTGGAGCGGCTGTTCGTGCCGTTGACCCACTCGCACGAGGCCCGCCACTGGAACTTCGCCGCTTCCGGTGCGTCGGTCAGCGCCTGACGGGCACCGTGCAGCGCTTCGATGTTCACTCCGTTGTCGACGGTGGGTGCGTCGGTCTGGGTCATGTCGGATCTCCTGGTTCGTGCGTCGGCCTGGGCGCCGTCGCTCAGGAGCACTCTGCGGCATCCCGTCGCGCACGAGTCATGAAGCTGACCTGGCGTTCTCCTGACGAAGCTCGAACAGGAGATCGCCACCTGATCGTCAGGACTCCGCCTCGCGGTCGCGCCAAGATCCGGCCATGGCGATCGAACAGCACGAGCGCGCGATCTGCGCCCGCCGGTCACGATTGGAGGAAGGCCGGCGAGGCCTGGGGCAGCCGCGCCAACGACTGGTCGTGTCTCTACGAGCACTACGCCATCGACGTGGTCTTCGCCCTCCTGAGCGGACTCGGCGTGGGGCCGGGGACCACCCTGCTCGACATCGCCTGCGGTTCCGGGCTCGCGGTGCGCATCGCCGACGCGGCGGGCGCCACCGTCGCCGGCATCGACGCCGCCGCCGATCTCATCGCCGTCGCGCAGGAGCGCACGCCGACGGCCGATCTCCGGCTCGGCTCGATGTACGCGCTGCCGTGGGCCGACGCATCGTTCGACGCGGCGATGTCGGTGAACGGCATCTGGGGTGGCTGCGAGGCCGCGCTCGACGAGGCGTTCCGGGTGCTGCGCCCCGGTGGCCTGCTCGGCATCAGCTTCTGGGGCACCGGACCGCCGCTCGACATCAGGAACTTCTTCCGAATCTTCGCCGTCCACGCCCCTGAGGAACACCGCGGATCGATGCGCCAACTGAACGACATCAGCACGCCGGGCGTCGCCGAAGCGATGCTGGCGTCGAGCGGCTTCACCGTGTTGGAACGAGGCGGACGGACGTCGATGATCGAGTGGCCCGACGCCGAGATCGCGTGGCGGGCGATCTCGAGCATCGGTCCCGCGGTCCCTGCGCTGCGGACCAGCGACCCGTCGGAACTCGAGCGTGAGGTGCTCGAAGCACTCCAACCGTGTCGTGACCGACGCGGCATCTACCGCACGAGAAGCGACCAGCAGTTCGTACTGGCGCAGAAACCGTGAGGCGCTACGTCACGAATTCGGCCGCCCGATGATGGAATCGCCAGGTGCCGTCGTCGTCGTGGAGGGTGTCGTGGTACCGCCCGACGAGCTGGATCTTCCAGCCCGAGTCGCCCTGCAGGATGAACACCACGTCGCTGATCGCGGTTGCCTCGTGGTCGTTCCACTCGGTGACGAGCGTGTTGAGCACGAGGTGGCGCTGCGGCTTCACCGGCTGGTACTGCGCGAACGCGGCGCGGATGGCGTCGTGGCCCTCGTGGGTACCGAGCCCCGGGATCGCGCAGGCGCCGTCGGGACAGAACGTGGCGACGATGTCGTCGGTCCGGCCGTCGTCCAGCGCCTGGGTGTACGCCGCGAGCGTGGCGCGGACCCCCTCGACGACGTCCGCGTAGGTCGGGTTCGTGCTCATCAGAAGTTGATGTCGACGGCGGGACGGTCGAAGGGATACACGTTGACCTCCTGCACCGCAGCGACCAGTCGATCGGAAGGGACGCCGGCGAGGAAGCCGTCGATGGTCCGTTGGAAGTTGGAAATGTGTCCCTCGAGCCCGCTGGACAACCGCATGTAGTGGAACCCCTTCGCGTGGAGGCCCTTCTGTTGCCGGGGCAGATTCGAGAAGTCCTGGGCGGGGATCGCGGGCCAGCGCGGGTCGTCGCATTCCCACACCTCGGGCGCGGTGGGCTTCACCGGCTCGTGACCCTCGGGGACCCGCCCGAGCGACCAGAGCTCCATCAACGTTTCCTCCGGTCCGAGCGGGCGGAACCGGTACGACGACGCGCTGCTGTACATCGGCAGCACGAAGTAGTGCGGGAAGCACTGGAAGAACTCTTGGTTGATGCCCTGCTCCGTGAGCGCGTTCAGGTCGGGGACGTCACTGCCGTTCGCGCGGTGCCAGGCGACGACCGCATCGTTGAGCGTGCGGTTCCACGTGGCCACCGCCAACTTCGGGTCGGCCGGCAGCTCCATGTTGCGCAGACTCTCCGCGATGCGTACGTCGTTCGCGTGCACCATGCCATCCATCCCGTCGCACATCGCGCGCAGGTACTCGATGTCGGAATCGATGAATGCCTGGGCGTCGAACGGCGCGCCCTCGCGCATGCCGTACCGCGTCGGGATGACGAGCTGCGGATGCGCCTGCACCACGTGGTACGCCTCGACGAACGCCTCGACCGCAAGCTTCCAGTTCACGGGGAGGCGGCACGCGTACCACGCCTCCGTACGCAGTGACTCCACCTTCCAGTCGTCGAGGATGCCGGCGGCCGGCTGCATGCACTCGCGGACCGGCGGCGCGTCGTCGTCGAGGTTGATCCACGCGCACCCGCCCCAGACCTCGCAGCGCACCGGGGTGAGGTTCAGATCTTCGGGCTGCAGGTTGTGCTCCGCGAACGTCTTCCTCCGCGTGACTGCGGTGTTCGTGCCGTCCGGGCCGTAGCACCACCCGTGGAACGGGCACGTGAAACCGCGCTGGCACGTCCCGCTTCCCTGGACGACCTTCACGCCTCGGTGGCGGCACGCGTTCTGGAACGCCGTGACCCCCAGGTCGTCGGTGCGCAGCACGACGACCGACTGATCGAGGAACTCGTATTCGACGAAGTCGCACGCGGTTCGGGAATCTCCTCGAGCCGGCACGCCATCTGCCAGACCCGGGGCCACAGCTGCTCGACTTCCCTCGCGTAGAACTCGGGATCGAAGTAGCGCTCCTTGGGCACCCGGTCCCGGAGCTCCATCGCGTGCGGCACCGGGAGTGCCGACCACTTCTGGTCCACGATCGCCATGCCGCGTGCCCTCCCCCTCGGAGTAGCTTGGTCGCGATTCCTCAGACTAACCGGTCGGTACAGAAATCTCGGGGGCGTGAACACCATGGCACCAGACGTCGACGTCCTCATCGTCGGCGCCGGCATCACCGGCATCTACCAGCTGTACCGCGCGTGAGGCCGGGTTCTCCGTGCTGCTGCTCGAGGCGGGCGGAGGCGTGGGAGGCACGTGGTTCTGGAACCGCTACCCCGGCGCACGGTTCGACTCCGAGAGCTACACCTACGGCTATCTCTTCTCGAAGGAGCTGTTCGACGACTGGGAGTGGCAGGAGCACTTCGCCGCGCAATCGGAGACCGAGCGCTACCTCAACCACGTGGTGGACCGCTTCGACCTCCGACGACACATGCGCTTCGATGCTCCCGTCACGTCGGCGACGTGGGACGAGTCGTCGGCCACCTGGGTGGTGACTGCCGGCGACGGCAACCAGATCCGCACGAGGTTCCTCGTCGCCGCGACCGGTGTGCTGTCGGTGCCGTACATCCCCGACGTGCCGGGGCGCGAGGACTTTCGCGGCGAGCAGCACCACACCGCACGCTGGCCCGCGGAACCGCTCGACTTCACCGGGAAGCGCGTCGCGGTCATCGGCACCTCGTCGAGCGGCGTGCAGGTCGTCCCCACGATCCTCGACGACGTCGAGTGCGTCACCGTGTACCAGCGCACCGCCAACTGGTGCACACCGCTCAACAACCGCCCGATCACGCCGGAGGAGCAGGCCGAGCTCAGGGCCGGATTCGAGGCGTTGCGCGAGACGCTGAACACGTCGCTCAGCGGCTTCGCCCACCCGGTGAACACGCGCTCGGCATTCGACGACTCCGAGGCGGACCGGCGCGCGCGCTTCGAGACGCTGTGGAACAGCCCGGGCTTCATGAAGCTCACGAGCAACTACGCCGATCTGCTGTTCAACGAGGCGGCGAACGACGAATGGTGCGAGTTCATCGCGGAGAAGATCCGCGGCATCGTGCACGACCCCGCGACGGCCGAGCGACTCATCCCCAAGGATCATCGATTCGGCGCGAAACGACCTCCGTTCGTCAGCGGATACTTCGAGGCGTTCAACGACCCGAAGGTGTCGCTCGTCGATCTCCGGGAGACGCCCATCGTGAGGGTGACCGAGACCGGGATCGAGACGACCGACGGCGGGCGCGACTTCGACATCATCGTGTGGGCGACCGGCTTCGACTTCGGCACCGGCGCGCTCAATCGCATGGGGATCCGGGGTCGCGACGGGCTCGCGCTCACCGATCACTGGGCGGACGGCCCTTCGACCTTCCTCGGACTGCAGACGCGCGGGTTTCCGAACTTCTTCTTTCCCGGTGGACCCCACGCCGCGGCCGGCAACAACCCGCGGTACAACGGCGACCTCGTCGACATCGTCACCGACACGCTCGTCTACGCGACCGGACACGGCTTCGACGTCATCGAGGTGACCGAAGCGGCCGAGGAACGATGGACCCGGATGGTCGACAAGGGCGCGGCGGCCACCACGTTCGGGACGATCGGCCAGTACGTCGGTTCGAACATCCCGGGCAAGCCGCGGCGCTACCTGCTGAACACGGGCGGTCGCCTGAAGCTCTTCGAGATCAGCGCCGACGTCGTGGCGAACGACTACCGCGCGTTCGAGATGACCGCCGCGCCCGACGCGCCCACCGACACCTCCCGCAAAAGGTAGCGAGACGGCTCGGATCTGAAACAAATCGCCACCTTTTGGGGGGTTCTTGGGGGGGCGGGGCGACGGATTCAGACGGTCGCGATCGGGGTGAGCGGCGAGCCCACGATCCCCGGGAGGCGGAGCGGGGGCGCAGTGAGGAGGAACCGGCTCCGCCCGTGCTCGCGCAGCCACGACGCGAGTTCGTGGAGGTACCACATCTCGCCGAGCGGCACGCCGAGCTTGAAGAGGCACAGGTTGTGGATCGGGAGCAGCGTGCGCTTGCCGTCGACCAACGGCCCGCCACCGAGCATCGCCTCGACGGCGTAGTTGTCGGCCACCAGGGCCGAGATCCGCGACTCCGCGATCCACTCCAGCAGCGACTCGTCGCGCGGATCGAGCGCGCTGCACATGCGGTGGATCTGCACCGGGTCCGGCTCCTTGTTCCACTCGAGGACCTTGGTCGCGAAGCCGGTGTGGAGCAGGAGCATGTCGCCGGGCTCGACCACCACGTCGTCGGCGGACATGATCTCCCGGAGCGTTTCGAGCTTCACGGCCTGGGCGTCGTGGCCGAGGTGGTGCACGAGGTCGACGAGCACGCCCCGGCCCTGCACACCGTGGAACGCCATGTGCTCGAGGCCGAGGTGGTGCGCGAAGCACGCGTGTCCGGCGCCGTCGCCTCGGGCATCGGGGTGGGGACCGACGAGGTCGACGCCCGCGCGGTAGCCGTTGTAGTAGACGGACTCGGCGACGCCGTCGCCGTCGGCGTCGAACTCCGCGCCCACGTGCGCGAGCGCGTCCCACTGCGTCGAGTACTGCAACCAGAGGGTCACCTGATCGTCGGCCCACACGTCGTAGAAGCTGTCGTCCCCCTCGCGCATCTCGCGCATGGGGACGTTGTAGAAGACCTCAGGGTTTCCCTGCATGTCCTCGGTGGGCGCGAGGCGTGGCGGGTAGCGGCGCTGGTTGAGCGCGGTACCACCCGGATAGTCGAGCGGCAGGCTCAGGCAGAACGTGATGCCGTGCTCGACCTCGCGCACACCTTCGAGGACCTTCTCGGGGGTGAGCAGGTTGACCCGCCCGAGCTCGTCGTCGTCGCCGAAGTCGCCCCAGGTGGAGCCCTCGGGCCGCTGCGTCCAGCGTTTCGTCACCGCTTCCCCCTTGGTTGCCGGTTGCCTGATCCTGTACCGATCGGTACACTAGCCGGGCCTGAGACCGCTCGCGCAGGGAGTCACCGATGACAGCACCGAAGGGCCTGGTCGTCTCGGCGGATGGCCACATCCTCGAGCCGACCGATCTGTTCAAGACGCGACTCCCGAAGCACCTGCGCGACCGCGCGGTCTGGGAAGAGGACTTCGAGATCGAACCGCTCGTCGAGAACGGTGCGCGCGTCTTCCGTCGTCTCCACACGCCGGGGTTCGAGGGCTGGACGATCTCGCGCTACCGCCAGACCGGCGGGCGTACCCCCGAGGGTGACCCCGAGATGATCATCGAAGACCTCGCGTTCGATGGGGTCGACGCCGCGGTGATGCACCCCAACCTCTCGCTGTTCGGGCTCTACTCCGACGACCACGAGCTGTCGATGGCGCACGCTCGCGTGTACAACGACTACATCATCGAGCGGTTCGCGCCGTACTTCGACCGCATCGCGCCCACGGCGCCGATCCCGATCACCGACATCGACGACGCGGTCGCCGAGATCGAGCGCGTCGCCGTCCGCGGGGTTCCGTGCCATCCTGCTCCCCGCGACCCCGCCGATCCCGTACTACTCACGTGATCTCGACCCGGTCTGGGCGGCCGCGGTGACGAACGGTGTGCAGCCGTTCTTCCACACGCAGACCGGCGGCGTGAAGGTGAACGATCCGGCGTCGACGACGTTGCGGGTCGTGATGGAGCAGGCGAAGCAGGTGAACCAGCCGATGACCGAGAAGTCGGCGTCGAAGCGGATGATCACCCAGGCCGTGTACAGCCCGATCGTGCCGTCGCAGCTGATCTGCGAGCTGATCGGCGGTGGTGTCGCCGAGCGCTACCCGTCACTCCACTTCTCGTTGATCGAGTTCAACGCGCACTGGCTGGGGTCGTTGGTGGGCGCCATGGACAAGAGCTGGGTCACCGGCATCGGCCAGGACCCCGACTGGTGGCTCGGCATCTGGGACGACACCAGGCCGCCCACCGACCAGCCCAACGTCGCGCAGCTCTTCCGTCTGAACGACAAGTGGCCCTACCCGCTCGCGCCGAGCGAATACGTCGCGCGCCAGTTCCACGTCTCGTTCCAGGACGACCCGGTCGCGGTCGCGTGCCGGCACATCACCGGCGTGTCGAGCATCGTGTGGGGGAACGACTACCCGCACGCGGAGGGAACGTTCCGAGGCAGCCGGGAGCTCATGGACCGCCTGTTCCAGGGGGTTCCCGCCGACGAGAAGGCGGCCATGATCGGCGGCACCCTCGGTGGGCTCCTGGGCTTCGCTGCGCCCGTGAGCGCGCCCGTCTAGCTCCCGATCCCGCGGAGAAAGATGTCGGCGAAGGGCTTCGCGGCGTCGCGCGCTGACACTCGCCCACCCGCCCGGAGCCACAGATAGGTGTAGTTGTGCATGCCGAGCCACGCGCGTGCGGTGAGCCAGACGTCGACCGCGCGGAACTCTCCGGCCTCGATGCCTGACTGCAGCACGGCCTCGATCCGCCGCTCGTACTCACGGCGGCGCGTGCGGAACTGCTCGGCGCGATCGGCCGTGAGCGCGGGGAACTCGTGGAGGAAGACCCAGACGTGGTCTGGATACCGGTGGATGACGTCGAGCAGCTCCTCGCCGTGCATCGCGAGCTGCTCCGACGGTGACCCGCCTTTCTTCGCGACGCGGTCGGCACCGAGCATCACTTCGTCCATGACGCGATCGTGGATCGCGGCGAGGAGCTCCTCCTTCGAGCCGATGTAGTAGTAGAACGCGCCCTTGCCGAACCCGTTCACCGTGCACAGCTCGGCGATTCCCGTCGCGTGGTACCCCTGTCGCGCGAAGACCTGCGCCGACGTGTCGACGATCGTGTCGCGACGAGCCTTCCATTTCGCGCTGCGCTGCGGGTCGTCGTTCGGCGTCGTCAGCATCATCGACCTTTCCACTGTGGTGAACGCTTCTCGGCGAAGGCCGCGAGCCCTTCGCTCGCGTCCTGCGACTCGAGCAGCGCTTCGAAGAGATCGCTCGAGACCTGCTTGAGCGTGTCGTCGTCCTCGGATGCGCTCATGAGGACGACGCGTCGGCTGGCGCGGACGGCAAGCGGGGCCGCCGCCACGATCTGCTGCGCGACGCGGAGCGCTTCGTCCGACGCGGCGCCCGGTTCGACCAACCGGCTGATGAGTCCGAGGTCGAACGCGCGGCGAGCGTCGATCGGCTCACCCGTGAGGATGGCGTCCATCGCCGCGGCACGACCGATGGCGCGCGGGAGGCGGAACAGGCCCCCCGACGACGCGATCAGGTTGCGCCGGACTTCCGCGAGTCCGAACGACGAGCGTGTCGTCGCCACCACGACGTCGGCGGCGAGGACGATCTCCAGACCACCGGCGGTCGCGAGACCGTCGACCGCGACCACGATGGGCTTGATGCGCTCTCGGTACACGAACCCGCCGAACCCGCCCCGCTCGGTGAAGAGCGACTCGGCGGAACCCGTCTCCCGCACGACCTTGAGGTCGGCGCCCGCGCAGAAGACGGGTCGCGCCTGGTCCGCGGTCTCCGCCGCCAGGACGCCGACCCACACCTCGGGATCGTCCTCCAGCCGGTCGACCGCGGCCTCGAGCGCGAGCGCCATCTCGCGATTCACCGCGTTGCGCGCCTCGGGACGGTTCAGGGTGATGACACCGATCCGGTCGGAGGACGAGTAGAGAACGGCGGACACGCACCCAAATGTAGGGTGACTGGTCGGTACACGTGCGACTCGGCGGAGGCGCCATGAGCGGATACAGGTTCGAGGGGCGGGTCGCCATCGTCACCGGCGCGGGGCGGGGCATCGGCCGGGCGTACGCCCGCCTGCTCGCTGAACGAGGTGCGCACGTGGTCGTCAACGACCTCGGCGGGTCGATGGAGGGCGTCGGCGTCGACGCCGGACCGGCATCGACGGTCGTGGCCGAGATCGCCGCCGCGGGCGGCACCGCGCTCGCCGACCACCATGACGTCGCGACGACCGACGGTGCCCAGGCGGTGGTCGACGCCGCGGTGGAGCAGTACGGCCGCGTCGACATCGTGATCAACAATGCCGGGATCATCCGGTGGGCGGGTCTCCCGGACGTCGACGCCGCGAACCTCGAGCAACACCTGGCGGTCCACGTCTTCGGGTCGTTCAACACGACCCGCGCCGCGTGGCCCCACATGGTCGACCAGGGGTACGGCCGCATCGTGATGACGACATCGTCGGGGATGTTCGGACTGCCCGCCAACCTCTCGTACGCCACGGCCAAGGCGGGGGTCATCGGGATGACGCGCAGCCTCACGGTGGCCGGCGCCGCGCACGGGATCAAGGTCAACCTCATCGCACCCGCGGCGATGACGCGGATGGCGGGCGGGCCCACCGACGAGGTCGCAGAGGATGACCCGATGGCGCCGGATCTCGTCGCACCGATGGCCGCGTTCCTCGCCCACGAGGACTGCCCGGTCAGTGGCGAGATCTATGCCGCGGGCGCGGGGCGCTTCGCGCGCTTCTTCATCGCCACCACCGCGGGATACGTTCAGGCAACGTCCGTGCCGACGGTGGAGGACATCGCGGAACACTGGGCGGAGATCAACGACGAGACCGGTTACTCCGTCCCGGCCGATCTGATGGACTGGTCGGCCGGGTTCACTGCTCACCTCGGGTCCTGAGCTCGCGCTTGAGCACTTTGCCCGACGGATTCCGCGGGAGCTCGTCGATCAGCACGACGTCCCTCGGAACCTTGAACTTCGCGAGCTGCGCGCGGCAGTGCTCGATGAGTTCGTCCGGGGTCGCGGTCGTGTCCGCGCTGATCACGACGTACGCAACCGGGACCTCGCCCCAACGGTCGTCAGGACGCCCGACGACCGCTGCTTCGACCACGGACTCGTGCTCGTAGAGCACACGCTCGACCTCGGAGCTGGCGATGTTCTCGCCGCCGGACACGATCATGTCCTTGAGCCGATCGACGATGGAGAGGTAGCCGTCGTGGTCCTTCACGCCGATGTCGCCGGTGTGGAACCAACCACCGGCGAACGCCGCGCGGGTCGCGTCGGGATCCCGCCAGTAGCCCTTGAACACCTTCGGGCCGCGGAGGACGACTTCACCACGCTCACCGGTGGGCACCGACACGCCGTGCTCGTCCCAGAGGTCGAGTTCGAGGTACAGACACGGCCGGCCGACACTTCCCAGTTTCGACCGCGTGCTCTCCCGGTCGAGGAAAGTGTCGCCTGACACCGTCTCGGTCAAGCCGTACGCGTCGGCGAACCATGCGGACGGGAACGTCGTGCGCAACCGTTCGATGTACGGAATCGGCATCTTCTCACCACCGGCGATGATCACGCGCACGGACGAGAGGTCACGCTGCTCGATCCCCGGAACGTCGAGGATCGCTCGCACCATGGCGGGCGCGGCCCACACGCTCGTCACGCGTGATCGCTCGATCTCGTCGACGACGCGCTCGGCGTCGAAGACGCGGTGGATGATCGTCGTCGCGCCCACCGCGATCATCGTGGTGGTGACGAGATCCAGCGCCCCGACGTGATACAGCGGCCCACACGCCAACCCGATGTCGTCACCGGTGAACCCGAACTCGGTGATGTGCGCGTAGTTCTTCCACGCCAGGTTGGCGTGGGTGAGCATCACGCCTTTCGGACGCCCGGTGGTCCCCGACGTGTACATCAGTCGATGGAGGTCGTCACCCGCGACCTGCACGCGCGGGTGGATCGGTCTCGACCGCGAGATCGGCGAACCGCTCCCAGCCGGCGACGTCGTCGGAGGCGATGCACACGCGGACGAGATCGGCGTCGAGGTCGTCGGTCGCTTCGTTCGCGAGCTCGACGAGTGGCCCGTCGCACACGAGCGCGCACGCCTCTGAATGCTCGAGGATGAACCGCAGCTCCGGCGCCGCCAGCCGCCAGTTGATCGGCATCGCCACGGCACCGAGATGGTTGGCGGCGAAGATCGTCGCCAGGAACTCGATGTTGTTGTACGACAGCAATCCGACGACGTCGCCGACACCGACTCCGCGCGCCTGGAACCCACCCGCGAGCGCCGCCGCCCACTCCACCATCCCCTGATAGGTCACGGTGTCGTCCTCGAAGACCGCAAGGCGCTGGTCCGGCGTGCGACGGGCGTGGTGCTCGAGCACGCTGAGCCAGCTCATGTCGGGGTTCACGGTGCGGAGTACCCGCCGTCGACCACGATCGCCGACCCGGTCGTCCAGCGCGACGCGTCGCTGGCGAGGTACGAGTAGGCGCCCACCAGATCGGCGGCCGCTCCCAGCCCGAGCGGATGCTTCGCCGCGATCGTCTCGATCGCCTCCGCGGGAAGACCGGCGTGGATCCCCGAGAGGAAGGTGCCGGGGCACACGCAGTTGACGCGAATCCCGTCGCGCGCATATTCAACTGCCGCGACCTTGGCGAGTTGGATGACCGCGGCCTTCGTCGCGCAATACGGCGCCGCGTGCGACCACGCGGTGAGGCCGGAGACGGACGCGGTCAGCACGATCGATCCCGAGCGCTGCGCGCGCATGACCGGCACCGCGGCACGGATGCCGTTGACGGCACCCATGACGTTGATGTTGAACGCGCGCTCCCAATCTTCGGTCGTCAGATTGTGAATGCGCCCGTTCGGTGAGAGCACCCCCGCGTTGCTGATCAGCACGTCGAGTCGGCCGAACCGGTCCACCGCTCGCGCGACGACGGCTTCGACCTGCGCAACGTCGCTCACGTCGGCCAACACCGTCTCGACGGTGTCCACGCGCTCCCCGAGTTCGGCCAGCGTCGACTCGAGCGACGACGCGCTCACGTCACTCAGCACCACCTGCGTGTCGGGTTCACCGGTGAACTCGCGCGAGAGCTCAGCGCCGAGCGTTCCCCCCGCCCCCGTGGATCGCGACGACCCTCATATCAGCAGGTACCCGCCGTCGACGTTGAGCACGGTGCCGGTGACGAACGCCGACGCGTCCGACGCCAGGAACTGGTACGCGCCGGCGAGGTCGGTGGCATCGCCCCAACGCCCTTGCGCGGTGTGCCCGAGTATCCCGGCCGAGAGGTCTGGGTTGTTCTTCCAACTCTCGGCCATCGGTGAATCGAACCACCCCGGAGCGACGACGTTGACCGTGATGCCGGACGGCGCGAGATCGAGCGCCAACCCCTTCGCCATGCCGACGAGCCCGGCTTTCGACGCGCTGTAGGCGGTGAGACCCCGGCGCGGCCGCTCGCCGAGCACCGAGCCGGTGAAGATCAGACGCCCGCCCGGCCCCATCACCCGGGCGGCGGCGCGGGCACCGAGGAACGCCCCGGTGAGGTTCACGTCGAGAATCGCGCGCCAGACCGACGGCTCGGTGTCGAGCGGTCCGGCGACGATGGGCGAGATCCCGGCGTTGCAGATCCAGACGTCGAGGCCACCCCACGCAGCCATGGTGGCGTCGGCGACCTCCTCGTTGAACTCGGCGTCGGTGACGTCGCCACAGAACACGAGCGCCTCGCCCGGCAGATCCTCGGCGACCGCCTTGAGGTCGGTCTCGGTGCGCGCCACGAGCGCCACCGGCGCGCCGCACGCCGAGAACGCGTGTGCGAGCAACCGACCGAGACCCCGGCCGGCACCGGTGATCACCACCCGCTTCCCGGTGATGTCACCCCAACCCGGGAAGGACTCAGGGATCTCGATCTGATCGGCCATGGCCCCTTCCGCACTTTGTACCGACCAGTACAATACACCCTGTATGGACCTCGGCCGATCGTCCGCGTCCGCGTTCTCGAACGCCGACCTGCTCGAGTTGCAGCGGCGAATGTTGTTGATCCGCGGCTTCGAGGAACGCGTGTCGGCCCTCTACCGCGACGGCGAGGTGCCGGGCTTCGTGCACCTCTCCATCGGCCAGGAGGCGACCGCCGTCGGCGCGTGCTGGCCGCTCGGTCCGGCCGACGTGATCACCTCCACCCATCGCGGTCACGGCCACTGCCTGGCCAAGGGCCTGGCGCCCCTCGAGATGTTCGCCGAGTTGATGGCGAAGGAGCAGGGCACCAACCGAGGCCGCGGCGGCTCGATGCACATCGCCGACCCCGACCTCGGAATCTTCGGCGCAAACGGGATCGTGGCCGCCGGGTTGCCGATTGCCGTGGGCGCCGCGACCGCGGCGCAGCTCCGCGCCGACGGCAGCGTCGCCGTCGCGTTCTTCGGCGACGGCGCGGTCGCCCAGGGTGCGTTCCACGAAGCGATGAACCTCGCCGCGGTCTGGCGGCTGCCGGTGGTCTTCTTCTGCGAGAACAACGGATACGCCGAGTTCTCCCCCGCGTCGACCCAACACGCGGCGTCGCTCGAACAACGCGCCGCGGGATACGGCGTCGACTACGTCGCGGTCGACGGCAATGACGTCGTCGCGACCGCGTCCGCGATGCATGACGTGGTGGTCAGCGTTCGCGCCGGACGCGGACCGGTCATCGTCGAGGCCGCCACCTACCGATGGCACGGTCACTACGAAGGTGACCCACAGCGTTACCGGTCAGCCGACGAGGTCCGCGACTGGGAGACACGCGATCCGCTGCTCGTGCACGCGCGACAGTTGCGAGCCGCGGGCATCGATGACGACACAATCCGCGAGCTCGAGGCATCGGTCGCAGACGAGCTCGACGCCGCGGTCGTCGCCGCTCGAGCATTCTCGAGTCCACCGGCCGACACCCTGACGCACTTCGTGGTCCGTCCCCGCCCCGAAGTCGCCGAACCCCCCACCCTCGCGGACGACGCGCCGGTCTTCCGCACGATGGACGCGATCAACGCCGCGCTCGACGCCGAGCTCGCGGCCGACGACCGCGTGTTCGTCGCCGGCATCGATGTCGCGGCCGGCGGCAACGTCTTCGGCCTCACCCGCGGACTCCACGACCGCTTCGGCGACCGCGTCCGCGACACCCCCATCTCCGAGACCGCGATCATGGGCCTGGGTGTCGGCGCGGCGATGGCCGGCATGCACCCCGTCGTCGAGCTGATGTACCTCGACTTCGTCGGTGTGTGCCTCGACCAGCTCCTCAACCAGGCCGCCAAGCTCCCGTTCATGACCGGCGGGGCCGCGCAGATGGCACTGACGGTGCGCACGCAATTCGGCGCCGGGCGCTCCTCCGGCAGCCAGCACTCGCAGAGCCTCGAAGCACTGCTCGCGCACATCCCCGGCCTCACCGTGGTGATGCCATCGACGCCGGCCGACACCTACGGACTGCTACGCGCCGCGATCCAGGACCCGAACCCGGTGGTCTTCATCGAGAACCGGTTGCTCTACGGCATGAAGGGACCCCAGCCGCCGGCCGACCACATCGTGCCGATCGGCCGGTCCGCCGTCGTGCGGACCGGCACCGACGTCACCGTCGTGTCGGTCTCACGGATGGTCCACGAGGCGCTGGCCGCCGCCGAGCAGCTGGCGGACGAAGGGATCTCGGTCGAGGTGATCGACCTGCGGACGGTCGCCCCCCTCGACATGGCGCCGATCCTCGCGTCGGTGGAGAAGACGAGCCGCATCCTGATCGCGCACGAGGCCGTCGTGCCGTTCGGCATCGGCGCCGAGATCGCGGCCACGGTTGCCCACGAGGGCTTCTGGAGCCTCGACGCGCCCATCGAACGGATCGGCGCGGCGGCAACTCCGCCTCCCTACGCTCCCGACCTCGAACGCGCGTGGCTCCCCGATCGCGACGACATCGCTGACGCCATCCGCAAACTCGCGGCGGCGTGAGCTGCGGCGCTCAACAACCCAACGTGCGCGCGATCACCACGTGCTGGATCTCGTTGGTGCCTTCCCCGATCTCGAGCACCTTCGCGTCGCAATAGAACCGTGCGACCGGGCTGTCGAGCATGTAGCCGATCCCGCCGTGGATCTGCACGGCCTCTGACGCAGCCGAGACCGCGAGGCGGCTGGCCTTCAGCTTCGCCATCGACGCCTCCTTGAGGAAGGGCTGCCCGGTGTCGCGCAGGTACGCGGCGCGGTACGTGAGCCAGCGCGCCGCCTCCAACTCGGTGGCGATGTCGGCGAGCTTGAACTGCACGGCCTGGAATTTCGAGATCGGCTGCCCGAACTGCACGCGCTCCTTGGCGTAGCTCGTCGCCATGTCGAGCACCGCCTGCGTCAGGCTGAGTGACAACGCCGCGATCGAGATCCGCCCGACCTCGAGCGTGCCCAGGAACTGGCCGAGACCGAGCGCGGGATCACCGACGAGGTGATCGTCGGGTACCCAGACGTCGTCGAAGTACAGCTCGCGCGTGTCGAGACCCTTCCAGCCGATGCCGCGCATCTTCGGCCCCATCGTGAAGCCGGGCGTGTCCTTCTCCACCACGAAGGTCGCGTAGGTCGAACCGTCGCCGTCGGCGGTTTCCGAACGAGCCAGCAGCGTCACCCCGAACGACATGTCCGTACCGGCGTTGGAGATGAAGGTCTTGCGGCCGTTGATCAGCCAGCCGTCATCGCGCCGTTCCGCGCGGGTGGAGATCCCACGCGCATCGGAACCGGCATCCGGCTCGGTGAGGCCGAACGCGCCGAGGGCGCGCCCTTCGGCCAGGGGACGCAGCCAGCGCTCCCGCTGTTCGTCGTTGCCGAAGAGGTGGAGGGGCAACGAGCCGATCGTCACGTGCGCCTGCCAGGCCGCAGCCACCGACTGGTCGGCCAGGCCGATCTGCTCCATCGCGGCGACGAATCCGACGGTGGACATGCCGATGCCACCCCACTCCTCGGGGATGAGCATGCCGAGCAGACCCAACTCGCCCATCTCGCGCAGCAGGTCGGTCGGGCACCGTGCCTCCTCCCACGCCAGCGGCGCGCGCACCGCGATCTCCTTCTGCGCGAACTCGCGGCAGAGGCCGACCAGGTCGCGCTCCGCTTCGGTCAGCGAGAAGTCCACACGCCGATTCTATTGGACCGATCGGTACGATCACCCCGGCGCGACGCGCCTTCAAAGGTGGTCAGGGCTTGCGCGCCTGGACGATCCACGTGGCCGATTGGTAGGTGACCCCGTGGTCGCCGGCGTGCTCGGCAATCGTCGTCCGCAGGGCCGCGAGCGCAGCGTCCCGCTCGGCGTCGTCGAGACCGTTGAGCATCCAGCCGGTCAGCCCGCTGACGAACTCGAACGCGTCGTCGGGGTCGGGTCCGAAGCTCATCGGTTCGTGCAGGCTCTGGAGCGCGACGTCGGCGAAGCCGGCGGCGGCCAGGACGGCGCGCACCCGATCCGGGTCCGCCAGCGTGAACGGGCTCGGCGCGTCGGTGGGCGGTGCGGGCAGATCGCGACCGACGGCCAACGCGGCGCGGAACTCGGTGAGCCACTCGTTGTCGCTGACGCTCTGCCAGGTGAGGAGCGTGAGTCGACCTTCGGGCCGCAACGCGCGATGGAGATTGGCAAATGCCGCGACCGGATCGCCGAAGAACATCGATCCCATCCGCGAGATCACGACATCGAACTCGGCGCTCTCGAACGGCTCGATCTCCGCGTCGGCGTGTCGGAACTCGACGTTGTCGAGACCTTCGGCGGCTGCGGTCTGCTCGAGCGAGCGCGAGCATCTGCGACGAGAGATCCACACCGAGCGCGGAGCCGTCGACGGCGATCCGCGCCGCGTCGCGAGTGGCTTGTCCGGCGCCGCAGCCGACGTCGAGCACACGGTCGCGTTCCCGAATCGCCGCGGCCGCAAGGAACGGGCCGTGAGAGTGGGCGAGGGTTTCGTCGAAGCGCTGGGCCTGGGCGGTCCAGAACGCACCTTCGTTGCCGTCCCACGCTCCGACCATGCCGGCGTTGGACGGATCGGCGATCAGCGATTGCTCGGGGTCCATCCTGGTCTCCTTTCGGCAGCCGCCTGCGATCATCTCACAGGTGCCGGGCGACCATTCACTGCTGCTCGCCGGCCGGGAACGTCGAGCCGCGTCTCGACCCCGATCGGCACGAAGCGCTGCAACTTGCCGGACGGCTGACGATCGAGCGCGGTGGCGTCTGTGACGGTGACCTCGGGTTGCAGAAGACCGAGCGCCGCGAGGGCCGCTTCGAGTTCACGCGCGAGCGGCAGCGTATCGAGTGGAAGCTGCGACACGATCTCGATGGCGGCTCCGTGTGCGGTCTGGCGTACCTGGTACTCGACGATCTCTCGGCGTTCGCCGAGGAGTGAACGGAAGACGTACGGATGGATGGTGATTCCCTCGGCGTAGGTGAAGGTGTCGTCGAGGCGTCCTTGTGGGTCGGCGATCCGGCGGAGCGGTGAGCCGCACACGCACGGTCGCTCGAGCACGGTGAGTTCGTCCGTCACCTCGTAGCGAATGAGTGGCGACACCGGGTTGTACAGGTTGGTGAGGAGAACCCGTGCGGCCGGCGTGCCCGCGCTGACGGGTCTGCCGGCGCTGTCGACCGGTTCGAGCAGGCAGAGGTCATCGGGAAGGTGGATGCTCTGGCCACAGCATCCCGTGAACGCGCCCTCGGACATTCCGTAGCCGTTGGCGATCGGCACTCCCCACGCTTCGTCGAGCGCGGCTCGGATCTCGGGGAGCAGCGGCTCGGAGATGGCGATGACTCGGCGCGGCGCGATTCGCAAGCGCCCGGCACGAGCTTCGAGCGCGAGGTGAGCCAGGAACGAGCTGTAGCCCATGAGGATGGTGGGCACGAGCGCGTTGAGCCCGGCGACGATCCGTTCGAGCGGTTGATTGACGGGGAACAGGTGCCGGGGGTCGCGTGGGGTCGAGAACGTCCGGCCGATCGCGGCCGAGATGTGGGTCGGATTCGAAGCCGCGACGACGGCGGTCACCCGAGGAACGCCGGCAAGGGTCGGGTCGGCGGCCCATTCGCGGTGCTGGAACCGGACGATCGACGCCCACAGCGTCGCCCACGCCTCCCACCCGTACACGAACACACCGCGCTGACCGCTCGAGCCTCCCGATGCGACGACGTGGTACTCGCCGAGGAGATACGTGTCGTCCGTGAGGTTCGCGAGGTGACGATCGCACAGCTCGCGGGTGACGCGTCGATCCGTGACGATGTCATCGAAGTTGTCCATGAGATCCGACTTGGTCATCGTCGGCAACGTCTCGACGTCGGCATCGGACACGTTTTCGAGGTCGAGGCCGGCCAAGCGCTCGCGGTGCCAGGGCGAATGCTCGGTCGCGTGCGTGAGCAATGCTCGAAGCGCCCGGACTCGTTCCCGACGCAACGCATCCACCGAACCGTCGATGCGATCCCGCTGCTCGCGCGAGCACTGCCTCCCCGAGGGTGACGTGGCGCTGACGCCTGGTCTCGTACACGCCCGCATCGGGATCGGGCGGCACGGTCTCGAGGTGCTCGGCCATCTCGTCCTCCTGTCACCATCTTGGACGAGGCGGTCAAGCAGGACCAGCGCGACGCCTGCTCAGGTGCCGACGTAGGCCGCGAGGTGCTCGCCGGTGAGGGTGGCGCGGGCGGCGACGAGGTCGGCGGGCGTGCCCTCGAAGACGATCCGGCCGCCGTCGTGACCGGCGCCGGGGCCGAGGTCGATGATCCAGTCGGCGTGCGCCATGATCGCCTGGTGGTGCTCGATGACGATGACCGACTTGCCCGGAGTCGACGAGCCGGTCGAGCAGGCCGAGCAGCTGCTCGACGTCGGCGAGGTGGAGACCGGTGGTCGGCTCGTCGAGGACGTAGACGCCACCCTGCTCGGCCAGATGCGTGGCGAGCTTCAGTCGCTGCCGCTCGCCGCCGGACAGCGTCGGGAGCGGCTGGCCGAGGTGGAGATAGCCGAGCCCGACGTCGGCGAGCCGCTCGAGCACCGTGTGCGCGGCCGGTGTGCTCGCCTCGCCGGCGGCGAAGAATTCCTCGGCTTCGGTCACCGACATCGCGAGCACTTCGCTGATGTCGCGGCCACCGAGCTGGTACTCCAGCACCGATGCCTGGTACCGCTTCCCCTCGCACTCCTCGCAGATGGTGGCGACGCCGGCCATCATCGCGAGGTCGGTGTAGATGACGCCGGCGCCGTTGCAGTTGGGGCAGGCGCCTTCGGAGTTGGCGCTGAACAGCGCCGGCTTCACGCCGTTGGCCTTCGCGAACGCCTTGCGGATCGGGTCGAGCAGCCCGGTGTACGTCGCGGGGTTGCTCCGCCGCGAGCCGCGGATCGCGGTCTGGTCGACCGACACCACTCCGTCGCGCCCCGACACCGAGCCGTGGATCAGCGAGCTCTTGCCCGACCCGGCCACGCCGGTCACCACCACGAGCACGCCGAGCGGGATGTCGACGTCGACGTCCTGCAGGTTGTGGGTGCTGGCGCCGCGCACCTCGAGTGCTCCCGACGGCGTCCGCACCGACGGCTTCAGCGACGCGCGGTCGTCGAGGTGGCGCCCGGTGATCGTGCTGCTCGCCCGCAGCCCCTCGACGGTGCCCTCGAACACCACCTCGCCGCCCTCGGTGCCGGCGCCCGGGCCGAGGTCGACGACGTGGTCGGCGATCGCGATCGTCTCCGGCTTGTGCTCCACGACCAGCACGGTGTTGCCCTTGTCGCGCAGCTGCAGCAGCAGGTCGTTCATCCGCTGGATGTCGTGCGGGTGCAGGCCGATGGTGGGCTCGTCGAAGACGTAGGTGACGTCGGTGAGCGACGAGCCGAGCTGGCGGATCATCTTGACGCGCTGCGCCTCGCCGCCCGACAGCGTGCCCGACGGCCGGTCGAGCCTGAGGTAGCCCGAGCCCGATCTCCACGAACGAGTCGAGCGTCTCCCCCAGCGCGTCGAGCAGCGGTGCGACCGACGGCTCGTCGAGCGCCGCGCACCCACTCGGCCAGGTCGCTGATCTGCATCGCGCAGGCGTCGGCGATGTTGATCTTCTTGATCTTCGACGAACGCGCCGCCTCGCTGAGCCGGGTGCCGCCGCAGTCCGGGCAGGTCGTGAACGTCACCGCTCGTTCGACGAACGCGCGGATGTGCGGCTGCAGCGAGTCGACGTCCTTGGACAGCATCGACTTCTGGATCTTCGGGATCAGGCCCTCGTACGTCAGGTTGATGCCGTCGACCTTGATCTTGGTCGGCTCCTTGTAGAGGAGGTCGTCGAGCTCCTTCTTGGTGAACTTCTTGATCGGCTTGTCCGGATCGAAGTAGCCGCAGCCGCTGAAGATGCGGCCGTACCAGCCGTCCATGCTGTAGCCGGGGATCGTGAGCGCGCCCTCGTTGAGCGACTTGGTGTCGTCGTACAGCTGCGATGAGGTCGAAGTCGGTGACCGAGCCCCGGCCTTCGCAGCGCGGGCACATGCCGCCGAGGATGCTGAAGCTCCGCTTCTCCTTCGTCGTGCGGCCGCCGCGCTCGAGCGTGACCGCGCCGGCGCCACTGATCGACGCGACGTTGAAGGAGAACGCCTGGGGCGAGCCGATGTGCGGCTTCCCGAGCCGGCTGAAGAGGATGCGCAGCATCGCGTTGGCGTCGGTGGCGGTGCCGACCGTGGAGCGGGCGTCGGCACCCATCCGCTCCTGGTCGACGATGATCGCGGTCGTCAGCCCTTCGAGCACGTCGACGTCGGGCCGCGCCAGCGTCGGCATGAAGCCCTGCACGAAGGCGCTGTACGTCTCGTTGATCAGCCGCTGCGACTCCGCGGCGATCGTGCCGAACACCAGCGAGCTCTTGCCCGAGCCGGAGACGCCGGTGAACACCGTCAGCCGGCGCTTCGGGATCTCGACGCTGACGTCCTTGAGGTTGTTCACCCGCGCGCCGTGCACGCGGATCAGATCGTGGCTGTCGGCAACGTGCTGCGCAGGTGACTGCGTGGCCTTCTTGGTCGCCATCAAGCCTGCGCGATGCGGACGAGGTTGCCCGACGGGTCGCGGAACGCGCAGTCGCGCGCGCCCCACGGCTGGGACGACGGCTCCTGGAGCACCTCGGCGCCCGACGCCCGGACCTTCTCGAACGTGGTGTCGAGGTCGTCGGAGCGGAAGATCGCAGCCTGCAGCGACCCCTGGGTCACGAGCGACAGGAGGGCGTCGCCCTCGGCCTGCGAACGACCGCCGTGCGGCTGGAACAGGACGATGTCGACGTCCTGCCCCGGGGCGCCGACGGTGACCCAGCGGAAGCCGTCGGACGGCGACGTCGTTGCGGACCTCGAGGCCGAGCGCGTCGCGGTAGAAGCCGAGCGCGTCGTCGGGGTCGTGGACGGGGATGAACATGGAGGAAACGGTGACTGTCATGCGACGACCGTAGGAGCACCGACCCGTCGCGTGCTTCTCCGATCCTGCTCGGTATCGGCCGGTTCAGACCGTGACCGGGGTGCGCCGCGGTCGCGTCGCGACCATGCTCACGCACGACGGAACGACCTCGAGGTCGCGGTGGTCGCGCGCCGGTACTGCGACGGCGTCTCGCCGACGATCTCGGTGAAGCGCGAACTGAACGAGCCGAGCGACGTGCAACCGACGGCGACGCAGGTGTCGGTGACCGACATCCCCTGACGCAGCAGCGCCTTCGCGCGTTCGATGCGTCGCGTCATGAGATAGGAGTACGGCGTCTCGCCGTACGCCGCACGGAACTTGCGCGAGAAGTGCGCGGGCGACATGAGCGCGGCGCGCGCCATGGCCGGGACATCGAGCGGCTGCGCGTACTCACGGTCGATGAGGTCGCGCGCCCGGCGCAGGTGCACGAGGTCGGCGATCTCCTCCGGCGTCATACCCCCTACCGTACGCGGTGATCCCTCCGTCACCGGACTGGTAGGCCGACCTGGCCGGCGATGATGCCGATCAGTCCTGCGGCGAGGAGCGTCGTGACGACTGCGCGTTTGAGTGGAAAGAGCGCGACGCCGGCGGCCGCGAGGACGCCGTATTGCCATGGGTGCTGCAGGGCGAGGGCCAGTGGTACGGCGACGCCGATGATCGCTCCGACCGCGGCCGGTCCGGCACCGTTGAGAAAGGCCCGTGCTCGGACGTCGCGGCGCAAGCGGTCGAAGTGTGCTGCTCCGAGAAGCACGAACGCGAAGGAGGGGAGAAATGCGATCGTGGCCGCGAGCAGTCCTCCCCCGATGCCGGCTGCGGCGAAGCCGACGACTGCGACGGTCTGGACGACCGGGCCGGGCGTGACCTGACCGAGGGCGACGGCATCGAGGAATTGCCGCGTTGGTCATCCAGTGGTAGTGGTGGACCGCGTCCGCCTGCATGAGCGGGATGATGACGAATCCACCTCCGTACGACAGTGCACCGACCTTCAACGCGACCCACGCGAGCGCCAGGAGTCCCCCGGTTGCCGCCGCGGCAGTGGCGACGCCGACGATCGGCCACGACGACGCCTGAAGGGCAGTACCTCCGCGCTCGACGATGACCTCGGCGACACCACACATGAGGAGCACGATCACGATCCACGGCCCGACCGTCGCCGCCGAAACACCACCGAGAAGGGCGTAGGCGATCCAACGCCAACGGGACGAGGTCCGTCGGCGAATCGGCCCGACGAGGTCGTACCCCGCTCGCACCGCCACCGCGGCGACGGCGGCTCCGGCGCCGGCACCCGCGCCGAGCACCCAGATCGGCGGCGACGCTGCGAGGAACAGGACCGAGAGTGCCAGGATCAGTGTCAGCCCGGGGACGATGAACGCGAGCCCACCCACGACGGCACCGAGTGGTCCTGCCACCTGCCACGCGCAGAAGATCGCGAGCTGGGTCGACGCGGGCCCCGGGAGCAGGTTGCAGGCTGCGATCGCGTCCTCGAATTGGTGGTCGCCGATCCATTGCGTGCGCGCGACACACAGCTCGCGGAGGAGGGCGATGTGCGCCGGGGGGCCGCCGAAGCCGGTGCAGCCGATGCGTCCCCACTGTGCCGCGACCGTGCGCAGCGACGGCGATCTTGGAGCATTGCCCTCGCTCGGCGTGGATGTCACCGGCTGCCACCCTACGCGACGGGAGGCAGATACATCAACTGTCTTTGATGGATTCTCGCGAAGGAGCGGCGAAGAACGACGCAGAGTCGCTGAAGGGCACCTGGCCCGTCGGGCTCGCCGCGATCGCATCGGCGACCGCCGGAGGAATTGGGGCCCAGGAGGCCGGCATCGCTGCCGCCACCGCCGGGTTCAAGGTGTAGAGCAGGGCGAAGTTGACCAACCAGAGCGCGGGTGCCATCGACATTCCGACCACCGCGCGAACACCTCCCTTGGTGTTCGTGGCCAACTGCGCAGCACCCGATTGCTGTTGTGCCGCATTGCCGTAGACGACTTCCAACGTGTACGCCGACTTGTAGAGCCGCACGAGGGATGCCGTCGCGCCGTTCGCCCTGCACCACGTGCCCAGGTAGCCGCCCGGCGCGATCACCGCGTTGACCTGTCGAGTCGGGGCGTCTGCGTTGGCCGGGCTCTCCAGGAGACCGTTCGTGTTCACGAACAGCCCGTAGCTGGCCAAGACCGTCGGCGTGATGTGACCGTTGACGTTCGAAAACAGCGGGCGGCCCACCGTGTTGGTGAGGATTCTCGCGCTCGCGTCGACCAACTTCGCAGACGCCGGATCGCCACCGACTCCCCTGCCGGTCACGAACCGGCGGTACTGCGCCGGAGTGAAGGCGTCGGCCTTGCGCAGCCCCAACTGCCTGGCGAGCTCATCCGCCGCTCGTTGCCCGATCGGCGCGTTGAGTTGCCGCGGGTTCGTGATCTCGGTCGGTGCCAAGTGCGTGTACCGCGGCGTTCCCGAAAATGGGCTCGTGAACCCGGTGTCGGTGGCGGCCTGCCCGACTGCGGCCGCGGCCTCGTGGCCGGCGCCCCGGATCCCGAGCAAGGAGAACAGCGAGACTCCGGCCACTGCCACCGCCGCGACCTTGGATCGACGCCTCGTCGATCCGTGTCGACTCCCGAACGTGCCGATGCGCTGCATTCCCATCCTGTTCGTTGACGCGGCCGACGCTTCTTGCGAGAGTGCCGGTGTGGGAATGATCGCAGCACCGATCGTGGTGTCGCCGGCGTTCGAGGACCGCGACGCAGTCTGGCGGATGATCCAGACGCACTCGCCCTATCCGTTGATGGCCGCGTTGGCCGGTTACGGCGAGATGATGGGCAAGGATGTCTCGCCCTGGTTCCGATCGAATTGGGCGCTCGATGGGCAGGCCGTCGACGACGAGACGATGTCGTTGCTCCACCATGAGCCGTTCATTGCGGCCGCTCAACGGCTGTTCGGCGCGGCGGTCGTGCGACCGGCGACGATCATCACGAACATCAATGGGCCGACGGCTTCCGGGCCGCCCCACGTCGATACGCCGACGTTTCGGGGACTGAAACGCAGCGAAGTCCCGGTGTGGCTGCTGGTGGTCATGGGCGCGTCCGGCCTGTTCCAGCGATGGTCAGTGCGTGTCGCGGGTGCGATCACCTGGTTCTACGACCGCGACGACGGCGAATACGAATACTGGCCTCGCGGCGTCGAGCACCCGTCGGAGAGCCGACGGGGCCCGTTCGGGAACCTCGCCCTCGTCGGTGACAACGATCTGATGCCGCACCGGGTCGGGAGGATCGGTGATCCCCAGTCGTTCTCGGCGCGCGTGCGGGTGACGCAGCACTCGACGATCAGATGCACCGATCGAGGTGACTGGGAGATCACGAACCGCGACGGACGGCCGCAGCCCGTGCCGGGCGAAGACGTCCGGGTTTCGATCCTCTGGAAAGCATTGACGTTCCGCGACGAGCGTGAAGCTCGGGTCTACGACGATCACGAGGACGATCTCGACCTCGCGACGATCGTGGACATGCTGCGCGGCGATCTCGCCCGGCGTGGGCACGAAGTCGAGGAGCCATCGGACCCGTATCGGGATCGTGAGTGGAGCCAACTGCTCACCAGCGTCTACGTGCTCAGTCGCTGAATCGCGTCAGACGCGGAAGGCGTTCCGAGGGATCGTCAGCGGCATCTCCAGGGAGCGCAGCAGCCCCGGTTCCGCATCGACGACGTACGGCACGGCGTTCACCACGCGCATCGCGGTGGCGAGCATCGCGCCGGCGCCACTGCCCATGTGCGCGATGCCCGCCTCTGCCGGATCCTTCAACGTCGGCGTCACCCAACAGTCGATGTCCGGCTTGCCCTCCAGCATGATCCGGTACGAGAGGTCGGCCTCCCCGATGGGCCAGTCGGTGCCCACGTGACGGGCGAGGCGAGTGATGTGATCGATGACGATCGCCTCGCGCCCGTCGACGACACCGATGGCTTGGAAACGGATCGCACCGCAGGTTCCGGGCTCGACGATCCCGAACGCGGTCTCGATCGGTTGCTCGGTCGGCCGCCGGTCGTAGGTCTCCAGGACTTCCTCGACCTCGACACCGAGACCGTCGGCGATGTAGCGGACCTGGCCTTCGAACTCACCGGCGATCGCGCCCGGCAGCATGATCCAGGGCTCGAAGTCCAGTGGCTGACCGAATCCGAGCGCGTCGATCATGATCTCCCTGACGCCGTAGTCGTCATAGAGCGCGATCTCGTAACAGTGGACCTTGCTGATCGAGCGCGAGGCGGTCGAGAAGATGATCGGCAGTTGGTCGCAGAGGAATCCGGGCTCGATACCGGAGGCGTAGATCGAGGCGCCGCCGGCGCGAGCTGCTGCTTCCAGTCGCTCGCGGTGCTCTGGTACGTAGGCCAGCGGGTTGATGAGCGTGGTCGACGTCGTGGTGACCACGTTGATGCCAGCCGCGAGCAGGCGCTCGTAGTCGGGTACGGCACCTGCGTCTCGCTCCGGCCCGCTCGCGGCGTAGATCACGCAGTCCGGCTCCAAGGCGAGCAGCGCATCGACGTCATTCGTTGCCTTGACCCCGATCGCAACGCCATTGGCGAGCTCGCCTGCGTCCCTCCCGACCTTGTCTCGGGAGTGAACCCAGACGCCCACGAGCTCGAGGTCGGGACGTTCGTTGGCGGCGACGATCGACAGCGATCCGATCCCGCCCGTGGACCACACGACGACGCGCTTCACGTCTCCGGACGTTTCCTTCTCCACAGTTGCTCCTTTGGTCGGTCGCGTTCAGCCACCGTGCAAGGGCCATGACCGGTTGCGGTTCCGTTACCGCCAATGTCCGCCGAAGCGGGCGACGAGATGGGAGTGGACGCCGTCGGGATCGAGTTGGCGCGCGACGAGGTAGCCGGAGCCGACCCAGCCGCGGTGCAGCCAATTCCCGAACGAGAGGTAGGTGCCCGGTGATCCCGACGCGGCGGGGATCATCTTCACGCGCTCGAGGGCGACGCGAACACCGTCCGGCGTGAGCGGACGCGCGTCGGCGAACGCTCGCAGGAGCACGTTCGCGATGTCGAAGTTGACGACCGGGACGCAGTACTCGGGGCGACGCCCGTAGGCGTCGTTGAACTCGTCGAGGAGCTGTTGACCGACCGGGTTCGCTTCGTCGTACTGGTCGACGCCGGTCCATCCCAACATGGCCTGCCACAGGAGCTCGTTGAGCCACGCGTTCTCGAACGCGGTGCTCATGAATCGCGGCGGGTCCCACTCGAGCGACGTGAGGATCATGTTGGTCATCGCCATCCCGAAGCCGAAGCCGCAATGCACGATGGCGTCGGGTTGGGCCTCGTGCAGGTTCGTCACCGCGGCGGTGATGTCCTGCGCGGTCTGGGGGATCGTCTGCTCCGAGATGATCCGGATTCCCGCCCGTTCGCAGGTCGCGCGGAAGTTGGTGATGTAGGTGTGCCCGATCTGCGAGTTCTCGACGAGCGCGCCGACCGTCTCGTATCCGGCGTTGACCATCTGCTCCGCCCAGAAGACCGGCTCGTCGTGGAGGGACCCCATCGGCAGTGAGAACGTCCACGGTCCGAGCCACGCCTCGGATCCGGTGACGCTGATCGCCGGCACTTCGAACCGACGTTCGATCTCCACCCGTGTCGGTTCGCAGTTGTCGGTGATGAACGGGCCGAACACGGCGAGGCAGCCCTCGTCGACGAGTTCGCCGTACGCGTCGATGACCGCCTTGGCCGATCCCTTCGGCAGCCCTTCCACCTCGCGAGAGACGACCTCGATGGGACGGTCGATCACGCCCTCGCGGTAGCCGCGTTCGAAGATGAGATCGAGCGACTGGGTGAGGTCGAGGCGCCGGTCCTGCGGGTACTCCGTCGGCAGGACGAAGTCCATGAGGTAGCCGACCTTGATCGGGTTGGCGGTGCTCTCGTAGGACACGCGAAACCTCCTTCGTCGGGGCTCGGCCGTTCAGCGCTGGGTGCGGTAGCGGAGGTACACGACACCGTTGCCGAACCGGTGCTCCTGCAGCAGTTCCAACTGGCCGCGGGCGTCGCTGGTGAATGCGGGCTTGCCTTCACCGAGGAGCACCGGATACACGAGGAGGTGGCACTCATCGACCAGCCCGGCGTTGAACGCGTGCGCCGCGAGGGTCGCCCCGCTGACGGTCAAATCGCTCGCCGCGGACGCCTTCATCTCGCGGACCGCATCGGGGTCGAAGCGGCGCTCGAGCCGCGTGTCGGCGGTCGAGACGGCGTCCAACGTCGTGGAGTAGACGATCTTGTCGGCTGTCTGCCAGACGTTCGCGAAGTCGGCCGTGAGCTCCGACTGGGCCGCCAGGGCAGGGTCGGTCTCCCAGACGGCCATCGTCTCGTAGATGCGCCGTCCGTAGAGGTAGGTACCGACGGGGCGCACAAGGTCAGTGATGAAGGTGAAGACCTCGTCGCTGGGCTCGGTCCATGCGAACCTGCCGTGCGCGTCCTCGATGTAGCCGTCAAGGGACACATTCACCACGTAGATCAGCTTGGCCATGCCGCTCCTCCGGCGCCCGCGTGACGCTGCTGAGCGTCGGTTCGAGCAACCACGCCAAGGTACCGGAACGATCGGACCTCGAATACGGGGGGTACCACCCCCGGAGAGGGGGTTCTGTCCTCCTTGTGGCGAGCCGCGGGTTGGCGTCGAATGGGAGGTGTGACCGTCGAAGTCGTTCGGTTGGCGTTCGGGCGTTTCGACACGTTGCGGCGCGGCGCGGCACTGCCGGGGGGTAGTTGACGTGGGCGCAGTTGGGATGCTGGCGGGGTGTGATGTCCGGCGGCGTTGGCGCCGCGTGCTGGCGCTGGTGGTGTTGGTGGGGGTGGTCGCGGCGGTGGTGCTCGCTTCGGCGGCTGGGGCTCGCCGGAGCGCGACTTCACTCGCGAGGTTCAACGCCGCGAGCCGCTCGGGTGATGTGTCATTCAACCTCGCATTCGGCTATTCGCCGACGCCCGCGCAGCTGAACGAGTTGCGTCGTGTCCACGGTGTGGCGGCAGTCGCGGTCGTGCGTTTCTACGCGCTCAAGCCCGTGCACGCCCCCGCCGGGTTGTCGCCCGCGGCTGCAACTGACGACGCGATGGGCAGCGTCGTGGACCGGTCCCGGTTGATCGTGGGGCGCAACGCCAATCCGGCAGCCGCGGATGAGGTGACGATCGGAGAGGTGCTTGCGTCGCAGTTGCATCGCGGGGTTGGTGGGCACATCGATTTCTTGTCGTACACGCCGGCCCAGTTCGCGGGGGCATCGGCGGGCGGAGGAGCGGGTGGCCCGCCGCCGGCGCCGGCGGGTCCGCGGGTACGGGTGCGAATCGTGGGGATCGTGCGGCGGCCCGGCGACTTGGGTGATGCCGATGCTGGCGGAGGGATCGTCGTCCTCACGCCTGCGTTCAACCGTTTGTACTTCGACCAGATCGGGAACTTCGGCGTGGCGGTCGAGATCCGGACGAGCCACGGTGCATCGGATGTCCCGGGAGTGATCGCGGCAGCTCGGCCGATCTTCGCCAACTCGGGTGGGTTGAGCTCACAGGGTCCCGCGGAACAATCCGGAGGTGCGAAGAGCGCGATCGACGTCCTGACGTTGGCGTTGTGGATCTTCGCCGGAGTGGCGGCCCTCGCGGGCGCCGTCGCGATCGGGATCGTCCTGACCCGTGAGATCTCGGCGATGCCGGTCGATCAGGAGACGTTGCGGTCGCTGGGCGTGACTCGTCCCCAGCGCGTGTTGATGAGCGCGCCACAAACGCTGCTCATCGCCGTGGGTGGTGGGCTCCTCGCCGTGCTCGGGGCTGTCGCCGCGTCGCCGCTGTTTCCCGTCGGTGTCGCCCGCCGTGCCGACCCGGACCCCGGCTTCCACGTCGACTGGGTCGTGCTGGTGCTGGGTGTCCTCGCGGTCGCGACCGTCGTCGTGGTGATCGCGCTCATCGCCGCGGTCCGCAACACCCGGACGGCGGCACTCGACACGACGTCGGGGGTGCGGCGGCGTCCCTCGAAGGTCGTCGAGCGCGCCGCCCGGGCCGGCATGGCGCCCACCGCGACAAGCGGTCTGCGGATGGCCTTGGAACCCGGGCGCGGCCGGGCCGCGGTGCCCGTCCGTTCTGCGTACTTCGGTGCCGTGTTCGGTGTTCTCGGCGTCGTCGCCGTTCTGGTGTTCGCGTCGAGTCTCGATCACCTCGTCGCGACCCCGCGGCTCTTTGGCTCCACCTGGGACTTTCAGGCTCGCGACACGAACTTCAATCCCACCCCTGGCAACAACGGCTGCGGCCACAACGCCTTCGGTCTCGCGCGGGTTTCGGGAGTCGGGGCCGTGGCCGGGGTGTGCACCAACGACATTCAGCTCGATGGAGACCCGGTGACCGGCTGGGGCTTCACTCCGGTGCGGGGCACGATCCAACCGGAAGTCGTCGCGGGACGCACACCGCGCACTTCCAGCGAGGTCGCGCTCGGATCAACGACGCTCGACGTCTTGGGCAAGAGCATCGGCGACACCGTCCAAGGACACGGCCCGACCGGAACCGCCCGCTACCGCATCGTCGGACAGGTCGTGTTCCCGAAGCTCGGCGATCCCCAGACACTGGCCGACGGTGCCGCATTCACCGGCGCCGGACTCTCCCGCGTCTTCGACTCCAACAACTCGTCCAACCGATTTCTCCTCGGCCGCTTCACCCCACAGAGCGACCGGGCCGCAGTCAGACAACGCATCGCTGCACTCCGAGGGCTTGGCCCCCCCGCCGGAAGTACCGTGCCCGTCGAAGTCGACCGTCTCCGCCACATCGACTGGTTCCCCGTGACCCTCGCCGCCCTGCTGGCCGGCCTCGCGCTCGTCGCCGTCGGCCACGCGCTGGTCACCGGGGTACGCCGCCGCCGACACGACCTTGCGCTCCTCAAGACCCTCGGCTTCAACCGATCTCAAGTACGCGCGACCGTCGTGTGGCAGGCAACCACCATCGCGGCGATCGGGCTCGTCGTCGGAATTCCCGCCGGCTTGATCGTCGGCAGGATCGTGTGGGGTCTCGTCGCCGACGGCCTCGGAGTTGCGACCACAGTCGCCATCCCGACCCTCGCCCTCCTCCTCACCGTTCTCGGTGGCGTCGCGCTCGTCAACCTCATCGCGTACTTCCCCGCACGGTCAGCCGCGCGCACCCGGCCCGCGGTCGCACTGCGAACGGAATGAGTTGCGACTCGCGTTACGCCTTGTCGTCCTCAGGTTCGGTGTTGCCTTCTTTGAGGCCTTTCTCGAACTCGGTCTTCGCTGATCCCATGGACCGGGCAAGCTTCGGGAGGTTCTTGGCTCCGAAGAGCAGGGCGATCACGGCGATGACGAGAAGCAGTTCCCAGCCGATGATTTCACCGACAACTGGTGTCATGGTGTGCTCCTTGGAGAGAAGGTGCGACAGAAACGCGGGAGTGGAGTCGCGGCGCTCGACGACCACGGTAGTGGCGAAGGTCGAGGCGAAGGCCCGTAAGCTTGGAGCGTGCCCTTCGATGGTGCGTTCTCACCACTGCATTGGCTGATCGTCGGGGTCATTGCACTCCTCGTGCTCGGGCCACACCAGCTCCCCGATCTCGCCCGACGAGCCGGTCAGCTCGTCCGCGAACTCCAACAAATCAGACACCATCTCAGCACGGAACTGCGCGACCTGGTCTCTGAGTTCGATCTCGACCAAACGCCAGCGCCAACCGAACCGCCCAGTGAGATTCTCCAAGGCGGTGCTGCGCCTCCCGCGGCTTCGACCGGGCCAGACACCACCGAGGCCTGAGGACGAAACGGGGGTCCCGCTGATGGAGAGGCGGTCGTCTTCCCGACGTGGGGTGCTGTTCGGTCTCGGAGCCGCGGTGTCGTTCGGGATCAGTGCCCCCTTGGCCAAGCTCTTGCTCGACGATGTTCGTCCCCAGATGCTCGCTGGACTCCTCTACATCGGCGCCTTCGTTGCGTTGAGCGCCGCCGGCCGCCGGTCGCGCACCGAAGCTCGACTCCGCCGAGCCGACGCTCCCCGGATGACCTTGATGATCCTCGCTGGTGGCGTGGTTGCGCCGGTGCTCCTGCTCCTCGGTCTCGACCGGGTCACCGGCATCACCGGCTCGCTCCTCTTGAACCTGGAAGGCCCACTGACCATTGTCGTCGGAGTGGCCCTCTTCCGCGAGCACCTTCCCCGCCAGGCATTCACCGGGGCCCTCGTGATCTTCGCCGGTGCGTTCGTGCTCGGACTCCAGACCGGCGACACCCACGCGGACTGGATCGGCGTCCTCCTCATCGCGGCGGCCTGTGGCGCATGGGCGATCGACAACAACCTCACCCAAGCACTCACCGTGCGCGACCCACGCTCGATCGTGCGAGTCAAGACCGGCGTCGCCGGCACCGTCAACGTCGCGCTCGCCTTCGCGATCGGTCAGCACCTCCCCGAAGCATCCGTGCTCGCCGCGGTGCTCCTCCTCGGAGCCGTGAGCTACGGGCTCAGCGTCTACCTCGACGCGCTCGCCTTGCGAGACCTGGGAGCCGCACGAGAAGCCGCGGCCTTTGCCGTCGCCCCCTTCGCGGGTGCACTCCTCGCCCCCCTGGTACTCCCCGAAACCTTCGGGCTCCAGGAGCTCGCCGCGGGTGTGTTGATGGCACTCGGCGTCGTGCTCCTGCTCCGTGAACGCCACGCACACGTTCATCGCCACGAGCAACTGGACCACGACCACGCACACGTTCACGACGAGCACCACCAACACGGACACCGGCCCGGCATCGCCGCGGGTGAGCCCCACTCACACCCCCACCACCACGACGAACTGCTCCACGCCCACGCCCACGTCAGCGACGTTCACCACCGACACACCCACTGAACTCGGAGGTGAGCCGTGACGCGTGCGAGAGATCCCTTGCATTTTCCCGACCCGCGTTATATCTTGACTTCAAGATATTTGACCTCAAGGTAAAGGGGAGCCAGATGGCAAAGGCATTGAGCATCGTGCAGCACCCGGTGAACGACTACGACGAGTGGCGCACCGTCTACGAAACCGTCCAGCCGCTACGCGAGAAGTACGGCGTGAGCACTGCCGACGTCCTCCAAGACCCGGCCGACCCGAACAGTGTCACCGTGCTGCACTGGTTCCCGTCGGTCGACCAAGCCCGCGCATTCGCCGCTGATCCCGGGCTGAAGGACGCGATGGCGCGCGCGGGTGTGACCGCACCGCCCCGCATCGAGATCGTCGTCGAGGCCTAGACCCTGTCCCCTCGTCGGCCTCCCGAGGCCACCGCTTTCGAACACGAGTTCCCGGGCGCACGTTGGCTTGCCTCGCGCTGCGCCCGGGAACTCGAAGTCGTCGGCGCGCTCGTCGAGGGTGCCATTGCCTCGGTCCCTCGGCGCTTCGGACTCTCGCACGCCGCCTTGAACGCACTCGCGGTCATCGAAGGCGAAGGCCGACCGCTGCTCACGGGCGCGGTCGCCAACCGAATGCACATCACCAGCGGCACGGTCACGTCGCTGCTCGACAACCTCGAACGAAAAGGCTACGTCGAACGAAGCAGCGACCCCGACGACCGCCGACGCGTGCTCGTCGACATCACCCCGGCCGCGCAAGCGGTCCTCGACCAAGCATTGCCGGCCATCCAACAGGTCGCACGCCACCTCATCGACCAGATCGGCGCCCAACGCCAGCAAGCGCTGCTGCAGACGCTCGACGAGATCCGCCAGGCAGTGGCCGAGCTCCCCGACGATCTCCCCGACCCCCGACCTCGCCGACGGCCCAAACACCTCACCCGCTGACCGTCGGCGCTACCCCTCATTGTGTCTTCGATAATAAGGGTTCGTGGAGATCCACCGCTCGGGCCACAAACACGGTCGACGACGACACGATCGACCACGCAATCCTGGTCGTCGACCTCGAGCCAGACGCGGATCCGCCACGAGCGCTCGCGATCGGACCCGACACCGCGGCCAACCTGCTCGAGATCATCGGGCTGGAGCTCGCGGACGACGTCCGGCTCGTGATCCACGCCATGCCACTCCGCACCTCGTTCTACGAACTCCTTCCACGAGGGAAAGACGTCTGATGACCAAGCCGAAGACCTACCGCACCCCAACCGGCCGGACGCTCACCGCAAAGGACATCGATGCGATCGCGACCGAGGTCGAACACAAGGATTACGACGTCGAAGCGCTCGAGAGCCGCCGACGCGGTCGACCGTCGATAGGGAGCGGGCCCGCGGATGTGGTTCCCGTGCGGATCGATCCTGAGCTGCGCGCCGCGATCGCCGCACACGCCGACGAGGACAACACCACAACCAGCGAGATCATCCGCCAAGCGCTCCGTCAGTACCTCGACGTCGCCTGAGACTCGCTGCAAGACACGACCCCGCCGTTCCAATCCCGCCCACCACCACACACGAGCGCGACATGTGCTTCGTGCTGGGCAGGTCACCGCGTCGCCCACTGCGGCCGTCGTCGTTCGGTGCCGGTTGTCGACGGGTGACGGTCGTTCGTTTGCCTGGTTTACTTGCGGAGCCGGGCGGGACCGGGAGGATCGCATGGCCGACTTGCCCTCGGGGACAGTGACCTTCTTGTTCACCGATCTCGAGAGTTCGACGCGTCTGTGGGAGGAGCTGCCGGAGGCGATGGCGGACGCGTTGGCGCGCCACGACGAGATCCTGCGCGGCGCGGTCGCCGCGCACGACGGGTACGTGGTGAAGGGCCGCGGTGACGGTGTGCACGCCGCGTTCGCGACGGCCGACGCTGCGCTGCGCGCGGCGACGGAGGCCCAGATCGCGATGGACGGCGAAGAGTGGTCGGTGAACGAGCCGCTCTGCGTGCGCATGGGCCTCCACAGCGGCAGCGCTGAGGAGCGCGACGGTGACTACTTCGGCTCGTCGGTGAACCGCGCGGCGCGGCTCATGGGCGTGGGCCACGGCGGCCAGATCCTGGTGTCGCCACGCGACCGAGCAGCTCGTCCGCGACGCGCTCCCGGTCGACACCGAGCTGGTCGACGTCGGCGAGCACCGTTTGCGCGACCTCGCCGAGCCGATGCGGGTGTTCCAGGTGACCCATCCTGATCTGCCGCGCGAGTTCCCCCCGATCCGCTCGCTCGACGCGCTCCCAGGGAATTTGCCGGTGCAGTTGACGTCGTTCGTGGGCCGCGAGGAGGAGCTGGCGGGGCTGGCGAAGGAACTGGACGAGTGGCGCCTGGTGACCCTGACGGGCACGGGAGGTGTCGGGAAATCCCGTCTGGCGCTGCAGGTCGCCGCTGACGTGCTTCCGCGGTTCCGGGACGGGGCGTGGCTGTGTGAGCTTGCGGTTGCCGATGATGACGAGACGATGGGCCAGGTCGTCGCGGCGGAGTTGGGAGTGTCGCAACGCGTCGGGATGTCGTGGGCGGAGAGCGTCAGCGACTACCTGCGACCCAAGGAGCTGCTGTTGGTCTTGGACAACTGTGAGCATCTCATCGGCTCGGCGCGTGATCTCGCCGAGCTGGTCCTGCGGGAATGCCCCGGGGTACGGATCCTGACCACGAGCCGCGAAGGCCTCGGGGTCGCCGGGGAGCACGTGTGGGCGCTCCGGTCCCTTCCGGTTCCGAAACCGACCGAGACCGACATCGCGTCGACCGATGCGGTGATCCTGTTCACCGAACGGGCCGAAGCGGCCCGCGCGTCGTTCACCCTCGATGCGACCAACGCCGGCGCGGTCGGCGGAGATCTGTCGTCGCCTCGACGGGATCCCGCTGGCGATCGAGCTCGCCGCCGCTCGCGTGGTGTCGATGACCGCTTCGGAGATCCGCGGCCTGCTCGATGAACGGTTCCGGCTCCTCACCGGCGGGCGGCGCAAGACCGTCGAACGTCACCAGACCCTGCGTGCCACCGTCGACTGGTCGTACTCGCTGCTCATCGACGCCGAACGCATCGTGTTCGACCGGCTCGGTGTCTTCGCCGGCGGCTTCGACGCGCCGGCCGCGCAAGCGGTCGTCACTGGGGACGGCATCGAAGCCTGGGACGTCCTCGACGCGCTCACCGAGCTCGTCGCCAAGTCGTTGATCGTGGCCGAGGACACCACAGGGGACACGACTCGGTATCAGCTGCTCGAGACCTTGGGCCAGTACGCACGGGAACGCCTCGACGAGGCCGGCGACACCGACCATTGGCGACGTCGCCACGCCGAGTACTTCGCCCTGTGGGCCGAGGATGCCGGGCCTGGCCTCCTCGGTCCCGACGAGCTCGTCTGGCGGGCGCGGGAGAACGCGGAGCTCGACAATCTTCGGGCGGCGGTGACCTGGGCCCTCGATCACGACGACCCCGGCGACCTCGGCATCGCCCTGCGCATCATCGGCGTGCTCGCCCACGAAGTCATGATCAACCCGGCCGCAGGCATCGGGTCCTTGGCCGAACGAGCCCTGCCCCACGTCGAGGTCACGTCACCCCAGCTGCGCTACGCGGTCACCGCGGCCGCGGCGGGTCACCAAGCCAACCTCGGGAACTACCCACACGCCCAGGAACTCGCGCAGCGAGCGATCGGCGATGGTGTGCCCGCTGGAGCCCCCGGACCTGCCGACGCCGACCTGACGCTCGCGATCAGCACGGTGATGCTCGGGGACGCGCAACGAGCGCTGGCGATCGCGCTCGACGCGTCGCGCTGGCTGGACCGCGACTACCCGGGTTCGTCAGCCGCCCTGCAGAATCATGCGTTGGTCGCGGTGTTCGCCGCCGCGGCGGGTGACCCGATCGCACGTCCCGAAGCCGAGCTCGGGCTCCGCAACGCACGCGAAACCGCCAATCCCACCGCCCTCGCCCAAGCTCTCTACGCGTACGGGTATGCCCGGATCGCCGACGACCTCGCCGCGGCGCTCGCCGCAATCGACGAAAGCATCGCGCTCTCACGCCAGGTTGCCAGTTCCAGCAATCTGTTGGCGGCGGCCCTCGTCGAGGCGGCGGGCATGCGCGTCAGCACCGGGGACCTTCCCCGCGCCGCGCGTGACCTCCGCGAAGGAGTCGAGCGAGACCACCAGGGCGGCACTCGCGCCAGCATCTTCGTCGGCGTCTGGTGGGGGATCGAGATCCTGATCGGCCTCGACCACCTCGAACAAGCAGCCGTCTTCGACGGCATCGCGAGCACCGGCCTCCCCGCCGAACATCGCGCCGTGAACATTTCACCAGGCGTCGGCGAGCGCGAATTGGCCCACCAACGAGCCGCGATTGCGCACGCGCGTGCCACCTACGGACCAGAGCACTACGACGCCGCGTTCCAGACCGGCGCGGCGATGACCTACGACCAGGCCGTCGAGTACACGCTCCGCGTCCTCGACGACATCATCAACGAGACCCACCAAACGCATACGACCTGAACGGACGAGTCGACGCTTCACGCTTTCGTCGGAGTCCCGTCAGGCACGATCCGCAAACGCTGACGTCGAGTTCCGCGACCCGGAAGAGATCGAGTTGTGCACCAAGCGATCCGAACGCCGTACGCGCAGCCTGGAGCTCGCCGCGAGCGCGTCCGTTCGCCTTGTTCGAACAACGCGGCGGGCGAGCAGGGCGCGAAGCCGAACCAAACGGGTTGATCCCCAGGTCGTTCACCTGACCGACGGTCTGGAATGCACATTCAGGAATGACGCAGTGCGGCGATGCCTTCCTTGAGCCCGTAGACGAGGATCACCGAGGCGGCAGCTGGGTCAGCCCACCACCAACCGAGCGTTGCGTTCAGCAGGAGTCCGGCGAGGACGGCAGTCGCGAGGAGCGCATCAACAAGCGTGACGCGTCCTTCGGTTTGGATCACGGGGTTTCCCAGGGCGCTGCCAACTCGCGCTTTGCCGGCTGCCAGGCCGAACATCACGAGCGCGGTGCAGGCAGTCCAGATGATGCCAAGCAGTGAGTGCTGTGGATGCCGTCCAGAAATGAGGACGTAGGTGCTCTGCACTGCGAGGAAGACGGCCAGCACGATGAATGCCCAGCCGATGATGCGCAGCGCCGGACGCTGGCGACGATCCTCCGGGTCGGAGAGTTCCCAGATCACGACAGTGCTGGCACCGATCTCGATCAGCGAATCCAAGCCGAAGCCCGCCAACGCGACCGATCGTGCAGTGACCGCCGCAACCGCGAGCACGACAACACCGACCACGTTCCATCCGAGTGTGATGCCCTCGAGTACGAACCCGCTCCGAATCAGTCGTGCTCGTTCGTTCGGGGAAGACGCTGATCCTCTGCCTGCCGGTCGGTCGAGGTCAGGGGCGGCGCTTGTCGGTGACTGGTCACTCATTCCGCACTGATCGTCTCATAGCTGGCGGCGGACCCGTCTTCTTGATCTACTTGCGAAACTGGAGACGGAGCCGGGGGTAAGAGATGGGTGCGGGCATAGTCACGGCGAACGGGATCGAGCTCTGGTACGAGGACTTCGGTGAGGCCACCGATCCGCACGTCGTGCTGATCATGGGCGCGAACGCCACCGCGCTCGCCTGGGACGCTTCGTTCTACGAGCCGATCGTGGATGCGGGGTATCACGTCGTGCGGTTCGACAACCGTGACGAGGGGCTCTCGCAATGGTTCGACGCCGCTCACCCGTACACGCTCGACGACATGGCTGCCGACACCGTCGGGCTGATGGACGAACTGTCGATCGATCGAGCGCACGTGATCGGGGCCTCGATGGGCGGCATGATCGGGCAGGTCGTCGCACTGAGCTCCCCCGAGCGGGTCCTGACCCTGACGTCGATCTGCTCCAGCCCTGGGGTCTCTGACGGGCGACTGCCGTCGCCGCCGCAGGCGATCGTCGAGCAGATGATGGTGCCCTTCCCTGACACGCGGGCAGAGCAGGTCGAGTGGCATCTCGGGGCCTACCGCGCGCTGGCCGGGTCCTGGCCCTTCGCCGAGGCACGCCACCGCGCCCGGTTCGAAGCCGACCTGGCCCGCGGCTTCAACCCGAGTCCCGGCCACGGAATGGCGGTGTACGCGTCGGGCTCCCGGCTCGACACGCTCGGGGACCTCGACCTTCCCGTGCTCGTGATCCATGGCGACGAGGATCCGCTGGTGCCGCTGGAGCACGGTGCCGCGACCGCCGACGCGATTGCCGGCGCCCGCTTGTTGGTACTCCCTGGTGCCGGCCACATCGACATCCTCGACCAGCCGGACATGGTCTTGCCGTCGATCCTCGAACTGCTCGCTCGACCCACCCGCTGATCGGCCTCGGTCAGGTGACGGCCGTCCGGTTTGTCTGGTTGACTTGCGGCTCGGGCCGGTCGGCGAGGGGGTCGGGGTGAGCGAGTTGCCGTCGGGGACGGTCACGTTCTTGTTCACCGACCTCGAGGGTTCGACGCGCCTGTGGCAGGAGTATCCCGAGGCGATGAAGCCGGCGCTGGCTCGCCACGACGAGATCCTGCGCGACGCGATCGAGGGTCACGACGGCTATGTGGTGAAGACCACGGGTGACGGGTTCCACGCGGCGTTCGCGGCGGCGCACGACGCGATCGACGCGGCGGTTGCGGGCCAGGATGCGCTCGCGGCGGAGTCGTGGGGCACGACGGGGCCGTTGCGGGTGCGGATGGGGATCCACAGCGGTCCGGCGGAGCTACGCGACGGCGACTATTACGGCACTGCGGTGAATCGGGCGGCGCGGTTGATGTCGGCGGCGCACGGTGGCCAGATCGTGGTGTCGCTCGCGACCGAGGAACTCGTCCAGGAGCGCGGCGTCGAGCTGGTCGATCTGGGTGAGCACGCGTTGCGGGACCTGGCCCGCCCGGAGCGGGTGTTCCAGGTCGGTGCGGGCGAGTTCGCGCCGCTGCAGTCGTTGGAGGCGTTTCCGGGGAATCTTCCTGCGCAGGTCACGTCGTTCATCGGCCGCGACGCGGAGGTCGCGGAGATCATCGCGGCGTTCGACGAGTGTCGGGTGGTGACGCTCACGGGTGTCGGGGGTGTGGGCAAGACCCGGCTGGCGTTGCAGGTCGCGGCCGAGCGTCTGCCTCGCTATCGGGACGGCGCGTGGTTCGTGGAGCTGGGGCCGATCGGTGACGCGGCTGCGGTGGCGGAGGTCGTGGCCGCCGCGCTCGGGATCCAGCAGCATCAGGGCCGCTCGCTGGGTGAGAGCATCGTCGAGTCGTTGCGCACGAAGCAGATGTTGATCGTGCTCGACAACTGTGAGCATCTGCTCGACGCGGCGGCTGATCTCGTCGACGCGGTGGTGCGGTCGTGTCCGGGGGTACAGGTGTTGGCGACGAGCCGCGAAGCGCTCGACGTGCCCGGCGAACGGGCGAAGCGGCTCCGGTCGCTTGGCGCTGCCGGACGTCTCGACGTCAACGGACGACCTGGCGCTCAACGAGGCGGTGCGCCTGTTCGTCGACCGCGCGCAGGCGGTCCGTTCAGGGTTCGTGCTCGACGACACGACCGCACCGGCGATCGTGCAGATCTGTCAGCGCCTCGACGGGATCCCGTTGGCGCTCGAGCTCGCGGCGGCGCGGGTCGCGTCGATGCAGCCGGCCGACATCTCGACCCGCCTCGACGAACGGTTCCGGTTGTTGACGGGTGGTCGACGCACCGCGGTGGAGCGCCACCACACCCTGCGTGCCACGGTCGACTGGTCCTACGACCTGCTCAGCGAAGCCGAGCGCACTGTGTTCGACCGGCTCGGCGTCTTCGCGGGTGGCTTCACCCTCGACGCCGCCGAGCACGTCGTCGCCGGGGACGGCATCGAGCCGTGGGACGTGCTCGATCTGGTGGAGTCACTGGTCGCCCGGTCGATGGTCGCGCTCGACGAGTCGACCAGCCGAAACCCGCTACCTGCTGCTCGAGACGATGCGCCAGTACGCCCGGGAACGCCTCGAAGCCGGCGCCGATCCCGACGCCCGGCGGGCCCAGCACGCCCACTACTTCCTCGACTTCGCCCGCCGGGCGGGCGAAGGCCTGTTGGGACCCGACGAGGAAGCCTGGGTCGCGCGCACCACTGCCGATCTCGACAACCTGCGCGCCGCGTTCACGTGGGCGGCCGATCGCGGAGACCTCGACGTCGCGCTCGGGATCCCCGCCGCACTGTGGTGGCAGGCCTTCAACCGGCCGCCATGGGGCGTCGGCCGGTGGGCCGCAGACGCGATCAGCAGAGCCGGCGTCGACGACCATCCCGACGCGCGCCGTGTGCTCGGCGTCGCCCTGACTGGTTCACAACATCGTGAGCGACCTCGACGCCGCTGACGCGTGCTGGGAACGGGTCCTCGAGATCGACCGGCGCACCGGCCTGGCCCCCGAACCGATCGCGCTCATCGCGCGGGGCCACCCGACTCGCGAACACGAGTCGCGTCGACGAAGCGATCCGGCTTCTCGAGGTGCTCGAGGATAGCTCGGCGGCCGGGGACGAAGTCATGGCGACGACCATGCGAGGGCCAACTCGGTCTGTTCCGTGTCGATCGCCGGTGACCGAAGTGCCACCGGGTCTCGCCGAAGAGAGCCTGCGCGTCGCCCGCACCATCGGGAATCCCTCGCTGATCGCGTTCGCGCTGTACTCGGTCGGCTACACGCACCAACTCGACGACCCCCAGCGCTCGATCGAGTGCTTCTCGCGAAGGGATCGAGCAGTTCCGGCGAATCGGATCCACGTACATGGTCGAGACCAGCTTCATCCTGCTGATCCGGCTCCAGGCGTTGCACGGCGACCCGCGCGACGCACTCGACACCTTCCGGACCGGGCTGCGGCTCTCCTACGAGCAGGGCACCCGCGTCAACGTGATCTACCACCTCAAACAAGGCGCGCTCGCGCTCCAACGCGCCGGCAACTCCGAAGTCGCTGCCGTGCTCCTCGGCTACGTCGACGCTCAACCCCAACGCGGAAACGAAGGATGGGAGGGCGAGTTCCACGAGGGGGTCGTCGCCGAAGTGCGCGCCGCGCTCGGCGACGTCGCCTACGACGCCGCCGCAGTCCGGGGCGCGGCCATGCCCTACGACGACATCGTCCAGTACGCGCTCCAAGAAACCGACAACGCCCTGGTCCAGACCGAACCGAACGAAGCCTGAACAACGCGCCGAGGCGCACAGAACGTCGGGCGGGCGGAACCTCGAGCCGGCGCGTGGCTCAGCGGGGGATCGCCCGGCCGGCCAGCGCCATCAGCCGCTCGGTGGTCGGTGGCGTCGCCCGGCACGTCGGTCACCGGCTGGATGAGCCCGTGGTCGCGCGCCGCGTCGGTGCACGTCGCGTCCACGATCGCCGAGATCGCCGGCAGCTCGCTCGGGCGCGAACTCGATCGCGCGCCCGACGCTCGCGGAGAGGTCCCACGCGTGGGCCAGCGCGTCGATGGTCGGGAAGTTGATCACGATCGAGCCGGGCAGCTCGCCCAACGGGGTGACGTGCATCGCGGTCAGCACGCCGTCGGTGCTGCCACAACGCGAGCGCGCGTAGCGACGACCTCGTCGGCGTACTGCCGCGAGGTCGCCGTCGTAGGCGACCGCACCCATCGTCTCCTCGGGCGACACGGGCTGCTCGCCGGTGACGATGCCGGCCCAGAACAGCTGGTTGTTCAACGCGTGGCTGGCGAGCCGGCGCACCGTCCACGGCGGGCAGTTGCTCACCGTGTCCATCTCGGTGTCGTCGAGCGCGACGACCACGCGCCGCAACTCGTCGAGCGAGTACTCGAGCACTGACAGCTCGGTCATGGTCGAACCCCTTCCGCCCGGATGACGGTACGTCGCGAGTGCCGTCGTCCCGGTGCACGAGTCGGGACGGTCAGCGAGACCGTGCGACCTCGCACTCGTCGGGGTCGATGTGGCCGAGGCTCTTCACCACCTTGAACGTGCCGCCCTCGGATCGGGCGATGTACATGTTCATGCGCACGTGGTGCTGTCCCGGCACCATCTCGGCCGGACCGCCCGGGCCCTGTGCGATCCGGGCGTGGTCCAGCGCCGCGATGATGTCGTCCTGGTCGAGCGAGCCGGCCTCGTTGACCGCCGCCTCCCAGAACTTCAGCGCCCGGTACGTGCCCGTGCACGCGCTCCCGGCCGTGAACAGCGCGCTGCCCGGGAAGAGCCCCTCGTACCGGTTGAGCAGCTCGATGCTGAACGCGTCGTCGACGCTCGCGGTAGTAGTCGAGGCATCCGTACAGACCCTCGACCTGCTCGGCCGGCACGAGGTTCAGGAAGTTCTCGTCGAAGTACGTGCACACGATGTGCCCACCCCGAGCCGTGAAGCCGGCGCGGTGCAGCTGCTCGAGGAACGGCGTCAGCCCCGGCGGGACGATCGTGTTGAACACGACCTCGGCGCCCGTCGCCATGATGTCGTCGACGACCCGCTCGTAGTCCATGTGGTCCATCGGGAAGTACTCCTCCCCGACGATCTCGCCGCCGCGGGCGGTGACGACCTCACGGACCTTCTTGTTCAACGTGTGCGGCCAGATGTAGTCGGCCGACGGCAGGTAGAACCGCCGCGCGCCGGTCTGCTCCATCAGCCACGGGAAGAGCGGGTCCACCTGCTGCGCCGGCACCGGACCGGTGCAGAAGATCAGCGGGTGGCACTCCTGGCCCTCGTACTGCTCCGGGTAGAGGTAGAGCTTCTCCGCCCGGTCGACGACCGGTCCCTTGATGGCCTGGCGGGTCGAGCTGTAGATGCCGCCGACGACGACGTCGACGCCCACGCGCTCGACGAGCTTGGTCGCCACCGCCTCGGCCACCGCGTCGTCGGTGGCGCTGTCCTCGACGAACAGCTCGACCGGGCGACCGAGCAGGCCGCCGCGGTCGTTGATGTCGTCGATCACCATCTTGGCGACGTTGGCGTTGGCGATGCCCATGAACGAGAGCGGGCCGGTCTGGTCGGTGATCAGACCGACGCGGGCAGGTCGGTTGATCGTGCTCATCGTCCGCCCCTCACGCGCCGTAGGTGCCGAGGAAGCGCGGCGGCCTCCGGCTTGCCGAGGTGTCCGGCTTCCTTGAGGATCGGCGGGACGTCGGGGTCGGACACGAAGTTCGGCCCAGCCCGGCCTCGTCCCAGTCGAAGAGCGCCCAGACGCGGTTCTCCTCGGTCGGGTCGCGGAACACGGTCGCGCCCTTGCGAGCCGTGCAGCGGCGCGCTTCTCGGCGCCCTTGGTGCCGAACACGTCCAGGAACCGCTCGACGTCCTCGACCTGTGTCGTTGCCAGGATCATGGTCTTCCCCTTCGGAGTGGATCGCAGTGGATCTCGTCCCGCCGACCGGTCGGTCGGCGTCGGGGTCATTCTCCGGATCCGGGCGCGGCGCGGCATCGGTAGAGCTACCCATTTCGCCGGGCGATGTCGGCAGGCGGTCGCGTTCAGGGCGTGACGACGCCGTCGACGACCTCGTGGGCGACGGCCCAGCGGGTCGCCGCGGCACGGCTCGAGACGCCGATCTTCGTGTAGATGTTCTGGATGTGGTGCTCGGCGGTCCGCGTCGAGATGAACAGCTGCGACGCGATCTCGCCCGCGGTCTTGCCGTCGGACACGAGCCGGAGCACCTCGAGCTCGCGCCGGCTCAGGCCGCCGGGCCGCGCCTCGCGCGCCGCGGGCGTCGGATCGCGGCGGGCCACGTCGATCTGCTGGCGGGCGTAGACCGCCGCGCCGTTCAGGTCGAGCGCCGCGCCCGCGGCGGTCAGCTCCGCGGCGCGTCCGGCCCCGAGCTTGGCGCCGACGCGGTCGCCGAGCGCGCCGAGCTCGGGGACGTGGTGGAGGCTCGAGGGCTCGCGCGACAGCGCGCCGAGGAGCATCGCCGCGGGCGCCAGCCGGTCGAGCCGCTCGAACAACGCGGGCACGCTGGCGAGCGTGATGATCAGCTGCGGCACGTTGCCCGCGCGCTGGAACGCGGTGATGGCCTCGGTGAACAGCACCAGCGCGGTCTCGGCGTCGCCGTGCGACGTGTGGAGTCGTGCGGCGTCGCGGGCGAGGAAGCCCTCGAAGAACTGCACGCGGTGCTCGCGCACGAAGGCCACGCCTTCGTCCCAGGCCGCGAACGCGCGCCGCACGTCGGCCTTCGAGAAGGCCATGCCCGCGATCCACAGCGCGTAGGAGATCCAGTACGGGTTCCCGAGCGTCTCGCGCGACCGCGACCGATTCCTCGGTGAGCGCGAGCGCCTCGTCGATCCGGCCGCACGACTGGAGCCCGTCGACGTAGGCGGCGAGCGCGTAGCCCCGCTCGCGACCGTACCGGTGCGCGACCGTCGCCGGTGAGCTCGACGTAGCGATCGAGATCGCCGCAGTACACGGAGCACAGCGCCTCGACGAACGACGCGTAGCCGGGCTCGCACGCGTCGTACCGGGGGTCGGTCTCGAGCTCGGTCGCCCGGTGCGCGTGGACGCGGGCGGCCTCGGCCCGCCCGGCGAAGCACGCGTACCCCGCGGCGGTGTAGAGCCGCGGGAGCCGACGGACGTCGGCGGCGGTCGCGGGCACGAGCAGCTCCTCGGCCCAGGCCAGCGTCTCGAACAGCTGCCCCGAGAACCCCATCAGCGCGGCGTGCGCGGCGATGTCGGTGGCCACCGTCGACGTCGCCGCGCCGTGCGCTCCACTGGTAGCGCGGCGCGCAGGTTGCCCGAGCTCCAGCTCCACCCAGTCGACGGCGTCGCGCCAACCCGGGCCCGTTCCAGTGCTCCCAGCGCGCGACCGCGGCCCGGGCGAAGTGCTCGCGCGTGCCGGTCACGCGTCGGTTCGAGCGCGCCGGTCTCGGCCAGACGGTCCTCGGCGAACTGGCGGATGGTCTCGAACTGCCGGTACCGGGTGCGCGTCGCGGTGTGGTCGGCGACGACGAGCGACTTGCGGACCAACGAGTCGAGATGCCGGAGCACGTCGACGTCGTCGCCGTGGTCCACGACGGCGACGACGCTCGCCAGCTCGAAGCCGCCGGCGAACACCGACGTGGAGCGGAGCAGGTCCTGCTCGTCGTCGGTGCAGGAGGTCGTAGGACCACTCGACCGTGTGGCGGAGCGTGAGCTGACGTTCGGGCGCCTGGGCCGAGCCCTGCAGCAGCCGGAACCGGTCGGCGAGGCGATCCCGGACCTCGAGCGCGCTCATCGCGGCCATCCGCGCCGCGGCCAGCTCGATGCCGAGCGGGAGGCCGTCGAGCGTCTCGCAGATCTCGGTCACCGCGGCGGCGGTCTCCGGTTCGCGGAGGCCGAAGTCGGGCCGCACCGCGCGTGCCCGGTCGACGAAGAGGGTGACGGCGTCGGAGGACTCGCCGCCCGTCGACCGCCAGGGGAGCGACCGTGAACGCCGCTTCGCCGTCGAGCCCGAGGATCTCGCGTGACGTGGCGAGGATCGTGACGCTCCGCGACGGCGCGAGGATCGCGTCGAGCACCGAGCCCACCGCGGTCAGGAGGTGTTCGCAGTTGTCCACCACCAGGAGCAGCTGCCGGCCCGCGCAGCGTCTCGGCGATCGTGTCGACCAGCGGCGTGTCGCCCTGCGGGGTGATGCCCAGCACGGTCGCGATCGCCGCCGGGACCGAGGTCGGGTCGCCGACGGACGCGAGCTCGACCATCCACACGCCGTCGGGGAACTCGGCCGCCACCTCGGCGCCGACCTCGAGGGCCAGCCGGGACTTGCCCACGCCGCCGACGCCGGTCAGCGTGACCAGCGAGCTCGAGCGCACGAGCTCGGCGACCTCGCCGACGACCGGTTCTCGACCGACCAACGAGGTGAGCTGCTGAGGGAGGTTTCCGGGGAAGTCGTCGACGCTGCGCAGCACGGGGAAGTCGACCGGGAGTCCGTCGGCGACGACCTGGTACACCGACATGCGGCCGTGCCGACCGCGCAGCCGGTGCTCTCCCAGGGACCGCAGCGTCACGCGGTCGCGCAGCAGCACCTCCGTCGCGTCGGAGACGAGCACCTGACCGCCGTGTGCCAGCGACAGCAGTCGCGCGGCGCGGCTCACCTCGCTGCCCACGTAGGTCCGGTCGCGTTCGATCGCGTCGCCGGTGTGCAGACCCATGCGGACGCTGAAGTCGACCGTGGCGTCGTCGCGCAGCTGCTCCTGCGCCTCGATCGCGGCGGTCGCCGCGTCGGCCGCGCTCGCGAACGCGGCGGAGAAGCCGTCGCCGCCGATGCCGAACACGTACCCGCCGTGACGTTCGATCGTGCCCCGCACGATGGCGTCGTGGACTCCGCAGCGCGGCGGCCATGTCGGTCGGGACCTCCCCCCACGGACGTGTGGCCGTCGTCGATGCCGGTGAACAGGAAGGTCACCGTGCCCCCAGGGCGACCGCGCGGCATCCATCAACGGTAACGCGGCGCCGAATCTGCCGATCCATTCTCGGCCACAGCTTCTGGCTTCAGAGTCCTGCTTCAGGCACCGCTAAATGGGGGTCGCAGCTACCAGGTTGGAGGCGAACTCCTCGTAGGCGGCGAACGCACGCGGCCCATACACAGTGGCTGCACCGCCGTCCATGAGCAGCGCCACGCTCAGCGCCTCGGCGACCTCTTCTCGTGTCGCCCCGAGCCGCGCGGCACCCTTGGCGTGGTAGGCGATGCAGCCATCGCACTGCTTGACGACCGCGATCGCCAAGGCCATGAGTTCCTTCACGCGTCCCGAGAGGACACCCTCGGCGACCGCAGCATCGTGGAGCGCGCCGAATCCCTTCCAGGCCTCCGGTTGAGCGCGTCGCAGATCGCGCGTCGGTTCGCGTAACTCATCGATCACGTCGGTGAAATGTGCCATGCAACGAGTATCGAGCGCGCGGGCGAGCGCGAACAGGGTCCAAATGCCCTTGCCGCGACGCCGTAGATTCGGCTGACGTGGCGCATGTCGTCCCGGTGTACGTCGTCGGCTGATCGATGGGCCAGCCGGATCGTCTCGGGGACTTCGTTATCCTCTCGGTTCGGAGACGGCGCGCGACGGGAGACACGGACGCATGGCCGAGGTCGTGATCATCGGAGGCGGCCTCACGGGCCAGGCCGCGGCGATGTTGCTCGCGGTCGACGGACACCGCGTCAGCGTGCTCGAGCGTGATCCCGCGCCGCCCGCGGCGTCCGCGGCGGAGGCGTGGGATTCCTGGGAGCGCCGTGGCGTGAACCAGTTCCGGATGTTGCACTACTTCCTCCCGCGTTTTCGGGAGATCGTCGAGGCGGAGCTGCCCGCGGTCGCGGCGGAGCTCGACGCGGACGGCGCGCTGCGGATGAACCCGTTCGACGGGATGCCGGTGGAGATGAGCGGTGGTCTGCGCGACGACGATGCGCGCTTCGCGGTGCTGACGGGGCGTCGCCCGGTGGTCGAGGCCGCGGTCGGGCGAGTCGCGGCCCGTACTCCGGGCGTTGAGGTGCGCCGCGGCGTCGGGGTGAAGGGTCTGCTCACCGGCGACGATCAGGTCGACGATGTCCCACACGTCGTGGGTGTGGTCACCGAGGAAGGCGACGAGGTGCGTGCCGACCTCGTGGTCGACGCCGCCGGGCGCCGTTCGGCGCTGCCTCGTCTCCTCGCCGACATCGGTGCCCGCCCTCCCGTCGAGGAGCTCGAGGACTGCGGCTTCGTCTACTACGGCCGCCACTTCCGCTCCGCCGACGGGTCGCTGCCGCCCGCGTTCGGGCCCGGCCTCATGCCGTACGACTCGATCTCGATCCTCACGCTGCCGGCAGACAACGGCACGTGGGGTGTGGGCCTGATCACCAGCGCGGGCGACGCTGCCCTGCGCGCGGCGCGCGACCCCGACGTGTGGACGCGTGTGATCGCGAGCTACCCGCTCGTCGCGCATTGGCTCGATGGCGAGCCGATCACCGACGTCGAGGTGATGGCCAAGATCGAAGACCGCCACCGCAGGTTCGTCGTCGACGGCGTGCCGGTGGCCACCGGAGTGGCCCCGCTCGGCGACTCGTGGGCGTGCACCAACCCGTCGGTCGGCCGCGGCGCCTCGATCGGCGTGCTGCACGCGTGCGTGCTGCGCGACACGCTGCGGCGAGTCGCGCCCGGCGAAGCGCTCGAGTTCGCGACCGCGTGGCACGACGCCACCACCGAGACGGTCGAGCCCTACTTCCGTGACACACTGGCCTTCGATCGCCACCGCCTCGCTGAGATCGACGCGCAGATCGCCGGTGTCCCCTACGAGACCGACGATCCGGCGTGGCTGCTCGGTCAGGCCCTGGCCAACGCGACGGCCAAGGACCCCGAGCTGTTGCGCGGCTACCTGGAGATCGTCTCGCTGCTGGCCCGCGGCGTCGATGTGCTCTCACGCCCCGGGGTCGCCGAACGGGCCCTGGAGCTGGGCGCCGAGGGCGAGCCGTTCCCCGGGCCGACGCGCGCCGAGCTCCTGGCGCTCGTGGCCGGCTGACGGTCCGCGGGCTGGCCGAACGCAACGACGAAAGGACGCACCGATGAAGTTCGACGTGAACGGAGCCGGGTTCGAGGTGGACGTCGCGGGCGACGGTCCTGCCGTCGTGCTGCTGCACGGCTGGCCCGACTCGCATCGCCTGTGGCGAGCCCAGCTCCCCGCGCTGCACGCGGCGGGCTTCCGCACCATCGCGCCGGACCAGCGCGGCATGGGCGAGTCGTTCGCGCCCGAGGCCGTCGAGGACTACTCGCTCCCGACCCTGGTGGGCGACGTGGTCGGCATCATGGACGCGGTCGGCGTCGAGCGCGCGCACATCGTGGGCCACGACTGGGGCGCGGCGGTCGCGTGGGGCCTCGCGTCGTTCGTGCCCGACCGCGTCGAACGCCTCGTCGCGCTGTCCGTGGGGCACCCGGCCGCGTTCCGCGGCGCGGGCATCGAGCAGCGCCAGAAGTCGTGGTACATGCTCCTGTTCCAGTTCAAGGGCATCGCCGAGGAGTGGATCTCGGCCGACGACTTCCGCAACTTCCGCGAATGGGCGAACCACCCAGACGCCGACGCCGTGATCGCCGACCTCCGCCGGCCCGGCGCGCTCACCGCCGGACTCAACTGGTACCGCGCCAACGTCGGGCCCGAGTCGCTGCTCGCGCCGCCGCCCGCGCTGCCGCCCATCGCCGCGCCGACGATGGGCGTGTGGAGCAGCGGCGACCTCGCCCTCACCGAACGCCAGATGCTCGACTCGGCCGCCTACGTCACCGGCCCGTGGCGCTACGAACGCATCGAAGGCGCAGGCCACTGGATGCAGCTCGATGCCACCGACGAACTCAACGCGCTGCTCGTAGACTTCCTCACGTAACGCCGCGCGCCGGAGCGGGCCGCACAGAGCGGCGCGCCGCTCGTGGCCGTTGCCGAAACCTTCAGGATTCACCGCTCGACCGTGTTGGCACATCTCCGCGCATCAGGGAGTGACCGTCACGCGCAGGAAGGTTGCCGGGATCGAGGTGGTGCCTGGGTTGGGGCTGTCGTTCTGCGCGTTGAAGAGGGCGACGAGTTCCTCCTGGAGCTCGGCGGTGCGCCCATTGGTCTCGGCGGCGTCGAACGCGTTCATGGTCGGCCCGTAGTACGAGCGGAACTCGGCAACCAGGTCGGCGGGCGGGCTGGGGAAGGTGAAGCGATACGTGTCGCGGTCGAACGAGATGTTCTCCGGGGATGCTCCGGCGGCGGTGAACCGTTCGATCACGTCGGACTCGACGCCCCAGGTCATGGGGCTGACGAACCCTTCCGGCGGTGGCGGCGAGTATGCCGAGCTGATCTTGAGGATCTGGGCGACCAGGGTCGGGTCGTTGGGGATCCAGTTGCCCATGACGATCCGGCCGCCGGGGCGAGTGACGCGGACCATCTCCTTGGCCACGTCGAACGGCTTGGGTGCGAACATGGCGCCGAAGATGCTGACCGTGAGGTCGAAGGAGTCGTCGCTCGAGGTCCTCGAGGTTCGAGGCGTCGCCTTCCTGGAACCGGAGGTTGGTGAGGCCCTCGGCTTGGGCGCGGCGGTTCCCTGCGGCGACGAGGTTGCTCGCGATGTCGACGCCGAGCACGTCGGCGCCGAGTCTGGCGGCCGGCAACGCGGTGGTGCCGTCGCCGCAGCCGAGGTCGAGGACCTTCATGCCGGGCGTGATGCCGAGGTCCGCGACGAGTTTCTCGCCGCTGTCGCGCATGCTTGCCGCGATGCGGGTGAAGTCGCCCTTTTCCCAGAGTGCCTTGTTCGGATTCATCGGTGGCTCCTCCTAGCTGTGCTCCGTGAACGGGAACGGTCAGAGGGATTGCTCTATCGAGGCCGCGTTGAGCGTCGTGGGAGGTGTCCGGCGTCGGAGCCGACTGCGATGGGCTCGCCGGCGACACGCCATTCGGGCAAGCCGTCGGTCACGCGTCGTGCGCGACGACCATGGAGTAGCAGACGCCGCACGGCTTCGTAGGCGAACGCGCAGTACGGGCCGCGGCAGTACGCGACGATTTCGACATCGGCGGGGAGTTCGCGGGCGGCGTCGCGTCATGCACGGCATCGGCGGGTCAGGACTCGCCCGATTTCCCGGCGATCAGCGCGTCGAGCCAGGTTTCCATGGTGTGGTAGTCGTAGTTCGTCATGTCGAGGTTGTGTCCGGCGTTCTCGACAAGCTCGAAGTAGACACCGTGGGAGAACGGCGGGAAGCCGGTGGTGTCGCCCTGCGACGCGGCCCACGGTTGGGCGATCGCGAGGCCCTGGGTATCTGCGGGGACCATCGTGTCCTGGGCCCCGTACGCGAAGTATCCCGGCGGTGACTTCCGACGGCTCACGTAGGTCTGCGGCGAAGCTTCCTTGGCCAGTTCCTCGCTGCAGTTCTCGACCTGCTGCCCCGGGCAACCGAGGTAGGCGACGACGCCGCTGTAGGCGAACCCGATTGCGTTGTGGATGAGCCACACGAGATCTGACGGACCCACCCAGTCCATCATCCCCTGCACGTTCGGCGATACGCGGCGCAGGTTGCTCGGGAGCGACGGGGACGACGAAGTGGCCGGGGTCCACGCCGGCCATCTGCGCGAGGTGGCCGCCCGCGGATGCGCCGGAGACGACGAACATCTTCGACTCGAGGTTCCAGGTGTCGGCCTGGCTGCGCACGAAGCGGATTGCCTGGTCCACGTCCTCGTTGGGGATCGGGAACGCGTTCACGGGTGATCCGTCGGGCGCGAAGGACGAGAGTCGGTAGTCGATCGAGACCAATACGATCTTTGCCCGGTCGATCTGCGCCAACAGAAAATCGGGGATGTACTCCTTCGCGCCACCCACCCAACCTCCCGAGTGCAGGAAGAAGACCACCGGGTACGGACCCGAGCCTCCGGGGAAGTACAGGTTGATGAACTGGTACGGATCGGGGCCGTACCGGTAGTCGAGGATCTGGTGTGGCTGCCCGTCGGCCGGCGCCGCGGGCGCGGTGGTGGAGTCGGTCTGGTTGCGTACGCGCGGGGACGCTGCCGAGGCGGGACTCGCCGAAGTCGTCAACGCGAACCCGGCCACGACCATGCCGAGCACGACGGCCGCGCGCAACGAGCGCGGCGAGGGCGGACCGAACCTACGAATCACCTGGATCATCCCCCACCCTCGCCCTCGCAACGTACATGTTCCCGACGACGCGATGATCTCGCGTGATCCGCAACCGACTGACGAGGTGACGACACTCGATTGTGCCTGCGGAGGCATAGGTTACCGTCGTCCGTTCGTACCGTCGGTGCAGGGAGGCGCACGATGCGTAGGTTCTTGGCGACGACGGCAGTGATCGCGATCTCCCTTGCTCTGGTGACGGCTTCGGCAGCCGCCGACGAGAGGGGGAACTCGGCGAGCAGCACTGCGCTCGCGGCGTGCAAGGAGCGCGTCAAGGCGAAGAAGGTCACCGTCACTATCAAGGTCGACGGCAAGGCCACGACCTATCGATACGTCTGCTCGGAGATCCTGGCGGCGGCCGGGAAGGTGCCGACGGCGGGCGACTTCACGATCGGACTCGACGTGTTGGCCAAGCAGTGCTTCGCCTCGGCGGGGTGCAGCGTCGCCTACCGGCCGAAGGTGAAGTACCGCGGCTCGACGCCGCTCGACCCGTCGAAGGCGTACACGGTGGTCTACGAGGTCGACGGCGCCGAGTCTCCGATCACGGCCAATGTGACGGTCCGGGGCGACAAGATCGCCGCGCAGAGTGGGACCGCCTACCTCCCGACGAAGGGCACCGACCTGAGCGTGAAGGTGACGTCTGTTCTCGACGACAGCGCGAACTGACGACCGGCCCCACACCGAATGACCGAGGTCAGGCCCACCGACGGAACTCGCGGCCATTCCGCAGCAGGGCACTCAGGCGTCGGCCCGGAACGCTTTCCCCTGCTACCGCGCCGGGTTTCCCCTCGGAAGCCCTACTGGCGCGCCATCGCGACCTTCATCTGGGTCTCGCTGTCCTCGATGAGTTCGCCGCTGACGTCGACTGTCACCTGGTGGATGGTTCCCGTGAAGGCGAAGAGTCCCGCGTAGTCGGGGATGATCGGCGATCCGGGGTTCGCGCCGCAGGTCAGCGCACCGGGGTTGAACAACGCAGGGGTCGTGAAGGGTGCGTCGGTCTCGCCGACGAGCGTGTCGTCGACGTAGAGCTGCATGCGACCCGGCGCTCCCTTCCCGTTCGCGAGGTCCATCTCCCCGTGGGTTCGAACTCGAATCGCAAGGAATGGCTCCCCGCGGGCACCGGGTCCTTCGACGTCACCCGGAAGTACTCCCGGGCGACGTAGTTGTGGACGTAGTGGAGCCTGCCGTCCTGGATGAACAGGGTGAAGCCACCGGCGGCTGCTCCCTGGCAGAGCAGCACACCTTCCGCGCCCCCTCGGGGATGTCGACGTCGGCGGTGATGCTGTGCGGACGGTTCAGCACCTTCGGGGCGGCGAAGTACGGAACCGACTGCGTGCCCGGGTAGTAGACGTAGGAGTCGCGGGGCGCGGCCAACAACGGCTTCTCCCCGATCATGCGGGCCAGGCCACTGCCGTCGACCGGCATCACGTCGTACTTCCCGGCCTCGACGTACCAGGTGCCGATCATCGCGATGAGACGGTCGCGATGATCCGCGGCGACGTTGTGGTTCTCGGCGAAGTCCTCCTCGACGTGGTAGAGCTCCCAGCCGGTCGCGTCGAGCGTGGTCAACGTGTCGGCCGAGATCGGCGTGCCCCACGGGACCGCAGCCTCCGCGAAGGATGGTCCCGGCCACGGACAGACCGCCCGCCAGCCGTCGTGGTAGATCGAGCGGTGACCGAGCATCTCGAAGTACTGGGTGTGATGGCGGGTCTCGGCGGTGGCGTCGTCGAGCGTGTGCGCGAAGCTCACCCCCTGGATCGGTGACTGCGTGACCCCGCGGATCGTCGCGGGTGCCTCGAGCCCGAGCAGGTCGAGCACCGTCGGCACCATGTCGATGATGTGCGCGTAGTGCGTTACGGATCTCGCCCTTCGCCTTGAGGCCGTTCGGCCAGTGCACGATGAACGGGTCGGAGGCGCCACCGCGGTACGTCTCTCGCTTCCAGCGACGGAACGGCGTGTTGCCCGCCCAGGTCCATCCCCACGGGTAGTGGTTGAAGTGCTTCGGGCCGCCGATCTCGTCGATGACCGCGAGGCTCTCCGAGACGGGCTCCGGGCAGTTGTTGAAGAACTGCGCCTCGTTGGTCGTGCCGGTCACTCCGCCCTCGGCACTCGCCCCGTTGTCCGACACCACCATGATCAACGTGTTGTCGAACTCGCCGATCTTGCGCAGGAAGTCGAGCAACCGGCCGATGTGGTGATCGGTATGCGCGAGGAACCCGGCGAACACCTCCATCTCACGGGCATAGAGGCGGCGCTCATCGTCGGAGAGCGACTCCCACTCCGGGACATCCGGGTCGTGGCGCGACAACTCCGCGTCGGCGGGCACGATGCCCAGCTCCTGCTGCCGGGCGAAGGTCTTCTTGCGGTACGAGTCCCAACCGTCGTCGAACTTCCCCGCGTACTTGTCGGCCCACTCCTTCGGCACGTGGTGCGGCGCGTGGGTCGCCGCCGGTGGCGAAGTACATGAAGAACGGCTTGTCCGGGTCGATCTGCTTGGCGTCGGCCACGAACTGGCTCGCCTTGTCGACCAGGTCCGGCGTGAGGTGATAGCCCTCCTCCGGTGTCGCGGGCGGCTCGACCTGGTGGTTGTCGTACACCAGATCAGGATTCCACTGGCTCGTGTCACCACCGAGGAACCCGTAGAACCGCTCGAAGCCGCGGCCGAGCGGCCAGCGGTCGTACGGCCCGCGCCCGTCTCCTGACTGCTCGGGATCAGGTGCCATTTCCCGACCATGTAGGTGTTGTACCCGTGCGCGAGCAGCATCTCCGAGATGTAGCCGTTCTCGAACGGCACGTTGCCGTTGTAGAAGGCGTTGCGCCAGGTGCCGTTCTCGGCCCCGAATCCGAGCTGTTCGAAGGCGTCGGCCTGCATGGCCCGGGCCCGCTCATGGTGTTCGTCGGTGAACAGCACGTGGTTGAGAACCTCGACCGCCCATCGGTAGTCCCCGTCGTCGTAGGCCTGCTGCGCCACGCTGACAGCAGCGTCAGTCCCACCCATGGCGGCGACGTAGCGTTGCGCCACCTCGATCGGCGGGTGTCCCCAGAGGTGCGCCGGGTTGGCGTCGTACCAGCCCATGTAGCGCTGGTAGATGGCCTTCACGTTGTGGCTGACCGAGCCGTAGTAGCCGTGGGTGTGCCACTGTGCCTCGAGCGTCGGAGGCGTCTCGAGCATCTCGGCGATCTCGGCGCCGACGTAGCCCTGATTCATGAGGCGCAGCGTCTGGTCGTGCAGGTAGCCGTACATGTCGCGCTGCATGGCGAGGAACCCGACGGCCTCGTCGCGGCCCCAGGTCGGCCAGTGGTGCGAGGCGAAGACCACGTCGAGGTCCGCGCCCCACAGATCGACGGTCTCGGTCAGGTAGTCGGCCCAGGCCCAGGCGTCGCGGACCTGGGCACCGCGGATCGTGAGGACGTTGTGCAACGTGTGTGAGGTGTTCTCGGCGGTGCACAGCGCGCGGTGGTCGGGGAAGTAGAAGTTCATCTCGGCCGGGGCCTCGGTGCCGGGCGTCACCTGGAACTCGATGCGCACCCCGTCGATGGTCAGCTCCTGGCCGGTGTGCGTGATGTCGATCGTCGGCGCGATGAGCGTGGGCTCGCCGGTCGGCACGGTCTGACCCAGTCCCGATCCGATCTGGCCGTCGGGTCCCTTGGCCAGCGCGGCGCCGTACATGTAGCCGGCGCGGCGGCCCATGGCGGTGCCTGCGAAGACGTTCTCGGACACGGCGTGGCGCATGAAGCCATCGGGGGCGATCACCGGCACCCGACCCGAGCTGACGTCGTCCTCGGTGACGATTCCCTTGACGCCGCCGAAGTGGTCGATGTGCGAGTGGGTGTAGATCATGGCCGTGACCGGCCGGTTACCCCGGTGCTCGCAGTACAGCGCGAACGCGGCGGCCGCCGTCTCCCTGACGGTCAGCGGGTCGATCACGATCACGCCGGTCTCGCCCTCGATCACGCTCATGACCGAGAGGTCGAAGCCTCGGAGCTGCTAGATGCCGTCCACGACCTCGAACAAGCCGTCCTCGATGAGCAGTTGCCCCTGGCGCCAGACGCTGCGCCCCGAAAACGACAGACACCTCACCTCATAGGTTCGTCTGTCCGCGATGTCGTGAGACATCACACGAGTGGACCTCCTAGGACGTTATTCGAACCAATCGTTGCTGTCCCGTCTTGAACGTGTCCTCGCTGGTCACGCTGCGGATTCGGTGTCCGGTCGCTCCCGCCGCCCTCGGCCGAAACAAGCCCAAACTCGCATCACGAACGATGAGCTCGACGTCGTCAGCGCCGCATACCAAGACGGCCTCACCCTGAACGAGCTCGCATCGGCATTCGGAGCAGACCGCCGTACGCTCGCCAATCGCCTTGAACAGCGAGGCGTTCCCCGCCGAGCACGTCGACTCTCGGACGTGCAGATTGCCGAAGCCGTATCCCTCTACGAGAACGGCTTGTCACTCGCACGCCTTGCCAACCGGTTCGGCGTCTACCCCCAGAGCATCCGGTACCGCCTTCAGAGGGCGGGAGTCGTTCTTCGACCCCGACAGGGATGGAACACCTGAACGCACGGCACCACAGATCGCCGGTTTGGTGCTCGCCGAGGAATCTTGGGAGCCCGCTGTTCTGTGTCGCTCGCTCGTTGGTGACGGCGGTCCGGTTTGCCTGATTGACTTGGCACTCTGGTGGCTGAGACGGTCTTTGTAGCCGTACACGTGTGTCGGGATCTCGATGGCTGCTCGGTCCGCGACGCGTTGGAGGACATCAGGCGCGTAGCTCAAGATAACAACCCCCAGCCGCAGCCGCGATTGGGAGAACCGAGCCTCAACTGAACCCGGGGCGGTCAAAAACTCGTGCGTCACGGCGCGAGCTGGCAGTATGCGCCGTGTGGTGCGGGAAGTCGCGCCGACAGAGGGGCGCAACGTGCCGGGACGATGTGAGCGCGGAATGGCGTGTCTGTCGCGCCGGGCGGTTGTCGTGTTCGCGGTGTTGTTGTCGCTGCTGGCCGCGACCGGTTCGGCGGGCGCGGCGGAGGCGGCCGGCACCAAAACCGATTTCTGCACAACGATGCGACCCAAGCTCGCCGCACTGGTGAAGGACCTCAAGGCACCGGGCGCAGTCGTGCTCGTGCGATCGCCGACGATCGGGAGCTGCTTCCTCAGCTTCGGCTCGCGAACCCTGGGCGGGCACAAGTCCATCGGTCCCAACGACCAGTTGCGGATCGGGAGCAACACCAAGACGATGACCGGCACGGTCATCCTCCAGCTCGCGCAAGAAGGCAAACTCAGCCTCGACGATCCGGTCTCGAAGTATCACCTCGGCGTGCCCAACGGCGACAACATCACCATCGCGCAGCTCCTCAGCATGCGCAGCGGGCTCCGGGACTTCACCGGACTGCCGGCCTTCGCACAGACACTCGACGCGGATCCGCAACGCGTCTGGTCACCCGACGAGGTACTGGCCCTCTCCTACGCGCAACCACCCGCCTTTGCGCCCGGCAACGGATATCTCTACGCGAACGCCAACACCGTCCTATTGGGACTGATCGCCCAACAACTCACCGGTGAACCCCTCGCGCAAGTGTTCGAAGACCGAATCTACCGCCCACTCGGACTCACCCACACGCTCCTGCCCGCCGCGGGCTCACACACCATCCCCAAAGCGCACGCCCACGGATACATGTACGGCAGCATCGCCTCGTTCATCGACGGCCCATTGACCTCCGAACAGCAAGCAGCAGCCCAAGCAGGAACGCTCGCACCCATCGACCGCACCAACATGAACCCTTCATGGGCATGGGCCGCCGGAGGGGTCATTTCCACCACCAACGACCTCGCTCGCTACGTCAAAGCACTCGGCGGCCACGGACTCCTCAACAAGCAGATGCAAGCCGAACGTATCGCTAGCCCCCAACCCATCGACCCAACCAAGCCGGACGGCACCGCCTACGGACTCGGCATCGTCAAGTACGGACACCTCTACGGACACACCGGCGAACTACCCGGCTACGACTCCTTCATCGGCTACGACCCCCAGCACGACATCACCGTCGTCACCTGGGCGAACCTCATCAACTCCCCCGACGGACGCAGCACCGGCGGCACGCTCGCGGTCGCCGTCATGAACGAGCTCTACCCCAACTGAACGCCCACACGCAGCGCTCCACGACTTCACGACTCACTATGACTTGAGCTGACGCATGGAAGCCTTGCGAACCTCAATCTCAAGTGAAGGTTCTGGTTACCTGCTGACGCGGTGGTCGCCATTTCAGGGCCATCGCCGTGCGGTCGGAGCACCGGAACGAACAGACTGCTGCTCCCGACAACGATCGAGCGTGGACCTCATTGCCGCCATCCCGGCCGATCCCGACGGCGCACAGATCGACGCACCGAATATTCACGCGCTCGCGCCGTCGGGCTGCCCATAACGGCACCTCGGTGCGGGCACGGTCCACGACGCGCGATCCAGTTCGCGGCGCGTCGAGGGCTCGACCGACTGGTGCCGTGCCCACATCCGGGATGCGCCAGGGTTCGAGTAGGACGCTCATAGTGTCCAAGCGACCGGACACGGAAAGTACACGTTGACCAGGGAAAACGTTGTGATTCTGGCAACGAGTGGAGGTGATGGGACTTGAACCCACGACTTCTACGTTGCGAACGTAGCGCTCTACCGGGCTGAGCTACACCCCCGTGGAACCCGAGAGAGTACCACCGCGTCCTTCGATGGCTCCCGGCGCAGCAACTCGCCCGCGTCGAACTCGCGCCGGTGGACCGTGCGGATCGAGTGCTAGTTCGAGGCCGTCTGTCGCAGGGGTACGAGGCGTGGGCCCGAGGATTCGCTCCCGCCACGCGAGCTCACGGTGAAGTACGGCGTCGGCTCGCGGTACGCGGAGCCGAGGAAGCGGACCTTCGCTCGCTGTTCGTCCGCCCGCTGCTTGTGTTGGATCAGGAGATAGACGTAACCGGCGAGAGCGACGTCGACCATCACCTGGAGCGCGATGAACGCCATCGAGCGCGTCAGTGCGGCGAGGAAGAGCGTCGCCGCCGCGATCCCGAGGAGCACCATCAGCACGTCGCGACGGCGCTTCTGCGTCGCGCTCATCTGCGCCGGACCCGGCCCGAGAGGTGCGAACATCGGCCGCTGCGACGACGTCTTGCTCGGGCGTTCGCGGTGGCTGCCGTTGGCACGTCCGAGCGTGCTCAGCTTGTAGGTGAAATCGCCGATCGAATCAGATCGACTCTGTTGTCCACGGGCCCGCAGGATGGGCGGTACCAGCACCGCGACCCACAGAACGCCAAGAACCAGGATGACCGCGATCGTCAACGCAAACGCCCCCGATGTGCCGCCCGAATACCAAACGTAACCGGCTGTTCCGGATCCGTTGTGGATCCCGCCAGCTTCAGACCGCCCCTCGCGGCCGAAGGCACCTTACCTGACTACCCGTCAGAGGTCGAGATCGGCGTCCAGGTCGCCCCCGGGACGACGGTAGGTACCGGAGCGCCCGCCGGTCTTCTCCCAGAGCGCCAGCTCGCCGATGGTCATGCTCCGATCGATGGATTTGCACATGTCGTAGACGGTCAAAGCGGCCACGGCACAGGCGGTCAGGGCCTCCATCTCGACCCCGGTCCGGTCCACCGTGTCGACCTGGGCCTCGATCTCCACGTGGGCATCCTCGATCCGGAAGTTCACGTAGACCGACCCCACGAGGAGGGGGTGGCAGAGAGGCAGCAGGTGTGGGGTCTGCTTGGCCGCCTGGATCCCGGCGACCCGGGCGACCGCGAGCACATCACCCTTGGTGATGGCGCCGGAAGCGATCTTCGCCGCAGTGTCGGCCTCCATGTGCACCCGGCAACGGGCGACCGCTCGGCGGTGGGTGGCATCCTTGGCGGTGACGTCGACCATACGGGCACGGCCCAGTGGGTCGAGATGCGTGAACTCCGAGGCCGACATGCCCGGGAGTCTACGTGGCCACCTCTCAGCCGCTGATGGTCTCAGCCGCCGATCTGGCTCATGGAGCGGGTGGGGCGGATGAAGTCGACGTGGCCGATGCGGTGGCCGGCCCATTTCGTGCCGACCGCACGCACGATCTCGGCGGCGAGCGCGTCGTCGATCTGGTGCGTCGGTACGTCGCCGCGGAGAATGCCCCGGAGGTCGAATTCGTCGAGTGCGAACAGACAGGTCCGAAGCTTGCCCTCGGCGGTGACCCGGATGCGGTCGCACTGCTCGCAGAAGGGCTCGGTGACGCTGGCGATCACACCGACGTCGCCGATGCCGTCCGCATACCGGAACCGTTCGGCCGGCTCCACGTGCTCACTGTGGTGCGCGCCGGCGATCGGCAGCCCCTCCAGCGGGAACACGGCATCGATGCGCTCGAGGATCTCGTGCGCGGGGACGACCTGGTCGAGGCTCCACGTGCCGTCGGCGTCGAGGGGCATGAACTCGATGAACCGCACCGCCACACCCCGCTCACGCCCGAAGGCCGCGAGGTCGACGACCTCGTCGTCGTTGACGCCCCGCATCACGACGCAGTTGACCTTCACGGGATCGAGACCGGCGTCGAGGGCGGCATCGATGCCCGCGATGACCCGATCGAGATCGTCGCGACGGGTGAGGGCCTGGAACACCTCGGGTCGCAACGAATCGAGCGAGACGTTGATCCGCCGGAGCCCGGCATCGGCGAGATCGTGGACCATCTCCGGCAGCTTCACCCCGTTGGTGGTCATGGCGATGTCGACACCGAGTGGCGCCAGTAGCGCGATCAGCCGCGGGAGGTGGGCCCGGACGGTCGGCTCACCACCGGTGATGCGCACCGACTCGAACCCGAAGCGTTCGACGCAGACGCGGACGATGCGGGCCTGTTCCTCGTAGGTGAGCAGCTCGCGGCGGTCGAGCCAGGCCATTCCCTCTTCGGGCATGCAGTAGGTGCAGCGGAAATTGCAGCGATCCGTGATCGAGACCCGAAGATCCGTCACACGGCGACCAAACGGATCGATCAAGGGCTGCACAACTTTGCAGGTTATGCGACTTCGGCCACAGTCAGCCCGGGGAGCTTGACGGATAGCCACTCTATGTGGTTGAGTAGTCACTGCTTGTAGTCGGGCTGGGAACCCACCGAGGAGACACCAACCAAGCACCAGGGACTCGAGCAACCATAGAGCCACCATCACGGGGAGGCATCGATCCGTAAGCGCCGAATTGGTCGCTTGAGCTTGCGGGGAGCCAGAGCGAAACCGGCCCCACCCAAATCATTTTGGGGGGCCGGTTGTTTGTTTTCCGGAAGGGAAACCCGTCATGGCAAGCACTGTGAGGATGCAGACGGTCCGTGGGAAACGTTGGCTGGTCCTGGCCGGCTCAGTGGCGTTCGGCGCCACCACACTGGGCCTGGCCGGGAGCGGCATCGGCGTCGCCTCGGCATCGACCGACGGCCCGTCCAGCACGGCGGTCGTGGAGTGCACCAGCGGAACCGTGACCCAGGGCGACGTCCAGACGTCGTCACGCGTCGCGACGAGAGTCACCGCTGACCAGCTCCCCGACACTCCCGGGGGCTGCACCGTGAAGACGGGCTGAATCGTCCGGTCCGGCGAGCCGCGGCGACGTGGGGGCGGCGCGGCTCGTCCCGGGGCGGGCTGGAAGACGAGTGCCCGGGGATCTCCCCGGGCACTCGCTCTTCTTCGAATCCCTCAGTCGATGAGCATCACGGTGACGTCGTCGCCGGCGTCGACACCCTCACCGTCGGGGAGGAGGGCAAGACCATTCGCCGCCGCGCTCGCCGCGAGCGTGTTGCTCTCCTGGGATCGCACGCCGACGGCCACATAGCGACCCTCCTCGAGGCGCACGACGACGCGGTCGAGATGCAGCTTGCCGTCACGTCGTCGCGGCAACGCCCGCTCGGTGCGAGCGACGACCTCCTGACGGAACGACTGCTCGTGGCCCATCATCTGCAGCAGCGCCGGACGCGCGAACAACTCGAAGCTCACGAACGACGAAACCGGATTGCCGGGGAGACCGAAGACCGGGGTTCCCCGCAGCATTCCGAAACACAGCGGCTTGGCCGGCTTGATCGCGACCTGATACCAGTCGACGCGCGATGCTCCGGTCGGGTCGTCAGCCGCGATGTGTTGCAGGGCGTCGCTCACGTAGTCGAAGTCACCGACCGACACACCACCACTGGTGATCACCGCGTCACAACGCTCGACCGCGTCGGCCAGCGTCGCAGTCATGAGCTTCTCGTCGTCGTGCGCGGAGCCGAGATCGATCGGGATCGCGCCGGCGCCCGCGACCTGGGCCAACAGCATCGGACGGTTGGAGTCCCGGATCTTGCCCGGCGCGAGCGGACCCGACTCGACCAGTTCGTCACCGGTGGAGAGCACACCGACCCGGGCGCGGTGGAAGACCGCGCGCTTCGCGCGTCGACGGTCGCCAACACGCCGATGCGTGCAGCACCGAGCACGACACCCGGTTCGAACACCAACGCACCCGCCTCGAGATCACCCCCCGCGCGCCGGACGTGCTGACCCGACGCGACCTCGAGCGTCACCATGACGCCGTCGTCACCGTCGCGTTGGGTGCGTTCGACCATCACGATGGCGTCGGCGCCATCGGGCATCGGCGCTCCGGTCATGATCCGAATGGCCTCGCCCGCGCCGACTGCGACGGTCGGTGGATGGCCGGCGGCAAGTTCACCGACGACGTGGAGCCGGACCGGTGTGGATTCGCTGGCGCCGGCGGTGTCGGCGGAGTGCACCGCGTACCCGTCCATCGCGGTGTTCGCGAACGGTGGCACGGCTTGCGGCGCGGTGATCTGCTCGGCGAGCACGAGTCCGAGCGCGTCGCTCAGCGCGGTGTCGACGGGCTCGAGCCGTGCCACCACGCCGAAGATGGCGCGCTGGACCTCCTCGAGGGAGATCAACTGAGGCGCTCCCGGAACAGCGTCCGGAGATACTCGGCGAGCTCGGGACCGAGGTCGGGCCGGTCGAGCGCGAGCTCGATGTTGGCCCGCAGGAAGTCGAGCTTCTGCCCGATGTCGTAGCGGCCGTGCGTGAACACCCGCCCGAACACCGCCTCGGTGTCCAGCAGGAGTCCGATCGTGTCGGTGAGTTGGAGCTCACCGCCGACCCCGGGCGTGATCCGATCGAGCGTGTCGAAGATCCCGGCGGTGAACACGTAACGCCCGATCACCGCGAGGTTCGACGATCGCGTCTTCCGCCCGAGGCTTCTCGACGACACCACGGACGCGGCGGAGACCGTCGCCCGTGTCTTCGCACTCCGCGCAACCGTACGCCGAGATCTCGGCGGGACCGACTTCGAGCAGCGCGAGCACCGAAGCTTGTTCGCGTTCGTGCACCTCGATCATCGAACGCAGGAGCTCGCCGTCGTCGACCATGATGTCGTCGCCCAGGATCACCGCGAACGGTTCATCGCCGACGTGTTCGCGTGCCACGCCGACCGCGTGGCCGAGGCCGAGTGGATCACGCTGACGGATGTAGTGAATGTCCGCGAGCTCGTTGACCACCTGAACTTCGGCCAACAGGTCGAACTTCTCCGACTGTTCGAGGTAGTGCTCGAGCTCGAAGTTGCGGTCGAAGTGGTCTTCGATCGCCCGCTTCCCGCGGCCGGTGATGATGAGGATGTCGGTCAAGCCGGCGGCGACCGCTTCTTCGACCACGTACTGGATCGACGGCTTGTCGACGACCGGAAGCATCTCCTTCGGCTGACTCTTCGTCGCCGGAAGGAAGCGCGTCCCCAGACCCGCCGCCGGGATGACCGCCTTCTTCACCGGACTTGGCTGCATTGATTTCGGCTTCGTCTCCACGGATCGACGCTACCCGTCAGCTCGCGGCGGCGCTCGTCGCCGACGTCGGGCGGTTCGTCCGACTCGCTGGTGGCCAGACCGAGCTCCTCGCCCTTCACCAGCCGGCGGAGGTTCGAGAGGTGACGACCGACCACGAGCAGCGCAAGCACGGTGATGACCGCGACATCGCCAGCCTCGTGGCCGGCGAGCGCCACGCAGATGGGAAACACGATCGCGACGGTGACCGACGCGATCGAGGCCTTGTGGGTGACCCGGGCGAGCACGACCCAGAGGACCGTCACGATCAGGGTGATCACCGGGAACAGCACGAGCATGACGCCACCGCCGGTTGCCACCCCGCGCCCACCCTTGAACTTCCGGGTCACCGGCAGCATGTGGCCGAGGATCGCCGCCACGCCGAGCACGTAGGCACCACGATGGCCGTCGACCGCGAGGCCGATCCCCGCCGCCAGTGCACCCTTGAGCGTGTCGAGACCGAACACCAGCGCCCCGGCCTTCCATCCGAGCAGGCGGAAGGTGTTCGACGCGCCGGGATTCCCGGAACCCGCCGCGGTGACGTCGACCCCGCGTCGGCGCGCGACCAACGACGCACTCGGGAACGTCCCGAGGAAGTAGGCCACGGGCACCAGGAGTGCCACCTCAACACCGGTGTTCATCTGCGCCCATTCAACCGCCAACCGGGGCCGCGGCGCACTCCGTGCCGGAATACACGCCCGTGGGGTAGGGTTAGCAGTCGCGATGGTCGAGTGCTAACCCGCGGAGAGGTCCGCATGCCTACGTACGTCTACGAGTGCGCCAAGTGTGGCGATGAGTTCGAGCTGTACCAGTCGTTCTCCGACGAACCGCTCAAGAAGCACCCCCAATGTGGCGGCAAGGTCGCCAAGGTGTTCCAGCCCGTCGGCATCGTGCTGAAGGGTTCGGGCTTCTACAAGAACGACAGTCGGGGCAGCAACGGCAAGCGGGCCAAGAGCGACGGCGCGGGCGAGCCTGCGAAGTCTGACGCCAAGTCTGATTCCAAGTCGGACTCCAAGTCTGATTCCAAGTCGGAGCCGAAGTCGGACTCGACATCCACCAAGAGCGACACGACCACGAGCAGCGAGAAGTCCGCGCCCGCGAAGCCCAAAGAGAGCACGTCAGCCTCGACCGCGGCCGGCAAGTCCACCTAGGCTCAACCCGCTACCCGCGCCTTCCCCCGCCTTCCCCGGCTCCTCGTTTCCGGCGGCCTCGCGCCGCCTCGGGAAGGACGCACCATGCTCCGACGCTCTCCCCGCGTGCTCGCGCTCTGGGGCGCCGCCCTCGTCGTCGCCGTCATCACCGCCACGGTCGTCGCGAGCGACCTCGCCGCGCTGCATCGTCGCGCGGCCGACCTCGGGCCTGAACGCGACGCGGTGGTCGCCACCCGCACCCTCGGAGTCGGCACCGTGGTCTCGGCGCGCGACATCACGACCCGAGCGGTGCGCCAGTCACAGCTTCCCGACACGACCTTCACCGATCGCGGACTTGTGCTCGGACGCGTGGTCGCCGTCCCCATCCTCCGAGGGACCTTCGTGGCGCATGACAACATCGCGCCGCGTCGACGCACCGGACTCGACGGCGTGGTTCCGGTCGGCATGCGCGCGATGCGGGTCGTGGTCACCGATGCGCTCGATCCGCGCCCGGGGGCCGCAGTCGACGTGCTCGCGACGACGACCGCGGCCGCGGAAGCCGCGGGCAACGACACCACCGTGGTCGTGGCGGGCGGCGTGACCGTACTCGGCACCGACCATCGGGGCGCGACCGGCAGTGGGCGTGCCGGCGTGCGGGGTGACGCTGCTCGTCGACCCGGAACAGGCGCGGGCGCTGGCCGACGCCCAGGCCAACGGCGTGGTCACCGTCGCCCTTGTGCCGCCCGAGGACGCTGCGCACCCGTAGCATCGGCACCTTGTCCGTGCTGCACGCCATCATCCTGGGCATCGTCCAGGGCCTTTCGGAGTTCCTTCCGATCTCGTCGAGTGGACACCTGATCCTCGTCCCCGAACTGTTCGGCTGGACAGAGTTGACGTCGAACGATTCGCTCAACAAGACCTTCGACGTCGCGCTGCACGTCGGCACGCTCATCGCCGTCCTCGCATACTTCCGTCACGAAGTGTGGACCTACATCGAATCCGCGTGGCATTCGATACGCGCGCGTTCCATCACCACCGTCGACGAGCGGATCGCGTGGCTCCTGCTCGTCACCGCGGTCCCCGGTGCGATCATCGGCGCACTCTTCACGAGCGTGATCGAAGACAACCTCGGCGATCCGATCCTCATCGGCGTGAACATGATCCTCTTCGCGCTGGTGTTGCAGTGGGCTGACGGTCTCGCCGGCGCGCGCCCGACCGACGAGTTCCAACGTCGCGACGCGGTGCTGATGGGCTTCGCGCAGGCCTTGGCGCTCGCGCCGGGGTGTCGAGATCGGGCGCCACGATCTCCGCGGGCCGTTGGTTGCGCTTCGATCGTGCCTCCGCCGCGAAGCTCTCGTTCCTGATGAGCATCCCCATCACTGGAGGTGCCGCGATCTACAAGGGCGCAGAGATGTTCCGCGACGGCGGGATCCCGGCCGGCTTCGGCGGCGCGTTCTTCTGGGGCATCGTGGCGTCGATGGTGAGCGGGTTCCTCGCCATTGCATTCCTGCTGCGGTACGTGCGGACGCACTCGTTCACGCCGTTCGTGATCTACCGGATCGTCCTCGGCGTCGCCGTCATCATCATCTTCACCACGGGAATCCGCTGACCCCCGTTTTGGCGTCACTGGTGCGTCGTGATGGCGCACGAGTGACGCCAAAACGGGAAACGGGGGCGGTCAGGTGCCGCTGACGGACATCTCGCCGACGAGCAGGGTCATGCCCGCCGCGCCACCGGGGAGCCACGTGAGATCGGCGCCCACGTGCACGATGTCGTGGAGCATGCGCTGCAGCGTCGACGCGATCGTCGACCTCGCGCACCGGCTCGGCGAACTCGCCGTCGCGCACCATGAGGCCGACGGCACCGACGGAGAAGTCACCACTGACCGGGTTGGTGCCGGAGTGCAGCCCGCTGACGGACTGCACGAAGAGCGCCTCCGGCACCGACGCCAGGATCTCCTCCGCGCTCAGGGAACCCGGGAGGAGGTGCAGCGCGCGGGCGCCGACGCCCGGCGGTGACTTGAAGCCCGCCGCGCACCGCCGATCCGGTCGTCTGGCCACCGGCCCGGCGCGCGGTGGCGACGTTGTGCAGGAACGCGTCGAGACGCCCACCGGCGATCAAGTTCGACCCTCCGGGTCGGCACCCCTTCCGCGTCGTGGGTGGCCGCGCCGAAGGCGACCGCGAGCGTCGGATCGTCGACCAGCGTGATGTCCGAGCTCGCAACCTCCTCGCCTTCCCGGCCGACGAACAGCGACCGGCCCTTCACGATGGCTTCGCCGGACAACGCTCCGCCCAACAGCGCGAGCACCGAGCGGGTCACGAGAGGATCGAGCACGACCGGCAGCCGGGTCGAAGGTATCTGCTGGGCACCGAGGAGCCGCACGGCGCGCACCGTGGCGTCACGCGCCGCTTCCTGTGCATCCACGTCGGCGAAGGAACGTCCGGCCGAGAACCCGCTCCCGGTCTGGGTCGCCGTCCCCTCCCCGGCCATCGCGAAAGCCGAACACGAAGCCATCGTGCGGCGTGTGCTCACCGCGACGCCGAGCGAATTGGCGACCGCGCTCTCGACGGCAGCGTCTCCGTACGAGGCCGATTCGACCCCGCGGACGTGTGCGTCGGCTCGTTTGGTCGCGGCTTCGAGCTCCAACGCCAAGGCCACCTTGTCGGCGGTCGACACGCTGAGCACGTCGTCACGCCACAGGTCGAGCACCGGCGCGTCGATCGTGTCGAAGTCGGCTGGGGTCGCGAGGGCGTAGCTGTCGTCGGGCGAGCCGAACCCGGCGTTGTCGCGCGCTTCGCGATCGTCTCGGAGATCACGTCAGGATCGAGCGAACCCGCCCACGCGTACCCCTGGCGGGAGTCGACGATCACCCGTACGCCGACGCCTTCGACTTCAGCCACCGCGAGGGACTCGACCTCGCCACCGAACACCTTGACGTCGACGTCGCGCGATCGCAGTACATAGGCCTCGACCAGCTCACCCGAATGCGCGGCGCCGGCGACCCGCTCGGCGACGCCGAGCAGATCGACGTCAGTCACCGGCGGTGCCGCCGACGGTGAGCTCGGCCACCCGCAACGTCGGTTGGCCCGACGACACCGGCACCCCCTGGCCGTCCTTCCCGCACGTGCCGGCCCACGTGTCGAAGTCCGAGCCGACCGCGTCGACCATGCGGAGCGTCTCGGGACCGTTGCCGATCAACTGCGCGGCGCGGACCGGATCGGTCACCTCACCGTTCTCGATCATGTAGGCCTCGGTGATCCCGAACACGAAGTCGCCGGTTGCGGTGTCGACCTGCCCGCCGCCCAGCGCGACGCAGTACAAACCGTGCGGCGTGTCGCGGATGATGTCGTCAGGGTCGTCGTCACCGGCAAGCAGGAACGTGTTCGTCATCCGCACCATCGGCAGGTGTTGGTACGTCTCGCGTCGACCGTTGCCGCTGCTCGCACGACCGTGCTTGCGCGCGCGCACCAAGTCCCACATGTAGTCGGTGAGCACACCCTCTTCGATGAGCACGTTCCGCTGCGCGGGCGTGCCTTCGTCGTCGATGGCGTACGTACCCCATTCACGCGTGTACGTGCCGTCGTCGACCAAGGTGATGAGGGGTGAAGCGACACGTTCTCCGACGCGACCACGGAACACCGACGCGTCCTTGTCGACCAGGTCGGCTTCGAGTCCGTGACCACACGCTTCGTGGAACAACACACCGCCGGCGCCACGCCGGAGCACCACGGGCAACTTCCCTCGGGGTGCGGGACGGGCACGGAGCATGGTGAGCGCACGCTGGGCCGCGATCCGGGCGACGTCCTCCGGGTCGATCTCGTCGAAGATCTCGAAGCCGAGCGTGCGCCCGGGCGCCTCGGTGCCGGTCTGCATCCCGGTGTCGCCGACCGCGACACAGTTGACACCGAAGCGCGTGCGGACTCGGTCGTCTTCGACGAGCAGACCGTCGGAGTTGGCGATGAGCACGCGCCGGCGCGAATCGGCGTAGGACGCGCTCACCTGGCGGATCGAGTCGCTCTCGGCTCGGGCCGCGTGGTCGGCGCGTTCGAGGACCTCGGCCTTGCGCGCCTTGACCACGGTTTCGGGGAGGATCTCGACCGCATGCGGCGGGCTGGTCTCGCGGCGTTCCAGCGCGACCGCCTGCGTCTCGCCCGGCGCACCCTGGGCTGCTGCTGCTGCCGCGTCGGCGGCGGTGCGCAGGCCGGCCTCCGAGAGATCGGCGGTGTGGGCGAAGCCCGTGGTCTCGCCGCGGACGACACGGATGCCGGCACCGCGTTCACGACCGGACACGAACTCCTCCACCTTGCCGTCGTCGAGTCGAGCCGTTGCCACCCGGCGATCCTCGGCGAAGACCTCGGCAAAGTCGCCGCCATGGCGGAGGGCGGACTGCAGCGTGCGTTGGAGTACTGCTTCTTCGATCAAGTCGCCTCCTGCGGGGGTTGTCTATCGTAGGCCGATGCCCTTACGCCCTGGTCTGTCCGCTGCGGTTGAACTCGTGGTCACCGAGGGCGACACCGCGCTCGCGCTCAAGACCGGCGACGTCCCCGTGTTGGCCACGCCGCGCGTCGTCACCCTGGCCGAAGAGGCGACGGTGCAGGCGGTCGAGGGCGAACTGGCGGAGGGCACGACGAGCGTGGGCTACCGCGTCCAACTCGACCACCTCGCGCCCACCGCGGTCGGTGGTCACGTCCGGGCCGAGGCGACGCTCGAAGCGATCGAGGGACGTCGGCTCAACTTCCGCGTGTCCGTGAGCGACGGCCACGGGCTCGTGGCCGCCGGCCGCATCACCCGGGTGATCGTCGAGCGCAGCCGCTTCCTGGAGAAGGCCGCCGGCGACTGACCAAGAATCAGACGCGAGCGAGGAAGGCGTGGAGCGCCGCGAACCAGGCGTCGGGGTTCTCGAACTGCGGTGAATGGCCGGCGGTGGGGATGACGGCCAGCTCCGCGCCCGGGATCGTCGCCGCCAGCTGTCGGCACGGACCGACGAACGTTGCGTCCTCGTCACCGACCATCACCAGCGTGGGTACGTTCACCGCGGCCAGTGCGGCCAACTGATCGGGCTGCAGCACGATCTCGGCCGCGAGCTGCGTCCACATGACCGGCGAGAGCGACGCCCATCTCCGCTCCGCGTACTCGCGGAACCCGGGCCGTTCGGCCAGCACTCGCCGGTACGACGGCGAACCGAGCGGATCGAGTTCGTCCTGCACGCGCTTCAGCTCGCCCATCCCATCAGCCCGTACGATCTCGACCCCCAACGCCACCAGCTCGAAGTCCAAGCCGGGGGGCGGACCCGGCGACGTGTCCATCAGCACCAGCGCGGCGAGAGCCTCGGGGTGGGTGAGCGCGACGCGACGGGTGACCATGCCGCCCATCGAATGCCCCAGCAGACGGAGGTCGTGGAGTCCGGTCGCGTCGGCCACCGCGAGCGTGTCGACGGCCAGCCGGTCGAGCGAGTAGGCCGCCGGGTCCTCGGGCGCGTCGCTGTCGCCGTGGCCCCGGTGATCGAACGTCACCACCCGGTGGTCGCGCGCCAGTGCATCGACATGGTCGGCGAAGTCCTCCTTGGCCCCGCCGAAACCGTGCACGAGCAGCAGTCCGGGCGCCTCCGGTGGACCCGCCACGACCGTCGCCAACTCCACTCCGTCGTCGACGGTGACTCGCATCCACCCAATCTACGGCCGGGTGAACCGCCGCTGAACAAACCCGTAACATGAGGGAATGGCGGCTCCCGGGACGGCTGGTGCGCGCATCGACCGCCGCCGCTTCCACCTGTCGGGGGCCGCGAAACTCGGGGTGCGGATCATCATCAGCGCCGCGCTCCTGGCGATACTGATCACCAAGATCCCAGCCGACTCCATCGAGCCCCGCAACACCCACCTCGGTACGCTGACCTTCCTCGCCGCCGGGCTCGTGTTCACCCTCGTGGGCTTCGTCCTCTCCGCGTGGCGCTGGCAACGGGTGCTCGCGGTGTTCGACACCTTCGTGTCGCTGCGCACGCTGCTCGCCCACTACCTCGCGGGTCAGTTCGTGGGCAACGTCCTGCCCTCGACCGTCGGTGGCGACGTCCTGCGAGTGAGCCGCGTCGCCAAGGACACCGGCACCGGTGACGTCGCGTTCGCGTCGGTCGTTCTCGAACGGCTGAGCGGCATGGTCGCGCTGCCGCTCCTCACCTGCCTCGGGTTCCTCCTCGAGCCGTCACTGCGCGATGTGCCGCAAGCGTGGATCGCGTTGGCCATCGCGGGCGCCACCGTCGTCGCGCTCGTGATCATCCTCCTGCTCGCCGGCAGTCCGCGTCTGGCCGGCCGCTTCGCGAAGCACGAGAACTGGATGCGGTTCGTGGGGGCCGTACACGTCGGGGTCGACCGTCTCCGCCGCGAGCCCCGCCGCGCCGGCGGCGTCCTCCTCGCCGCGATCATCTACCAGGCGAGCGTGCTCATCTCGGTCTGGTGCGCGATCCACGCGCTCGGCATCTCGGTGCCGAACGGCGCGGTGCTCGCGTTCCTCCCTGCAGTCGCCTCCGCGCAGGTCCTGCCGATCTCCCTCTCGGGTCTCGGTATCCGTGAAGGCCTCCTCGTCATCCTCCTCCACCCGCTCGGCGTCCCGACCGGCAAGGCCATTGGCGTCGGCCTCCTCTGGTACGGGATGACCCTCGTCGTCAGTCTCCTCGGCGCGCCCGCGTTCGCGGTCGGCCACCGCGGCGAGAGTGACACCCCGACGCCGGCGTCTCACGTGACGGAGACCCGCGCCCCCACTCCGACGCCGTGAGCGTGCTCGAAGAACAGGACGATCCCGCGCCCGCAGCGGGCGTACCGCTCCACCGTCGGCTCCCCGGGGGGCGGACGCTCCGCGACGGGCGCCGGCTCTACTGGTGGGGCGAACTGCTCGCGGTGGCGCTCTTCTACCTCGTCTATTCGTTCGTACGGAACCTCCACCACGGCAACATGCACGAGGCGTACGAGCACGCGCTCGACGTGATCCGGCTCCAGAAGACGCTCGGCATCAACCACGAGCAGGCGATCCAAGCGTGGGCTCTCGGCTCGCGTGCCTTCATCATCGGCGCCAACTACTTCTACGGTTCGCTGCACTTCATCGTGACCGGCGGCGTGATGATCTACCTCTACCGCCGGTGGACCGACGACTATCCGATGTGGCGCAACACGCTCGGGATCGCGACCGCGCTCGCGTTGATCGGATTCGCATTCTTCCCCCTGCTTCCCCCGCGGCTGCTCGACCAGTTCGGGCACTACGGCTTCGTCGACACGCTGGCGCACGACCCCGCGTTCTGGTCGTTCAACTCCGGCGCCGTCAACAAGATCTCGAATCAGTTCGCGGCGATGCCGAGCGTCCACTGCGCATGGGCGCTGTGGTGTGCGTGCGCGCTCGTGCCGCGGCTGCGTCACCTCTGGGCGAAGGTGTTGGCCGCGGTCTACCCCGTGACCACCGTCACCGTCATCGTCGTCACCGCCAACCACTATTTCCTCGACGCCGCGGGGGGCTTCCTCGTGTTCGGCATCGGCTACGTGGCCGCCCGCACCTTCACCCGCGCCGGCCGCGGACCCGCGGTGACCGATCAGTCGTTGTTGGCGAAGTGACCGCGAACGAGGAAACCCATTCCGAAGCCGATGACGGCCGAAACCGCGATCACCAGGATCATCGGCGCGCTCACGGTGTCGAACAACCAGTCGACACCCACCTCGTGCGTGTTCAACAACGCGAACACGACGAGCACCACGCCGAGGAGTCCCAGCAGGATGAGCTTGACGTTGACGTTGCGCCCCGAATCGACGTTCCTGGCCTGGTCCGCTGCCATCGCTACCCCCTCTTCGAACGCGACCGTACCTGCTTGGCCGGTTTCACCCGCGTCTTGACGTGCGACTCGACCAACCGGCGCACGCTCTCGCGTACGGCCTGGTCCGCCAGCGACAACTGCGCATCGCGTGCGCTGACGATCGCCAACCGGCGCGGCGGGAGGTTGGCAATGGTGACGATCCGTACGCGCTCGAGCTCGGGAGGGATCGCGGTCTCCGGCAAGATCGACGCGTAGTCACCCGCGACCACGAGGTCGGCGATCAGGCGGATGCCCTCCACCTCGACGGGGACCGTGAGCGTGAGCCCTTCCGCTTCGGCGGCGCGCTCGACCTCGATCCGGAGTGGATTCGGCTCCGGCGGCAGTACGAGCGGGAGCGCCGCAAACGCGGCGAGCGGCACCGGTTCGCGCGGGAGATCGACGTCGCGGGCCACCAATCCGACGAGGTCTTCGTCGAGGAGGTGCTCCACCATGAGTCGGCGGTCGTTCACCGGTTCGGTCACGACGGCCTGCGCGAGTTCGCCGTCGACCAGTTCCGTGAACAATCGCTCCGACGCGCCCTCGTTCACGCGCAGACGCACCCCCGGCGCGCGCGAGCGGAGATCAGCAACCAATGCCGGGACCAGCCAGCGGCTCGCGGTGCCGACGACGCCCAGGCGCGCGTAGCCCGCATCCAGACCCTGCAACAGCGCGAGATCGGCGCGCATCGCTTCGAGCTCCCGGTGCACGCGCCGCGCACGGTCCAGGACCAACACGCCGAACTCGGTGGGCTCGGCGCCCCGACGGCTCCGGATGAGCAAGGGCACGCCCAACTCGGCTTCGAGTTGGCGCACCTGGTCCGACACGTTCGACTGGACGGTGGCCAGCGCGTCGGCGGCGGCAGTGAACGAGCCCTCTTCGGCAATCGCGAGCAGGGTGTCGAGATGACGCAGCTCCATGGTCGCCCCCGTGACCTTTCCGACGGTTCATCGCTGATTCCGATGGATACCATCGAGTCTAACTGTTGGACAGATTCGCTGGGACCAGGCAACATGGTGGGTGCAGGACGACTCGGGGAGTCGGTTCCCCCCACCGACTCCCCGAATCTCCCGCCAACCCAACGCACTCACGGGGGTTCATGGTGTCCGCAACCGAAACTGTCTCGAGCCTGATCTTCACCGGCCCACTCACCTGGACCGGAACGGCAGCGTGCCAGGGTCAGAACGACCTCTTCTTCGCACCCGCCGGAGAGCGCCCGGAGACCCGCAACGTGCGCGAGGCCAAGGCCCGCGCGGTCTGCACCACCTGCCCCGTGATGAACCCGTGCCGCCAGTGGGCCCGTGAACACCGCGAGTACGGCTTCTGGGGTGGCGAGTCCGAAGAGGAGCGCGCCGCCGCCGGGTACCGCGTCGACATGCCCGTCGGCCGGGTCGCCCGGTACCCCAAGGGCAACGGCACCCCCGTCGCGCCCCGCACGCCCCGCGTCGCCTGAGTTCGTCCCCCGGCCGCTACGGGCCGATGGCGCGCCGTCTCGTCACACGTGACGGCTGATGTAGCCACGCTTGCGGAAGACCGCGAGCATCGCCACGAGGAACGCCACCGCGCCGGCGACGAGCACCGCGCTCTCCGCCGCCGCGATCCCGACCTCGGTCCACGACAGCCCGTCGCCCGCGAGCACACCTCGGGCAGCCGCGAAGACGTGCGTGGTGGGGAGCGCCTCGGCGATCGGCTGCAGCGCGGCCGGGAGCGCGCTCACCGGGTAGAAGATGCCCGAGAGCGGCATGATCAGCGCGATGAACCCCCACGCCAGGATCTCAGCGCCCTGACCGACGCGGAGGATCAGGCCGATCACGATCAGGGCGATGGCCCAACCGACGACCAGCAGGATCGCCACCAGCGGGATGAGCGCGAGGCCGAGGCTCGTGATCTGGAATGCAAAGAGCGCGAACGCGACCAGCGACACCGTCCCGACGCCGATCGTCAGCTTGAAGAGACCGAACAACATCACGCCGGCGCCGTACTCGATCTCGCGTAGCGGCGTGGTGAGCAGATTCAACAGGTTGCTCGACCACGTCTCCTCCATGAACCCGGTCGACAGACTGATCTCGGCCTGGAAGAGCACGTGGAACAGGATGATTCCCGCGAGCAGGAACCCGGCCGCCTGCTCGCCGTTGCCGCTCCCGTTCTGACTGCCGAAGTAGAGACCGATCGACCCGAAGAGCACCGCATCGACGACCGGCCAGATCACGACGTCGAACCAACGTTGCGGCGCGCGCAGCAGCACGTACCAGTGCCGACGGGCGATGGCCCTGACCCGCACCCATCTCATATCGGCTCCCCCAGACCCTGCTCCGCCAGGTGAAGGAAGACCTCTTCAAGGTCGGCGCGGCCGAAGTGTGCGGCGACCGCCGCGGGCTTGCCGTCCGCGACCACGTGACCACCCGATACGAACACGACGCGCTCACACAGGCGTTCGACCTCGATCATGTTGTGGCTGGTGACGAGGAGAGCGGTGCCCTCCTCGCCGCAGAGCCGCTCGAGCCCGTTGCGCACCCGGCGGGCGACGTCAGGATCGAGCGACGCCGTCGGCTCGTCGAGCACCAGCAACCGGGGCTGGTGGAGGGTGGCCTTCACGATCCCGACGAGCGTGCGCTGTCCGGACGAGAGCTCGTTGCCCATCGCCGACGCGAGGTGGCTGATGTTGAACCGCGCCAGCCCGAGCTCGACGTGTGCCGCGGGGTCGTCCATTCCGTAGAGCTGACCGAACAGGTGGAGGAACTCGCTCACCCGGAGTCGCTCGGGGAGCGGGAGGTAGCCCGCGGCGAAACCCACGTGTTCCATCGCTTCGCTGCGTCGGCGCGGGAGCCGCTGACCGCACACCTCCACCCAGCCCTCGTCAGGTGAGATCACACCGAGCAGCATCATCAGCGTGGTGGTCTTGCCCGCGCCGTTGGGTCCCAGCAGCGCGACGCGCTCACCCGCGGCGACGGTGAGATCGACGCCGTCGACGGCGCGCACGCGCTTGTACTGCTTGACCAGTCCCTCGGCGCGCAACACGAAGTCACCGGTTGCTACGGGCATGCTCCGAAGTCTTCCAGACTGCGCGCGCCGTCAGTCGGGGGATTATCGATCAGGGGTGTCGTCGAGCCCGGCCAACCTTCGGGCGTAGGCGATCGCCCGCCCGGGCTCGTAGGCCCGGTAGATCTGCAGCTTCTCCGCTTCGATCGAGCCTTCCGCGTGCACCGCGAGCACCGCGTGGTACCCGCCGAAATCCCGAGCGGTGAGATCGCTGATCGTGTTCAGCAGTCGCAGTCGTTGTTCCGCCGGCGCCTTGGCCGCGTAGAACTTCTCGAGGACCGCACGCACCTCCGGATTGGCCCAGTCCGCGCCGCCGGGGCCGGTGACCAACAAACCACCCGCGCAGTCCTGCACCAGTTCGAGCGCGGCGTGGTACCGGGTGGCGAACGTGTACTTCGCCATGTTCGTCGTGAGCGGATCGGGGTACGCGATCCCGTGCTCACCGATCTGGGCCCGGATGCCCGCCATGTCGGTGAGGGCGCGAACCGTCTCCGCGTAGATCACGAGCTGGGTGAGCTTCTCGCGGATGTGACCGGCCTTGATCACCCCGTTCATCTCCGCGATGAGCGCGGCCGTACCGACCAATGCGTCGAGCAGCGGCAGCTTGTAGGAGACCGCGGTGAACCGGTGGAACTCCACGAACGCGAGCGACACGCGACCCGCGAGCTCAGGCTCTCGATGCAGGAAGACGCGATCCCAGGGCACGAAGACGTCGTCGAAGACCGTGAGGGTCTCCAACATCTTGTGCTTCGACGAGATGGGGAACTCGAACGCGTCGTGATCACGCGCACCATAGGCCGACACATAGAGCGACAGACCCGGCGTGTCGACGGGGACCGCGAACGCCACCGCGTAGTCGGCGTCCTCCGGCCCCATCGCGCGTGTCGGCAGCACGATGATCTCGTCGCGCGTTGGCCGAGATGCTCGTATGACACTTGGCGCCGCGCACGACGATGCCGTCGGCCCGTTCCTCCACGACGTGGACGTACACGTCGGGGTCGGCCTGCGCGTGTGGTGGCAGCGAGCGATCGCCCTTGACGTCGGTCTGTGCGACAGCAACCGCGAGGTCGCCGTCGCGGCAGTGCTGGTAGAAGGTCACCGCCCGCTCGAGTGCTTCGCCCTCCAACACGCGCAGGAGCCCGAACAGTGCGTCCGAGCCGATCTCCTTGACCAGCGTGACCATCGTGCCGCCGAGTCCGGTGACCGTCTCGATCAGCCGGGAACGGGCCAGGAGATCCTCGCTCGACCGCGGAATCGTGTAGTACGCGCTGAACTCAGCACCCGAGTCAGGATCCTTCGCCACCGCGAGATCGTGGTACTGCGGATCGTGGCCGATCTCGTAGTCGATCGCCGCGTGGTCGACGGCGACGCGGAGGTCGGGTTCGGCCAGGATGTCGGATACGCGCCGTCCCTGGTACCACAGGGTGCGGCCGTCACGCAGCGACTCGCGATACTCGTCTGCGGTCGACAGCGCCATCGCGGCACTCTACACAGCGGCCGTAAGCTGGCTCGATGCCCGACGGCCTGATCTGGGAACCGCGTCCTGCGCTCCGTCACCCGCTACTCGTCGCCGCCTTCTCGGGATGGAACGACGCCGGTGACGCGGCGACCGGAGCCGTCGACTGGTTGGTGCGTCAGAGCGACGCGCAGCGCATCGCGTCGATCGATCCCGACGAACACGTCGACTACCAGTCACGGCGACCGCACGTGGAACTGGTCGACGGCGTGACGCGCGCCATCACGTGGCCGGCGACCGAGTGCTTCGCGGTCGCGTTCGGTGAACGCGACCTCGTCGTGGTGCGCGGCGTCGAGCCGAACGTCCGCTGGAAGTCGTTCAGCAACGCGGTCATCACCGTTGCGTCCGAGACCGGGTGCGAGATGGTCGTGACCCTCGGCGCCCTGCTCGGCGACGTGCCGCACACGCGAGCGGTGCGGGTGACCGGTACTGCGACCGACCCGGGACTGATCAACGGACTCGAGCTCAGCCGGTCGCAGTACGAAGGACCGACCGGCATCGTCGGCGTCCTGCACGATGCGTGTCGCGCCGCTGGTTTGCGCTCGGCGTCACTCTGGGCACCAGTGCCCCACTACGTGGCGACGCCACCCAACCCACCGGCCACACGCGCGCTGCTCGAGCGGCTGGCCCAACTCGCCGACCTCACCCTCGACCTGCACGGACTCGACCAACTCGTCGACCTGTGGCGGGTGCAGGTCGATCACGCCATCTCCGACAACGACGAGGTGACCAGCTACGTGCGCGAGCTCGAGTCCCGGGTCGACGCCGAAGACGCCGGTGAGCGCGGGATCGTGCTCGGCGGCCATCCCGCGGGCGGGGGCTCGGTCCCCACCGCTGACGACCTCGCCGAAGAGGTCGAACAGTTCCTCCGCGATCAGGACGGCAGCTAACCCTCACCCACGAGGTCGCGCGCCACGGCTTCCCAGAGTTGGGTCGACAAGGCCAGCGACTCCTGATCGACCCGCTCGTCGTTACCGTGGAACATGGTGGCGAAGTCCTCGTACGGCAGTCGCTGCGAGAAGAGCCCGAAGCCGTAGCCGATGGCGCCGGCCCGTCGGAAGAACCGATTGTCCGTCCCGCCGACCATCAGCGATGGCACGAGCGCGGAGCCTTCGCAGAGGCGCGCACTGGTGCGAGCCAGCGAGTCCCACAGCGGCGTGTCGACCGGTGAAGCCGTCGCGGGGTCGTCGTTCGACTGGATCTCGACAGTGTCGGCGAGGTCGCCGAGTGCTTCCCGCAGCAGCGCCGTGGCATCGGCGCCGGTCTGGCCGGGAAGCGTCCGGATGTCGACCTCGAGGTCGACCCGATCGGGGATGACGTTGGTCTTGGTCCCGCCGTCCGCGACCGTCGGTGCGAAGGTCGTGTGCGTGCATGCGTGCCAGTGACGCGCGATCCCGAGCGGTAGCTCGGCGAGGGCGCCGTCGAACTGCGCGGGATCGAGGAGCGCGGCCGTGATCTCCGCGTCGAACTGCATCCCTTCCACGAACTGACGCCACGAATCGTGGATCTGCGTCTGCGGACGGAACTCGGCGATGCGCCGGACCACTTCCGCGGCCTTCACGAGCGCGTTGTCGGTACGGAACGGCTGCGAGCCGTGGCCCGGTGTCCCGCGCACACGGATCTTGGTCCAGAACGTGCCCTTTTCCCCGACGAGGACGGGAAGGCGTGGACCGGCGGGAGACGGGATCTGGAAACCGCCGGACTCGGTGAGCACGTAGTCCGCGTACACCGCATCCCGCTCGTGGTCGAGGAGCCAGTCCGCGCCCCAGGTACCGAGCGCTTCCTCGTCGGCCACCGCGAAGTAGACGAGCGTGCCCTTCGGCGTGAAACCGCTGTCGGCCAGGCGCCGGAACGCGACCGCCTGCGATGCGGTCAGGTTCAACATGTCGACCGCGCCGCGACCCCACACGAAGCCGTCGACCACCTCCGCGGCAAAGGGGTCGCGGCTCCAGCCGTCGACGTTCACCGGAACGACGTCGGTGTGACCCATCAGCATGAGCGTCGGGGCGTCCGGATCTGAACCTTCGATCTTCGCGACCAGGCTCTGGCGACCCGGTTGCGGCTCGTAGATCTCGTGGTCGCCCGCACCGACGAGGTAGCCGGAGAGCAGATCGACGCTGCGGTTCTCGGCGCCCGACGTGACGGTCCCGTCGTTGACGCACTGGTTGCGGATCAACAACTGGAGCAGATCGGTGACCTCAGCGGTCGGATCCTCGGCCATCCGTTTTGGCGTCACCAGGCAACGCTATAGCGCGTTCTGTCGACGCCAAAACGAGGAGGTCGGCGAACGCGTCCTCGATACCGCCGGCCAGCAGTTCCAGGTCGCGACCGGACGCGCCGTCGCCGATGAGACCGAAGTGCAACTGGCCGCAGTAGGACAGGATCGCGACGTTCAGCGTGAGGTTCCGCGAGAGCGGCACGATCGGGTACACCTCGAGCATCGCGCGCGCCGAGGCAGTAGAGCGGTACCTGCGGGCCGGGCACGTTGGTGACGATCAGGTTGGCAAAGCGCTGAGCGTGCGCAGCACGTGCGGCGAGTCCGAGCAACGTCGGCGCCGCGTACTCCGAAAGTCCGAGCAGCGCAGCCGCGCCAACGGCTTGTCGACGTTCCTTGAGATCGGCCGTGCTCACGCGCACCGCCTCGCAGCCGCGCGCGTGGATCTGGCTCGCCGACCGGAAGCGGAACGAGCATCGCCGAAATGCGATTTCCGAGCTGCATCCGTTGGTCGTCGTCACGCACCGACACCGGGCAGAACACTTTGAGCACGAGGTCGGGATGCAGTTCCGCATGCGCGTCCAACACCCGCGCGACCGCGTCTCCGACGACGGCAAGGATGACGTCGTTGATCGTGCACCCGAACGCCTCCCGGACGGCCTTCGCGTCATCGACGGGAATGCGCACCGTCTCGAACCGTCGTCCCCGTCCGACCGGCGCGTTCAACGAGAGCCGGGGAGCGACCACCTGCCCGTCGATCAGGGATCCGATCGAACGACCCAAGTCGGCTGCGCGCGCGAGCGCGTCGCGCGGCGCGTCGGCAAGTCGGCGGGCACCCCCGGCGACGTCACCGGGGCGGCTGGCGCGTTCCCGCAGGCTGTCGAGCAGGAGCCGACTGGCCTCGGGCGGTGGCGCGGGCATCCACCCGTCGGGCGGCAGCACGGTGGGTTCGGGGCTGAAGTCGAGGAGCACGGTGGCGATGTCGACGCCGGAGATGCCGTCGGTGAGGGTGTGGTGGGACTTGTGGATCAGGCCGACGTGTTCGCCCCGATCCACCCCCTCCACGAACCAGAGCTCCCAGAGCGGCTGCTCACGGTCGAGGACCTGGACGGTGAGGCGTTCGGCCAGCTCCAGCAGCTGCCGTCGACTTCCGGGAGCCGGCAGCGCGGTCAGCCGCACGTGGTCGGCGATGTCGAAGCCCTCGTGGTCGACCCAGATCGGTCGCCCCTGACCCAGCGGCACCGACATGACCCGCTTCCGGAAGCGCGGGATCAGCTGGAGGCGTGACCCGACCAGTGCCCGTACCTCCTCCAGACGGAATCGGCCGCGCTCGTCGAAGAACGGGCGCCGATCGAGCACTGCGACCGCGCCCACGTGCATGGGCGTCTCGGCCCGTTCGAGGTGCAGAAAGCTCTCGTCGAGCGCGCTGAGGCGGTCGTAGGCGGAGTCGCGGCGCATTCATCGAGCGTAGGGTCACGCCCGCTCGACCACCGGGCCGTGGCACGAGGTCATCCCGCGGGAGGCCACGAGGACCTTGGCCCGTTCCAGCAGGGTCGACGCCTCGCCCGCGTACCCGGTCGCCTGCCGCACGCGGCCACCCGCCAACTCGACGCGCATGGCCTCCAGCTCGTCGGTCCCCTGGTCGAGGAGCGCTACCCAGCGCTGACTGAGGCTGCCCAGCTGTTCGGGTGGCCGGAGCCCACGGAGACCGTCGATGGATTCGCGCTGGATCACGATGATCCGACGCATCGCCCGGGCCGAGGCGCGCGACTCGGCGAGCGGTGGGATCACGACACGGCGGACGGCGCGGTTGGCGTCCTCGCAGATACCGCTCGCCTGGCGCGTGTACTCACGAGCGGAAAGGCGACCGGCGCCGCCGCCGCAGGCCGCGCCTCCCCAGACGATCAGTCCGCAGCACGCGCCGCCGACCCACAACCTCGTCCGCACGTGTCCCACCGAGCGCGGAGGGTACCGCGGTCGGACCGGTTCGGTACTCTGCGCGCATGTCCCGCACCGCCACGTGCGTCTGGCGTGTCGACGCCGCGCTCGTCCTCACCCTCGACGAACACCTCGGTCCACCGGTCGACAGCTACCTCAACGGCTCGCAGACCTGGCTGACCGACGACGGGCCGGGCGGTGTCGGTCTCGAATGGCGGCTCCATCCGGTGTCCGGCTACCGGTTGCCGCGGGAACTGTCGCACTACGACCTCTGGGAACAGGTCGTCGGTGCCCTGTCGGCCGGCACCGACCCCGACGCGCTGACCTTGGGCGTGGAACGCCGCACGCTGCGATCGGTGTGGGACGGCCTGGAGTGCTACGCGGCGTACGGCGACGACCTCGAACCGGCACCCCTCGCCCAGGCCGCGACCCACGCGCTCGAGCGCCCGCCCGACGCGGTCGGACTGGTCGACCACGAACAGATCGGCGCGGCCTGGGAACACGCCCAGGGCGCGACCTCCATCGTCGAAATGCTGTTCGCCGAACTCACGTCCCCTGCCTGAGAGGTTCGCTCCGATGACGACCACGCCGCGCGACGCGCTCGCTCGCTCGATCTACGCGAGCTCCCACATCACCGGGGAGTTCGTCCTGCGCTCCGGCGCCGTGAGCAACGAGTACTTCGACAAGTACCTGTTCGAAGCCGATCCGGTGCTGCTACGCACGATCGCGACCGCGCTCGTCCCACTCGTGCCCACCGGCACCGACGCGCTCGCCGGCCTCGAGCTCGGAGGTGTGCCGATCGCCACGATGCTCTCGCAACTGACCGGACTCCCCGCCTACTTCGTGCGCAAAGAGGCCAAGGCCTACGGCACGTGCCGGCTCGCCGAAGGCGGCGACGTCGACGGTCAGCGACTCACCGTCGTCGAAGACGTCGTGACGTCGGGTGGGCAGGTCATCACGTCGTGCGGGGATCTGCGCGATCGCGGCGCGCTCGTCGAACACGCGGTGTGTGTGATCGATCGCGAGTCGGGTGGCCCGGCAGGCTTGGCCGCCATCGGAGTCGAGCTGCACCCGCTCTTCACGATGACGGAGCTGAAGGACGCCGCCGACGAGTAACTAGTGCTCGCCGCGCCAGGGTGGCGTGCGCGGAAGGTCGTAGTCGCAGGGGCGCACCTCGCCGTCGATGGCTGCGAATGCGAGCTCACCCCAGCGATCGACGCCGGCGAGCGGCCACGGCAGGCTGTCACGACCGAAGAACCCGACCGCCCGGGTCTCGAGCGGGTGGCCCTTGAGCTCGCCCCCGGTCATGCGGCAGTGGAAGAGCAACGAATACAGCGGGAGACGGGCGAATCCGAGGCGCAGGCCGTCGAGCACCGCGATCAGCGAGACGGGTTCGACTTCGATCCCGGTCTCTTCGTAGACCTCCTTGATCGCGATCTCGCACGGCGAGTAGCCGACATCGGCGTACCCGACCGGGTAGAGCCACACACCGGAATCGGCGCGCTGCGTGAGGAGAAGCTCACCCCGCTCGTTGCCGACGATGGCGGCGACCGCGACCTTCGGCGTCACGTAGCCCTGCACACCCTGACCGACGCTCGACAACCACTCGTCGTACAGCGCCTCGCCCTCCGCTTCCTCGATGGCCGTGGCGCGGATGTCGGCGGCCACCTTCAGCACCTCCTCGAACCGTTCCTGCTCGTAGAGGCTCTGGGTGAACCCGAGGCCGGTGCGGGCGACGGCGGAGAGCGTCTCCGCCCAGCGGAGGAGGTCGACGGCGGAAGGACTGAAGGGCTCGGTCACCGCGCTGAGACTAAACCACGGAGTCTCCAGTCACCGCCGGCTGCGCAGCACGCTCGCCTTCGCCATCCCCCATGCGAAGTGGAGGGGTGCGAGCTCATCGTCGCCGAGATCGCCGAGCGTGTGGATGACCAGCCCGTAACGATCATCGGGCCACATCCGCTCGTCGAACTCATCCCGCTCGACGGCCGGGATCCCAACCGCCTCGAGCACCGCGGTCGGTTCGCGGTACGCGCTCCGCACGATCTCCAGCGGCGTCGCGGTCTGGGCCGAGACCTCGGTCGCGAGCAGGGTCCGGAGTTCACCGACGACACGGGCGGTGGCGCGATCGGCGGCGACGGCAGCGGCCTGCTCGGTCCGCTCACGTTCGTCGGGCTCGGTTCTGCCCCAGGCGTCGAGGATCCTCGTGACCTGCCGGCGAGCCCAGCCCGGCAGTTCGCGTTCGACGCCGGCAACGATCGCGTCACCCGCTTCCGCGAGGATGGCCAGCGCGCGCGCCCCGTCGTTGACTGGATCCGTCATCACGTCAGCCTTCGATGACGTCGCCTTCCATCGTGTTGACGGTGCAGCCGACCTCTTCCAAATACGCGATCGCGCCGTCGAGGTGATCCTCCGAGCCGTTGAGCTCGAGGATCACCCACCCCGAGTGGGCTTCGACGTTGGCGCGCCGGATGTTGGGGACGACATCGAAGCGTTTCACGACCTCGTAGATCATCGGCCGGTCGACGAGCTCCTCCGGGAACGACACGAACAGCCGCACGTGTTCTGACACCGATCGAATTCCTTCCCGGTCAGAGACCGACGCGGACGAGCGCGTCGGCGGGTTCGAGCACCAGCCCGGTGACGAACGGGCCGAACTCCGCGTACTCGGCCGACACCGGATCGAATCGCATCTCGTAGACGATCTCCTTCAACGCGACCGGGTCGTCGGCCAGCAGTGTGACACCCCATTCCCAGTCGTCGATCCCGGTGGAACCGGTGATCAGCTGCAGGACCCGACCGGCGTAGGTCCGACCGACGCGCGCGTGACCTGCCATCAGTTGCTTCCGATCCTCGAACGACAACGTGTACCAGTTGGCGTCGGCGCCCCGCCGCTTGGACATCGGGTAGAAGCAGATCGTCTTCTTCAGCGGGAGCTGCGGGTGGATCCGCTGCTCGTGGTAGTGGGCGATGCGTTCCCGCCACGCCGCGAGCCGGGCTTCGGCGGCGGGACCGGCGAGCTGCTCCTCGGCCTCGAGGCGGGCGCGCTCGTCGTCCTCCGTCGAGGTGTACTCCGACAGCTCGGTGAGCGACACGTACGAGTCGACCAGCGTGAGCGGCGTCGCGGCCAGCTCCTGCTGGAACGACTGCAACCGGGCGAGGTCGGGACCGAGCGCCATCACGCCGAGGTCGGCCTTGTGTCCGAGCACCACGAACAGGAGCGCCTGGTGTCCGTCGTCGACGAGCGACTGCACCGCGTCGACGACGCGCTTGCCCGCCTTCGAGTCGGCCTCGGCGCGGGCTCGGTCCACCCGGTAGAAGAGGTGGAGCACTCCCCACCCGACGCTCGGCTCGACCGCATCCATGACGATCAGGCTACCGGCCTCGCGATCGGGAAGATCTCGCTCAGGCCGAGACGGCTCCCGCGCCCTCGTGGATCTGTCCGAAGTCGGTGGTCTGGTCGGGTGCCGGCGCTTCGACGTTGACCGGAACCCCGAAGTCGGTGATCTCCACGGTGAACTCGGCGCTGCCCTGAGCGGCGCTCTGCGCACCTCCGGCCAGCGAGAAGTGCATCTTGACCACACGATCGTGGTCGTCGATCCACACGTCGGCCGGTGCCGGGTCCAACTTGGCGAGCTTGGGGTCGATCTTCGACGGGTCGATCGTCGCCCGGTAGTGGGTCGCGTGCGCGCCGGCGACCGTGTCGTCACCCACGTTCTGGACATCACCCGAGAGGCCCTGGAGATACTCGAGACCCCGAACCGGGCCGTTGTTCGCCTGGTCGAGGAAGTCGCCGAAGGTGTTGCCGAACTTGGCGCCGATCTCGTTGCGGTCGATCCGGATCCAGTGCTTCCCCTCGGGCAGTCGCGAGGCCGCCATCGGAACCTGGCTGAGGTCCAGGTAGAGCGCGTCGTCGACCATGCGCACGTCGACGGCGCCGACGATCGGAACGGTCAGGTGCACCTCCATCGTCTTGCCGTCGCCCGACGAGACCCCATCACCGTGAACGGTGAAGGCCTTGCCGAACGCGTTGATGGCGACATCCATCGTGAACTGGGTCGACTCTTCTGCCTGCGTGTTGCTGACCGCGGCCTGGAGGGTCTTGATGGAGACCGTCGCGGGTCCGCTCCCGCCACCACCACACACGCTCGCGGTGACCGCCAATGCGATCACGATCCCAGTGAGCACCAAACGTCGCTTCATCACGCCTCCGCCCTTCGGCTGATACACCGTAACGCGCGCGAATGGGGCGCCCCGCGCGGGACGCCCCATTCCATTTCGACGTGCGGTCCGGCTCGCCGGGAGCCCGGAGTCTAGAAGTCGCCCATTCCGCCCATGTCAGGCATGCCACCGGGCATGCCGCCGGCCGCGGCAGCCGGCTCGGGCTTGTCGGCGATGACGGCCTCGGTGGTGAGGAACAGCGCCGCGATCGATGCCGCGTTCTGCAGCGCCGACCGGGTCACCTTGGCGGCGTCGATGACGCCGGCCTTCACCAGGTCCTCGTATTCGCCGGTGGCCGCGTTCAGGCCGTTGGCGCCCTTGAGGCTGCGCACCTTCTCGACGATGACGCCACCCTCGAGACCGGCGTTGACCGCGATCTGCTTGAGCGGCTCCTCGAGCGCACGAGCAACCAGCTTGGCGCCGGTGGCTTCGTCACCCTCGAGCGATGCCGCGAGGGTCGAGCACCTTCTCCTGGGCACGGAGCAACGCCACGCCACCGCCGGGCACGACGCCCTCTTCCACGGCGGCCTTGGTGGTCTGGACCGCATCCTCGATGCGGTGCTTCTTCTCCTTGAGCTCCACCTCGGTGGCCGCCCCGACCTTGATGATCGCGACACCGCCGGCCAGCTTGGCGAGACGCTCCTGGAGCTTCTCACGGTCGTAGTCGGAGTCGGTGTTCTCGATCTCGGAACGGATCTGGGTGATGCGGCCGCTGACGTCGGCCTTGGAGCCGCCGCCCTCGACGATCGTCGTCTCGTCCTTGGTCACCACGACCTTGCGGGCGCGGCCCACGAGCTCCAGCCCGATGTTCTCGAGCTTGAGCCCGATCTCCTCGGAGACGACCTGGCCACCGGTGAGGATGGCGATGTCCTGGAGCATGGCCTTGCGCCGCTCGCCGAAGCCGGGGGCCTTGACCGCCACCGACTTGAACGTGCCGCGGATCTTGTTGACGACGAGCGTGGCGAGCGCCTCGCCTTCGACGTCTTCGGCGATGATCGCCAGCGGACGGCCCGACTGCATGACCTTCTCCAGCACGGGGAGCAGGTCCTTCACGGCCGAGATCTTGCTGCTGACGAGCAGGATGTACGCGTCGTCGAGCACCGCTTCCATGCGGTCGGTGTCGGTGACGAAGTACGGGGAGATGTAGCCCTTGTCGAAGCGCATGCCTTCGACGAGGTCGAGCTCCATGCCGAAGGTCTGGCTCTCTTCGACGGTGATGACGCCGTCGGTGCCGACCTTCTCGAGCGACTCCGCGATCATCGCGCCGACTTCCTTGTCGGCCGCCGAGATGGCAGCGACGTTGGCGATCTGCGCGTGGTCGGTCTTGACGCTCTTGCTGTCCTTCTTGATCGACTCGACAGCTGTCTCGACCGCCTTCTCGATGCCGCCCTTGAGCACCATCGGGTTGGCGCCGGCAGCCACGTTGCGGAGGCCCTCACGGACCATCGCCCACGCGAGCACAGTGGCGGTGGTGGTGCCGTCACCGGCGACGTCGTCGGTCTTCTTCGCGACTTCCTTGACCAGCTCGGCCCCGACCTTCTCGTACGGGTCCTCGAGGTCGATCTCCTTGGCGATGGACACACCGTCGTTCGTGATGGTGGGTGCGCCCCACTTCTTCTCGAGGACGACGTTGCGGCCCTTCGGGCCGAGGGTGACGCGTACGGCGTCGGCGAGCTTGTTCATTCCGGCTTCGAGCGAACGGCGTGCGTTCTCCGCGTAAGCGATCTGCTTCGACATACTGGGATACCCCCTGGGAGTGGGTAGGTGGTCGGGTAGAAAGTGGTCGGTCGGGACCGGACCGGACGGCCTCTGCTCGTTAGCACTCGCAGGTGCCGAGTGCTAACCATGTTGGCACTCGCGACCCGAGAGTGCAAATTCTGCCCGCCTCATCCTGCATTTCCCGCTCCGGCTCCGCCTCCGCTCCGTTCGCTCCGGCTCCTCGATTGCTCCGCTCCCACTCCGCTCCGGCTCCGCCTCCGCTCCGTTCGCTCCGGCGTACTGTTGGCAGCGTGACCGCGACGCTGAGCACCCGGGACACGATCCTGGTGGTGGCCCGCCAGCGGTTCGCCGATCGGGGGTACGCCGGTACGAGCCTCGCCGACATCGCCGAGTCGGTCGGGATCCGGCCCCCCAGCCTCTTCCACCACTTCCCGTCCAAGGAGGCGCTCTACCGGGCGGTCCTGATCGAGTCGTTCGACGACTGGTTCGCGCTGATGGACGAGACCACGGCGGCCGAGGTCGCCGACGGTTGGTACCAGGTCGAGCGGGTGATCCGCACCGCGTTCCGCTTCTTCGTCCAGCGACCCGACTTCGTACGCCTGGCCCGCTGGGAGGCACTCGAGGGCGGACCGATCCTGGTCGACGAGCTGGCGACGGCCCTGCGACCCCTGTTCGAGCGGGCGGTGGTCTTCCTCGAACGGGAGATGGACGCCGGTCGGATCCGCCGGTGCGACGCCCGGCGGCTCGTCATCACCGGGTACGGCGCGGTGTTGTCCTACCTCTCCGACGCGCCGCTCGTCGGTTTGTTGCTCGGTGAAGACCCGACCAGCCCCGATGCCCTCGCGATCGAACAGGAGCACATCGTGGACCTCTTCCGCCATGCCCTGCTGCCGCTCCACCCGCTCCCTATCACTGAGTAGGCTGCAGCATCAGCCGGCAGTAGGAGCCCTCCCTTGACCGACGTGCACGCGGACGCGCGGATCATCGATCCCGAACTCGGGGCCGTCCTGATGGAAGACCTCCTGTTCTCGCGTCGGGCCTCCGAACGGTTCTGGAATCTTCAGCGCCAGGGGCTGCTGGCGACGGTGGCGCCGCTGACCGGGCAGGAAGCGGCGGTCGTCGGCGTGGTGCGCGCCCTCGACCTCGCCACGGACTGGTTCGTGCCGTACTACCGCGACATCACCGGGTTCGGCGCGCTCGGTGACGAGTTCATGGAACAGCTCGTCGTCTACTGGCGCGGCCATCCCGGCGGTGGACGGATCCCCGACGGTGTCCGTTGTCTCCCCGTCCAGATCTCACTCGGCACCCAGATCCCGCACGCAATGGGCCTGGCGTGGGGGCTCGCCCTCCGCGGCGACCCGGGCGTGGTCTGCACCTTCGTCGGTGACGGCGCCACCTCGGAGGGCGATTTCTACGAAGGCATCAACTTCGCCGGCGTGCAGCGCGTCCCCCTTCTCGTCGTGTGCATCAACAACGGATGGGCGATCTCGACGCCGACGGCACGCCAGACCGCGGCCGAGACGTTCGCGTCGAAGGCGGTCGCCGCCGGCATCCCCGGCGTCCAGGTCGACGGCAACGACGTCCTCGCGGTCGTCGACGCCACCCGTACCGCGCGCCGTCGGGCTGCCGCGGGCGACGGGCCGACGCTGCTCGAGGTGGTGACGTACCGCATGGGAGCACACACCAACTCGGACGACCCGTCGCGCTACGTGCCCAGCGACGAACTCGAGGCGTGGAAGACCCGCGACCCGATCGAGCGCTTCCGGGTCGAACTCACGGACGCCGGCGTCTGGGACGACGACCGTCACACGGCGACCGCCGCCGCGGTCGAAGCCCGCCTCGACCGCATCATTGACAATGCGCTGCGCCGCGAGTTCGATCCGGCGGAGGCTCTCGATCACGTCACCGCGACGCCCGATGCACGCGCCCGGGGGCAACGCGCTCGAACTCGTCGCTCGCAATGCCGCTGAGAACGACACCGGGGCGGTGTCATGGCGAGCATGACGATGCTGCACGCGATCCGCGAGACGATCGCCGACGAGATGGCGCGCGACGAACGCGTCGTCCTGCTCGGCGAAGACGTCGGCCGGAACGGCGGCGTGTTCCGCGCCACCGACGGCGTGCTCGACCGGTTCGGCACCGCGACGCGTCTTCGACACTCCGATCTCCGAGTCCGCGATCGTCGGCGCCGCCGTCGGCCTGTCGGTGGCGGGGCTCGTGCCACTCGCCGAGATCCAATTCGGCGGATTCACCATGCAGGCGTACCACCAGATCGTCGGTCAACTGGCACGCCTTCGGTACCGCAGCCGCGGCCGCTTCCATTGTCCGGTGACGGTTCGGGCGGCGTACGGCGGCGGCGTGCGCACCCCCGAGCTGCACGCGGACTCGATCGAGGCGCCGTATGCGCATGCGCCCGGTCTCACCGTCGTGGTGCCGTCGAACGCCGCCGACGCCAAGGGCCTCCTCGCCAGCTCGGTGCGCGATCCCGATCCGGTGCTCTTCTTGGAGCCGATCCCCTGTTACCGGACGAGCGACGACGTTCCCGACGGCGAACATCTCGTGCCCCTCGGACACGCGCGCGTCGTGCGGGAACCGGAGGATGCCGTCATCATCACGTGGGGTGCGATGGTCGACGTCTCCTGCGCGGCTGCCGACGTGGCGCGCGAGGCGCGCGGTGCACACGTGGGCGTGGTCGACCTGCGCACGCTCACACCCCTCGACACCGAAACCCTGGTGCAGGTCGCCGAGCGCGCCGGCCGAATCGTGGTGGTCCACGAGGCTCCGCTCACCGCCGGCTTCGGGGCGGAGGTCGTGGCGACCGTGCAGGAAGAGGCGTTCTATTCATTGGAAGCTCCGATCCGCCGGGTGGCCGGATACGACGTCGGCTCGCCCACGCCGCTGGTGGAGGACTGGTGCCGTCCCGACGTCGCGCGCATCGTCGCCGCGCTCGACGCGTCACTCGACGCATGAGAACTCGATGCCTGAGCCGGTGATGCAATACCTGCTCCCCGATCTGGGTGAGGGCATGGCCGAAGCCGAGATCGTGCAGTGGCAGGTCGCGGTCGGCGACCACGTCGCGCGCGATCAGATCGTGGTGCTCGTGCAGACGGACAAGGCCGAGGTCGAGCTCCCCGTACCGGCGTCGGGCACGGTCACCTCGTTGGGCGCGGCGGTCGGCGACGTCATCCCCGTCGGCGCGCCGTTGTTGGACCTGGTTCCCGACGACGGCGCGACCCTCTCGGGAACCCCCGTGCGCGCGCCGCCCACCCCGTTTCGGCGTCACTCGTGCGCCGTCATGACGCACCAGTGACGCCAAAAGGGGGGGAGAAGGGGGAGAAGGCGCGGGCCGCACCGCCCGTGCGCAAGCTGGCCCGGGAGCTCGGCGTCGATCTCGCGGAAGTGCCCGGTACCGGCCCCGCGGGTCGCGTGACCGCCGGGGACGTGCGCGCGCACGCCTCGACCGGTGAGCGCCGCGTCCCGGTGCGCGGTATCCGCCGGGCGATGGCACACAACATGGCCGACGCGTGGCGAGCGGTGCCGCACATCTCCTTGTTCGACGAGATCGACGCGCGTCCGCTGCTCGATGCGCACACCCGCGCCCGAGCGTCCGGGCGCGGCGACGCGTTGACGCTCACGGCGTTCCTCGTGCGCGCCGCGGTCGTCGCGTTGCACACGGCGCCGATCCTCAATGCGAGTTACGACGCCGACGCCGACGACATCGTGTACCACGACGCATGCCACGTCGGGGTTGCGGTGGCGAGCGACGACGGGCTCGTCGTGCCCGTCGTGCACGATGCCCAGACACTCGATCTCTTCGCGCTCGGCGCCGAGATCACACGGCTGACCGAGGCCGGCCGCGCCGGGCACCTCACACCCGAGATGATCCGCGGTGCCACGTTCAGCGTGACCAACTTCGGGACGGATGGGGGCCGGTTCGCGACGCCGATCGTGCGTCCACCGCAGGTGGCGATCCTCGGGTTCGGCGCGATCCGCGTCCGCCCGGTCGTGGCCGGCGACGCGGTCGTGGCCGCGCCCGCCCTCCCCATCTCGTTGTCGGCAGATCACCGGATCGTCGACGGCCGTGACGCCACCCGCTTCATCGAGCACGTGGCCGCGCTCCTCGCCGACCCCGCGCACCTGACCTTCGAGGCGCCGGAAGCGCACGGGTAGAGTGGGTCCTTCGCGAGCGGGAGCACCTTCGTGGCCGAATGGCACGACACGACCGAGGAATACCTCGAAGCGATCCTCGAGATCGAAGAGGAGGGGACGATCCCGATCCGGGCGCGGCTGGTCGAACGGCTCGGCCTCTCCGCGCCCGCGGTGTCCGAAACGGTGAACCGCCTCGTCGAACACGGCTACGCGGAACTCCTCGACGACCGCAGCCTTCGCCTCACGGAGAAGGGCCGCGCCGTCGCCATTTCGATCGTGCGTCGCCACCGGTTGGCCGAGCGGCTGCTCGTCGACGTCATCGGACTCGAGTGGGAGAAGGTGCACAAGGAAGCCGACCGCTGGGAGCACGCGATCTCGGCGGAAGTCGAGGAGAAGCTCGTCGTACTCCTCGGAGACCCGGCTACGTGCCCCCACGGCAACCCGATCCCGGGTTCGAGCCACAAGGTGGAAGGGCCGGCGTCGATGCCGCTCTCCCAGATGGCGCCGGGCCCGGTCGTCGTCCGCCGCATCAGCGAGAAGGTGGAGATCGACGACGACGCCATCGCGTTCCTCGCCGGCGCCGAGTTGATCCCCGGTTCGAACGCGGTCGTCGTCGGGTCGGGTCCCGAAGGCGTCCAGGTGAAGAGCGCCACCGGCGAGCAGACCGTTCCCAAGAAGCTCGCCCAGATGATCTACGCCATACCTGCTTGATTCGCTCGCTCGTTGCGGCGCAGGATACCTGCGCCGCGGTCACTCGCTCGCTGGCGAGCGGCTCCGCTCGCTCCGCTCGGCTTCGCCGCCGCGTCGCGGCAGCGGCTACATGCCGCCGGCGACGGCGGGGACGATGCTCACGGTGGAACCGTCGGCGGTCGGGGTGTTCACACCGTCGAGGAAGCGGATGTCCTCGTCGGCCACGAACACGTTGACGAACCGGCGCAGCTCTCCCTGATCGTCGAACAGCCGCTCGGCGAAACCGGGATGCGCCGCCTCGAGCGCGGCCAGCACTTCGGCCACCGTTCCGCCGCCGGCGGACAGCTCGGCCGCGCCGCCGGAGAGCTCGCGCAGTTGGGTGGGGATACGAACGGTCACGGCCATGCGCGGGCTACTCCTGCATCGTGTCGGGCGGGAACGCGTCGTGGAACGCGTCGAGGGTGGGCGGGATGACGACCGTCGGGCCCGTCGTGGGGACCACCGCGTCGAGCGTCTTCAATCCGTGACCGGTGATGTAGACCACGACCCGTTCGTCGGGGCGCACGATCCCTTCGGTCGCCAGGCGTTTGAGGGTGGCGACGGTGACGCCGCCGGCGGTCTCGGCGAAGATCCCCTCGGTGCGCGCCAGCAGCTTCATGGCGTCGACGATCTCGTCGTCGGTGACCGCGGCGAGTCCGCCGTCGGTCTGGCGAACCGCATCGAGGGCGAAGTAGCCGTCGGCCGGGTTCCCGATCGCCAGTGACTTGGCGATGGTGTCGGGCTTCACCGGCTTGATGGTGTCGGCACCGTCGAGCCAGGCGCGTGCCACCGGGGAACACCCCTCGGCTTGCGCGCCCGAGACACGGATGCTCGGCTCGCGGTCGAGCAGCCCGACCTTGTAGAGCTCGTCGAACCCCTTGCGAATCTTGGTGAGCAGGGAGCCGCTCGCGATGGGCACGACCACGTGATCGGGCGCTTCCCACCCGAGTTGTTCCGCGGTCTCGAACGCGAGCGTCTTGGAACCCTCGGCGTAGAAGGTCCGGACGTTGACGTTCACGAACGCCCACGGGTAGGTGCCCGCGAGCTCGGCGCACAGCCGGTTGACCGCGTCGTAGTTGCCGTCGATGGCGACGACGTTGCCGCCGTAGACGGCGGTCGTCACGATCTTGCCCTGCTCGAGGTTGGCGGGGATGAACACGAAGCTTCGCAGCCCCGCGTGCGCAGCGTGCGCAGCGACCGAGTTGGCCAGGTTGCCGGTGGACGCACACGCCGCCACCTTGAAGCCGAATTCCAGTGCCTTCGAGAGCGCCACCGACGTGACCCGGTCCTTGAACGAGTTCGTCGGGTTCACCGTGTCGTTCTTGACCCACACCTCGCCGAGCCCGAGCTCGGAGGCCAGCCGATCAGCCCGCACGAGGGGTGTGAAACCGGCCCCGAGGTCGACCGCGGGATTGCGGTCACTCGGCAGCAGGTCGGCGTAGCGCCAGATCGACAACGGGCCGGCCTCGATCTTCTCGCGGCTCGTGTTGGCGCGGATCGCGTCGTAGTCGTACGCCACTTCGAGCGGGCCGAAACACCACTCGCAGGTGAACACGGGCGCGACGTCGTACTCGCGACCGCACTCCCGACATCGCAAACCTTGTACGTAAGCCATCGGTGCTCCTCCGTCCGGCCGGTGCACGCACCGGCGCTGTCCTCGACGCGCTCTCGAGCGCCTCGAGCGGAGGACCGCTCTCGGACTGCTCATCGTTCAGGCATTGGCACCTGGCTCCGGGCCGTGGGCGGAATGCCGGTGGCTCGAGGCTGGTTGCCGCGGTTTCGTAGGGCCTGTCCCTCAACCGCTCTGGATGAACGTGTTCGGCAAAAACGGTAGCACGGGCCTACCCCGTCGGTTGCACGATTCCGTAGCCCTTCGCCTTCAAGTCGTTGATGATGGCAGGGAGCGCGTGCCGCCGGCACCTGGTCGAGATGAGGATGGTGTTCGGTGTGAGTCGCAATAGCCTGGTTGCCCGTGACTGCCGCGCCCGGGCCCGCCGTCGAAGCGCTCGTCGAGGCCAAGACCCGGACGGGCACGACGATCTCGGTGTGCCTCCCGGCGCGCAACGAGGAGGCGACCGTCGGTCAGATCGTGGCGTCGGTACGCCGGAACCTGGTGGAACACGCGGCGCTCGTCGACGAAGTGGTCGTCATGGACGACGGTTCGACCGACGCCACCGCCGAGGCCGCCAGTTGGGAGGGCGCGCGAGTCGTCGCGGTCGACGACGTCCTTCCCGATCTCCCCCGCGGTTCCGGGAAGGGCAATGCGTTGTGGATGTCGCTCTACGTGTGCGAGGGCGACATCGTGTGCTGGCTCGACGCCGACGTCCGCAACTTCGGACCGCACTTCGTGACCCGGCTGCTCACGCCGCTGCTCACCGATCCTGCGATCGGGTTCGTGAAGGGTTACTACCGCCGCCCGTTGCACGGTGAGGCGACCGGCGGCGGTCGCGTCACCGAGCTGATGGCCCGCCCCGTCATTTCGTCGCTGTTCCCCCACCTCTCCGGCTTCATCCAGCCCCTGGCCGGTGAATACGCGGGGCGCCGAGCCCTGCTGGAGACGGTGCCGTTCGTCGAAGGATGGGGGGTCGAGATCGGACTCCTCATCGACCTCGTCGCGAACTACGGCATGGAGGCGATCGCGCAGGCCGACCTCGACGTACGCGAACACCGCAACCGACCGCTCGAAGAGCTCGGACCCCAGGCCATGGCGATCCTGGTCACCGGCCTCCGGCGCGCGGGCGTACCAATCGACAAGCGGTTGGCCGAGCTGATCCGCTACGACGAGGCGCAGCACGCGGAGCGTGTCGCGGTCGAGATCCGCGAACGGCCCCCCATCGTGACGGTGCCTGCGTACTGCACCAAGTTCGGTCGGGAGCGTTCCGCCTGACCCGAGACCATGCCGTCAGCGTTGGTCGAGCGCGGAGCGACCGGCTTCGAGCGCGGCTTCCTCGACCAGCGTCGCCGCGCGGCGAACGCCTCGCCCGACTGCCACACCCGATCGGTGAGCGCGAGCAGCTGCGTGTCGGCGTGGAGCGCGAGCTCTTCGCGTGCGTCGTCCGTCACCTGGCCGGCGATCACCGCACGGTGGGGAACCCCGGCGTCGCCGGCCCACTCGAGCACGCCGCCGACCACTTTGCCCTCGAAGCTGCTGGCGTCGACACGACCTTCGCCGGTCACGACCAACTCGATGCCTTCGAGCGCGCCCTCGAGTCCCGCCGCGCCCGCGACGACATCGAATCCGGGTTCCAGCACCGCGCCGATGGCGGCGAGACCGCCGGCCAGTCCCCCGGCCGCGCCCGCGCCGACCAGCTCGCGCACGTCGACGCCGGTGCGGTGCACGAACTGGTCTGCGAGCAACGCAAGTCGACGCGACAACAACGACACCTGTGCCTCGGTGGCACCTTTCTGCGGCGCGAACACCGTCGCCGCGTCGTGGAAGCGTGTGGTGACGTCGCATGCCACCGTCACCGGGATCCCGCCGAACGACCAGCCCAGGGCCTCCAGCGCGGCGAGGCCACCGTCGGTCGTCGCGCTCCCGCCGACGCCCACGATCACTCCCCGTGCGCCACCCCGAATCGCACCCGCGATCAGCTCGCCGGTGCCGCGTGTCGAGGCCCGGAGTGGATCGTTCCTCCCCGCGACCACGGTGAGCCCACTGGCGCGCGCCATTTCGATGATCGCGATCCCTCCGGGAAGGAGTCCCCACTCCGCCTCGACCGGATCGCCGAGCGGACCGGTGACCGTCGCGGTCCGGCGCGACCCGCCGCGCGCCGCGAGCAGCGTGTCGAGCGTGCCTTCTCCACCGTCTGCCAACGGCAGTTCACGGACGTCGTCGAATCCTGCGCTGCGGAGTCCGGCCGCCATCGCCGCCGCCGCGCGCGCGGCGTCGAGTGTGCCTTTGAACTTGTCCGGACACACGAGCGCCGACGTCATCTCGATAGATTGACCGAGATTCCCGTTCCCGGCATCACCGGAGTCTTCGTGCTCGACCGCGTCCCCCTGCTCGAAAAGCACCTCGACGACTATGCCGGGATCGTCGGTGTCGAAGTCCTCGACCGGATCCGCGAGCTCGCCCGACCTCTGCAGGGCGCGAGCGTCCTCCACCTCAACGCCACTGCGTACGGTGGCGGTGTCGCCGAACTGCTGGCCACCCACGTACCGCTGCTCCGCAGCGTCGGGATCGACGCCGACTGGCAGGTGATCCACGGCAGTGACGAGTTCTTCGCGGTGACGAAGGCCGTGCACAACGGCCTGCAGGGCGCCGACATCGAGTGGACCGCCCCGATGCAGCGCGTCTACCTGGAAAAAGTTCTCGACAACGCGCTCCTGCTCGACGGCCACTATGACTACGTCGTCGTCCACGACCCCCAACCTGCGGCAATGCTGAGCTTCCTCCGGGAGCGGCTCGGCGGTCGGATGAAGAACACCACGTGGATCTGGCGCTGCCACATCGACCTCACCGCCGCCAATCCGAAGGTCTGGGAGTTCTTCCGCCCGTTCGTCGAACTGCACGACGCGTCGGTGTGGACGATGCCCGAGTTCGTCCCGGCATCGCTCGAGATGGACAACGTCGTGCACGCGCCGCCGTGCATCGACCCGCTCTCGGTGAAGAACCTCGAGTTGGCCATGCCGTTCTGCCAGGAACTCACCCGGCAGTACGGGGTCGACGTCCACCGGCCGATCGTCTGTCAGGTCAGTCGGTTCGATCCGTGGAAGGACCCAGTCGGGGTCATCGCCGCGTTCCGCATCGTGCGCGAGCGTGTGCCCGACGCCCAACTCGTCCTCGCCGGCTCGATGGCGACCGACGATCCTGAAGGCTTCCGGGTGTGGGACGCCACCGAAACGGCGCGCGCCGGTGACCGCGACATCCACCTGCTCTCGAACCTCCACCAGGTCGGGTCGGTGCAGATCAACGCGTTCCAGCGCATCGCCGACGTGGTCGTGCAGAAATCGTTGCGCGAGGGGTTCGGGCTCACGGTGAGCGAGGGGCTCTGGAAGGGTCGGCCGGTGATCGGCGGACGCGCGGGAGGCATCACGCTGCAGATCCGCGACGGCTACGACGGGTATCTCGTCGACTCCGTCGAGGAGTGCGCGCAACGCACGATCGACTTGCTCGCCGATCCGGTGGGGGCCGACGCGCTGGGCGCGCAGGGCCGCGAGCACGTCCGCGCCAATTTCCTGTCGACCCGTGAGCTCGAGGACTGGCTGACGCTGTTCGGATCGCTCCGCGCATGATGCTCGTCACGCACCGGGGGCCGTACCGGTTCTCCGGGCGCGACGACGGATCGTTCGCTTCGACCCGCGGTGCCGGTGGCATCGTCAGTGCCCTGCTACCACTGGTCAGCAGTCACGACACCCAAGTGGACGGCCGCCAAGCGTGGGTCGCCGCCGCCATCGACGACGACGATCGAGCCGCCGTCCGCGCCGGCGCGGCGTCGGTCTCCGGGCTCGATCTGCACCTCCTCGACCTCGACCCCGCACTGCACCGCATGCACTACGACGTCATCTCGAATGCCGTGCTCTGGTTCCTCCACCACGGTCTGTTCGACCTGGCGCGCCGACCCCGCTTCGACGAACACCTGCGCGAGGCGTGGGTCGGTTACGTCGCGGTGAACGCCGCGTTCGCGGACGCGATCAACGAGGAGGCGGCGAACGAGGAGCAGGTGCTGGTGCACGACTATCACCTCGCCCTGGTTCCCGGCATGGTGCACACGGCGCGACCCGATCTGCGGATCACGCACTTCACCCACACCCCGTTCTGTGGGCCGAACTCGATTCGGGTGCTCCCCACCGACATGGCACGCGAGCTCTGCTCGTCGATGGCGACGACGCCGGCCGGCTTCCACACCGAACGCTGGGCCGCGGCATATGTCGCGTCCGCCCACGCGGTCCTCGGTGCGGACCACCCACTGGTTCCTGCCTACGCAACGCCCCTCGGGCCCGATCCTGACAGCCTCGCCGAGCTCACCGCGTCGCCGGCCACCCTTCGCGCCGCGTCGGAGCTCGACGAGCTCGTCGGCGAGCGCAAGCTCGTCTTCCGGAGCGACCGCATCGACCTCTCGAAGAACATCGTGCGAGGCTTCCACGTGTACGACCGTTTCCTGGCGACCCATCCGGAGTGGCGCGACCGGGTCGTGTTCGTGGCGATGCTCAACCGATCGCGTGAGAACCTCGCCGAGTACCTGGCGTACGAACACGAAGTCGACCAGGCCGCGGCTCGGGTCAACGAACGATGGGGTACGCGTGAGTGGCAGCCGGTTGTGGTCGACACCCGCGACGACTACGAGCAGACCATCGCCGGCCTCTCACGGTACGACGCACTGCTCGTGAACCCGCTCAAGGACGGACTCAACCTGGTGGCGAAGGAAGGACCGCTGGTCAACACCCGCGACGGGGTGTTGGTGCTCTCACCCGAGGCGGGCGCGTACGACGAGCTCGCCGAGGCGGTCATTCCCATCCACCCCTACGACATCGAAGAGGGCGCCGGCGCGCTGCACACCACGTTGACCATGCCCGACGAAGAGCGTGGCGCGCACGCCGCGCGGCTCCGCGATCTGGCCGGTCGACACACGCCGCAAACCTGGCTGCGCGAGTTGCTCACCCAGGCCCGCTGAGCTCGTCGGCGAGGTGGTCGAGCAACTCCGCGAGCCCGCGCGGGCCGTCGACGACGAGATCGGCCCCCCGGATCTCCGGGGGACCTTCGTCGGACGCCACGCCGATGGTCGCCGCGTGATCGAGTGCGCCGGTGCGCGCCAACGCGTGGAGCGCCGCGAACGCAGGCAGGTCACCCGCGTCGTCGCCGGCGAAGGCGACCGTCCTCATGTCGCGGACGAGGTCCACCGCCGTGGTGCCCTTGTCGACCGGCACGGGGGGCCGCAACTCCACCGCCATCCGACCGCGCAGCGGTGCGTGCAGGCCCAGGCGCTCGGCCGTCGCCTCCGCCCACGCCGCGGCCTCGGGTCCCCGCGTGGGCTGGGTGCGCCAGTGGATCGTGACGGCCACCGCGCCCTTGCGCTCGACCAACAACCCCGGCAGCGCGACCTCGGCGGCGTCCGCAGCCTCCGCGATCGCGTCGAGCCACGGTTCGACCCGCGGGTCGACGACGACCTCGCCCTCCCGCACCCGTTCGAGCCCGTAGGTCCCGGCGTACTCGAGGTTGTCGAGAGCCAGGGCGTCGACCAGGAAGCGTGCGGGCCGCCCACTCACCACCGCGACGCGTCCCAAGATCGGCACCAGCCGCGCCATCGCGGCGCGCGCCGCCGGCAGGACGCGAGCGGCCGCCGGATCGTCGACGATCGGCGCGAGTGAGCCGTCAAAATCGAAGAGGAACGCTGCCGTCGACGGATCGTCGACCAACGGCTGGAGCGGCTGCGGAACGGGCACGCCGCCGCTACGCGCTACCGATGATCACGATGCAGTCGGCGTCGGAGGCACCGTCCGGTGGCTTCGACGGGTACGGCTGCAACGTCGCACCGTTCCCCACCCCGTACACCGTGAGCAACGTGCCTTCGTTCTTGAATCCGTCCACGCACGACACGGTCGTGCCCGAATGCTGGGTGCTCAGGTTTGCCGGCGTCTGCATGTTGTAGCCGAGGGCCTTCAGTTGATCACTCATGATCTGCGCTCGGCCTTGCACCCCGGACGCGTTGTACACCTTGACCCGCACCTGGCTGTTCGGCCGCCGCGCAACGGTCGTGGTGACGCTGCCGCTCCCGGTACCGCCGCCGGTGGTCGTGACGGTGGCGATGTCGGCGCCCGAACCGGAGCCCGGGCCGCTGTCGTCGAGGATCTGGAGCCCGACGATCCCGATGATCACCGCGAGACCGACGAGGATCGCGCCCCGTGCCGCCGACGAGACGCCCGGCGATCGTTGGGGTCCGCCGCCGTCTCCGGGCGCCGTCACCGGGAACCCGGGTCCGCGCGGCGACCCTCGAGGCGCTCGCGGCGGCGTCGGTCTCGCTCACGACGTACCCGGCTGACGGTCAACGGGTCGTAGTCGTAGGCCTCCGGCGCGTCGACCAGATGACGGAGGATCTCGTAGTAGCGGGTCGCGGAGACCCCGAGTTCGGAGCGGATCGCCGCCTCCTTCGGTCCGGGGCGACTCCACCAGCCCCGCTCGAAGTCGAGAATGGCACGTTCGCGACTCGAGAGGCTCATCAGGCCCGCGATCCTCGTCGCGCCGACCCTCCGGGTCAAGCATTTCAGCTTTCTGACGGGCAAAATGCCCGGTTTCAGCGCTACCAGATGACGCTGCGGATGACCTCGCCGGCCTCCATGGCCCGGAACGCGTCGTTCACCTCGTCGAGGGTGATCCGGCGCGAGACCATCGCCCCGATGTCGAGCCGACCGGTCTCGACCAGGCGTACGAACCGCGGGAAGTCACGCCGCACCTGGGCCGAGCCGTACATGCACCCGAGCAGCTGCTTGTTGTCGGCGAACAACGACATGCCCGGGAACGTGACCTGCGCATCGAAGCGGGGCATACCGACGACCACGGCGGTCCCGCCCCGGCGCGCGGTCTGGAACGCCTGCAGGATCGTCTCGGGAAGACCGATCACCTCGAAGGCGTAGTCGGTGCCCCGGCCACCGGTCGCGGCGCGGACCTGCTCGACCGGGTCACCGTCCGCAGGGTCGATGAGATCGGTCGCGCCGAACTGCTCGGCGGTCTTGCGCTTCATCTCGACCGGGTCGACGGCGAAGATGCGAGACGCACCCGCGATCCGCGCGCCCTGGAGCACGGACTGCCCCACGCCGCCACAGCCGATGACGGTGACGGTCGAACCGGGCTTGACCCCGGCGGTGTTGAGCGCCGCCCCGACGCCGGTGGTGATCCCACATCCGATGAGCGCGAGTTGCTCGGCAGGAAGGTCGGTCTCGACCTTGACCAGCATCGTCTCGTCGACGGTCATCTCGTCGGCGAACGTCCCGAGACCACTCATGCCGATGACGCTGCTCCCGTCGTGGCGGTGGCCCTTGCTGACCATCGAATGCGCGCCCATCTGCTCGCAGAGCTGCGACTGGTCGCGCAGACAGAAGAAGCAGTTGCCACACGCGGGCACGAAGGAGGCGATGACACGGTCACCCTTGGACACTCTCGTGACGTCGGCGCCCACCGCGAGGACGGTGCCGGCACCTTCGTGACCGAGGATCGCCGGTGGCGGCAGCGGCAGGCTGCCGTTCCACATGCTGAGGTCGGAGTGACACACGCCGCTGGCGTCGATGTGCATGAGCACGTCACGCGGGCCCATCGCGGTCGGCGTGATCTCCTCGACGACCATCGGATCGTTGTATGCGGTGAGGACGGCAGCTCTCATGACGAACCCTCTCGTGAACGATGTGTCACCTGATGCTACGGGGCGGCTCAACCCGACGTCAGGTCCGCTTTCGTGGGCAACTCGAGTGGGCGGTAGTGCGCGAAGAGGTTGACCGAGGAGCGGCCCTGCAAAGACGTCAGACGCCCCTGGCGGGTGACGGCAGACTCGTACACCAGCATCTGGCCAGGATCGAGGAAGATCTCGTGGGTCACGCCACGGTGCTCGACCACCAACGGCCACGGCACGTCGAGATCCTGCGCCACCGCCAGCACCGAGCTGATGACATGCATGGGGCGAGTGACGGGGAGGATCAGCGACTCGCCGGGCCGGTACGGCGCATGCCGCCCCGCGCCACTCGGACGCAATAGAGCACCGGCAAAGTCCTCATGAACTGGTTGGAGCCAGCGCAACAGGTCATCGGCGAAATCGATCACGTCGATGACATCTGGATCCCCGCGGCGTAACTCGAGCAGTGCTTCGAGGAGGCGCTGCACGGGCTCCGGCGTCGGGCGGACCTCGAAACCGGGAGTCGCCAAGGTGGGCAGTACCTCGGCGGTTCTGGTGCGTGCCTCAACGGGCTTCGGGTCGCCCAGGATCAGGCCGCTGATCGCATACCGGCGGACTGGTTGGTTGCCGCTCGGACGCATCCGGGTGATTTCGTGGTGGCGGTCAGCGGGAAAGAACACGATGGCGTTGTCGTCCGGGTCGAAGTCAGCGAACGTTTCTGCCGCTCGCGTCAGTCCTCCCTCGGCCACGCAATCGAACAGTCGCAATGAGCCTCCGGTGAACGACGACGTGCGGTCCTGCAACGTGTAGACGAAGCCCACACGCGGCGTCGCGCTTCCGTCGCGGCGTGGTGTTGAGCGTGCCGCACGCCGGCCTCGTCGTGCACGGTCACCCAGTGCTCGATCTCCTCGAGGTGGAAGTGGTCCACACCGAGTTCACGTCGGATGACGGCAGCGAACGAGCAGATCCACGCGTCGAGCGAGCACCACGCCCGGTCGACGTCGAGGAGGAGGGTGGATTCCTTCGGGCCGGGCCACCGTCCCTCCGCCACACCGACCACGTCCGGCAACGACTGAGCCTGAGTGGTGATGCACTCGACCAGCGCGCCGCGGGTTTCGGGATCGAGCACGTTGCCGACACGTAGGTGCGGGCAGGGACCGGCTTCGACCGCCGTCAACGACATCGACTCCTCAGCTGTTTCTCCCCGAGTCACGGTCCCGTACACGCGTCACCAGTCCCGGTCGTGGCCCCGATCGTGGTCCCGGGTCGCCGTGCCGGTGCCGATGGGGTGAGGGTGACGGTGACGGTGCGGGTGACGGTGCCGGACTCGGTGCGGGTGACGGTGCGGACTCGGTGCGGGTGTCGGTGCGGGTGTCGGTGCCGGAGTCGGTGCGGGTGTCGGTGCCGGAGTCGGAGCCGGTGTCGGTGCGGGTGTCGGAGCCGGTGTCGACGGAGTCGGTGCCGGTGTCGGAGCCGGTGTGGCCGCGATCGGGGCAGCCGTGAGCACTTCGACGACCGGCACGGCAACTGCCGCAGCGGCGCCCAACAGGAGCAGCATCTGCCGGCGGCTCGGTGGTGGACGCTCCGCCACGTAGTCGATCACTCCCGCCTCGGCCAGCTCGCTGAGGGCGAGGCGAACCTGGTCCGCGCCCAGCGGATTGGGTGTGCCGGCGAGGTTGTCGACAATGTCGTCGACGTCAGCGAGTACCGTCGCACAGCTCGAAGACCGCGGCGGCAGGTGCGTTGAGCGCAGCGGCCGCGTGGGCGGCGTCGTCGAAGACGAGCATCTCGTCGTCGACTTGCTCGAGGAATAGCCCGGCTTGCCGCTTCGGTTTCATCGTGACTCCTCCGAACGTTACCGCGGCATGCTACCCAGAGCGTGACGGGCAGGCAATCGTTCCGCGAAGCGGCGCTCGGAAACATCGTCTCACTCGGCACCCGTACACGTCGGGAGGAAGCGCCGTGCCGACGAGGTGCTCGAAGGCACCGACCGTCCGCTGCCTGCCCAGTCCGAAGCGGCCGAAGCCTGCGTCATCGCCCCCGAGCAGCCGCCGAACTCGAACCATCGAGCGACGGTTGAGTTCGGAATGATCCCGGCGGTCCTGCCAGTGCAGACGGGAGGGGTGGCGGTACCAGTGCCAGAGCAGACACTCATCGGGGTAGTAGAGGTCGTAGCCGTGGGTGTACGCCCTCGCGGCCATACTGATCTCCTCACCCTCGAAGTAGATGCCCGGATCGTACGGAACGTCACGGCAGAAGCGACCGAGGGTGAACAGGTTGGCGGCCCCGAGGAAGGCGTGCCGCCGGGCCGATCCGACCGCGCGCGGGCTCGGAACGCTGACGGAGGCTGCCCGGCGCGCGTGACGGCTCGAGCGACGAGCGGCGCGGCGTCTCTGTCTGTTCGCGATCCTCGTGACCGTCGGACACGACGCTGAACGCAAGCGGGTAGTTGGTCAAGATCGGTTGTTCGCTCTCGACCGAGCCGAGCATTGCGACCGAGCGATCGTCCCACGGGGCAGCGAAGCGCATGTGGGCATCGATCTGGAGGGTGTACGGCTCGTGATCCCACATCATCTGAGTTCGCGCACACGCCCAGCCCACACCGCGGCTCACGCTCGCGGGTACGTCGTCGACGGTCACCCGTCGGTCGTCGCGCCACTCGTCGAGATCGGCCGCGGTGGCGTCGTCGTACTGGTGACAGATGCCGAACCTGAGTCGGGCGGGGTCTGCGGCCTGGCTGAGCGCCTGCGGATCGTGTTGGGCAGGTCGACGTCACGGTACGCCGCGATCTGCACGAAGATGCGCCGATCGCGGAAGCGTTCGTCGAGATCGCGTGACAAGCTCGCCATTCCACGCGACGCTATCTCCTCCTCGCGGGTGCGTTCCTCAGCACTCCGTGAGGATCCCGCCCATGTGCGTTTCACACTTGCCGCTCGAACAAGACTGAACTGGTCCTGTGAACGACGAACACGACTACATGATCATCGACCACGAATCGGATGTGCTCATGATCAGCTTCGGCGGCCACCACGAGGGGTTCAATTTCGTCAAGCTCGGCGAGCGGCTCGGGCTCGACGGGCTGTACTTCCACGATCATCATCTCGACTGGTACCTCTCCGGTGTGCGTCGGATCTCCCCTGACATGAACAAGGTGTGCCGCTTCATCCGTGACTTCATCGGGGGGAAGGATCGTCGGCGGGTGTTCTTCATCGGGCAGAGCTCGGGGGGCTACGCCGGCCCTGAGATTCGGATTGGAAGTCGGACCCGATGCAGTCACGCGTTCTCGCCCCAGACGATGCCACTGCCGAGCTCGTACACCGGCGTCGGTTCGCTCGACGGCATCGAACTGTCTCGTCCGGACGATTCCGTCGATGACGTCGTCGCCTTATCGAGCGCAGCAGCCTTCGTTCCGGGTGCAGGTACGTCTCTCGAGAGCGAGGCCGACAACCCTCCCGACACTACTTCTGGGATGACTGGTTCCACGTTGGTCGACTCGCCGACGTCACCGCCGTCGAAGTCGTGAAACACCCGTGCTCGTACCACCCGGTCGCCTACCGCCTCAGCAGCACCGGTGAGCTGGACACGATCGTCACGGCGATACTCTGTAACGCCAATGCCGGTCTCGACGCAGTTCCGCACCTTCAACTCTTCGACTTCTTGCTGCCGCACGAGATCGAGTCGCTGCTCGAGCACGTCGACTTGCACCCGGAGTCAATGCCGCCGAGCACCGTCCTCGCTCCGGACACCTTCGCCGTCTCCCGTGACCACGAGGTGCGCCGCTCGCGTGTCGATCTCGACGTCGAGTCGGTGTGGTCACCCTTCGAGGACCGGCTCATGGCGTTGCTTCCCCACCTCCGGCGCGAGTTCGGAATCGCCCACTTCGTGTTCGGCTCGCTCGAACGCCAGCTCACGGTGCACGCCGACGGTGACTTCTTCTCACGCCACCTCGACGAGAACTTCGCCGGACCGACGGCTGCCGGATGATCACGTTCGTCTACTACTTCAACGCGGAGCCCCGACTGTTCGACGGTGGGCAGCTCCGACTCTGCGACACCGTCGACGACGCCGACGGCACCGCGCACGTCCGCTGAGTTACACGGAGATCGAGCCGGTCTCGAACAGCATCGTGTTCTTCCCGGCGACGGGTTACCACGAGGTCCTCCCCGTCCGCCGCGGTCGGCGACGGACCGGGCGCGGTCCGCTGCACGGTCAACGGGTGGTTCCGCGCCGGCGATCTCGGCCGGCCGCTCACGCCCTCGGTGGATCCAGCAGTCCTGTCGCTGCTCGGCGCCCGCTACGTGCCCCGAGTCTCCGATCACGGTTTCACCGTCGCGCCGATGCCGGAGGCGGTGCGGGGACTGCTCACCTCGCTGTGGGAACTGGGGCAGGCGACGTCCGCCCCGAGGGCAGCGACCGGACTCTTTCCCGAGGGCGACCCCGACCTGCTGCCCCTGGGGCGGTTCGGCGACGACATACTCACGAATCTCGTTCCGCTCCACCAGCGCTGGGCCGGCGAGCACTGCAGCCCGTCGCCGCGTATCGGCATGCGCATCTACCGTGAGGGTCAACGCGTGGAGATGCACATCGATCGGCCGGCAACCCACGTGGTCAGTTCGATGATGGTCGTCGCCCAGGACGTCGATGCTCCGTGGCCGTTCCACCTCGACGTCGACGACCGCCGGCACGAGTTGTACGTGCAACCCGGGCAGATGCTGCTCTACGAGGGTCGCCTCGTGCCCGCACGGTCATCCGGTCTGTGCTGCGGCGCTCGTACGTGATCGCGTTGCTCCACTACTGCCCGTTGGGCTGGGCCCACTCGGTCGAGTCGATCGTGCACCGAGGGGTCACCGAGGGTGTCATCGATGTCGGCGGTAACGTCTCGGCCGCGCTCCACGCCGACCCCGCGCTGGACGCCGGACTGCCCGGCCGACACGACAGCAATGACGCTCCCGGGCTCCGCGTAGAGTCGCGGGCCGGCACGGCATCCTCCACATCGACACGGATCCGGGGCTCTTGACGAACCGGCGGATGTCGCTGGAGATCGGGGTGGGCCTCGCCGTGCTGACCGGGCGGCGGCTGTCGATGCCCTGGGCCGAGCGGATCGGGAACGCGCCGGGTCCCGCTCCGGCACGACATCGTCGGCCGGGCGCGGCGCACGAGGCTGATCCACGACCGCGGATGCTCGACCTCTGGGAGGTCCCGGTCGCGACGGTGACCGACGAGGAGTGGGCCGACGCAGAGGCCGACGGCTCGGCTGCCCTCGACTGGGGGATCTACACGAAGTGCGTGTACCTCGCCGATACCCAGAAGATCCCGCATCCCGGCGTGATCGAGTTCGCCAACGGGCGGCACACGCTTCGTACGGGTGCCCGCCCAACGACGACCATGCGCTGAGGATCCTCGGTCGACCGCTGTCGTGGTACTCGTACTTCTTCCACGCCACCGGCGACACCCGTCGGCGCCTCGTCGACACCATCGGCCGTGTGCGGCTCCATGACCCATACCGACAGTTCACCGCTTCCGTGGTCGCCGACCTCGGGACCTACAACCTCGCCCACGTGCGGCGCACCGACTTGGTGCGCGCATCCGCGCCTACGCGGGTGTGTCGCCGCGTCGATCGCGACCACCCTGGCCGAGGTCCTGCCCACCGACGAGACGCTGGTGATCGCGACGGAAGCCGAACCCACCAGCACGTTGTTCGATCCGATCCGTGCCACCTTCCGCGACGTGGTGTTCCTGGACGACGTGATCCTCGGCGATCACGCCGCCGGGTTCGACGCCTTGCCGTGTCACGAGGACAACGCGCTGGGTGCGGTCACGCAGGTCGCCGCCACGAGCGCCGAGCGCTTCGTCGGCACGATGGGCAGCACGTTCACGGGCTTCATCCAACGCGAACGTTGCCGACGCGACCCGGCGGCGCCGTTCCGCTACACGGCCGACTTCACGCCGAAGGGCCCGATCTTCCGGGAGGGGAAATACGTCGAGGCGCAGGAGGGCCGGTACACCTGGAACCGGGTAGGGCTCCCGTTCGCCCGACGTGTTCGGCATGGCTGCCGCGAGTGGCCGGAGGCGGTCGTCTCACCTGACGACTCGGTGCGCGCGCCCGACCGCAAGGATCCGCGCGACGAGGCCATACACGCGGTCGTGTGCACCGACACGAACCCTTACGGGGACTGGCAGTGTCGGTTCCAGGAGCACACATGGGTGAGGGCGGGCCAGCCCGGCGAGCTCGTGCGTCTCGTCGGCTGCCCGAACAACGAGGTGACGCCGCGCCACGGCGGGCGCGGGTCGTCAAGACGGCGGCGCCAACAGCCACCCCCGCACGTCTGGAGCCCTTCCCGGGTTCAACCGTCTGTGGTCGCTCCAGGAGTGGCTCGCCACGGAACACCCAGAAGGACTCGTGCTCATCCTCGACAGCGACTTCGTCTTCCGGGGCCCGGTGCGGACGACGGTCGAGCGGGGCACCGTCGTCGGGCAGGAGTGGTTCGACGCCGCACGCGGCTCTGTGCTCGCTCAGCGGCTCGCGCCGTTCGTCGACGTGGATCGCGCGCGCCTGCAGCCCATCACGTGGCCGGCGCTCATCGACGCCCGTGATCTCGCCGCGATCCTCCCGCGGTGGCTCGACCTCACGGCCGACCTCCGACCCTTCGCGTGGGAGAACGACATGTTCGCCTTCGTCGGCGCGCTGGCCGAGTCCGGGTTGGACGTGCGGTACGAGACGCTGGGTGCGTGGATGAACTGGCCCGAGGACTTCGTGGCTGGCGCGCCGATCATCCACTACTGCCAGCCGGTCGTGGGGAAGGACGGCGCTCGGCTCTGGTTCAAGCAGGGATACAAGCCGTGGGATCCCATCGGCGTCGATCCCAACGACGCCGCGCTCGATTACTGCCGCGACCTGCTCCACCTCCTCGACGAGTTCATCGGCCTCCAGGCCGATCAACGCTGAGCAGAGGGTTGCTCCGGTGCCGTCGAGTGCGCACACGAACAGCGAGATCTTCGTCGGGGCTCGCGGCGTACCGCGAACCGGAGTTGGCGCTCACGATCGAGAGCTGTGTCGACAACGCCACCCATCCAGACCGCCTGCGCTTCGGCGTGTGCCAGCAGTGGGACGACACGATCCCCGACGCAGGCTTCGACAGCCTGGACGCGCTCAGGGAGCGGGTGCCGCTCCGGTTGGTGCGCTTCGGTCATCGCGAGAGCCGCGGCGGTTGCTGGGCGCGCTGGGCCACGCAGAGTCTCTACGACGGCGAGCAGTACACGCTGCAAGTGGATGCGCACTCACGGTTCCTTCCCGGATGGGACACCGAGCTCGTCGACAGGCCTCGCGGCGCTGCCGGGTGACCGACCGCTCGTCACCGGTTTCCCGCCGCTGTACCGACGGGTCGAGGGCGTGGACATCCACGTTTCGGCGCCCGACGACCGCGTCCCCGTGACGGTGGTCGAGCAATGGTCCGACGAGGGCTGGATCAATCACCCGGTCGCGCCCGCGCCGTCCTGCAGCCCCCGTGCGGCGAGACCGACCCGTGTGCTCTCCGGCGCGTTCGTGTTCACGGACGGGGCGTGGAACGTCGACGTGCGCCAGGACCCCGAGCATCTCTACACGGGCGAGGAGTTCGCGCTGACGCTGCGGTCGTTCACCCACGGCTACGACCTGTGGAACCCGGCGCGCCACGTGGTGCTGCACCGGACTCACCCCACCACCAACCCCAAGTACATCCACGACGATCCCGACGGTGCTGCCGCCCGCCGTCACGCGCGTGCCTGCCGACGGCTGCGCACGCTGCTGAGCGGCGATCCCGACGGGATCCTGGAGCCCTACTCGCTCGGTCGCGTCCGCACGCTCGAGCAGTACTGCGGACTGGTCGGGCCTCGACATCTCGACGCGTCGAATCCATCCCGACGAGCGGAACGGCATTGATCCGCCCGCGCCGCGGCGAGCGAGCGAATGAGCCGGAGCCGGGTGTCGGATTCGAACCGACGACATCTTCTTTACAAGAGAAGTGCTCTGCCACCTGAGCTAACCCGGCGAATGCACCAAGGCTATCCCGAGCGTCGACGTGCGATCTCGGTGCACGCGACCGCGGCAGCCGCGCTCACGTTCAGGGACGCGATCCGCCCGTACATCGGGATCGACGCCACCACGTCGCAGCGGGTTCGGGCCAGGCGTGAGAGCCCACGACCTTCGGCGCCGAGCACCAGCACCAGTGGCGCGTCGGCGACCGAGAGCTCGTAGAGCGACTGTTCGCCACCGGCGTCGAGGCCCGCGCACCACACGCCGGCGCGTTTGGCCCGGTCCAGCGCGCCCGGAATGCCGGAGACGAACGCGACGGGGAGATACTCCAACGCGCCGGCGGCGGCCTTGGCAACGGCGGGCGTGAGTCCGACCGCACGATGCGTCGCCAGCACCACCCCTGTCGCGCCCGCGGTTTCTGCGCTGCGCATCACGGCACCGAGGTTTTGCGGATCGGTCACCCCGTCGAGTGCGACGAGAAAGGCACGCGGATCGGCGAGCAGCGCGTCGAGATCGGCCGCGGGCACGGGCGCGGCGAAGGCGACGACTCCCTGCGGAGCGCCGGTCCGCGCCCGCCGCTCGATCTCCTCTGCGGACACCCGCCGGATCCGGACTCCGGCAGATTCGGCGAGGGTCGCGATCTCGCTGATCACCGGCGCCTCCTCGCCGTCGGTCGACAACCACAGGTCGTGGACCTTCCGGCGGCCCGCCACGAGCAGCTCACGCACCGCCTGGCGACCCTCGACCTGTTGACCGAGATCACGCCGCTCGCGCTTGCCCTCGAGCGGTTGGCGCCGCCGACCTCGCGTGTTCCCCCGCGCCGTCATCGGTGCCAGATCGTTCCGCCGGGCGTGTCCTCCAGCTTGACGCCCCGTGCCGGAGTTCGTCGCGGACGGCGTCGGCGCGCGCGAAGTCACGGGCGGCGCGGGCATCGTCTCGTTCCCGGACCAGCGCGTCGATCTCGTCATCGTCGTCGCTGACCGTGAAGACCTCGAGACCGAGCACCGCCGTCAGTTCACGAACCGCCTGCAACAACGGCGCAGCCCGTTCGACCTCGCCCGTGTCGATCGACCGGTTCGCGTCACGGGCCGCCTGGAAGACCACCGCGAGTGCGTGCGCAGTGTCGAAGTCTTCGTCCATCGCGCGGCGGAATTCGTCGACGGTCGATGCATCACTCGGCGCGTCGAGTCGGACACCGGCGATCTCCGCCCGGCGCACGAGCGCGTCCAAACGCTCGATGGCCTTCTCCGCTGCGGTCAACTCCGTACGACCGAGGTCGGCGGCGCGGCGGTAGTGCGTCTGCAACATCGCCAGGCGGATCGCGCGAGCGTCGTACCGGCGAGCGCGTCGGCCACCGTGGTGAAATTGCCGAGCGACTTCGACATCTTGTCGCCGCCGATCGTGACCATGCCGTAGTGGATCCAGTGCCGGGCGAAGGCATGACCGGCGGCGCATGCCTGTGCGCGTTCGTTTTCGTGGTGCGGGAACGTGAGATCCTCGCCGCCACCGTGTAGATCGAAGCCCTCACCGAGGAGATCGAGCGACATCGCCGAGCATTCGATGTGCCAGCCCGGGCGACCGCGCCCCACGGCGACTCCCAGGCCGGTTCTCCCGCCTTGGCGGCCTTCCAGAGCGCGAAGTCCATCGGGCTGCGCTTCGCTTCGTCGACGTCGACCCGCGCGCCGGCCGACTCGCGCAGTTCCTCGAGCGAACGGTGAGGAAGCGCGCCGTATCCCGTGAAGGTCTCGACCGCGAAGTACACGCCCTGTCCCGGCACTTCGTAGGCATGGCCGGCGTCGACGAGCTCACGGATCAGATCCAGCATGCCGTCGATGTACTCCGTGGCGTGCGGGCGATGATCGGCCTCGCGGACGTTCAGGCGGGCCATCTGCTCGAAGTAGACGTCCTCGTATTCCCGCGCCAGCTCCGGCTCGGTGCGCCCCTCCGCGGCCGCGCGCGCAATGATCTTGTCTTCGACGTCGGTGACGTTGCTAACGTACGTGACCTCGAACCCCGCCCATTCGAGGTACCGGCGAATGGCATCGAAGACGACCGCGGTCCGCGTGTTCCCGATGTGGGGCGCGTCGTAGACGGTCGGCCCACACACGTAGAACGTGACCTTGCCGGGCTCGCGCGTCGTCAGCTCGACGGTGTCACGCAGGAGAGTGTCGCGGATGCGGACCATGGCGGATCGAGGGTAGTGCTCCGGCTCTCGTCTGCTCAGCGTGATTCGAGCAGCGCGACAGCCCAGCACGCGATGCCCTCGGAACGGCCGACCGCACCGATTCCTTCGCCTCGCTTCGGTTTCACCGACACGAACGCGCCCCCGAGCGCGCCCGTCAGGTTGGTGGCCATGGTGTCGACATACCGAGCGCAGCGCTGGGGTCTCGGCCGCGATCACGACGTCGACGTTGCCCACGGACCAGCCGGCCTCGGCGACCCGCGCGACGACATCGCGCAACAAGTCCAGTGACGACGCGCCGCGGTAGCGGTCATCCGACGCCGGGAAGAGCGTCCCGAGATCGGGGAGGCCGGCCGGGCCGAGCAGCGCGTCGGCGACCGCGTGACACACGGCGTCGGCGTCGGAATGTCCGTCGAGACCGGGGCCGTCGAGCTCCACACCGCCGAGCACGAGCCGGCGCCCGTCATCGTCGGCGAACGGATGGATGTCGTAGCCGAGGCCGACCCGCGTCGTCACTCACGACGTCTCGAGGAGCGCGGCGGCGATCATCAGGTCGGCGGGCCCCGTGACTTTCAGGTTCCGAGGATCACCGGGTACCACGACCACGGTGCCGCCGATCGTCTCCACCAACGCGGCGTCGTCGGTCGCATCGGCGCGGGTGGCGTGCGCGGCGCGCAGGATGTCGGCCGCGAACGCCTGCGGGGTCTGAACCGCGACGAGCCCGACGCGGTCCACGGTCGCGGTCACCCGGACGTCGTCGACCCGCTTGAGGGTGTCGGCCACCGCCAGTCCGGGGACCGCGCCGTCGGCTCCGGCGCGTACCGCGGCGATCACCGAGACGAACAGCTCAACCGAAGCGAGGGGTCGCGCGGCGTCGTGCACGACCACGATTTCCGCGCTGATCGGCACCGCGGCGAGACCCGCCCGCACCGACGCGGCCCGCGACGCACCGCCGGTGACGAGCGCCGCAACGTCTGCACCGATCCAGTCCGTCTGGTCCGGTACGACCAGCACGACCGCGTCGCAGGCCTCCGAGGCGGTCGCGACCGCGTGGTCGACGAGGCGCGCGCCGCCGAACTCGGAGAACTGCTTCGGACCACCGAATCGCTCGCCCCATCCCGCAGCGACGATCACGGCCCACACTCGGGCTGCCACCGGGAGACTGACCTACTTCTTCGCCGCAGCCTTCTTCGCCGCCGGCTTCTTCGCCGTGGGCGGCGGCGTGTCGTCGCCCTTGAGCACTTCGTCGAGGCGCGACCTCCGCCGCTTCTTCATCGACGTTGAGCGCGAACGTGAGCTCGGACACCAAGATCTGGCGCGCCCGCGCCAGCATGCGCTTCTCACCGGCCGACAGACCCTTGTCGGCCTCGCGGATCGAGAGGTTCCGCACGACCTCGGCGACCTGGTAGATGTCGCCACTCTTCAACTTCTCAACGTGGTTCTTGAACCGGCGCGACCAGTTGGTGGGCATGCGCGCCTCCTTCTTGCGAAGGACGGCGAACACCTCTTCAACTTCTTCGTCGTTGATGACCTCGCGAAGACCGATCTCCTCCACGTTGTCGGCGGGCACCATGAGGGTCAGGTCGCCGTAGGCGAGTCGCAACACGAGGTAGTCGCGCTTTTCGCCGAAGGCCTCCTTCTTCTCGCGGCGCTCGATCGTGGCCGCTCCGTGATGGGGGTAGACCACCTTGTCGCCGACGTCGAACGTCATGGCTCTCCTCGCCATTTCACGGAGGCCCTCGCAGCGGGGCGTTCCGTTGGGGGACGTGGCCGGAATCGGCCGAAGATCAAGGATACCAGAGCCCCTCCCCGTGCCATCCGTCGACTCACCCACTTGGCGCGTCCGTGTGAGTACGCTCTGCGAGCACCATGACGGAACGCCGGATCCTCGAGACGACGCAGCTCCTCGGCGCGCTGCCGCCCGACACCCTCGAGACGCTCCGCCAGCACGCCACCATCCGAACTGTGGCCCGCAACGAAGTGCTGTTCCGCCAGGGGGAGGCGGCGTCCGAGCTGTTCGGGATCGTCACTGGGCGCATCGCCATCCTCACCAGCTCTCCCGATGGCCGAGAGTCGTTGGTTGCCGTCCTCGATCAGGGCTCGCTGTTCGGTGAACTCGGATTGTTCGACGACGGCCCGCGATCTGCAGACGCGCGCGCGCTCGAAGAATCCGACGTGCTGGTCATCGGGTACGAAGCGGTGCGCAGCGCGATCGACGCGCATCCGACCCTGCTGTGGGTGATCGTCCGCCTCTTGGCCCGCAGGCTGCGCGCCACCGACGAGTCGCTCGCCGACGCGGTCTTCCTCGATGTTCCCGCGCGCACGGCGAAGCGTCTGCTCGAGATCGCGGGTGATGCCGATCAGTTCCGCCTACCCATGACCCAGGAAGACCTCGCCGGCCTGGTCGGAGCCAGTCGCGAGCGCGTGAACAAGGCGCTCTCGTTGTTCACTCGCCTCGGCTGGATCGAGGTCGAAGGTCGGAACCGGTACCGCATTCTCGACCGCACCGCCCTGCACGAGCGCGCGACGCTCTAACCATCTAGGCAGGCAGGAGAAACGCCAACGCGCGGCGCCAGGCATCCGCGGCATCGTCGGGGCGGTGCACGGGACGTTCGGGCGCGTGGACGAAGCCGTGGTCGGCTTCGGGGTACACGACGATCTCGCAGTCGGGACGGTCCGCCCACGCGGCGCGGAGCGCGTCGATGTCGGCCGGAGGCGTGTACGGATCAACTCCACCGAAGATCGCGAGCGTCGGACACACCTCTGCCGCGGTGTCGAGTGGGATGCGGGTCGTCGGGCCGACCCAGGCTTCGGGCATCCGGATCATGCCGTAGAACGCGACCGCGCGATCGAAGCGACCCGATGCCGCCGCCTTGAACACCTGCAAGCCGCCCATGCAGAACCCGAGGACTCGCCACCTCACGGACGTCGTCGTGCACCACCAGGTAGTCGGCGGCGATCTCGAGGTCGCCGATCTGGAGGTCGTCATCGAGCTGCGCGACGTATCCCATCCGCGACGCCGGCTCCGGGTCCGCCCGTATCTCGACCGGCGCGCGTGCGAACGGCTCCGGCGCGCACACCGCGAACCCGTGGGTCGCGAGCCGTCGGCAGAGGTCGTCGAACAGTGGGCGAATGCCCATGATGTCGGGGTGGAGCACCAGGCCGGCAAGCGGCATGCCATCGGGTCGGGCGTGCACCGCGTCGACCGCCGCACCGTCATCGCCCTTGAGGACGATGTGCTCGACGTCGACGTCGTGAGAACCCGTGGTCAGCTCAGCCATGTCAGACGTACCGCTCCAGGATCGAGGTCTCGGCGAGACGCGACAGCCCTTCTTTGATCGCACGCGCGCGCACTTCACCCACGCCATCCACCTCGGTGAGATCGGCGAGACCGGCGCGCATGATCTTCTGCAGGTTCGAGAACCGGTTGACGACGTGGTCCGACACCTGCTCGGGGAGACGCGGGATCTTGTGCAACAGACGAAACCCGCGTGGTTGGAGAGCGCCGTCGATGCCGATGCCGGGATCGAGGTGCAGCACCGATGCGACGGCATGGAGATCGAGGAGATCTTCGTCGTCGAGCTGGGCGAGCGCGCGCATGACGTTCCCGAGCTCGATGTCGTCCGACGACTGGTAGTAGTCCTTGGCGACGAGGCGGCGGTCTTCTTCCACTCCGCCGACGAGCTCCTCGAGTTGCAGCATGACCAGGCGGCCGTCCGCCCCGAGCTCGATGACGTACCCCTCGATCTCCTCGGCGATGCGCCGGACCATCTCCGCCCGTTGGAGCACGGTGGCGACGTCGCGCACGGTGACGAGATCCTCCACCTCGAGCGCCGAGAGCGAGCCGCTCACCGCGTCGAGCCGGGCCTTGTAGCGCCCGAGGATCTGCAACGCCTGGTCGGCCCGGGCCAGGACCCGCGGTATGGGCTCGAGCGTGTGCTTCTCGCCCCGGCGATGGATGGCGACGAGTGACATGTCCTCGGAAACGGTGATCACGGGGACGTCGAGCTGGCGGCCGACGCGCTCGGCCGTGCGGTGACGCGTACCGGTCTCCGAAGTGGCCACGTTGGGGTCGGGCACAAGGTGGACGTTGGCTCTCGCCACCCGTGACGTGTCGGCGGCAAGGATGATCGCGCCATCCATCTTGGCCAATTCGGAGAGACGCTGCGGCGTGAACTCGGCGTCGAGCAGGAACCCACCGGAGCAGACCGACAACACCTCGGGACCATCGCCGACCACGATCAACGCACCCATGCGCGCCTGCAGGATGCGGTCGAGACCTTCACGCAGCTGCGTGCCGGGCGCCACCAGCCGCAGGGCGACCATCATGGCTTCCGATCGCGGTGGGGCGGGCACGATGGGCTCTCCCTCTCGGTGCTCGGAGTTGTGAATGTGGCTCCCCAAGATACCGCAGGGCGAGCGCGGCTTCGCCCGTCACCCGGTCGCGAACAACGCAACCTCGAGCGCGTCGCTCACGTCGCTCACGGGGATGAGCTCCAACCCGCCGCCGAGCGTTGTGCTCGCGGCGGATCCATTGGCTCCTGCCGGGACCACCGCGCGGACGAAGCCGAGCCGCCCCGCCTCCGCGAGTCGCCGCTCGAGCTGGGGAACCGAACGGACCTCGCCCCCGAGTCCGAGCTCGCCGATCGCGACCGTGTCTCGGGTGACCGCGCACTCGAGGCTCGCACCCGCCAACGCCAGCGCGAGCGCGAGGTCGAGACCCCGTTCGGTCACTCGCAACCCACCGGCCACGCTCGCGTAGACGTCGGCCTTCACCGGCTTCACCTTCGAGTGTTGTTCGAGCACCGCCAGCAGCATCGCCAGGCGACCGGACTCCATGCCCGACGCCGACCGGCGGGGCATGGGTGCCGCGGTGGGCAGGACGAGGGCCTGGACCTCGACGAGGATCGGGCGGGCGCCCTCGAGCACCGCCGCCACTGCCGAACCCGGAACGCCGGGGCGACGATCGACCAGGAACCGGGCGGACGCATCGGGGACGTCGAGCAGCCCGCGTTCGCTCATCTCGAACAGGCCGACCTCGTTGGTGCTGCCGAAGCGGTGCTTGAGCGCGTGCAACGTTCGCAGCGACTGGCCACGGTCGCCGTCGAACGAGAGGACGGTGTCGACCACGTGCTCGAGCACCCGCGGGCCGGCGAGCGTGCCTTCCTTGGTGACGTGACCGACCAGCAGGGTCGCCAGCCCGCGCTCCTTCGCGTGCTGCACGAGGCGGTAGGCACAGTCACGTACCTGCGTCACCGAACCGGGCACCCCGGGAAGATCGGGATCGACGACGGTCTGGATGGAGTCGAGCGCGAGGACATCGGGCGCCGCGGCGTCGGCGTGCGCGAGCACGTGCGGCAGTGACGTCTCCGCCACCACCAGCAGCCCGGCCTCGAGCGCGCCGATCCGTGCCGCCCGCATGCGCACCTGAGCGCACGACTCTTCGGCGGTGACGAGCAGACATCGCGCGCCCCGCGCGGCCATGCTCCCCAGCGCCTGCAACAGCAGGGTGCTCTTCCCCATGCCCGGTTCCCCGGCGACCAGCGTGACCGAACCGGGAACGAGCCCACCCTCGAGTACTCGGTCGAGTTCGCCGACGCCGGTGGATCGCGGTACCGACATCCACGCGTCGATCTCTGCGATCGGCACCGGGCCGCGCCCGCTCGCTCGCACCGCGGTCGGTGGCGACCCCGCACCACCGGCGTCGACCGCCTCCACCAGCGTGCCCCACGCGGTGCACACGGGGCAGCGGCCCAGCCAACGGGGCGACTCGCCGCCGCATTCCGTACACCGGTGCACCGTTCTCGTCTTCATCGTGCGGAACCTACGGCGGGGGTACGACATCTACGATGCGCCACCCATGCGCCCACTCGTCGTCGGGTTCGATCTCGACATGACCCTCGTCGACTCCCGGCCCGGGATCCTCGCCACCCTGACCGCGCTCGAGTCCGAGATCGGCGTGCCCGTGGCCACGGGTGACATGCTCGATGCGCTCCTCCGCCGCAACCTCGACCTCGAGTTCGGCGATCGCTTTCCCGCCGCCGACGCTCCACGATGGGCGGACCGCTTCCGCGAGCTGTACGTCGAGCACGGGGTGCCGGGAACCGACCTCCTCCCCGGCGCGCCCGAGGCGATCCGCGCGGTGCACGACACTGGAGGACGGGTCGTCGTGGTCACCGCGAAGTACGAACCGAACGCGCGCCGGTGCCTCGATCACGTCGGCCTGAGCGTCGACGCGGTGTTCGGATGGCGTTACGCCGACGGCAAGGCCGACACGCTGCTCGACGAAGGTGCCACGATCTACGTGGGCGACACGCCGAACGACGTGCGCGCGGCCACGCGCGCGGGCGCCCACATGGTCGCAGTCACCACCGGCCCGCATCGGGCCGACGAGCTCCGACGACGCGGGGCGAGGACCATCCTCGCGTCGCTCGAGGAGTTCGCGAGCTGGTTCGGCGAGTGGGTCGAGCGCTGATCTACCAGTAGGAGCGCAGCTGTACGCCGACCTGGCGGGCGCGGATGTCGGCGGCACGCCGTTCCGCGGTGACACGGGCAACGGACGCCGGAAGTTCGTCGTCGAGCGACGCGACGGCAGCGGTCCGCACCGAGACCTCCGGGCAGACGGCGCATCCCGACCAGCGGAACTGGAGCACGCCCGAGCCGTGACCGGTGGTGTCGAGCCAGTTCTGCACGCCGGGGTCGTCCGCCGAGACCACGAGCCGGAGGACGCCGTCGGCGTCGACCACCGCCTGGTGCCGGTTGAGGCTGCTCTGCGCGTTCGCCCAGTCGATCGTCGAGAAATACGGATCGGTGAGTGACAACGAGAAGGCGGTCAGCCCCGGCGGCAGGTGCGCCTCGATGATGAGCACCTCGCGCTCGGCGAGGTCGAAGCATCCCTCCTGGTACCACTGGTCGTCCAGGCCACCGTTCGCGGAGTAGTCGACGGTGGTGAGTCGGTTCACCACGCCCTCGGCCCGGAGCTGTGCGACCCGCCTGATCCCCGACATCACCATCGCCTCGACGACCACGGCGAGCGACTGGAACCGCCGACGGAGCGCGTCGACGTCGACGCGCTCACGTCGGGGGTCGACATCGAGCCGCACGATTGCCACCCGGGGCTCGGCGTGCGCTCCCCATTTGTCGGAGACGCTCCGCAGCATGAGCGTGCGCATCTCCGGCTCGAGCTTCCACCAGTTCCGCGCCGCTTCCGGGCACTGCGCGCTGAGCACCACCTCGAACGTGCCGTCGGCCTCGATCGTGAGGTCGTCGAAGTCGAACGGAGCGAAGGTCTGCAGCCCGTTGGCGGTCGGGCCGCCGAACGGCATGATGGTCACGTCGGCGACGGTGCCGCGATGACCGCTGATCCGGTACTGCCCGGTGCCGTCGATCGCCGCGTTGCGGTAGACGGTGTCGGGGTTGGGCGATCCGTACATCGTGAAGTACCCGACGCTGGGCAGGAACGCCGGGTGGTCGGGCTCGGCCCAGAGATGCGTCAAGGTGGCGGCCATGAGCGCACCGAGCATCTTGACTGCCAGATCGGCCTCGCGGCCGTCGCCGACGAGCTGGGCGAGGCGCGCCTGAACCTCGCGGAGGTCCTCCAGGCAGGTGCTCCACCCGACCGCGTCGTCGCCGGTCATGCGCGTTCGAGCTCGCTCGGTATGTCGAACCGCTCGGTGTAGTCGGCGAAGGCGGCGGTGACCGTACCGCGATCGAGTCCGTAGTCATCGAGCGTGTACTCGTGCTTCCCGCGCTTGCCCTTCGGGTTCGCTTCGCGCCACGAACGAACCCGCTCATCGGTCTCGTCGGTCCACTCGAGACCCACACCGGCGAACACGGCCGGCATCACGGCCTCGGGCGCGTCGACGAGCCCGTAGTAGTCGACGTGGACGAGCGCGTTGCTCCCGGCTGCCGACTGCGCGATGTCGAAGGCCACCAGACGGTCGACGTGCTGGCGCACCAGCTCCAACATGTCGCGCCCGATCTGCTCCGGGTCGGCGTTCGGCGAGGTCCCGGCGCGGAGCATGTGGGTCAGGCTGCAGTTCGACGCCAACGCCTGCACCGGATCGCGGTGGGTCACCACGAACCGCGCGTCAGGGTGCACCTCGAGGATCGCGTCGAGCGCGAGCAGGTGACACGGCCACTTCAGCGCCCACCGGCGCGGCGGTGCGCCGAACTGCAGCAGTCTGAGCACCCGGGCGTGGTACTCGTAGGCCGCGCGCAGGTCAGCGGCGTGCAGCAGGTAGTCGAGATAGCCCGACACCGACATGGTCCACAGCAGACCGGGGTTGACGAAGGTCTGGTCGAGGATGGCCAGGCATTCCTGGGGCCCGTCCACGTCGGTGAGGTGGAACGCGTCGATCTTGCCGCCGGTTGCCTCGTGCATGAGCCGGGCGTGCTCGATGCTCGCGTCGCGTCGATGCCGGGCCGATTCGGGATCGATCGCCGGTGGCGGCGCCGGTCGGTCGCCCTCCCAGGTTCGAAGCATGCGGAGTGTCGGTTCCTGGTCGAAGAGGTACTGGAAGTAGGTGGTGCCGGAACGCGGGAGCCCGGTGAGGAAGATCGGCGGTGCCAGGGCGAGCTCGTCGACGGCCGGCACGTCGGCGACGTACCGATCCACTTCCATCCGGTTCCGCAACGCAGTCACCAACATCCCCACGATGCCCTCGACCGCGTCGGGGTTCAGCGCCGCGTCGTCGTTCATGGAGCCGACGACGGCTTCGAGGTTCGCCAGGAAGTGGTCCGGCGCGGGGTCCTCGACGTCGGTGAGGACGCGGGCGCGCTCGACGACGTCCTCCGTGGTGAGTGCTGACACGATGGATCCTCTCCGTGCTTCAGTCGAAGAGTGCGAGGGCCCGCATCTCGACGCTCGCACGCGTGGGGGTGCCCGGAGGACACGTCGGATCGGTGAACGCGGTGTGCGGCACACGACCGGCGCGCGGGGTCGGTGTCATGCGCCTTGAACACGAGCACTTCGTCCGGTGTCATGTCGTGGAAGTAGTGCCAACGGTGGGCGGGATTGTGCAGGTATCCGGTCGTGTCGTGTCGGAGGTGCACGTCGCCCAGCTCCACGGTGACCGCGGTCACCGTCACCTCGTCGCCCGGGCCGAGTGAACGCGCGTCGCACACCGCGAGCGGGAAGTCCTGCGGAGGCGGCGACACCGACCGCCACATGTTGTACATGGACCATCGCGAGCGTCCCGAGAGGTCGACGTCGTCGACGAACTCCTCGAACAGCTCGGCCAACTCCGTCGCCGACGCATCCGTGTTGTCAGCGTGTGGGTAGCGCGCCGGCTTCGCGTTCTTGAGCAATGCGAGCTCGTCGACCGCGCTCTCACCGAAGCGCTTCTTCCCCCCGCCGAGGAACACCACCTTGGCCGCACCCGTGATCTCCACGAGCAGGTCGGTCATCTCGTCGATGTACTGCTGGTCCACGACCGGATCGACCTGGATGGCACCGAAATCGACGACCGCGCTGACGTGCGGGACGAGCACGAACCCCTCACGATCGACGTCGGTCGTCAACCCGCGCGCGTTCGTGATCCACATCGGCTCCCCCGGCCGGGTGACCATGGTCGACTGCGTCTCGTCCTCGGTGACGAACTCGAGGACTGCGTCCTCCCCAGGTCCCGGAGGGTTCCGGATGTAGTTGACGTCGGCGCGCACGCCCGCGTCGGCCATGCGGACCTCAGGCCTCGAGCTGGTCCGACGGGGATGGAGCGCTCCATCATTCCGTACGATCTCCTCGCCGTCCCACCGGTAGCGCACCCCCGCCTGTTGCAACGCGGGCGCGAACTCGTGGTGGGTGCCGCCGGCCACGCACGCCGAGACGATCGTCTCGCCCTCGATGCGGACGTCGCCGTCGGCGGTGCGCAACGTGACCGCGACGTCCTCGCCGAAGGGCTGCAATCGCCGCAGCCAGGGCGCGTCGACCAGCGTCGCCGGGATCATCCGCTCGCCGTCGAAGACGTACGCCTCGTTGTACGTGGGCTCGCCGTCAGGACGCTCGGGGAACGCGAGGCCACCGAAGCCGCGGCCGCTCGGGAACAGCGCGCTCGGCCAGCAGTGACCCCAGAACCCGCCGACGTCACGGGGACCCTGACGGTGGATCCGCAGCCCGGTACCGGTGAACGACCACTCGTCGTCGCCGAGGCGTACCGTGCCACGCGACGTGCACAGCTGCTCGTAGCGGGGGCTGATGAACGCACCGGCGAAGCCCTCGTGGAACACCGCGGCCGCCTCCTCGCTCAGCGTGCCCGGTACCCACGGCGGTGCCGCGCAGGTCATCTCGACTTCCACCTGCAACGGGACGCGCGGGCGCGTCGAGTTCACCGCGCGCCAGCGCGACCGCCGTGGTGTCGAACGCGGTGCCGTCGTACGTCATGATCGATCGTCTGGAACGGCTTCACGTGCCGGAACTCGAGCCCACCGGCCGCGAACGTGCGGCACACGCCGTCGTCGTCCACGGGTGAGCGACCCACTCCCGACTCACGCACGACGACCGAGCGACCGTCGGGGAAGCCGAGGTTCACCTGGAGGTCGCGCTTGTCCCACGACGCGGCGAGCGCTTCGATCCCGACCCGGGGCAGCCCGATCGCGCCCTGGTCGTCGGAGATCCACATCGACGCGCTCTCGCGGAACTGCGGGTCCTCCGGCTGCGCGGCGAGGAAGTGATCCATCGACGCGTCCATGCCACTGGTCAGATCGATCGCCATGCCGTCCTCCGAGCCGCTGGTCCGATGCCCTAGCTTTACATCCAATGACAAGAATGTAAAGCTTGCGATCGTGGCGACTCCACCGACGACGTCCGAGCTCATCCTGGCCGCCGCCCGCCGTGCCATCGTGGCGCGGGGCCCGGAGAAGTTGACCCTGTCCGCGGTCGCCGCCGCCGCCGGTGTGTCGCGGCCGACCATCTACCGCTGGTTCCCGACCAAGGCGATCCTGCTGGCCGCCCTCACCGCGTACGAGGTGGAGCGGTTCGACGACGGCCTCCGAACGGTCGTCGACACCCACCGTGCGCCGGCCCGTCGGCTCGACGCCGCTCTCCGCTACCTGGTGACGTACCTCGACCCGATGGGCCCCGACCCGGTCGGCGCCGATCCGGCGTTCGCGTTGCAGTCGCTCTCCGACTCCCTCGCCCCGCACGTCACGTCCTTCGCGGGCCTGCTCGACGACGCGCTCGACGAAGTGCCCGGAGTCCGCACCGGCGCGCTGACGCGGGAACAGGCGGCCGAGGTGTTCCTCCGTCTCGCGTACTCGCACTACCTCGTGCCGAGCACCGACACGGTCGCACTCCTCGCGACGGTGCGCGCCTTCGCCGGGCTCCCTCGCTCGGCAAAACGCCCGGCGACGCGCTGATCGCGCTTCAGGCCGCGTCCCCACGCGGGCGTGCCGCACCACTGCCTCGGGTGCGACGCGAGCGACGGCGTGCTGGCCACAGCAGCACGAGGATCGCGAGCGCGAGGAGCACGATCGCGCCGATGATCAGCCCGATCCGCTTGTCGTCGCGCACCGAGGACGACGCGTCGATGGGTGTGCGCTTCCCGGCCACGCCCCGCACGGTCCTGGTCGCGCCCGGGAGCTCGACTTCGAGCTTCAGGCCGAACGAGTCGCGGATCTCGGCGAGCAGCGACTGATCGATCGTGTTGACATCGACCTTCTGGTTGGTCAACGCGGCGACGACATCGGGATCGCTCGTGAGACCGGTCTGGAGCTGTGCGAGGTCGACGGACCCGTTCACGGCGTAGTTGGTCGACAGCAGACCCCGGTCACGCGTGACTCGCACGTCGCGCAGCGGGCCGACCTTGCCGCTGACCTCCTCCATGATCCCGGCCACCTGGTCGGGGGACTCGAAGGGCTTCGACAACACGATCTGCGCCGAGCCGTCGGCGGCGCGCGCCCACGGCTGGACGGTCCAACCGGCCTGGGTGAGGTCGGCGAGGCGAACCCGGTCCTCGAGCTTCCCCCCGCCCGATTCCGCCGCTTTCACCGCGTCGGGATCGAGCACCGCGGTGACGGTCACGGTGCCGCTGCCGTTCTTGCGCACCTTGATCGACACCGTGGTGTCGACCTTGCAGGCGGCCGCGAGCACGCACACTGCCAACGCGACGAGGACCAGCCGCACTCGGCTGGTCCTCGAACGGATGTTGGACGAGGAAGGCTTACTCAGCTGAACCGCTGCCGGCGAGCTCGACCGGCGGAGGCTCGATGCCCTCGATGGCCCGGAAGACGATCTCGTCGTCGAGCGCGTCGACCACAATCGTCTCGCCGGCGTGGAATTCCTTCCACAGGATCTTCTCCGACAGCGGGTCTTCGATCATGCGCTGGATCGCGCGGCGCAACGGTCGCGCGCCGAGCGACGGGTCGTACCCTTTCGTCGCGAGCAACAGCTTGGCGTCGGTCGTGAGTTCCATGCTGAGCCCCTGGCTCTCGAGCTGGCCGACGACCCGCTTGATCAGCAGGTCGACGATCTCCGTGACCTCTTCCTTGGTGAGCTCGTTGAAGACGATGACCTCGTCGATCCGGTTCAGGAACTCGGGCCGGAAGCTGCGCTTCAGGTCCTCGTGCACCTTCTCCTTCATCTTCTCGTAGGTGACCGCTTCGTCCGCCTTGCCGAACCCGACCGCGGTGCGGCGCAGGTCGGCGGTGCCGAGGTTCGAGGTCATGATGATCACGGTGTTCTTGAAGTCGACCGTGCGGCCCTGGGCGTCGGTCAGTCGGCCGTCCTCCAGGATCTGGAGGAGGGTGTTGAAGACGTCCGGGTGGGCCTTCTCGATCTCGTCGAAGAGCACGACGGAGAACGGCTTGCGACGAACCGCCTCGGTGAGCTGGCCGCCCTCGTCGTACCCGACGTAGCCGGGAGGCGACCCGACGAGCCGGGACACCGTGTGCTTCTCCATGTACTCGCTCATGTCGAGCTGGATCAGCGCGTTCTCGTCACCGAAGAGGAACTCGGCGAGGGTCTTGGCCGTCTCCGTCTTCCCGACACCCGACGGGCCGAGGAAGATGAACGAGCCCGACGGCCGCTTGGGGTCCTTCAGACCACGCGGGTGCGGCGGATCGACTGCGACACCGCCTTGATCGCGGGCTCCTGGCCGATGATCCGCTTGTGCAGCTCGTCTTCCATCCGGAGCAGCTTCGCGGTCTCCTCCTCGGTCAGCTTGTAGACGGGGATGCCCGTCCACAGCGCGAGGACCTCGGCGATCGACTCTTCGGTCACCTCGTTGAACAGGTCGACGCCCTCGGCACGCCATTCCGTCTCTTTGGTCTCGCGCTGCTCGAGCAACGCCTTCTCGTCGTCGCGCAGCTTCGCGGCGCGCTCGAACTGTTGCGCCTCGATCGCCGCTTCCTTCTCGCGACGCGTGTTCGCGATCTGGTCCTCGAGCTCGCGGTAGTCGGGCGGTGCCTGCATGCGACGGATCCGCAGCCGCGAACCTGCTTCGTCGATGAGGTCGATCGCCTTGTCCGGAAGGTGACGATCGGAGATGTAGCGATCCGCGAGGTTCGCCGCGGCCACGAGCGCCTGGTCGGTGATGGTGACCCGGTGGTGCTGCTCGTAGCGGTCGCGCAGACCCTTGAGGATCTCGATCGTGTGGGCGACCGTCGGCTCCTCGACCTTGATGGGCTGGAACCGGCGCTCGAGCGCAGCGTCCTTCTCGAGGTGCTTGCGGTACTCGTCGAGCGTGGTGGCGCCGATGGTCTGGAGCTCACCGCGGGCGAGCATCGGCTTGAGGATGCTGGCGGCGTCGATCGCACCCTCGGCCGCGCCCGCACCGACGAGCGTGTGCAGCTCGTCGATGAACAGGATGATGTCGCCGCGGGTACGGATCTCCTTCAGCACCTTCTTGAGGCGCTCCTCGAAGTCGCCGCGGTAGCGCGAACCGGCGACCAACGCGCCGAGGTCCAGGGTGTAGAGCTGCTTGCCCTGCAGCGTCTCGGGCACCTCGCCGCCCACGATGTCGGTGGCGAGTCCTTCGACGATGGCGGTCTTTCCGACGCCCGGCTCACCGATCAGGACCGGGTTGTTCTTCGTGCGGCGTGACAGCACCTGCATGACACGCTCGATCTCCTTCTCGCGCCCGATGACCGGGTCGAGCTTCTTGTCGCGCCGCGAGCTGCGTGAGATTGCGACCGAATTGATCGAGGACCAGCGATCCGCCCTGCGTGGCCTCCGGCGATGCACCACCGCCCTGGGGTGCGCCTTCCTTGGCGCCCGCGTAGCCCGAGAGCAGCTGGATGACCTGCTGGCGGACGCGCGAGAGGTCGGCACCCAACTTCACGAGGACCTCCGCGGCGACGCCTTCACCCTCGCGGATGAGCCCGAGGAGGATGTGCTCCGTTCCGATGTAGTTGTGGCCGAGCTGCAGTGCTTCCCGCAGCGAGAGCTCGAGCACCTTCTTGGCGCGGGGTGTGAACGGGATGTGGCCCGACGGCGCGGTGCCACCGTGGCCGATGATCTCCTCGACCTGCGCGCGCACGGCCTCGAGCGAGATCCCGAGTGACTCGAGCGCCTTCGCGGCGACGCCCTCGCCCTCGTGGATCAGACCGAGCAGGATGTGCTCTGTCCCGATGTAGTTGTGGTTGAGCAGGCGCGCTTCTTCCTGCGCCAGGACGACCACTCGGCGGGCTCGGTCGGTAAAGCGTTCGAACACGGTTGGGATCCGCCTCTCCTCAGTCGGATGAACGCCGCTCTGCCGTCACCCCACCGTCAGCAGGATGCGGATCGTGGCGTCATCATTCAGTGTAATCGGCCGCGCTCCGGGACCCTCCGCGTATGGATCGGCACCCGGAACCCTGTCGGTAAGGGTGAAACGCCCTCCGGCTTGGAGATTGTTCCCGAAGCTGCCTACCGTGGGTCCATGACCGGGCCGGGAGAACCGCTGCGGCCCCCCGCGCCCGCGGATCTGGCCGACGACCTGCCCGGGTTGCCCGACGACCTCGCACACGTCGACCGGTCGCTGCGCGAATCGGTCAGGACCGCGGATCCGTTCCTCGCCGACGTCGCCGCCCACCTGATCGGCGCCGGCGGGAAGCGGCTGCGTCCGACCCTCACGTTGTGTGCCTCCTACGCGAGCGCGGCCGGTTCCCTGCCCGACGATCGCGGTGGTGACGTTCGTGGCGCGACCGACGAGGCAGTGACCGGCGGAGTCGCCTGCGAGCTGGTGCACCTCGGGTCGCTCTACCACGACGACGTGATCGACGAAGCCGAAACCCGCCGTGGGGTCCCCAGCGTGAACGCCCGGTGGAGCAACATCGTCGCCATCCTCGCAGGCGACTTCTTGCTCGCCGCACGCGTCGTCGTTGGCTGCGTCGTTGGGCGCCGACGTCGCCTCGCTTCTCGCCGCCACCATCGGCGAGCTCTGCCGCGGCCAGGTGCTCGAATTGCAGCACCTCTTCGACGTGGAGCGTTCGGAGGAGGACTACGCCTCGGCGATCGAAGGCAAGACCGCCGCGCTGTTCGCAACGTCGTGTCGAATCGGCGGGATGGTCTCCGGGGTCGCGGATCCCACCCTCGACGCCCTGACCCGGTTCGGACGACACCTCGGCATGTGCTTCCAGATCGTCGACGACGTACTCGACCTGTCGTCGACCGACGCCGCACTCGGCAAGCACGCGGGGCAGGACCTCCTCGAAGGCATCTACACGCTGCCCGTCATCTACATGCTGCGAGAGTCGGCACCGCTCCGCGACCTGCTCGGTCGACCGCTCGATCCCGACCAGCTCGAACGAGGCGCGCGCCGTCGCACTCGGCACGCTGTCGACCGGCACGAGTGCGGTCGAGGTCGCGCTCGGCGTGGCGCGCGACCACGCGGTGAAAGCCGGCGAGGCGCTCGACGGGGCCGACGGCCTCGATCCGGGGGTGTGCCGCACACTTGGTCGCCTCGTCGACGGACTCGTCAACCGCGAGAGCTGAGCGTCCGTCACTCGCGCGTGAAGCACCTCCCTCGTTTGAAGCACCCTGACGGATGCATCAAGCCGGATTGCGTTCGTGCACGAGGCGGAGGCCTTGGAGGGTGAGCCAGGGTTCGAAGTGTTGGATGGTGTGCGAGTGGGGCATGATCAGCTCGGCGAGACCGCCGGTCGCCACCACGGTCGACGGCCCGAGCTCGGCGACGAAGCGATCGACGATGGCGTCGACCTGCCCGCTGAACCCGTAGACCGCACCGGACTGGATGGCTTCGATGGTGGACTTCCCGATGACGTTCTTCGGCGCGACCAGCTCGACCCGGCGAAGTGCCGCGGCCCACGCGAACAGCGCGTCGAGCGAGATCTCGATGCCAGGAAAGATCGCGCCACCGAGGTACTCGCCTTTGGCACTCACCGCATCGACCGTGTTCGCGGTCCCGAAGTCGACGACGATGGTCGGGCCGCCGTAGAGGTCGTACGCGCCGACCGCGTTCGCGATCCGGTCGGCCCCGACGTTCTTCGGCTCGTCGTAGAGAATCGGCATTCCCGTCCGCACGCCCGGTTCGAGCACGAGCGCATCGAAGCCGAAGTAGCGCTCGGTCATCTCGCGCAGCGCGGCCGTCACCCGCGGCACACCCGACGCGATGGCGACGCCGGAGACGTGGGCATCGAACGAGAACCCGTGGAATCCGAGGAACTGCTGGAACATGAGCGCGAGCTCGTCGGACGTGCGCTCGGAAACTGTGGCGATGCGCCAGTGGTCGACCAGATCATGGTCGGCGAACAAGCCGATGACGGTTTGGGTGTTCCCGCAGTCGATGGTCAGCAGCATGTGGTCAGGCCTCCTCGGAACGCCGGTCGCCTGGTTGCAGATCGAACGCGATGTCGAGCGCGGGCGCCGATTGCGTGATCACACTGCTCGAGATCAGGTCGGCACCGGCGTCGGCATACGCACGCACGTTGTCCAGCGTGATCCCTCCGGACACCTCGACGAGGAATCCGGACGGCGCGGTGGTCCGCACCAGCGACACGCACGCGCGGACCTCGTCGGGCGTCATGTTGTCGAGCAACACCATGGTCGCGCCCGCGGTGATCGCCTCCTGGACCTGAGCGGCGCGGTCGCATTCGACCTCCACCGTCCGACCCGGCCACCGGGCGCGCGCCCGGGTCACCGCCGCGGTGATGCCGAGGCCCGCGAGATGGTTGTCCTTCACCAGGATGAACTCCGAGAGCGAACCCCGGTGGTTCACCCCGCCTCCGGCGCGCACGGCAGCCTTCTCGACCGCGCGCAGCCCGGGGAGCGTCTTACGCGTATCCCAGATGCGGGCGGTCGGTCCGACCTGCGCCACGAATCGGCGGGTCATGGTGGCGATGCCCGACAGGTGGCACAGAAAATTGAGGGCGGTGCGTTCGCCGGTGAGGACCGACCGCAACGGACCGGTGACCTGGCCGATCTTCGTCCCCGGACCCACCGCGTCGCCGTCGTCGACCAGCCACTCGACCCGGGCGGCGTTGTCGAGCTGGGCGAAGACCTCAGTGGCGCAGGCCGTTCCCGCCACCACGCCCTCGGCCCGGACCACGATGTCGACCGTCGCGCGTGCGTCAGCGGGGACGAGTGACGCAGTGAGGTCACCGAGCGGGCCGATGTCCTCGGCGAGCGCGGCGGCGGCGAGCGTGCGAACGACGTGAGCGGGCGCGTCGAAATCGTTCATCGCGACGGCTCGGGTTCGATCGCGGTCAGGGGTACGAACTCGGGCGCGGACGCGGTGGTGAAGACCAATCGGCCGAGAAACGCCGACGAGGGCACCGGGAAATCTTCGCGGGTGTGGGTGCCGGCGCGACTCGCGCCGTGCCGTGGCCGCCCGCACGAGCACCGTGCTCACCGCGTGGAGGTTGGCGCTCTCGACGTCAGTCGGGGTCATCGCCGCCAACGCCGCGGCGGCGCGCTCGAGGCTCCCGGCGCTCCGGAGCACTCCGGCATCGCGCGTCATCACCCGTTGGAGTTCCTCCCGGATCGGCGGGCCCGCCACCGCCTTGACCTCCGGGGACCCGATCGGTACGTCGGTGCTGATGCCGCTGCGCAGCACGCCGTTCTCGTCGTAGGTGTCCTTGCCACGCTCGATGGCTTCCACCGCACGTGCCGCGAACACCAGACCTTCGAGCAGCGAGTTCGACGCCAGACGATTGGCGCCGTGCACTCCGGAGGCACGCGGCCTCACCGCACGCCCAGAGGCCCGGCAGGGTCGTCGCGCCGTCGAGATCGGTGCAGACGCCACCGGAGAGGTAGTCGCGCGGCGGGCGCGACCGGGAGCCAGTCGTGGGTCGGATCGAGCCCGACGGATCGGCATGCGTCCCAGATCGTGGGAAAGCGCGCCGGGAAGTCGTCGATCCCGGTTGCGTCCAGCCAGAGGTGTTCGAGATCACGGTCATTCAGTCGCCGGCTGATCGCCTTGGCCACGACGTCACGAGGCGCCAGGTCCGCGAGCGGATGTTCGCCCTGCATGAACGGCACTCCCCGCTCGTCGCGCAGGATTGCGCCTTCACCGCGGAGCGCCTCCGACAACAGCGGGCGCGGCATCGACGGATGGTGCAGCGCCGTCGGGTGGAACTGCATGAACTCGAGATCGGCGACCGCGACACCGGCGCGCATCGCCATCGCGATGCCGTCGCCCGTCGAGAGCGTGGGATTGGTCGTGACCGCGAAGCACTGGCCCGCCCCACCGGTCGCGATCACGACGTGGCCGGCCCACACCTCGCGAACGCCCTCCGGACCGACGGCGGTGACGCCCGCGACCCGACCCCGGTCCACCAGCAGATCTGCGGCCAACCAACCTTCGCGGACATCAGCACCCGAGCCGTGGACCGCGGCAACCAGCGCACGCTCGATTTCGGCGCCGGTGGCGTCGCCGCCGGCGTGCACGACACGGGCGACCGAATGCCCTCCCTCGCGGGCACGGCGAAGCTCGCCGCGCCCGTCGACGTGATCGAAGTGCGCACCCAGTGCCATGAGCTCCCGCACCCTCGTCGGCCCCTCGTTGGCGAGTACCCGCACCGCGTCGGCGTCGCACAACCCGCCACCAGCGGCCAACGTGTCGGAGCCGTGCAGTTCCGGCGAATCGTCCGAGGAGTCCAGCGCGGCGGCGACACCACCTTGCGCATACCGCGTGGCCGACCACCCCAGCTCACCCTTGGTGAGCACCGTGACCGACAGCCCCGCCCGGCGCGCCCGGACCGCGGCTGACAGACCGGCGACGCCGCTACCGAGAACGAGGACATCCGAAGAGGATTCGACCATGGGGAAGGGTGATTCGCTCGGAGCGCGCCGACGCTACGGCGCGACCTCGCGTATGGAGTGCATCGTGGGTTGGTTGTCAGCGTCGACGTGCACGACAATCGGTTCGTACCCGGCGAGCTCAGCCTCTTCGTACTGGGCATAGGTGATCACGATCACCTTGTCGCCGGGGTGGACCAGACGTGCCGCGGCACCGTTCAGGACGACGTCGCCCGGACCGCCGCGGATCACGTACGTCTCGAATCGGGCGCCGTTGTCGATGTCGAGCACGTGGACCTGTTCGTGCTCGCGGATGTCGGCCAGCGCCATGAGCCGTTCGTCGAGCGTGATCGAGCCGATGTAGTTGAGGTCGGCGCCGGTGATGGTGGCCCGATGGATCTTCGACTTCATCATGATCCGTTGCATCAGCGTCCCTCCGTGATTCCGGACGATGCGGTGAGGATTCCGAGGTCAGGGGTGGCGGTGCCGCCGGGAAACGTGATCGTGAAGTTGTCGATCAGACGAGCCTTGCCGACGGACGCGGCCAACGCAACCAGCGTGTCGGTCTCGATCCGATCGATCGGCGCCAGGGTTGCCGCGTCCACCACCTCGGCGTAGTCCACGCGCACCTGGGGCACCTTGGCGATGGTCTCGAGCAACAGTTGCCGGATCGCGGCAGGATCTCGCTGCCCTCCGACCACCGCCTCGGACGCGAGATAGAGCGCACCGGAGAGAATGAGCGCGGCGCCGCGCTCCTCGGCGGAGAGGTACGCGTTCCGGCTCGACATGGCCAGACCGTCGGGTTCGCGCACCAGCGGACAGCCGACGACGTCCACCGGCAGGTCGAGATCGGTCGTCATCCGACGGATCACCGCGAGCTGCTGGGCGTCCTTGCGACCGAAGTAGGCGCGGCACGGACCGACGATGGAGAACAGCTTGGCCACCACCGTCGTCACGCCGTCGAAATGGCCGGGGCGACTCGCACCACACAACCCGTCGGTGAGCGCGTCGACCCGCACCGTGGTGCGCGCGCCGTCGGGGTACATCTCGATCGCGCGGGGCGTGAAGAGCACGTCGACGCCTTCCGCGGTCGCCGTCGCCGTGTCGCCGGCGGCATCGCGGGGATAGCCGTCGAGATCCTCGCGGGGGCCGAACTGGGTCGGATTCACGAACAGGCTCACGATCACGAAGTCGTCGGCCGACCACGCCACGCGCATGAGCGAGCGATGACCTTCGTGGAAGAACCCCATGGTGGGGACGAAGCCGACGCGCTTCCCGTCGGCACGCGCAGCGTCGCACGACGCGCGCGCCTCGGCGATGTTCGCGACCGTGATCATCGGATGTCGTCCGCCAGACCGCGTCACGTACGGACGCGTCGTCGCTTCCGCTGAGACGGAGCGCCTCGCGCGCGAGGGCACGGTAGGTGGCCCGTTCGTCGACGGGCAACGCGTCGACATGGCGGGCCACGGTGTCGGCGTCACCGCGCGCGACGGGTCCGGTCAGCGCCGCCGGTGCGCCCACCGCTTCGACATTGTCGAGGCTCGCTCGCACCAACGGCCACAGTGCCTCCGGTGGAACACCGGCGTCACGCGCCACTCGCGTCGCCTGGCCCAGCACCGCGACGACGTGGTTGGCGGCGATGGTCGCCGCCGCGTGGTAGCGCACCCGGTCGGTCGGGGCCACCCGGAACGGGCGCAGCCCGAGCGAGCGTGCGAGCCGCTCCAGCTCGTCCGGGCCCTCGACCGCGCACCACGAGCCGGGCAGGCGCTCCAGCCCGAGTGCAATCGACGGAATGGTCTGGAGCGGATGCAACGAGCCGATGACGACGTCGGGACACGCGGCGTGCACCTTGGCGAGCTCGTCGAGCCCGCAGACGCCGGACAGGTGCACGACGAGCGCTCCCGGCGACAGGCCCGGCGCGAGCGCGGCAGCCGCGTCGGCGATCATCGCGTCGGGCGTCGCCACGATGACCAGATCGGCGCCGCGACCGGCATCGACGATCTCGACCGCGGGTGCGTGCAGGCGGCGAGCGGCTTCCTGGGTGGACGGCGCGTCGACCACGCGTCCGGCCACCGCGACCGCGGTCCACCCGCGCGCCACGAGCGCCGCGGCCACCGTGGTCCCGGCGCGACCGGGCCCCACGAGGGCGAGCAGTCGCTGCGGTCGATCGGTGGCGCCACTCATCTGGTCCTGCCTCTTCGTTCCGGCCCCGGTGACGGGTGCCGGTCTACTCGGGCAACCGCAAGGTTAGACCGGCGGGCCGCACCGACGCGGCGTCGGCCGGAAGGCGGGCAGCCCACTCCGGGGCGAGGTCGGCCAGGGGCACCATCACGAATCCGCGCTCGGTCATCCGCGGGTGCGGCACCACGAGATCAGGTTCGTCGACGCGCTCGTCGCCCACCAGCAGCACGTCGACATCGAGGGTGCGCGGTCCCCAGCGCACCTCGCGCACGCGGGCCGCGGCAGCCTCGACCCGGTGGGCGATGTCGAGCAGCTCGTGGGGCGTGAGCTCGGTGTCGACCGCGACCACCGCATTGAGGAAGTCGGACTGCGGCGGACCCCCGACCGGCGCGGTCTCGTACACGGGCGACACGGCCACCAGACGGAGACCCTCGGTGTCCCCCAGCGCGTCGACTGCGCCCTGCAGGTACGCAACGCGATCACCGAGGTTCGATCCGAGTCCGAGAAAGGCGCGGCGTGCGGTACGCCGTGCCGCGCCCTCGGGACTCACTGCTCGATGCACACCGCGACGAAATCGACCATTGCGCGCACAGGAGGATGCAACTTCCGCACGGTGACGGCGACCCCGGTCACCCGCTCGTCGACCCGGCACACCTCCGCGATGCGGGTGGCCAAGCGTTCGAGCAGGTAGTACCGCTCCGACTTCACGACCCGGCTGACCGCTTCGGCGACTGCGGCGTAGTCCACGGTGTCGTCGAGCGAGTCGCTCTCCCCCGCGGCGAGGAGATCGACGGTCAGCTCGACATCGACCTCGAACGGCTGTGGACGGGTCTGCTCCTCGGGGAGCACGCCGTGCACTCCCAGTTCCCGGAGCCCCTTGATGACGATCGTCCCCATGTCAGCTCCGTGCCCGTCGGGGCGTGGCCTTCCGCACCGCGACGGTCTCCTCGACGGCGGGTACCTCGAGGATGCTTTCGGCGACCGTCACCGCCACGATCTCCCGCGCCACCGATCCGAGCTGACGGCCGGTGATCTTCTCGATCACCACGACGGCGTGCGGACCCTCGGCGACGAGACCCGCGTACAGGAGGTAACCGGCGAGGACGCCGAGCAAGCGGTCGCCGAATTCCTCGTGATGGATGAGTACCCGCTCGTCGGGTACCGCCAACCATGCGGTCAAGGTCGCATAGAGCTGTGGCAGGCGCTCACTCCACTCGTCGTGGCGACCGATCGGTACGTGGGCGTACGGGATTCCGGCTTCCTCGTACGCGTGCAGGTTGTGCGGCGAATCGAGCATCGAGAGGATGTGGGTGAACCCATGGCCGATGAGCCAGATCAATTCCTCCTGCCGGCGGACCTTGCGGTGGTTGCGAGCGAAGCCACCGGGCCGCTCGGACGCCGCCAGCCGGTCCTTGATGATCCAACAGAACGCGCGCGGCTCGAGTCCCTGCGCCCAGCGGCCCTTCATGCGACCGCTACCGCGTCGATCCCGGTCATCGTGTCGAGCAATCGCAGTGCATCGGCCGACGCCGCGGCGTCGTGGACGCGCACGATGCGCGCGCCGTGGTCGATCGCCCAGACCACCGTCGCCAACGTTCCGTCGTCGCGCAACCGGTCACCCTCACCGAGCACCGCACGAAGAAACGACTTCCGCGACGTACCCACAGCCACGGGGACATCGAGTCGCTCGACCAGTTCGCCGAGGTGCGTGAGCAGCGTCATGTTGTGCGCGGCAGTCTTGCCGAACCCGAATCCAGGATCGGCGCAGACGGCGGCGCGGTCGATGCCCGCGCGTTCGGCTCTCGCGATCCGGTCGAGGAGGAAGTCACCGACCTCGGCGACGACGTCGGCGTAGTCGGGAGCGTCCTGCATCGTGCGGGGCTCACCCATCTTGTGCATCAGGACCACCCCGGCGTGTGCGCGCGCCACCACGGGCAACATCTCTGGATCGTCGCCCGCCGCGACATCGTTCACGATCGCAGCCCCGGCTTCGAGCGCCGCCGCAGCCACCGCGGCCTTGCTGGTGTCGATGCTGATCGGCACGCCCGCTTCGTCTGCCAACCGCGCCACCACGGGCAACACCCGCCGGAGTTCCTCGGCCTCACTCACCGGTTCGGCACCGGGGCGGGTCGATTCGCCGCCCACGTCGAGGACGTCGGCACCCGCGGCGACCAGGGCCAACCCGTGGGCAACCGCGGCGCCCGGGTCGAGAAACCGGCCGCCATCGGAAAACGAGTCGGGGGTGACGTTGACGATGCCCATCACTGCCGGGCGTTCCCCGCAGATGGACGACCAGGCGAACATTGCGACGCAGGATATCGGGAGTCCGCGCCGGGCGCGGACGCCCGAGATGCCCGATTCGGGGGTTACAAGCGGTTTCCCGGGTAGGTGATGAGGCTCATCGCCTCCGCCCGGGTCGCCGCGTTGCTCTTGAACAGACCGCGCACGGCCGACGTGATCGTGAGCGAACCGGGCTTCTTCACGCCGCGCATCGACATGCAGAAATGCTCGGCTTCGAGCATGACGAGCACGCCGCTCGGGTTCAGGACCTCGACCAGCGCATCCGCGATCTGCGTGGTCAGGCGCTCCTGCACCTGTGGACGCTTGGCGAAGCCGTCGACCAGGCGGGCGATCTTCGACAGCCCGGTGATCCGGCCATCCTCGCCGGGGATGTACGCCACGTGGGCACGTCCCGCGAACGGGATGAGATGATGTTCACAGACAGAATGAATCGGGATGTCGCGCACCATCACCATCTCGTCGTGGTCAGCTTCGAAGGTGACGGTCAAGTGCTGCGAAGGGTCTTCGTAGAGACCCGCGAAGATCTCCTCGTACATCTTGGCGATGCGCATCGGCGTGCGAGCGAGACCGTCGCGGTCCGGATCCTCACCGATGGCCTCGAGGATCTCGCGCACCGCGCGTTCGATCCGCTCGTGGTCGATGGGAACGGCCGCCGCGTTCCCAGGAACGGCGTGGAGTGGTCTGGTCTCGGTCACGGGCGCTCCTCAGCGGCGGGGCTGGTCAGATCGGGTCGCGGCCGCGGCGGGGTTGCGACTGGGCGGCGGCGATGCCGACTCGGGTCGGCGTGGGGAGCGCCCGTTGGTGTCGGCAGATCCGCTCCACGGCTGCACCTCGGCGAAGAGCTCCTGCACGCGCTCCGCTTCGAGGGTCTCGTGCACGATCAATTCATGCGCCAATCGGTCGAGGATCTCCCGGTTCTCGACCAGTACTTCTCTGGCCGCGTGGTGCGCGCCGTCGATCAGCTCGCGTACTTCGGCGTCGATGTTGGCCGCGACCTCTTCGGAGTAGTCCGGCGTACTGCTGAAGTCACGACCCAGGAACACTTCGCCCTGCGGATGCCCGAAACGCATCGGCCCGAGCGAGTCGCTCATACCGTATTCCGTGACCATCTGGCGTGCGATCGTCGTGGCGCGGTCGATGTCGTTCTGCGCACCGGTCGTGGGATCGGCGAAGATCAACTCCTCCGCGGTACGACCTCCGAGGAGCATCGCGAGCTCGTCGACCAACTCGCTCCCGCGTGACCAGGAACTTGTCTTCGGTCGGTAGCGTCAGCGTGTAGCCGAGCGCGCGGCCGCGCGGGATGATCGAGATCTTGTGCACCGGATCCGTGTTCGGCAGCGCGTGCGCCACCAGCGCGTGCCCACCTTCGTGGTACGCGATGACCCGCTTCTCGCGATCGGAGATCAAACGGCTCTTGCGCTCCGGCCCCGCCATCACGCGGTCGATCGCCTCTTCGAGCTGTGGGAGACCGATGAGCACGAGGTTGTGGCGGGCTGAGAGCAGCGCGGCCTCGTTCATCAGGTTGGCGAGGTCCGCGCCGGTGAACCCGATGGTGCGCCGGGCGATGACGTCGAGGTCCACGCCGGGGGCAAGCGGTTTCTCCTTGCCGTGCACCGCAAGGATGGCCTTGCGTCCCTCCAGGTCGGGACGGTCGACGACAATCTGCCGATCGAACCGTCCGGGGCGGAGGAGCGCGGGGTCCAGGATGTCGGGACGGTTGGTCGACGCCAACAGGATGACGCCTTGCTTCTGGTCGAAGCCGTCCATCTCCACGAGCAGTTGGTTGAGGGTCTGCTCGCGCTCGTCGTGCCCACCCCCGAGGCCCGCGCCGCGGTGGCGCCCGACCGCGTCGATCTCGTCGACGAAGATGATCGCGGGCGCCGCGGCCTTGGCCTGTTCGAAGAGGTCACGAACACGCGACGCACCGACACCGACGAACATCTCGACGAAGTCGGAGCCGCTGATCGAGAAGAAGGGGACGCCCGCTTCGCCGGCGACGGCTTTCGCGAGCAGGGTCTTGCCGGTGCCCGGAGGTCCGTAGAGCAGCACGCCTTTGGGAATCCTGGCGCCGAGCTGTCGGAACTTCGCCGGCGACTCGAGGAACTCCTTGATCTCCTCGAGTTCCTCCACCGCTTCGTCGAGGCCGGCAACGTCGGCGAAGGTGACCTTGGGTTGGTCCTTCGTGAGCGTTTTCACCTTCGCCTTGCCGAACCCCATGACCCGGCCGCCGCCGCCCTGCACCTGCCCGAGCACCCACATCAACACGAGCGCGAGCAACACGAACGGCAGCAGCCCGTAGAGGAGACTCAGCCAGGCGCTCTGCTTCTGGTGGTCGGTTTCGAACTTGTCGACCCCCGCATCGACGATCGCCTGGGTCAGCCGGGCCGTGTACTGCGCCGGAAAGTCGACCGTGTACTCGGTGCCGTCGGTGAGCTTCCCACTGATCGTGTGATCAGCATCGTGGATGGTCGCCGTCGCCACCTGCGCCTTCACGAGCTGGCGCGTGTAGCGATCGAGCGGGATCTTCTGCGGTTCGTCGCCACTCGTGAGCGCGCGGAAGCCGAAGAAGGCGGCGACGGCCGCCACGACGACGAGAAGTACGACGCTGCGGCGCAGCTTGGTCACGGCGACTCCGGAGACGAGACGGCGGCCGCATCAATCTAGCGGCTCCCCGAATGCCCCTTTCCCGCTCACCTCACCTTTGATGGTCGATGCCGCTCCGCCGTCCCGCCCTCCGGGCACGGCTCCGCTTCATCTCAAATGGGCTCAGTGCCCGCGTACTCGGCGATGAACGGGAGGTTGCGGTACTTCTCGCCGACGTCGAGTCCGTAGCCCACGACGAAGCACGGGGGAATCGTGAACCCCACGTACTTGAGCTCGAGATCCACGCGCTGCAAGCCTTCCTTCACCAGGAGCGCGCACACCTCCATCGACGCGGGACCGCGCGCGGCGAGGTTCTTTCGCAGATACGCCAACGTGAGGCCGGAGTCGACGATGTCCTCGACGATCACCACGTGGCGATTCGTGAGATCGAGGTCGAGGTCCTTGAGGATGCGAACAACGCCGCTGGAGCGCGTCGCCGATCCGTACGACGACACGGCCATGAAGTCGAACTCCACCGGAAGGTCGATCGCGCGCGACAGATCGCTCATGAACACAAAGGCGCCCTTGAGTACGCCGACGAGGAGCGGCGGCCGACCGACGTAGTCGGCGGTGAGCTCCTTGCCCAGGTCCCGGATTCGCGTCTGCAACTCGTCTTCGCTGACGACGATGCGTCCGATCGCGTTCCCGTCCACTGGGCGTGAAACTAGTCGACTGGTCGAGCGCCGGTCAGCGACAGCCGTCCCGAGGATCGGCGAACGACGCGGCCTCCTGCGAGCTCCACGCCGCGCGTTTCGCCTGCGGCAACGGCCAGGATGCGATCGACCTCGCGCGACGACGGCGGCGGTGCACCCACCCACGCGCGGACGGCACGGCGCGCCAACACGACGGGGAGCGCGGCGAGGGCGCCTGCAGTCGGTGGATCGGTGTCCGGCCACGCGGCAATCGCCAGCGCGTCGAGGTACTCCGACTCCGAACGCAGGATGTCGGCCTGGCGCGCCAACACGGGAACGAGATCGCGTGACGCGATCGCCGACAGCATCGGCAGGACGTCGCGCCGAATCGCCACCCGCCGGAACTCCGCATCATGGTTCATCGGATCGTCGAACACCCCGATCCCGAGCGTGTCACAGATCGCGCGCGTCTCCGCCCGTCGCATCCCGAGCAATGGTCGGACGACACGGTCGCGTTGCCGGGCCATGCCCGCGAGGCCGGCACCGGCGGCACCGCGCAACACGTTCAGCAACACGGTCTCGGCCTGATCGTCGGCCGTGTGCCCCACGAGCACGACCTCTGCGCGCAACTCGATCCGGGCGCGCTCCAGCGCGTCGTATCGCGACGTCCGGGCACGCGCTTCGAGATTCGGACCCGTGCCCACGGGCGATCGACGCGCGTGGAACCGGGCGCCGACCCGTGCCGCGACCGCGGCGACCGCCTCGGCTTCGTGCTCACTCCCGTCGCGCAGACCGTGGTCGACGTGCACCGCGATCGGGTCGAGCCCGGCGTCGGCTGCGAGCACGAGCAACGCGGTCGAGTCGGCACCGCCCGAACACCCCACCGCGACCGGCCCGACGATCTCCCGCACCTCGACCGCGAACCGTTCGCGCCACGGAGCGAGCGCGTCCACCGCGGTCGCGGTGGAAGGGTTCACGCGACGCCGTCGACTCGCGCCAACCACTCCAGCGGGCGACCCAGTTCTTCCATGCTGGGGAGGAACTCGGGACCCCGCCAGGCCGCGTCGACACCGCGCGGCCCGGCCGCGCGTTCCACCGCGGCGACGAACGCCTCGCCGACCTCGTACTGGCGCATCTTCGATTCGAGCCCGACGAGCTTCTGCAGCACCGCCGCCAGGCCCGCGCTCTGCCGCCGTTGCTGCAGCACGCGCGCCATGCGCGCCTGGCCGGCGACGTGTTCGCGGCCGAGCTGGTTCATCACGCTGTTGCCATGGCCCTCGAGCAGCGACATCAGCGCCTGCACGTTGGCCAGCGCGCCGCGTTGTTCCTCGCTGGCGAGGAGGGCGACGAGGCCGCCGTCGTCGAGCGGGTTCCGACCATTGCGGAATTCCTCGGCGGCGCGGGCGAGTGCTTGGACCAGGCGCTTCGGATCGGGGTCGATCGACGACAGCGTGCTTTCGACCAGTGAGAGGTAGTAGCCCTTCATCCACGGCACACCGGTGAACTGCGCCCGGTGGGTGACTTCGTGAATCGCGATCCAGAGTCGGAAGTCGCGCGGGCGGAACGCGAAGCGCTTCTCCAACGTGAGGATGTTGCCGCCGACGTAGTACACCGCGTCGGCTGATGCGTCATCGTCGAGCACGAGTAGGTCGTACTGACCCAGCACTCGCTGCGCGAGATACCCGAGCAACACCCCTGTCTCGGTGCCGGCCACTCGGCGACCAATCGGCGCCACGCGACTACTCGCCATCCGCTCGCCGACGCGCTCGGTCAACGGCGCGAGCAGCCGGCGCATCGACGCGATGTTCGCTCCGATCCACGACCCGCGATCGACGACCTGCGCCCGCGCCGCACCCGGTGCCCGGAGTCCGGTGTACTCGGCGACGAGTGCCTCGGCTTCGGTCGTGACCGCGTCGAAGTCTTCGCGCAGCGAACCGGCGAGGTACGACGCCGCGAGTGGCTCGCGGCCCGAGAAACGTCGGGCAACCCGTTCGGCGAGCGCCCAGTCGATCGGGTCACAGCCCACCTCGGCAGGGGGCGACTCCGCGACCGCGACCGCCGGAACGTGCGTCATGAGGACTGGCGACCCCGGTGCTTCGGACGGATGACCCGGACGTAGTAGCCCACGAGGGTCGCGAGCAGCCAGAGCGCCATGCTCGCCGCCAGCACGAAACCGATCCAGTAGAACCACTTGAACTTCTCGCTCGCCAGGACCGGCGTGGCTGCGCCCGCGGGAGCAGCCAGGGTCGCCAGTGCCACCAGCGACAGCGTCACGACGTACACGATGCGGACACGGGCGGATTTCACGAGCGATTCCTCCGGATCGGGACGACCCGACAGTAGTGCCCGCGGGTGTGCCGACCGCTACACGGAGCCGGAGTCGTCGGGAGGCAGCGGCGTCCCGAGCGCTTCCGCGATCCGGCGCTTCAGATCCGGTGGCACCTCGTCGCGGCACTTCGTCGAGATGACCTGACGCAACTCGATCTCGAAGTCGAATCCCTGGGCGCACGGCGGGCACTTGCCGAGGTGGCGACGGATCGTCCAGCGCCGCCAGACCGTCAACTCACCGTCGAGGTAGCCGTAGACCCTGTAGGTCGCCTTGTCGCAGTCCATGGTGGTGCTCTAACCCCCCGCGTGACCGGCGGCTTCGGGCGCCGGTTCCGGCGCCTTGGGACTCGGGGTCGGAATCAAGCCTCGTTCGCGACCGAAATCCCACAACCGCTCTTGAAGCTGCTTTCTTCCGCGATGCAGCCGACTCATCACTGTGCCGATGGGCACGTCCATGATCTCGGCGATCTCCTTGTAGGAGAATCCTTCGACGTCGGCGAGCAGCACCGCCATCCGGAACTGCTCCGGCAACGCCTCGAGCGCTTCCTTCACCACTTCGTCGGGGATGCTCTCGAGCACCTCGGTCTCGGGGGTGCGGTTGGCCACGGCCGCTTCGAGCCCACCCAGACGCCGGAAGAGGAAGAAGTCCTCGGTGTCGTCGAGATCGACTTCGTCGGGACGACGCTTCTTGGCCCGGTACGAGTTGATGAACGTGTTGGTGAGGATCTTGTAGAGCCACGCCTTGAGGTTCGTGCCGTCTTTGAATCCGCCGAACCCGCGGTACGCACGCAGGTAGGTCTCCTGCACGAGGTCTTCTGCGTCCGACGGGTTGCGCGTCATCCGCAAAGCTGCCGAATAGAGCGCAGACATGTAGGGCATCGCGAGCTCGGCGAACCGAGCTTGATCGGCCATGAGGCCAGGCTAGCCATCGTGACCGCGAATCGGGTCAAGGCACCGCGAGCAACGCGGCGACCGAGTCCGGTGGTGCAGGCCGGTGGAAGAAGAAGCCCTGCGCGAGATCGAAGCCGTCGCTCCGAGCGCGCTCGGCGGCCGCGTCGGTCTCGATCGCGAGGGCGACGACCCGGAGCCCGGCCGCGTGCGGCACTCGCGACCACGTCGACGAGGTACTCCGGTCGGCCGTCGTCGGCCACCAGTCGCATGACGAACGCGGGGTTGAGCTTGACCACGTCGACCGGAAATGGTCCGAGCAACTCGAGGAGACCCATTGCCGAGTCGCGGAGATCGCGGGGGGTCGCGTCGCTCGCGGCCACCGCCGCGCCGAAGTCGTCGACGATGATCTCGACGCCAAGATTGCGAAGTCCCGCCAACCGGTCGCGAGCACGGGCACGCGGAGGGCGCAACGTCGCTTCACCGACCTCGAACGCCAGCGCGTTGGGACCGGGCACCTCGTTGTCGCGCAACAGATGGTCCACCCTCGCCGAGAGGTCGCGCGCACCGAGGTGCACGCCGGACACGTTCACCGACACCGTGACGGGACACTCAGGGTGGCGACGACGCCAGTCACCGGCGCGGCGAGCGGCCTCGATCACCACCGACCACCCGATGCGAACGAGCAGGGTGCTGTCTTTCTCCTCGACGAGGAAGTCCTGCGCCGCCAACTCACCACGCGTCGGGTGCTCCCAGCGCAACAAGGCTTCGACGTAGCGCGGTCGGCCGCTCGCCAACTCGATGACGGCTTGATAGACGCGGTGCAGTTCACCGCCATCAAGCGCGCGTTGCAGCTCGGACTCCGCAACCGTCGTTGTGCATCCACGCGTCATCGCAGCGACCTTCCCGCAACGGGGAATCGGCCGCGGCCGATGATCTCTTGAGCGACCCCGAGGTTCAGTCCTCGTTTCCGTCGAGGTCGGCGAGACGGCGGGCAACGGTGGCGAGCAACTGCTGGGAGAGCTCAGGCATCTCCGCGAGGAGGCCGGCGAACTCGCGTTGGCCGATGACCTCGATGGTCACCGGCGTCTTGGCGATCACGGTCGCGGTGCGGGGGCGGTGGTCGAGCAGCGCGATCTCGCCGACGTACGAGCCGGGGCCGCGTTCGGCGACGACGCGGCCGCCCTGTTGGATCTCGATCTCGCCGTCGAGCACGATGATGAACTCGTGGCCCGTCTTCCCCTCCTGGGTGAGCACGGTGCCGGCCGGCTCCTCGAGGTAGGTGGCCAGCTGAGAGATGAGCCGGAGCTCCTTCTTCGAGAGTCCGGAGAACAGCGGCACCCGGGCGAGCTGCTCGTCGATCCGTTCGTGGCGATCCATGACCCACTCCTCCTCGAAACCGGCACGCAGTCTGCCCCAAATCGCCCGCTCACGCCCGCGCCCGGGCTCAGGTCGCGTCGATCTCCGCGGCCATCCCACTCCCGACGTGGAGCACACACACGTAGGTGAACGTCCCCGGATCAGGTACGTCGTAGGTGTAGCTGCGAGCCGAGAGCGGCGGCCCGCCCTTGCTCTTCGGGGGCAGCCACCCGGTGTTCAGATACGTGGACGGCACCAGGGCCTGGGGTGAAGCTCCCGGGACCGCGTTCACGACGTTGTCGGCCGTCGGCACGGGAGGCACCAGGGTCCCACCGAAGCTGGCGGTGTGTGGAGCGCCGGAGTTGTTGACGAAGGTCACGTGGTCCCCCGCCTTGACCTTCCGCGGCGCGGGCGAGAACGCGAGCACGTCGGTGTGAGCGGTGCTCGCGCCCATCTCCACCGAGTACGTGGTCGAGCCGTCGGCGTTGGTGGTCCGCTTCGGGGTCGCTTTGACCAGCTTCTTCTTCGCCGCCCGCCCTTCCGCCAGGTACTGCTGCAACTGCTGCTTGCCCTTGTTGGTGATCGACGTCTGGGAGTCCTGGGTGTCGTCGGTCACCTGGATCTTGCCGACCATGTTCGGGTGCAACACGCAGTAGTAGGTGTAGGTGCCGGTCTTGGCGAACGACATCGTGAACTTCTGCACCGTGGTGGCCGCACCGAGCGGGACGACACCTGAGTTCACCAGTGTCGTACCGTCGTAGGCGCCGGTGGCCGGAGTCGGAAACGTCAAGGAGTCGTCGGTCTCGACGCTCGGTGGCGTCTTCGTCCCGGGAGGCACGAAGGTGACCGAGTGCGGCTCGGGGCCGGCGATCTCCCACGTGACGTTCGTGCCCTTGGCGACCTTGATCGACTGGGGCAGGTACTCGAGGACCGCGATGTTCGGATCCTTCGTGTCGTTGACCCCGGCGACGAGTGAAACCTCGCCCGGGACCGCGATCGCACGCGGCGTCGCCTCGGCCGACGCGCCGACGACGACGAACGTACCGAGCACGAGCGGAATCGCGAGCAGGCCGCGCCAGCGACGAGTACCGACCTTCACGTTGAACGACCTCCACAGACGATGAGCGTGTGAAGTTATCGCAACCGGTCCCGAAGGGGTTCCTTCATCACCTTGCCGCTCGCGTTGAGCGGCAACGCGTCCACCAACTCCACGTGACGCGGCACCTTGTAGTTCGCCACGTGGTCTCGAGCCCACGCGATCACGTCGTCCACCGTGAGCGCGGCACCGGGCCGGGCGACGACGAACGCCGCGCCCACTTCGCCCAACCGCTCGTCCGGGATGCCGATCACCGCGACCTGGGAGATCCCGTCCGCGCCGAGCAACAGGTTCTCGACTTCGGCGGGTGACACATTGAAGCCCCCGCAGATGTAGATGTCCTTCTTCCGGTCGGAGATGCGGAGCGCGCCGAACTCGCTGAGGCACCCGATGTCGCCGGTGTGCAGCCAGCCATCGGCGTCGACGGCCGCCGCGGTCGCGTCGGCGTCGTTGAAGTACCCGCGCATGACGGTGAACCCGCGGACGAGGATCTCGCCCGATTCCTCAGTCGTCAGCTCAGCGCCGTCGGCGTCGACGATCTTCACCGCGATGCCCTCCAGCGGGTATCCGCCGTTCCAGAAGGCAACCCGCTCCGGATCGTCGTCGGGGCGGGTCACCGACACCATCGCGGTCGATTCGGTGAGCCCGTATCCGGTCGTGAGCGCTTCGAACGGCAGCTCGGCGCGGACCCGACGGAGCAGCTCCGGAGGCACGGTCGACGCCCCGACGAAGCCCACTCGCAGGGACGACAGGTCGACGTCGCCGTCGCGCTGATCGAGGAGCGACGTGAACAGCGTCGGCGGACCCGGCAGGGCCGACACGTGTTCCTGTTCGACGAGACCGAGCAGGTGGTCGATGTCGAGCACCGCCAGCGGGATTGCCGTCGCGCCCTTCATGAGACACGCCATCCAACCGGCCTTGTAGCCGAAGCAGTGGAAGAACGGGTTGACGATGAGGTAACGGTCGCCTTCGCGTAGTCCGAACCCGTCAGCCCAGAGATCGAAGGCGCGGAGCGACGCGCCGTGCTCGAGCATCACGCCCTTCGGACGTCCGGTCGTGCCCGACGTGAAGATCACATCGGCAACGTCACCCGGCCCGATCACGTCGATGCGCGAGTTCGCAGCAGCTTCGGTCACTTGGTCAGCGGTGGCGAGGAACTGGTCGAAGGTGATCTCGCCGGCGCGCGCCGGCCCGCCGAACATCACGACGCGGTCGAGGCACCGGAGGTGTGGCGCAACATCGCGCAGCATGCCGACGTAGTCGGCGCCGAGGAATCCGTCGACGGTGAACAGCGCGACGGCGTCGGCGCGGTCGAGGATGTACGCCGCTTCCTCGCCCTTGAATCGCGTGTTGACGGGGACCAGCCACGCACCCGCGCCGAGCACGCCCAAGGCGGAGACGATCCACTCCCACCGGTTGGGCGCCCAAATCGCCACCCGGTCGCCCGGCTCGACGCCGAACGCGATGGCGGCGCGGGTCGCGTCGAGCGCGCGCGTGGCGACATCGCGGAAGGAGAGGCGGGTCTCACCGTCAACCACCGCCTCGGCATCGCCGTATCGCTCCGCCGCCCATTGCGCGAGCGCCGGGATCGACTTCACCCCATGACCCGTGGTCACGTTCCCCGCTCCTCGGACACGGTGAGATTCAATCATCTGCTGGATTCGCGAACGCCACCAAACCTGGACACCCGCGGCCCGTAGCCGACCGTGCAGTCGTAGCGACAGTTCGGGCGCGGCGACGTCGCCGCGAGGAGCTCCCGTGTCTCAGTCGGGCATCAGGGCGAGCAGGGGGTCGATCGGGAGGCCGTGCAGGCGGACCTCGAAGTGCAGGTGCGGGCCCGTCGACGCCCCGGTCGAGCCCACCAGCCCGATGACCTCTCCGGCGTCGACGTGCTGGCCGACCGAGACGAGCACCTCGCTCTGGTGCCCGTACACCGTGGCCATCGACGTGCCGTGGTCGATGACGACGCAGTTGCCGTAGCCGCCACAGTCGCCGGCCGTGACCACGACGCCGGCGGCGGCGGCGTGGATCGGCGTGCCCGAGTCGGCGCCGAAGTCGATACCGGGATGGAAGCCCGCGCCGTTGCTGAGGGGATCGTTGCGGAGGCCGAATGGCGAACTGAGCGGCGCGCCGGGGATGGGGATCCCGATGCCGCCGACGACGACGGGATCGGGCTGACCGGCTTGTGCCGTCGCGAGCGTCGCGGTGATGCCATCGGGTCGTGCGCCGACTGCACCCGCACCGAGCTCGTCCTTGATGGCCGACTCGGCCGACGCCCTCGCCGCCGTTCGCGTCGGCCACGACCTTGCTCTGCGCCGTGTAGCGCGTGTTCAAGGCGGTGACCGCGGCCTGCACCTGCACCCGTGCGGCTCGAACCTTCTTGAGGTCAGCCTCGAGCCGACGCTTGAGCGAGCGGAACGCCGCGAGGCGGTCATCGAGCGCGGCGTCGTGCGAGTGCGCCTGGGCGACGTCGCTGGCGAACGCGCGCGCCGGAACGGTGCTCCCGGGAGCGTCGATCGCGCCGCCTGCCGCCTCGGCGGCGGCGTTGCCGGAGGCGACTGCGTCCGCCAGGCCCAGGATCTCGCGCTCGATCGCGGTCAGTCTCAGCCGCGCGAGCTTCCTTGAGCAGATCTTTGGCCGTCGCCAGCTGGTGCGCGAGGTCGACCAACGCGAAACGGCGCAGCGCATACGTGTCCGTGGCCGTCTGGAGCGTCTGCACCAGCTCGCGTTGGTGGTCCGACAAGCTGGCGAACTCCGGCGGTGTCGCGAGCGCCTCGGCCGCGTTGAGCTTTCCGGCGAGGAAACCGAGATCGGGCGCGTCCGGCGTGGTCGTGTCGGGGGGCGGTTCGCTCGTCGTGGTCGTGTCGGCGGGCACGCTCGTCGTCGTGTCGGGCACGCTCGTCGTGGTCGTGTCCGGCACGCTCGTCGTCGTCGTGTCCGGCACGCTCGTCGTCGTCGAGTCCGGCGCGGGACCGGTCGTCGTCGTCGGCTCGACGACCTGCGCGATCGTGGGCAGGCCGGACAGGGCCCCGATCGCCAGCAACAGCAAGGAGCAGACGGCGACGAGCGCCATCACGCGCCGGGATCGAAATCGACTCCCGTGCTCGAAACTCCTCAAGTGCCGTTCCCCCGCGCTCGGTCTGATCGCCTCCGTTCGCTCGATTCACGGCGGAGACCCGCACAATGTAGTGGGCCCGGGTCCCCGGGACAACGCACTCCGTTCCGTGAGGGTTCGGCCACCCAGCGGGCGATGGGCACGTTTGCCGGCGCCAGGCCGGTTCCTCGGGGTACAAGGGATTCGAGTCGTCCGCTTGCTGCCGGCGACCACGTACAACAAGCTGACGTGCACTGGGCAGGTTGGCGAGGGCTCCCTGCTCAGCCTCCCGGAGGAGCTGCCCATGGGTACGAACGGATGGCGGGTCGCCGACAGCGACATGCACGTCATGGAGCCGCCCGACCTCTGGGAGCGCTACATCGCCCCCGAGTGGCGTCATGCGGCGCCGATCGGGCTCAGCGAGCTGCACCGCGACATGCGGGTCCGGGTCAAGGACCACAGCCTCACCCGCATGGGCCGGGCGAAGCCGAACTTCGCCGAGACCGTGGGGTGGAAGCCGGGTCGGACGAGGCGCTCGCCGCCGTCGGAGTCGCGCCGGTGGGACCCGGCGTCGCAACTCGACGGCGATGGACGAGGAGGGTGTCGACGTCGCGGTGCTGTTCCCCAGCCGCGGGCTGTTCGTGCTCGGGCTCGACTCGCACGCGAGCAGGTCGGCCCCGACGGGCTCGAACCCGGGCTCGCGGCCGCGATCGCCCGTGGCGTACAACGACTGGATGGACGACTTCTGCAGCGCGAGACCCGCGCGACTGCTCGGCGCCGGGCTCCTCGCGCCGCACGACGTCGACGCCGCCGTCGACGAGATGCGGCGCTGCGTCGACGATCCTCGGGTTCAAGACCGTCTTCGTGCACCCGGGCCTGGTCAACGGCCGGCCGTGGCACGACCCCGCCTACGACCCGATCTGGCGCGAGTGCGAGCGGCTCGGCGTCCCGGTCTGCTTCCACGGCGGCGGCCAGAACTACCTGCGGCCCGACTACACGCTCGAGTTCGACAACCTGATGATGTGGCACACCTTCGGCCAGCCGATCGGCATCATGGCCGTGACCGTGAGCCTCACCGCCGGCGGCGTGCTCCAGCGGTTCCCGGACCTGCGAGTCGGCCTGCTCGAAGGCAACTGCGGCTGGGCGCCGTGGTTGCTCCATCGCCTCGACGAGCACTGGGAGTGGGTGGGCGACAAGGACGCGCCCGAGCTCGAGCGGCCCCCGTCGGAGTACTTCCGTGCGAACTGCTTCCTGAGCATCGAGGCCGACGAGCGTCCCGGCCCGGTACTACGTCGACTGGTTCGGCGACGACAACCTCGTCTTCTCCACCGACTATCCGCACGGCGACTCGAAGTTCCCCGACTCGGTGTCGGCGTTCCTCGACCTCCCGCATCGCGCGACGAGACGAAGCGCAAGATCCTGTGGGACAACTGGTGCCGCCTCTACGGCCTGCCCACCTGACCGCGCGCTGACGCAGAGCTCACACCTCAGCACTGGCCGTGTGCCGGCGGACCCGTGTTACTTCTTGTGGGTGGTCGGTGGCGCAGCCGTGGTCGGGGGGGTCGTCGTCGGTGGGCCGGGAACGGCGTTGACGGGGGTGCCGTCGGGCGCGAACTCGACCCAGGTGCGTCCGGGCGTCAACGAGATCGGCTGACCGGCCGCGTCGGTGAACTGGGTGACCTGCGACGCCGCCGATCGCTGCCACGTGCCCTTGACGAGTTGGCCCGCTCGAAAAGATCCACGCCGCGCCCGAACCCACGGTCTGGTACGCGCGCGCCCTCGAACTGACCGATGCAGCACCCCACGAACTGCACGATGACGTTGGTCGGTGCCACTTGAGCGCCCGACGTGTCGACGAACGGGACGCCCGCCATCGACCGCTTCCAGGTGTTCGACGCCGCGTCGTACGCGTAGTCGACCGCGTAGCCCGAAGGGAACCCGACGTTCACGGAGAGGACCGGATCGCCGCTGAACTTCTCCGCAGCGCCCGTGTAGCGGAACAACGGGACGATCGGCACGGGCTTGCCACCGAGCGCGAGGAGCTGCGCCGCGTGGCCGTAGAGGTTGTGGGGCGCGAACTTGGTGTTGTCGCGGAACATGGCCGTGCCCGCCTTGTCCTCGTCGACCGCGTTCACGGGTGCGGCTTCGATCAGCGCGACGGTGGTGGGGATGCCGCCCGAATACGCGAAGACCCCGCCCAACGGCGACACCACGTCGGGATCCATCTCGCGCACGGAACGGATCGGTCCGATGACGTCGGGGATCTGCGAGTTGAAGAGTGCGATGAACCGGGTGATGTCACCTTCGGTCACCTGTTCGTAGACGACGTCGGCCGTCGCGAGGCCGGCCTGGGGTCGGGCGTCGGGCGTGTTCTCGAGCTTCGCCCACAACGCCGGGCGGGTGAGGCTCTGGCCGCCGGGGTCCGGCAGGCCGGTCTCCGGGGCGATGGGAGGCGGCGGGGCCGTCGTCGTCGTCGTGGAGACCGTTGCGTTCTTCTTCGGATTGGCGGCACTCTTGTCGCCGCCGCCGCTGCACGCGGCGAGGAGGCTCAAACTCACGAGCAGGATGACCGACGTAGCTCTCGACCGCAGCAACCGGCTACCGACCTCTCTCATGGGCCCCACGGAGTCATTCCTGACGGCCGACACCGCGGTGAGGTTGGGTGCTCAGCGCGCGCCAGCCGGCTCGTCGTCGGTCGGGCCGACCGTTCCGACGTGGGAGTGTACGCGCGGCGTCGGTGATTCTCGGGCGCGGCCGGGCGACCGGGATGACGAAGCTCGCGTGGCCGGACTCCTACGATTCCCATGGCCAGGCTTTGAAGCTGAGGATCCCCCGGCATGTCCCCACTTGATCACGACGACCACCCGGCCTCGGTGTGGGTGGTCACGGCGGGCCCCGACGGTCGCCGCGCGGACTTCATGCTGCGCCACGACGTTGTCGTCGTGGGCTGGTCCGCGACCGGTCCGCTCCACGATGTCGACGCCCGCGAGGATCTGCGCGCACGGCTCGGCTCCGCATACCCCGCGGCTCCCCAGACCGCGCTCGACTCGTGGGCGGCACAGCTCCAGGAGTTCTCGACCGCCATCCGGGTCGGTGACCAGGTACTCGTGCCCATTGCCCGTGAGCGCGCGGGTCGCGGTCGGGCGTGTCACCGGCCCGTACCGGTTCGACGCCACCGGCCCGGAGAACCGCCGCCACCAGGTCCCGGTTCAGTGGGCGGCGCGGGTGGACGCCCAGGACGTCGACGACCAGCTCCGGGCCGCGCTCGCCACGCAGCTCTCCGTGCTCGAGGTGCCCGGCCATCCGGGCCTGCTGACGCCCCGCCGCGTCGGGCGGCGCGCCGTCTTGGTGGCGGGGATCGCCGCAGCCGGGGTGGTGGGCGCGTCTGCAGCAGCAGCGGTCCTCGAGCCGTGGCGCGGCAGCGCCGATCCGACCACCGCGCCGGGCGCGACGCCGGCACCGTCGACGACGAGATCGACGACGAGTTCGAAGAAGCGGTCGGCCGTGCACGCCACCCCGGCAGGGCCCGTCGCGCAATGGGTCGTCCACGAGAACGCCAAGCCCGGGACGACGAGCTGGAACGTGACGAACCCCGGAAACGACGGAGACATCGAGGGCTACGCCGACACCGTGAGCACCACGCGGGGGAGCAAGGTGCAGCTGTTCGTGTCGACGAACAATCCCTCCTTCCACGTCGAGGTCTACCGGCTCGGGTACTACGGCGGCACCGGCGGCCGACTCGTGTGGCAGTCACCGTCGGCACCCGGCGTCAAGCAGGCCGCACCGACGATCGCGCCGGGCACGAACATGGTCGAGGCGGGCTGGCAGCCGTCGCTCGTCGTGCCGGTCGACGACAGCTTCCCGCCGGGCGTCTACATGTGCAAGCTGGTGGGATCGGCAGGTGTGCAACGGTACGTTCCGCTCACGGTGCGCGACGACGCCAGCAGCGCGGCGTACATGGTGCAGTCCTCGGTGACGACGTGGCAGGCCTACAACGACTGGGGCGGTTACTCGCTATACAAGGGGCCCGACGGCTCGTTCGCCGCCCGCGCCCGGATCGTGTCGTTCGACCGCCCTCACAATCTCGGCGCCGGACAGAGCGACTTCCTCGGCCTGGAGTTCCCGCTCGTCATGCTCATGGAGCAGCTCGGGTTGGACGTCACCTACACCACCGACATCGACACCCACGCGCACCCCGAGCGCTTGCTCCGGCACAAGGCGTTCTTCTCGCTCGGGCACGACGAGTACTGGTCGGTCGAGATGCGCAATGGTGTCGAGGCCGCTCGCGACGCCGGCGTGAACCTCGTCTTCTTCGGGTCGAATGCGGCGTTCCGTCAGATCCGTCTCGACCCGTCGCCCGTCGGCCCCAACCGGCAGCAGACCTGTTACAAGGACGCCTCCGAGGACCCGATCCGCCAGACCCAGCCCGCGCTCACCAGCATCAACTGGCGCGACGCTCCGGTCGCTCGTCCCGAGAGCGCGCTGATCGGCCAGCAGTACGAGAGCAACCCGGTGCGCGCCGACATGGTGATCGTCGACCCGTCGGCATGGGTGTTCGCGAACACGGGAATCACCACGGGCCAGAAGCTCCCTGGTGTCATCGGCTCCGAGTACGACCACTACCACCCGTCGCAGGTCGGGCCGCCGAACGTCCAGATCCTTGCTCACTCTCCGTTGGTGTGTCGCGGCACCAACAGCTACGCCGACATGACCTATTACTCCGCGCCGAGCGGTGCAGGCGTCCTCGCGATCGGCACGATCGACTGGATCCCTCAGCTCACGCCACCGGCCCCCGGCGGGCCGCACAACGATCAAGCCGTCGCGATCACCAAGAACGTGCTCGCGGTGTTCGGGCAGGGCCGCGCCGGCACCGCGCATCCGTCGACCGCGAACTACGAGGCGATCGCACAGCAGTTCGGTACGGCACCCGGGGTCGACGGAGGGCCCGGCTGACCGAGGTCGCCGCCGTCACCGATGGATGCCGGGAGCGGCGATGGGCTCCGCCCGGGCCGGGCTCATTGCGTTCGGAGCGCGACGGCGGGGCGCGTCTGGGCGGCGTTGCGTGCTGGTAGGTAGGCGATGAGGTTGACGAGCGCGAGGGTGACGGGGATGGTGAGGAGGATCGCGAGGATCGGGGATCGACGGGGTGGTCGAGACGCCGAGGCTGTCGGCGACGAGGCGCCAGACGACGCTGCCGGCCGATGACGCCGAAGGGGATGCCGACGAGCAGGCCGACGGTCCCGAAGGTGGTGGCCTGCCACGCGATCGTGGCGCGTACCTGTCGGCGGTTGAAGCCGAGCGTTTTGAGCAGGGCGAGGTCGCGGCGTCGTCGTCGGACCGCGGTGACGAGGGCGTGGCCGACGGCGATGAGCGCGAGACCGGCGAGGAGCGCGGCGAGGGTTGTCGGGAACCAGTTGATGTGATGGAGGCGGTCGACTTCGACGGGAAGGGTGGGCGCTACGGGTGAGTCGAGTTGTGGGATGTTCGCGATCCGGCGTTCGACGGCTGGCATGGTCTGCACCCGGGGCGAAGCGTACCGAGGAGATACCGGTAGTAGTTGTCTCGGATCGAAGAGTGGCGCGAAGCCTGCGCCGGTGAACGCGGCGCCGTCGGCGATGGGTTGGGGCTGGCTGAGGGTGGGGAACACGACTTGACCGACGATCAGGTAGTCGCGCTTTGGCGTTGGGGCCGCGGGCTTGGACGGTGTCGCCGATGTGTTTGCCCAGGGTGTGCATGGTCGTCGATCCGAGCGCGACTTCGTGGGCACTCGCGTGGTGCGCGGCCGGCGACGACTGCGGGTTCGATCGTGCCGCGAAGCGAGGTGAAGCTCCATCCGTTCACGGGGTGTCCGTCGAGCTGGACGTTCCCAGTCCCGTAACACGCCGCGGCGACGGCGCCGACGCCGGGTTCTTTGAGCAGCCCGAAGTCGTCGTGGCTACAGGAGTTGGCGTTGGAGATGGTGTCGGTGGCCGAGAAATCCCAGGTCCAGCCGTAGCGTCGTGGCGTCGACGACGAGCTGGTTGAGGCTCGACCCGAACACCAGAACCGCGGTGACGCCGAGGACACCGAAGACTGCGCCGAGGAACGCGGAGCGGACCGGCACCGCGGTCCGTCCCTGGCCGGGCTCGAGCGCCATGCGCAGACCGTTCGTGACGGTCGGAGCCAGGCCCGCCCGGGCCGCGAGTTCAGGCACCGTTGACGTTCGCCGCCGTCCCGGCGATTCGAGGTCGAGCGACACGGCCGGGTGGCGCGAACGCGCGGCGACGAACGCGAGCACGAGGACCACGACGGCGACCGCGATGATCCCGAATGCCAGGACGACCCAGTCGGCGTGGACGCCCGGATCGGGTTCGGCGCTGCCGAGCGACACCGATCGGGAAACAGCGGGGACGCCGCGATGGCGCCGACCACGGCGAGGAATGCGCCGCTCGACCGCGATCGAGTGCCGCGGGGGTGCGCTCACCGCGACGCGTTGGGCGCGGGTCAGGCCGAGCCCGCGAAGCGTCACCTGATCGACGTCGCCAACGAGATCTCACGGGTCAACACGATCCCGACCGCGACGACCCCCGCGAGTGCGGCCACCCCGGCGAAGATCGCACAGCGCGACCACGAGAACGTCGATCGCGTTCTGGGTGCCTTCCCGGTCACCGGCGGCGCTTTGTCACGGAGAACAGGGGTGACGGTCCGAAGATCCGCAGCGCCGCCTTCTTGATCTGAGAGACATCCGCCGCACCGTTGCGGGTCCGGACCCGCAATCCAGAGCTGAAGCTCCCGATCTGTCCGGAGTACTTCCGGTCGAACGCGGGGGTCAGGAGAACAACTCCTCCCAACGCACCCTTGCGGCCGAGATCTTCGGGACGCCGCTCGATCCCGACGATCCGTAACCGCAGACGCGGGCCACCGGGCGGTCCAGGATCCTTCGCGCCGGCGACGACTGCCGCGACCTGGCCCGGGGTGTACGACACGGCGTCGAGATGACCTCCGACCCCACGATGCAAGTGCGCGGCCAGGCTCTCACTGATCGTGACCTCGTCGACCGCCGAAGCGTTCGCGGCGCGACCGGCAACGATCCGAGCCCGGTCGACGACGGTTCCCAGCTTCGTGTCGACCGCGACGATGGGCGACACATTCGGCGCGTCGGGAATGATGATGAAGAAGCCTTCACCGACGGCGAAGGAGGAGACGTCGGGCAGACGCCCGAACGCGCGAAGTTGCTTCGACGTGGGGACGCGCTGACCCGTTTGGACCTGCACACTCGCCACACGGCTCGCGGTGTCGAACCGGGCCAACGCAGAATCAGTCCGACGTACACCGGCAATCGTCGCCAAGACGACACCACCAACCACCCCGACCAACAACGCAAGCACCACGACACTGCGCCAATGCCGTCGGATCTCGAGCCCCGCCAACATCCCGACTGCGCCGGTCACAGCTCACATTGCACACGGCCCCCCAGCGCCCAGCAAGGTCACGAGCACCCCTACGCCAGGGTGCTACCACGCCTCCGCGCCGCCTTCGTGCGCCCGTGCAAGCCGCCCGAACGCCAACCCTACGGGTTGCCGCCGAGGGTGGCGCGGACACGGGTCAGTTCCGCCAATGCGTACGCGATCGCCTCGTTGTCGTCCATGGTCGCGCCACGATCGAGCGCCGCTTGCAGCGCGTCGTCTCCCAGCCGACCGCGCACGGTGACGAGCGCCGCCTCGTGACGCTCGCGCTCGGGCCCGGTGAGCATGGCGCCGGCAGGGCCGAACGACTCCGCGCGCATCACCCCGGCGAGCACCGCGGCGGGCTCGTCCTCGCCCAGCGCGGCGAGGACGGTCAGGCTCGAATCGAGCGCGGTCAGGACGCTCAGGCGCTCGCCGATCTCGCGCATGTGCGCGAACGTCTCCAGCAGTGCGTCGATGGCGCCGGACTCGTCACCCGCGCCGAGCCGCAGTGGTGCCAGGCGGGCACGCGCCGCATCGATGCCACCCTCGATCGCACCGGTCTTCATGAGCGTGACCGCCTCCTCGAACGCGATCCTCGCCGGCTCAGGGTCGATCGTCCACGATCCCCACCCCAGGGCCTGGAGCGCCAACCCTTGGACGGTCGGATTCCTGATTCGGCGGGCGATGGTGAGCGCCGCGTTCGCGTCGTCGCAGGCCTCTTCGAACCGACCGTGGCTCGAAAGGGCCATCGACCGCACGGCGCGCACCGCGGCGAGCGAATACTGCGCCGCGGGAAGGTCGGCGGCGACGTCGATCGCCTCGGCGAAGATCGCGAGTGCCTCGTCCAGGTCGCCGAGTTGCGCGGCACACGTCGCCGCGCACTGGTACGCCTGCAACGAGCCGAGCCCGGCGACGCCGGGAGGTAGCCCCGCGTCGATCGCCTCGAACGCCAGCGCCCTGGCTCTCACGAGCTCGCCGCGCTGGAAGAGGTCCCAGCACATTGCGCCCTGCGCGCTACAGCGCTCGGCTTCCGTCATGAGCTCGCTGCGTTCCAGCGCGCGTTCTGCCCATGCGCCGACACCCGTCGATCGCCGCAAGGCCGCCTCGGCGACGAGCGCACCGACGATACGAAACGCGAAGTCGACATCGGCGGGTTCGGTCCGGTCCATCGCCCACGTGAACGCGGCACGCAGATTGTCGGTCGCATCGATGATCCGGGCTCGCGCCGCGACCTCGTCGGGGCCCATGAGCTCGGGCGCAACCCGCTCCGAGAACACCGCGAAGTGCTCCGCGTGGCGACGGCGCCAGTCGTCGATGGAACCGGATTCCTCGAGGCGCTCGCGTGCGTAGTGCCGCAACGTTTCGAGGAGCTGGTACCGCGTCGTACCCACCTCGGTGCGTTCGACGGTCAACATGGATTTCGACACCAGTCCGGTGAGGGCATCGAGCACGTCGAAGCGCTCGACACCCTCACCGCTCACCACCGCGGTGGCGTCACTGCCGTCAAAATTCCCCGCGAACACGCCCAGCCGATCAAAGACCCGGCGCTCGCCTGCGTCGAGCAGGCTGTACGACCAGTCGACGGTCGCGCGCAGGGTCTGGTGCCGTTCGACCGCGCTCCGGCGTCCGCCCGCGAGGAGCCGGAACCGTTCATCGAGCAGCTCGGCGATCTCCGACGGACTCATGGCGACGGCGCGCGCCGCCGCGAGTTCGATCGCCAGCGGAATTCCGTCGAGACGGCGACAGATCTCGGCGACCGCCGCAGCATCGCCCTCCGTCAGCGAGAAGTCGGCCTGGGCTGACTGCGCCCGATCCAGGAAGAGGCGCGCCGCGTCACTGGATTCCACACCGACCGCATCGCCCGCGCGACCGGGGAGCCCTAGGGAACGGAGGGGCATCACCTGCTCGCCGTCGACCGCGAGACCCTCGCGGCTCGTGGCCAGCACCCGCACGTGCCGGCACGACTCGACGATCGCCTCAGCCAGGTTGCCGGCGGCGTCGAGAAGGTGTTCGCAGTTGTCGAGGACGAGCAACAACCGCTTCGATCGCAGGTAATCGACGACACTCTGCGCAAGGTCCATGCCGGTTCGGAGCGCCACACCGAAGGTCGCGGCGACGATCTCCACCAGCGACTCTGGATCGCTGGCCGCGGCGAGCTCGCAGAACCACGCACCGTCCGGGTACTGCGGGAGCACCTGCGCCGCGACCTGGAGGGCCAGGCGCGTCTTGCCGACGCCTCCGACGCCGGTGAGCGTGACCAGCGGCGACGCCCGGAGCGCGTCGGCGATCTTGTCGAGCTCCTTGGCCCGACCCACGAATGACGTCTGGCGTACCGGTAGGTTGCCCGGAAACGCATCGAGCGACAGCAACGGTGGAAACGCCGTCGCGAGCCCGGGCGCACGCACCTCGAACACGCGCTCCGAGTTCGCCAGGTCGCGCAACCGATGTTCGCCGAGGTCGACGAACTCGACCCCGGTGTCACGCACCAGCTCGTTCGTGACCGCAGACACCACGATCTGGCCGCCATGGGCAACACTCATCAGCCGGCGCGGCACGGTTCACCCCGCTGCCGTAGTAGTCACCGTCGCGCACGTCGGCTTCGCAGGTGTGAAGACCCATCCGCACCCGGAGTGGGCCGGTCGCATCCCAGCGTTCAGCACCGAGCGCCCGCTGCGCGTCGATGGCGGCGTCGATCGCGTCGTGCGCGGTGGCGAACGCAGCGTGGAAGCCGTCGCCCGTCGTCTTCACCACGAAACCGTCGTGCGACTCGATCGCCGAGCGGGCGAGGTCGTCGTGCCGCGCCAACGCCGGTCGCATCGTGTCGGGGTGTTCCTCCCAGAGACGCGTCGATCCCTCGAGATCGGTGAACAAGAACGTGACCGTCCCCGACGGCAACTCCGACACTCCGACCCCCTCTACGGATCTCGCTCGAGCGGCAAGTCAACCACGCACGGAGCAAGAGAGGTGAGTGCTCCCGGATCGCGGCCCGGTTCAATCGTCGCGGTTGGTGAGGTACGCGTCGAGGTGGGAGAGGGCGTAGGCGACGGCTTGGTCGATGTCCATGTGTGCGCCGCGGTCTCGGAGCTGTTGGAAGCGTTCGTCGCCGACGGCGTCGCGGAGGCGGCGAGTGGTCTCCCGGCGTAGGTCGACGATCATGCCGCCGCTTCCGGCGCGAGTCGGCTTCGGTGATCGCCGCCGACCTCGAGTCGATCGCGGGAATGGCGGCGGCAAGGGTTCGCGCCGAGCCCTGGAGGACCGCGGCCGCTTCGGGGTCGCGGTCGACGAGGCCGCGGGCGACGACGTTGAAGATGGCGGCGAGCTGGGGCCGGTCACTGGTCCAGTGGAGGTCTTGGATCGAATGGGGTGCCAGTTCGAGCGCCAGCTCGAACTGAGTGAGGTGCGCCGCGACCAGGATCGCGGCGGCCCACTGCCGGGAGGGGATCTCGGCCCGCCGGGCCAGGGTGTCGCGAAGTAACGCACTGGCGCGTGCAGGGTCGCGGTCGGCCGAGCGCGCCTGCGAGCGCGAGCTGGCTCTGCGCGATCCAGCCGGGAGATCCGAGTTCTCGGGCGACCGCGAGACCTTCGGTCGCGAGCCGTTCGGCGGTGTCGGGGTCGCCGCCCATCACGGAGAACAAGGCGGCGGAGCCGAGGGACATCGTGAGCCAGACGCGGTTTCCTGTTGTTCGTCCGACGTCGGCGGCCCGTTCGTAGTGAGCGACGCACTCGTGAAAGGCACCGACCGTGAACCAGCCGGCCGCACGCGCGGTCGGGACGCCGAATTCGGTTCGGTGGTCGACATCCCCCAGGCGCGCCGCAGCCGCGAGCGCCTCCTGGCAGAGCTGTTCGGTGGCATCAATGTCGCCGCGCAACGCTGCGTAGTTCGCCGCTGTCGCAAGGCTACCGGGGTACAAGGGATGGTCGGTTGCCGGTTCCTGGGTCAGGATGTCAACCGAGAAGCGAATTTGGCCGGCGGGGGCCGACAGGAACGCCGAGCGCGACGTCGACGTTGGCGGTGTCCACCGCCCACGCCATTGCGAGATGGAGGTTCTCGACCTCGGCCGCGAGCCTCTCGTACGCGGAGAGCTCGTCCGGACTCAGCAACTCCTGCGTGTTGTAGACGACGACGTAGTGGGCCGCGTGACGATTGCGAAGCTTCTCGGTCTCATCCCATTCAGCGAGGCGTTCCTCGGCGTACTCACGGATCGTCTCCAACAACCGGTAGCGGGTATCCGGACCACCCTGTTCCGCGACGACCAGACTGCGGTCCACCAGCTCGGTCAGCAGGGCGAACACCGACCGCGGCGCGACCGGGTCGCCCGCGCACACCGCCTGGGCCGCCTCGCGGGTGCATCCACCGGCGAACACCGAGAGCCGGGCCAGGAGCCGCTGTTGCGTTTCGGACAGCAAGTCGTAGGACCAGTCGATGGTCGCCCGGAGCGTCTGCTGGCGCTTCACCGCGCCACGCCGCCCCCCTGCCAGCACGTCGAAGCGATGTTCGAGCGCAGCCGCCAGCTCGGCGGGGCTCATCACATGCACCCGCGCCGCCGCCAACTCGATCGCGAGTGGGATCCCGTCGAGGCGACGACACACCTGCACCACTCGCGCGCACGTTCGCGGCGTCCAACGTGAACGGGGCGTGGGCGGCGCGGGCGCGGTCAACGAACAACGCCACCGCGGCCGATGCGCCTGCCGCGTCGAGGTCGGCGTCGGCGGGCGGCGATGGCAGCGACGGCACCCCGATGATGTGCTCCCCAGTGACGGTGAGCACCTCACGGCTCGTCGTCAAGATCGTCACGCCAGGGCACACGTGGGTGATCGCGTCGACGAGATCGGCGACCGGGTCCAACACGTGCTCGCAGTTGTCCACGACCAACAACAGCTGCTTGGTGCCGAAGAAGTCGACCAGCGCCTCGGTCGTCGTCTGGCCCGCCCGCGCGCTCACGCCGAAGAGCGCCGCGAAACCCTCCGCCACGGCATCGGGATCACGTATCGCGGCGAGCTCGACGAGCCACGCACCCTCGCGAAAGCCCGGCAGCATCTCGGCGGCGACCTGCAACGCCAGGCGCGTCTTGCCCACACCCCCAACACCGGTCAGCGTCACGAGCCGCCCGGCGCGCACGGCCGCGATCGTCTGGTCGATCTCGCGTTCGCGGCCGATGAACGACGTCACTTGCAGTGGCAGGTTCCCCGGGAACGCATCCAACGACGACAGAGGCGCAAACTCCGACCGCAGCCCCGGTGCGCGCACTTGGAAGACGCGCTCCGCACCGCGCGAGGTCGCGCAACCGGTGTTCGCCCAGGTCGACAAAGTCCACGCCCTCGGCGAGCACCTCACGCGCGAGATCCGTCGTCGATTGCGAACACACCACCTGCCCGCCGTGCGCCACACCCATCAGACGCGCCGCTCGGTTCAACGACGGCCCGAAGTAGTCGCCATCTCGGAGCGACGCGGCCCCGGTGTGGAGTCCCATCCGCACCCGCAACGGCTCGGGCAACGACCAGGCCTCTCCGTCGAGCGCACGCTGCGCGGCGACCGCGGCCGACACGCCCGCCTCCGCGGTCCCGAACGCAGCATGGAACCCGTCGCCCGTGGTTTTGACCACGTACCCGCCGTGCGCCTCGATCGCCTCGCGCACCACGTCGTCGTGACGCGCCAACGCGTCGCGCATCGCGTCGGGATGCTCCTCCCACAGGCGCGTCGAACCCTCGATGTCGGTGAACAAGAACGTGACCGTCCCCGACGGCAACTCGTTCAACTCGACCCCCCTCGACTCGCCCCTCAGCCGATCGCGCCCGACACGCCAGTCAACCATGCACAGGGGACGAGCGTCGCCGAACGCGACACGACCCGGCACAGCGCCGGGTCGTGCGACGATGGAGCCGGAGAAGGGACTCGAACCCTTGGCCTGCTCATTACGAGCAATCGAACGCCATGCGCTGTGCTATCTCGCGCCACACCTACTCGCTGCTCACACCCGTCCGAGCGAAGGATGCACAGTTATCAGCTGTGCGAATGGTTCAGTCAGCGGCGCTGGCGAGGAACGCGTCGAGGCGGGAGAGGGTGTAGGCGACGGCGGTGTCGGTGTCCATCGCGTTGCCGTGGTCACGGAGCGTGCGGAGTCGTTCGTCGCCGAGTGCTTCGACGAGGAGGCGGGTGGTCTCGCGGCGGGTGTCGACGATGAGGCCGCCGTCGTTCGCGGGTCCGACGAGCGTTGGCGTTCCTGATGTCACCGCTGCGGTGGTCATGCGGGTTGGGGCGGGGGCCGCGATGAGCGTGTGGGCGGCGCCTTGGATGGTGGCGGCGCCTTCGGGGTCGGTGTCGGCCAGGGCGCGGGAGGAAACGGTGAGGACACCGTGGAGATACGGCCGGTGGTTCATCCAGTGGAGGTGGGGGATGCTGCGCGTGGCGAGGCGTGCGGTGAGGGGCCAGTCGCCGATGCATGGCCGCGGCGAGCGTCATCTGGGTGAGTTCGGTGTAGTACTCGTAGTCGAGGTCCTGGTGGGCGGCTTCGTCGAGCAGGACGCGGGCCCGTTCGGGGTCTTGGCGGGAGAGCGCCTGGGCGAGCGCGACGAGGTTGACGGTGATCGTCGTCGGCATGCCGATTGCGCGGGCGAGGGCGAGTCCCTCGGTCGCGACCGGGACTGCGTCAGCGAATCGTCCGCCGTAACACAACGCCGACGCGGCTCCAGCCGAGACACGATCGTCGCGAGGCCGAGCTGGTCCGCGCGCCGATTGCGCTCGGCGCCTTCGAGGAACGCCGCCGCGGCTCGTCCAACGCGCCCGTCGACACCGCGACTCATCGCCGGGAGGCTGCAGTCGAATGCGCGCTGAGGTCGACGGTGTAGGGACGGGAGACGGTCAGGGCCTGTTCCGCGTCGAGGGCAGCGTCGCCGTATTCCAGAGCGAGACTCGCCTCCCCCCGCGTGTCGGCGGCGAACGCGGCGGCCATGAGCACGAGCGGGTAGCCGGGGTGATGCTCGACACCGGGCACGGCCAGGACCGGCTCGACGGGAAGGGTCAGCACGTAGCCGGTCTGGACGGGGACCAGGCTGGTCGACTCCAGCAGCCTGACCGCGAGGTCGAGATCGTGGGTGTCGACCGCGTGGGCGAACGCGGCGAGGATGTTCTCGCCGTCAGCGGTCATGCGCGCGCCCCACTCGATCTGCTCCGGCCCCACAGTCCGTCGCCGCAGCGCCAGGCGTAGTCGGCGTAGTAGCGGGCGTGACGGTCGCGCAACGCGTCGGTCTCGCCGTGTTCGACGAGACGTTCCTCGCCGTATTCGCGGATGGTCTCCAACAGCCGGTACCGGGTGTCGAGACCACCGCGTTCGGCGACCACCAGCGATCGGGCCACGAGGTCGCGTCAGCAACCCGAACACCGCACGCGCCTCGATCGGTGCCACCGGCACAGATCGCCTCGGCCGCCTCGCGGGTGCAGCCGCCGCGAACACGGCCAGGCGGGCCAAGCAGCCGCTGTTGCGCGTCGTCGAGCAGGTCGTAGGACCAGTCGATCGTGGCCCGCAACGTCTGGTGACGCTTCACCGCCCGCCGCCGCCCCCCGGCCAGCACGTCGAAGCGTTGATCCAACGCCGAGGCCAGCTCCGCCGGGCTCATCGACGTCACCCGCGCCGCGGCCAACTCGATCGCCAGCGGCACCCCGTCGAGACGGCGACACACCTGCACCACCGCCGGCCGCGTTCGCAGCAGTCGAGCACGAAGTCCGCGTCCGCCGCCGCGGCACGCTCCACGAACAACTGCACCGCGTCCGACGCCGCCGACCGACGCCAAGTCTCGGCGTCCGCGTCGGGGCCGCCAACGACGGCACCGCGAACATCCGCTCGCCGTCGAGCGCCAGACCCTCCCGGCTCGTCGCCAGCACCACCACCCGCGGACACGTGCGCGCTGATCTCCTCGACGAGATCGGCGACCGCGTCGAGCACGTGCTCACAGTTGTCGACCACCAACAACAACTGCTTCGTGCGGAGGAACTCGACCAGCGCCTCCTCCAGCGTCTGTCCCGCGCGGGCCGTCACGCCGAACACCGCGGCGAACGCGTCGACCACGTCGTCGGGATCACGCACCGGCGCCAGCTCGACCAGCCAGGCACCCTCACGGAACCGGGCAGCACCTCGGCCGCGACCTGCAACGCAAGACGGGTCTTGCCGACCCCACCCACCCCCGTCAACGTCACGACCCGCGCGTCGCTCAAGCGCCGCGACACTGCGGTCGATCTCACGTTCCCGGCCGATGAACGAACTCACCTGCAACGGCAGGTTCCCCGGGAACGCATCCACCGACGACAACGCCGCGAACTCTCCGACGCAGCCCCGGCGCGCACACCTGGAACACCCGCTCCGCACGCGACAGGTCCCGCAGCCGGTGCTCACCCAGATCGACGAAGTCGACGCCCTCGGCCAACACGTCACGCGCGAGATCCGCCGTCGCCTGCGAGCACACCACCTGGCCGCCGTGCGCGACGCCCATCAGCCGCGCCGCACGGTTCAACGACGAACCGAAATAGTCGCCGTCGCGCAACGACGCCACTCCCGTGTGCAGACCCATCCGCACCCGCAACGGCTCCGGCAATGGCCAGACCTGCACCGTCGAGCGCCCGCTGCGCGGCGATCGCGGCCGACACCCCGGCGTCCGCGGTCCCGAACGCAGCATGGAACCCGTCACCCGTCGTCTTCACCACGTAGCCGCCGTGAGCCTCGATCGCCTCGCGCACCAGCTCGTCGTGACGGGCCAACGCGTCACGCATCGCGTCGGGATGCTCCTCCCACAGACGCGTCGAACCCTCGATGTCGGTGAACAAGAACGTGACCGTCCCCGACGGCAGCTCGGCCATCACCCCTCGCTCCGCTCCGCGACAACGCCCGTGTAGGTGCGGAGTATCGCGCGGCAGACACGACGAGCGTGCCCGGGCGAGGTTCGATTCGGCGAGTGGAGCCGGAGAAGGGACTCGAACCCTTGGCCTGCTCATTACGAGTGAGCTGCTCTACCGTCTGAGCTACTCCGGCGCGGCGGCGAGTGTACCGGTTGCGGGTCAGCGTTCCCGAAGGGCATTCGGGCCGCGGCCCGGCGCTGGAAGGTGGAGCAGCAAACGCTCGACCAGGAGCGTCTCGTTGGGGTTGTGCTCGGCGATCGCTTGTCGCGCCGAACGGCACGCGTCGAGCGCGCCGCTCGCGGCACGCGGGTCGAGCACCAACACCTCGCGGTCCGTGTTGAGACGTTCGGCCTCGGGACCGGCCATCGCGTCGCGATACACGGTCTCGAGCGCGGTGATCCCCTCGAGCAGCGCATCGGTGCGGGCACGGCGGTGGGCGCGCTTGTGCCGTTCCTCGAGCCGGCGGAGCTGGGCCCGCTGCGTGCGCTCGGGATACCCCGCGGCTTCGAGCTCGGCGCCGAGTTGTTCGGCTTCCGTCGCCTGCGCCGCTTCCAACTCGGTGAGCGCGCCCTGCAGCGCGGCCTGGACCAGCTCGGCCTGCGCGGCCACCGCGCCGCCCGTGCCGTCGACCGCGGCCGTCAGCGCGACGAACGTGTCACGGACCGGACCGAATCGACCGTCGAGCGCGCGAGCCCGATCGAGCCGACCACCGGCGAGCCGCGCGAGCAGGTCGGCCCGCTCCGGCGCGACACCGCTCGCACGCAATGCTGCGGCGACGGGCTCGGCGCCGAGGAACGCGAAGTCGACGCGCTGGCAGCGCGACCGGATCGTCGGCAGCAGTTGGTCGGCGCCCGAGGTGACGAGCACGATCATCGCGCTGCGGTGGCGGCTCTTCGAGCGTCTTGAGCAGCTTGTTGGCGGCCGCCTCGTTCAGGCGCATCCGTTCGGCGTCGAACAGCATGATGACCTTGCGGGCACCCTCGATCGGGCTCCGGTACGCCTCGTCGACGATGGTCTGCGCGTCCTCGACCCGGATCTGGGTCGCCGGCGGATCGATCTCCACCACGTCGGGGTGCACGCCGCGCAGGACGAGATCCCAGGAGCGCTCGTCGCCATCGGGCGCGACCACCGCGGCCGCGAAGCACCGGGCTGCCTCCTCGATACCCGAGCCCCGCGGTCCGACCAGCAGGTACGCGTGCACCGGCCGCTCGGCGGCGCGCTGCAACAACGCCACCGCCCGATCCTGGCCCACGACCTGGTCCCACATCCCGGAAGCCATCGCGGGCGTCATCCTGCCAGCAACTGATCGACCGACGCCGCGACCGCGGCGCCGACATCGTCGATCGGCCCGTTCGCGTCGACCACGATCCAACCGCGCGCGGGTGCGAGGTCGCGGTAGGCCTGGCGCACGGCGGCATGGAACTGCACGCCCTCACGCTCGAGCCGATCGGGTTCGGCACCCTGACGGGATGCCGCGACGTCGTCATCGACGTCGAGCACGATCACGAGATCCGGCGCGAGCCCGCCCGTCGCGACGGTGCTGAGTTGCTCCACGACGTCGACACCCAGTGCGCGAACGACTCCCTGATACACGAGCGACGACGGCACGTACCGGTCGCACACCACCCACTCGCCGCGCGCGAGCGCGGGCTCGATCTCGGTCGCGACGTGTTGTGCGCGATCCGCCGCCATCAGCAGGGCCTCGGCGATCGGGGTGACGGTCTCGGGGCCGTGCAGCAGCAGGTCACGGATGACCGCACCCGCCGCACCGGCTCCCGGCTCGAACGTCTCGCGTACCGTCAAGCCGTGCGCGCGCAGGGCCGCGGCGAGCCGCGCCGACTGCGTGCTCTTGCCACTGCCGTCGCCGCCTTCCAGCACGACGAACCTTCCGCGGGTCACGAACCCGCCTCCGCATCGGGTCGAGTCGACCTCGAGCTCGGACGGCTCCGACTCGGCGATGGCGACGGCTCGGCGATGGGCGACGGCTCGACGAGCCCGAGCGGACGGAGGGGCTCGCGGGGGCCCGTGTGGGTCAGCGGCTGCTCACCGCTCGCCACCGCGTTCCGTTCGGCCCTCCGGATCGACCGCCACGCGAAGAGTCCGGCGACGATCGTGATGAACCCGCCGCCCCACAGCGCGATGCGCACTCCCGGGATCGCGTAGCTGTAGGGACCAACCGACACCGACTGGTCGGTGAGCACTCGTTCGGTGACCCAGTTCCAGAAGTCGGCCCACAACGGCGAGATGGTGAGCGAGATCAGCAGGCAGAGCCGCACGACGGTGTACAGCGTCGCGAACGTGCGGCCGCGCAACTCGTCGGCCACGTTCTCCTGCAGCACGGTGAACCCAGTGACGTAGGTGGTGCCGGCGCACGCCCCCACCCCGCCGATCATGAGCGCCGCCGGCGCGAGCGACGACGAACGTCGCCGCGAGCACGAGGAAGACCCCGGTGCCGATCACCGCGAAGCAGAACACTGCGATACGTGGGAGCCGGCCCTGCAGCCAGAGCAACGTCACCACACCGAACGCGGCGCCGAAACCGAGGGCGGTCATGAGCACACCGAATGCCGGCTCCGCCGTTCAGCACCTCCTGCGCGAAGCTCGGACCGAGCGGGATCATCGCACCCGCGCCGATCAGACCGAATCCGAGTCCGAGCATGACGCCCGCGCACCAACGCATGTTGCGAGACGAACTGCAGGCCCTCCTTGATCTCGCGGAAGGTCTCGGTCCAGTCGATGCGCTTGTCGTTCGAATGGTCCCGGCGCGGGATCGGGAGGAAGTAGACGATCGACGCCGACACGAGGAACGTCATCGCGTCGAAGATCAGGGCGAGCGCTTCCTGGTCGACTTTGAACGCGGAGATGATGTCGAGCTCGCCGAGGATGGTCGCCAGCCCGGCCAACAACGAGAAGATGATCGACGCGATCGGGAACGTGCCGTAGCTCGCCGCGAGCGACAGCGAGTTCGCAGACGACAGGTGTTCCTCGTCCACGATGTTCGGCACCGAAGCGGCCTGTGCGGGACCCCACATCAGGGTCAAGATCTCGAGCCCGAGCGAGATGAGGAGAAGGCCGGCGATGCCGTTCACGAACGGCAGGCACAGCAGCAGGCTGGCGCGCCCGATGTCGCACAGCACCATCACCTTGCGCCGGTCGAAGCGGTCGATGATCACGCCGCCGACCGTCCCGAGGAGGAAACCGGGCAACACCCGGGTCATCATCACGAGGCTGACGGCCGCGCCCGAGTTGTCCGACACCCGCGCCGCGATGGCGAGGATGGCGATCAGGCCGATCCAGTCCCCGAGGCTCGACACGCACTGGGCCAACCAGAGCCGGAAGAAGGCTTTGGTACCGAAGACGCGCCACGGCGCCTCGGGGATCGGCGACTCCGAGGCGTCGGACGGGATGAACGGTGCCTCGCGCGGAGCCGGCTTCTCGTCGGTCATCCGCGTCTACGCACCTGGCGCAGGGGGCTTCGTCGCCTTCTTCGTCGTCTTCTTCGCGGTCGTCTTCTTGGCCGTCGCCTTCTTTGCCGGTGACTTCTTCACGCCGGCACGCTTCGCCGGGCGCTTCGTCGCCGGTGCGCGCGCCGCGCGCTCGCGGAGCAGCTCGATCGCCTGCTCGAGCGTGACCGACTCAGGATCGGTCCCGCGCGGTACGGACGCGTTGATCGTGCCATCGGTGATGTACGGGCCGAAACGGCCGTCGAGCACTCGTACCGGTGTACCCGATTCGGGGTGCGGACCGAGTTCGGCCAGTGGCGGCTTCGCCGCGCCACGGCCGCGGCGCTGCTTCGGTTGGGCGAAGATCGCCTGGGCCTGCTCGAGCGTGACCGTGAACAGCTCCTCCTCGGACGTGAGGCTCCGGCTGTCGGTGTCCTTCTTGATGTACGGCCCGTAACGACCGTTCTGCGCGGTGATCTCGTTGCCGTCGGCATCGACACCGACGACGCGCGGCAGTGACAACAGGTCGAGGGCGGCATCGAGCGTCACCGTGGTCGGGTCCATCGAGGACAACAGCGATGCCCGCTTCGGCTTCGCCTTCGTGCCGGGGGGCGCCTCGCCGAGCTGGACGAACGGACCGAATCGCCCGGTGAGGACGAGTACCGGGAGTCCCGTGTCCGGATCGCTGCCGAGCTCGCGGTGGACCGGTCGGGATGGCGAGGAGCTCCTCCGCCTTTTCCGCCGTGAGTTCGTCGGGCGCGAGATCGGCCGGGACGGGACCTTTCTCGTCACCCCGTTCGATGTTGGCGCCGTTGGGCCAGACCCGCACGATCAGCTCGCGCCCTTCGGCGTCGACGCCGACGTGCACCGCGTTCACCTCGGCCTTGTCGATCGTGGCAACGTGCTCCTCGGCGACGAGATCGCGCAGGCCCATCTCGCCGTTGCCGAAGTAGAAGGAGTGGAGCCACTTCTCCGCTTCACCCTCGCCGCGCGCGATCGCGTCGAGCGCCTCTTCCATCACCGCGGTGAACTCGTAGTCGATGAGGTGGCCGAAATACCGCTCGAGGAGCTGGACCTTGGCGAATGCCGTCCACGTCGGAACGAGCGCGTTCCCCTTCTTGAAGACGTAGTCGCGCCGCAGGATCGTCTCGATCACCGATGCGTAGGTCGAGGGACGGCCGATGCCGCGCTCCTCGAGTTCCTTGACCAAGCTGGCCTCGGTGTAACGCGCCGGGGGCTGGGTTGCGTGACCCGACGGCCGGAGCTCACGACACTCGACGGTCTCGCCCTCCTCGAGCGGCGGCAGCAGCGTCTCCCGGTCTTCGAGTTCCGCTTCGGGGTCGTCAGCGCCCTCGACGTAGGCCCGGAGGTACCCGGGGAACTCGATGGTGCGGCCGCTGGCCTGGAACGTCGCTTCCTCGTCGGCGGATGAGGTGGCCACGAGTCGGAGCGTGACCCGGCGAATGCGGGCGTCGGCCATCTGCGACGCGACCGTGCGTTTCCAGATCAGGTCGTAGAGCCGACGTTCATCGGTGCCGCTGAGCTCGCGGGCGACGTCGTCGACGGTGCGCATCGCTTCACCCGCCGGACGGATCGCCTCGTGCGCCTCCTGCGCGTTCTTGACCTTGCTCCGGTACTCCCTCGGCTGGTCGGGAAGGTACGCGTCGCCGTACATCGATGCGATCTGGCGACGGGCCGCGCTGATGGCCTGGGCCGACAGCGACGTCGAGTCGGTTCTCATGTAGGTGATGAGGCCCCGCTCGTACAGGCCCTGCGCGACGTGCATCGTGCGCGCGGAACTGAAGCCCAGTTTGCGACCGGCTTCCTGCTGCAGCGTCGACGTGATGAACGGTGCCTTCGGGCGTTCGGCGTGCGCGCGCGTCTCGACCGATGACACACGGAAGGGCTGGTCGTCGAGTCGGGATGCCAACGCGACGGCACCGGGTTCGTCGAGGAGCGCGACGTCCGCCTCGGGATCCAGCTGACCGGTGTTGGCATCGAAGTCGCGACCCGAGGCGAGGCGTTTGCCGTCGAGCGTCACGAGGGTCGCAGGGAATGCAGCCTGATCGGTCGCGAACGTGCCCTCGAGATCCCAGTACGAGCCGCTCCGGAACGCCATCCGGGCACGCTCGCGGTCGACGACCAGCCGCGTGGCGACGCTCTGTACGCGACCTGCCGACGTACCCGGACCGATCCGACGGAACGCGACGTTCGACACCTCGTACCCGTAGAGGCGGTCGAGGGTCCGCCGCCCCTCCTGGGCCTCGACCAACTTCATGTCGAGGTCGCGCCAGTTCTCGATCGCCTCGGCGATGGCCTCACTCGTGATCTCGTGGAACACCATCCGTTTGACCGGCACTCGCGGCTTGAGCACCTCGAGGAGGTGCCACGAGATGGCTTCGCCCTCACGATCTTCGTCGGTCGCGAGGTAGAGCTCGCTCGCATCTTTCAGCGCCGCCTTCAGTTGCGACACGACCTGCTTCTTGTCGTCGGGCACCACGTAGATCGGAGTGAAGTGGTCGTCGACGTCGATCCCGAGCCGACGCACTTCGGGTTTGGTGACGCTCTTGGGCGCGTACTTCGCACCCCGAGGAAGGTCGCGGATGTGGCCGACGCTCGCCATCACCGTGTAGCGGTCGGTCCCGAGAAAGCCCGCGATGGTCTTCGCCTTGGCCCCGGATTCCACGATCACAAGCGGCTTGGCCACGTTCTCCTACGGTTGCTCGGGAGGTTCTGAGCCGACCAGTCTGGTCGGCGAGCGGGCCTTCGGTGCGTATCGGCGCCGGAGAGTGGTGCCCGGAGCGGCTTCTGTCAACTCAACGCCCGGTCCGGAAAGGACCGGGAATCGCCGTCTAACCTGCGCCGTCGTGCACCTGTTGTCGACGATTCTCGCGCTCAGTCTCGACCCCAAAACGATCCTGAACGACCTGAGCCCCTACGGCGAGATCGGCCTCATGCTGATCATCTTCGCCGAGACCGGTCTCCTCGTGGGCTTTTTCCTGCCGGGAGACTCGCTCCTCTTCAGCGCCGGCATCCTGGCCAACCAGGGCAAGCTGAACCTGGCCGCGATCCTGATCGGGTGTTTCGCGGCGGCGGTCCTCGGCGATCAGGTCGGCTTCACCATCGGTCAACGGGTCGGCCCGTCGTTGCTCCGCCGACCCGATTCCCGGATGTTCAAACGGGAGTACATCGACCGCACTGAGGACTACTTCGATCGCCACGGCGCCAAGACCATTGTGCTCGCCCGGTTCGTACCGGTCGTGCGGACGTTCGCGCCCGTCGTCGCGGGGATCGGCAAGATGTCGCGGCGTACGTTCCTGAGCTTCAACGTCGTCGGCGCGTTCATCTGGGTGTTCGGCGTGACGCTGGCGGGGTATGCGCTCGCCGATGTGATCGGCGACTCGATCGACAAGTATCTCTACCCCCTGATCGCCGTCATCATCATCGTGTCCCTCATCCCACCGTTCCTCGAGTGGCGCAAGGCGAAGAAGCAGGGCCCGCGGAACTACACCCAGGCGCAGGTCGAAGCCGAAGCCGCCGCCCTCCACGAGGTCGTCGAAGAAGACTGACCCCCCTCCTACTCCTATGCGAACCTGCGTCGTTCGCCGTCGCCATGCCCCAGTCGAACGACGCAGGTTGCGGTTGCGGGCCTTCGATGTCGTACCCCGCGGCTCAGATGGTGCGATGAACGACCGACTCGACGAAAGCGTCGCGGCCATCGCGGCACGACACCACGGTCTCTTCGCTCGGCACCATCTCGACCTGCTCGATGTTTCCGAAGCGACCTGCCGGCATCGACTCGCAACCGGCCGCTGGGAACTCATCCATGACGGCACCTACCGAGTGGCAGGGGCACCACCAACTTGGCGAGCAACCCTGCTCGCCGCCTGTTGGGCGGGTGGAACCCGAGCCGTGGCCTCGCACCGTTCGGCCGCCGCGCTCTTCGAGCTTCCCGGTGGCCGTTCGGACCTCGCGGAGATCACGTGCCCGAGGTGGCGGCGTGCTCGTCACGACGGTCTGGTCGTGCACGAGACCCTCCTGCTCAAGGCGGTCGACATCACCTTCGTCGACGCAATCCCCTGCACCACGATCGAACGGACGCTGTTCCAGATCGCGGGCTTCGGAAAACCCAGAACCTTGGAATTGGCGTTCGACTCCGCGCTGCGACGAGACCTGACGTCGATCGCAGCGCTCACCCGAACGGCCACGCGCCTCGCGAAGCGCGGACGAGCCGGGTCGGCGCAATTCCGGTCCGCGCTCGCGGCGCGAAGCCCGCAAGACGTCCTGCCGGAAAGTGCGCCGGAACGACTGCTCGCACTGGCCCTCGCGCGTCAAGGGCTCCCGATGCCGCGGTTTCAGTACATCGTTCGTGACCCGTCGGGATCATTCGTGGCGAGAGTCGACCTCGCGTACCCCCAATGGCGGATCCTGATCGAGTACGACAGCTACCAGGAGCACGTGGGCAACGCGGCCCTCGTTCGGGACAGCGCCCGTCGCAACGCGCTCACCGCCTTGGGTTTCACCGCGCTGACAGCAACTGCTGCGGACCTTCGCGACGGCGCCGACGCGCTCGCGGGAGCCATCCGACAGGCGCGAGCCCGAGTCGCTTGAGTCCCACCACGAACCGGCGTCGTTGACCTGGGGTATGGCGTCGGCGAACGACGCATGTTCGAGGGGCGGGGGGCGGGCGCGGGTGGGCTACTCGCCCGCGGAGCTGCCTTCGGGAAGGCCGTGCTCGGCCATGGCCTCGGCCACGATGTCGGACTCCTCGCCGAAGCCGCCGCTCTTGCGCTTCGAGAAGAGCACGGCACCGATCAGCACCACGAGGCACCCGCCGGCGATCACGAAGCGGATGTCGTCGTCCTTCAAGCTGATGATGGCCGGCAGCACGAGGAGCGAGACCAGGTTCATGACCTTGATCAGCGGGTTCAGCGCGGGCCCGGCGGTGTCCTTGAACGGGTCGCCGACGGTGTCACCGATGACCGCGGCCTTGTGGGCCTCGGAGCCCTTGCCGCCCTCGTTGCCGTCCTCGATGTACTTCTTGGCGTTGTCCCACGCACCTCCCGAGTTGCTCAGGAAGTTGGCCATGAGCTGACCGGTGAGGATCACACCGGCGAGGAAAGCGCCGAGGGCGAGGTAGTTGATCCCGAACCCGATGATCAGTGGCGTGAGCACTGCGAGCAGCGCGGGCGTCGCCAGCTCGCGCAACGACGCGGCGGTGCAGATGTCGATGACCGGGCCGTAGTCGGGCTTCTTCGTGCCCGCCATGATCTTGCCGTCGGCGAACTGACTGCGGACCTCCTGCACCACGACGCCGGCGGTACGCCCGACGGCACGGATGGCGAGCGCGGAGAAGATGAACGCGATCGAACCACCGATGAGCAACCCGATGAACGTCTTCGGGTTCGCGACGTTGATCTGGGTGAGGATGTTGTTGAACAGCTTGTTCCCCGTGATGTTCTTCAGCGGGTTGAGCTCGGCACCGATCGTCTCGATGTAGGAGGCGAACAGGGCGACGGCGGCGATGACCGCGGAACCGATCGCGAACCCCTTGGTGACGGCCTTCGTGGTGTTGCCCACCGCATCGAGGCTCACCATGATGCGCTCGGCCTCGCCCTCGAACTCGCCGGACATCTCGGCGATGCCGGCGGCGTTGTCGGCGACGGGGCCGAAGGTGTCCTCGGACACGATGACACCCGTCGTGGCGAGCATGCCCATGCCGGTCAGGGCGACCATGTAGAAGGTGAACTGGGTGTTGCCGTCACCGAGCCAGATGCCCACGGCCAGCGCGGCGGCGATGGCGATGATGGCGTAGACGCTCGACTCGAGGCCGGAGCTGATGCCGGAGAGAATGACCGTGGCGGGGCCGGTGCGCGTCGCCTCGGCGATCTCCCGGACCGGTGCGGTCTCGGTCGACGTGAAGTACTCGGTGAGCCGGCTCAGGAGCTGGGCGAGCACGAGGCCGATGATCACGGCGCCGAAGCACTTCCAGCCGGCGTCGAACTTGTCGTTGCCGACGTAGCCGAAGGCGACGATCGCAGTGCCGATCACGGTGAGCACACCGGCGGTGATGAAGCCCCGGTTGATGGGCGCCATCGCCGACTTGTCCTTGTCGGTGGCGCGCACCGCGAACACACCCACGATGGATGCGAGCACGCCGATGGCGCGCGCGGCCACCGGGAAGATGAGCCCGAGCGCCGGGTTCATGCCGATCGAGTGGAACGCGGCGACGCCGAGGATGATCGACGCGACGAGGGTGACCTCGTAACTCTCGAAGAGGTCGGCGGCCATGCCTGCGCAGTCGCCGACGTTGTCACCCACGTTGTCGGCGATGGTGGCGGGGTTGCGGGGGTCGTCTTCGGGGATCCCGGCTTCGACCTTGCCGACGAGGTCGGCGCCGACGTCAGCCGCCTTGGTGAAGATGCCGCCACCGACCCGGAGGAACAGGGCGAGCAGCGAACCGCCGAAGCCGAACCCGATGAGGATGGCGGAGGCGGTGTTCTGGAAGATCATGATGATCGTGGTGGCGCCGAGCAGGCCGAGGCCCACCGTGAACATGCCGGCGACGCCGCCGGTGCGGAACGCGACCTTCAGCGCGGCGGGCAACGAACCCGACTTCGCCGCTGCCGCAGTGCGTACGTTGCCGCGTACGGCCAGGCTCATGCCGATGAATCCCGTGAGACCTGACAACACGCAGCCCGCGATGAACGCCAGGGTGCGGAACAGACCCGACTGCGCGAACGTCAGACCCGAAGACGCGTTGGGCCCGGCCAGCAGCGGCTTGACCACCTCGGTGGAAGTCACGAACACGACGACGCCGAGCGGGATCAGGATGATCGCGATGGTCTTGAACTGGCGCTTCAGGTAGGCCATCGCGCCTTCCTGGATGGCCGACGCGATCTCGATCATCGCCGGAGTGCCCTGGTCGGCGGCGAGTACGCCCCTCATCAGGAACACGCCGACCCCGAGCGCGAGCAACGCGGTCATGGCGGAGAAGATGAGCCAGAACCAGGCTTCTGCGTTGAGGGTGAAGACCTGGTAGCCGCCTTCAGCAGCCAAGCTGATCATCGAAACCAATCCTCTGTGTTCGGTCGGGTGGAGGCGCACGGAGTCAGACGATCCGGCGCAGGGAAGCTAGGGAAAGCTAGGGGCGGACACTCATGTGAGTCCAATCTGTCGCCGGTCGAGGTCCTCACTCGAGGTGGTAGGGAAGCGACGTGACCACGGTGCCCTTGCGGAACAACAATCGGCCCTTGAGCAGGAGCGCAGTCTGGTTGTGGAGCAAGTTGCCCCACCAGTGCCGCACCACGAACTCGGGCAACAACACGGTGATGACGTCGTTTTCCCAGCGGGCGTCGAGCTCGTCGACGTAGCGCAGGATCGGCCGGGTGAGCTCGCGGTAGGGCGAGTAGACGATCTCGAGCGGGATGTCGAGACCGAACTCGTTCCATTGCTCCTCGAGCTTGTTCTGTTCCTCTTCGTCGGAGACGACCGACACCGCCACGAGGTGGTTCGGGTTGATCGAGCGCGCGTACGCCAGGGCCTCGAGCACACCGCGGTGAACACCGCCCACCAGCACGACCACCGTGTGGTTCATCCGCCGGGGCTTGTAGTCGGGCGTGACGCGCAACCCGTCGGCGACCGTGCGGTAGTGACGCTTGATCGACTTGAACACGAACACGATCATCGGGATGACGATGAGCGGCACCCACGCGCCGCTCGTGAACTTCGTCGTCGCGACGATCAACAACACAATGAGGGTCGCGACCGACCCCACCGCGTTGATCACCATGTTGCGCTTGTACCCGCGCTCGCGCTCCTTCTGGTGGTGGCGGACCATGCCCGCCTGCGACAACGTGAACGACAGGAACACGCCGACCGCGTACAACGGGATCAGCGCGTTGGTCTTGCCACCGAAGGCGATGATCAGTGCCCCGGCCGCCGTGGCCAACACGATCACCCCGTTCGAGAACACGAGCCGGTCACCCCGGTTCGCCAACTGACGCGGGAGATAGCCGTCGTGGGCGATGATCGACGAGAGCCGCGGAAAGTCCGCGTACGCCGTGTTGGCTGCCAGCGTGAGGATCGCTGCGGTCGCGAACTGCAACACCACATAGAGCACGGTGCCGCTGCCGAACACCGCGGTGCCGAGCTGCGACATCACGGTCGTCTTCTCGCTGGGGTACGGGCCGAGGTGGTGCGCCAGGATCTGCACGCCCATGAACAACGTGCCCAGGATGATGCCCATCCAGACCAACGTCGCGGCTGCGTTCTTCGACTCCGGGCGCCGGAACGCCGGCACGCCATTCGAGATCGCCTCCACCCCGGTGAGCGCGACGGCGCCCGAAGAGAACCCCTTCAGCAGAATGAAGATCCCCAGCGTCCCACCGAAGATGTTCCCACCCGCTTCTTTGAACGGCAGCGGGTTGATGCGGTGGATGTCGTCGAGCACGAAGCTCCGGAAGAGCCCGTAGCTCACGAGCGCGGCAAGAACCGCGATGTAGATGTAGGTCGGTACCGCGAAGATGCGGCCGGACTCCTTGATGCCGCGCAGGTTCGCCAGGCTGATGAAGACGATGAGGATCAACCCGAGCGCGACCCGGTGTTGGGCGAGATCCTGGAACGTGGGAATGGAGACGATCGCGGCGACACCCGCGGAGATCGACACCGCCACGGTGAGGATGTAGTCCACGAGCAACGACGCGCCGGCGATGAGCGACGGGTTCTCGCCCAGGTTCTCGCGACTGACGACATAGCTCCCGCCGCCGCTCGGGTAGGCGAAGATCGTCTGGCGGTACGACGTGACGACGATCGTGAGGAGGACCGCGACCGCGACCCCGATCGGGATCAGTGTGTTCAACCCGAGCGCGAGGCTCGAGCCGCCGACCGCGACGACGAAGAGGATCTCCTCGGTCGCGTACGCGGTCGACGAAATCGCATCCGAGGAGAACACCGCGAGCGCGATGGTCTTCGGGATGCGTTGGTGTTCCATCTCCGTCGTGGCCAGCGGCCGACCGACGAGTACCCGCTTGACGAACGCCACTTCGGCGGTTCCTCCCGAAGCCCTCCGACCCGACTGGCCGCACAGCTTGCCATTCCTGCGGCCGTGTTCCCCGATCCGCGCCGTCTGTCGTTTCTTGCGTCATCTCGCGGTCAGCGATTCGAACCGTCGTGTGCGGCCCGGTAGCCTCCTCGGGTCTGGCGTCGGAGGGAGACATCCGTGCACGTCGTCGTTGTCGGGTGCGGGCGGGTCGGAAGCGAGCTCGCCCTCAGCCTGGAGCGGTCCGGTCACACCGTTGCGGTGATCGACAAGAACGCGGATTCGTTCCGCAAGCGGCTCCCCGAGAGCTTCACCGGCCAGAAGATCGTCGGCTTCGGATTCGATCGCGACCATTTGATCGAGGCCGGGATCGAGCGGGCCGGCGCGGTCGCGGCGGTCACCAGCGGCGACAACTCCAACATCCTCAGCGCGCGCATCGCCCGTGAGAACTTCGCCATCGAACGCGTCGTCGCGCGGATCTACGACCCCCGGCGAGCGCTCATCTACCAGCGCCTGGGGATCCCGACCGTCGCGACCGTCTCGTGGACCACCGATCAGGTCATGCGCCGGTTGTTGCCGAACGAAGAGCAACCGCACGAGTGGCTCGACCCGAGCGGCAAGGTCTGCCTGCTCGACTACCCGATCCCGACGCACTGGGCGGGCAAGAAGCTCGACGCGCTGAGCGAGCCGGGCGTGTTCTGGCTCGTCGCCATCACCAGGCTGGGTGCGGCGCAGATGAGCACACCGAGTGCCATCGGCCAGGATGGCGACATCCTGCACTTCGCCGCCGACGTCTCCGCGCTCGACACGCTGCGCGATCGGCTCGAGCACGGAGAGGTACACCACTGATGCGCGTCGCCATCGCCGGGGCCGGCAACGTCGGCCTCTTCATCGCCAACGACCTGCGGGCCGCCGAGCACGACGTGCTGATCATCGAGCAGAACCCTGCGGTGGTGAAGCGGGTCCAGGCGCAGGCTGCCGAGGGCATCGATTGGCATGTCGCCGACTGCTGTGAGGTCAACTCGCTGCGCGATGCCGGTCTCGACTCCTGCGACGTCGTCGTCGCGGCCACCGGTGACGACGAGGACAACCTCGTGGTCTCGCTGCTCGCCAAGCAGGAATTCGCGGTGCCCGCGTGATCGCCCGGGTGAACCACCCGAAGAACGAGTGGCTGTTCAACGAGAACTGGGGCGTCGACCTCTCGGTCTCGACGCCCCACCTCATCACCGCCCTCGTCGAGGAGGCGGTGACCGTCGGCCGGCTCGTGCGCATCCTCCAGTTCGAAGGTGGTCAGGCCCGGCTGGTCGAGGTCACCCTGGCCGACGACTCGCCCGTCATCGACCGGGCGCTCAAGGACATCGACGTCCCGCGCAATGCCACCATTGTCGCCATCGTGCGCGACGAACACGTGGTGATGCCCCGGGGTGATTCGGTGTTCGAGGCGGGCGACGAGGTGCTGGCGATGGTCACACCGGAGTCCGAGGACGAGGTTCGCCGGATCCTCACCGGTGCCGCTACCTGAGACGAGCACGCGTGTCGCCGCAGGCTCCGCTTCGTCTCCTACTCTGATGGGTCGACTCCGCTCCGCCCACCCGTCGAGAGCCGGAGTGTCGCCGGCAGGCTCCGCTTCGTCTCCACCTGATGGGTCGACTCCGCTCCGCTTCGTCTCCTACGCAAGCAGTTCGTACACCGGGTTGAAGACCAGGTAGCGCTTCCCGTCGCGGGCGGTGACACCCTCGAACGAGACCCGTCGACCCGGTGAGAGACCGGCGATCTTCCGGCGGCCGAGGAACACGCCAACCACCGAGCCGCGGCCGTCACTCACCGTCACCTCGAGCGCAGGGGCTCCCGCCCGCGGCACGATCCGCACCGACCGCACCTCCCCGCCGACACGCACACGATGGCGCGCCTCGATGGTGTCCATCGCCGCGAGCGAACGGGCGTCACAGAACGCGGTGAGCTGCTCCCGGTCGAGTTCCTCGACCGGCTTGGTGAGGCGTTGGACCATCTTCTTGAAGGCCATGAACCTCATGATACGAGGCGCGCCCGCCCCGGTTCTCGCACAACCGGCTTCTAACCTGACCACCGAATGGACGACGCAACTTCGCTGCAGACCATCCAGCAGCAGCACCCGAGTGCAGGCGAGACTGTCCGCCTGATCGCCACCCTCGGCCGGCACGTGAAGCTCGACGGCATCGGCATCGCCGACCTCTTCCACATGGGAAGGCTGGCCCTCAGCTTCGATCCCGCCAACGTGAAGAACGTGGTGTTGCCGGTCGTCGACGGCGGGGGGAGCAACCTCGTGAAGAGCGCGAGTGCCAGCGCGCTGCTCGCGGACTTCGCCGATGACGGAGTGTTGCAGGCGACGCCATGACTGCCGCGCCCGAGCCCGCCGCCGCGCAGCGATGCCTGCACGACGCTCGACGATCTCGCCCACGAACATCTTGATCGAGTCGTGTCGAGCACGCGGCTCCCGGCCCGTGCCGGCCACGACCGCGGCGCCGGTCACGCCGCTGAGCCCGCTGGTCGCTTCCCGATTGCGCGGTCGCGGTATCGACGACCTCTGGTCGCACCAGGCGGCCGCGGTCGACGCGCTGCGCGCCGGACGCAACGTCGTCGTCGCGACCGGTACTGCGTCGGGGAAGTCGCTGTCGTACCAGATCCCCATCGTGGAATCGGTGGTCGAAGGTGCAGCACGACACCGCGCTCCTCGTGTTCCCCACCAAGGCATTGGCCCAGGACCAACTGCGCACCCTTCGCGAGTGGTTCGTCCCCGATCTCGTCGCCGCCACCTACGACGGCGACACCGGCAACGACGAACGCACGTGGGCGCGTCGCCACGCCAACGTGCTGCTGACCAACCCCGAAATGCTGCACATGGGGATCCTCCCGTCACACGCCCGTTGGGCGACGTTCCTGATGCGGCTCCGCTACGTCGTCGTCGACGAACTGCACACGTTGCGCGGCGTCTTCGGGAGTCACGTCGCGCACGTGCTGCGCCGCCTGCGCACGGCTCTGCGAGCACTACGGCAGCGATCCCGTCGTTCTGCTTCACCAGCGCGACCATCGGCAATCCGGCGCGAGCTCGCATCGCAACTCTGTGGCCTGCCCGGTCGAGGCGATCGACGACGACGGTTCACCCCAGGCCGAGCGAAGCTTCGTGGTGTGGCAACGACCACTGATCGACGCAGCACACGGGAACGCGTACCTCGGCCAACGTCGAGACCGCGATGCTGCTGGCACGCTTCGTCGACGACGGACACCAGACCCTCGCGTTCACACGGAGCCGCAAGGGTGCGGAACTGGTCGCCACGCAGGCGCGTGCTCGGCTCACCGAGTCCTGCGCCGGATCGCGCGCGTGGCGCCCGCGGTCGCGGCGTACCGCGCCGGCTACCTCGCGGCCGAGCGGCGCGAGCTCGAGGCCCAGCTGGCCGAGCGGCGCTGCTCGGCGGTGTCGTGGCGACGAGCGCGCTGGAGCTCGGCATCGACGTCGGCACGCTCGACGCGGTCGTGCTCAACGGCTTCCCCGGCACGCTGGCATCGATGCGTCAACAGGTCGGCCGGGCCGGTCGGACCAGTCGCCGGGCCGCGGCCGTGCTGGTCGCGGGCGACGACCAACTCGACCAGTGGTACGCCCGCCATCCCGACGAGCTCCTCCACCGACCCGCCGAAGCCGGCAGTCGTCAACCCCGACAATCCGTTCGTCGCGCGCGCCCAACTCTCGTGCGCGGCGCACGAGCTCCCGCTTCGCCACGACGACGAACGCTTCTTCGGCGACGCGCTCGACGACGCGGTCCGCGAGCTCGTGCTCGACGATCTCCTCAAGCCGCGTGGTGACCGCATGTACTGGGCCGGGCGAGAGCCACCCGCGCCGAAGGTCGGTCTGCGAACCGGCTCCTCCCTGGAGTTCCAGCTGGTCGAGGCGGACGGCCATCTCGTCGGGACCGTCGATGCGGCGCGTGCGCTCCACGTCGCGCATCCCGGCGCGATCTACCTCCACCAAGGGTCGTCAGTACCGTGTGGCCGACGCTCGACCTCGACGGCGACGTCGCCGTGCTCGAACCGGCCGACGACGCCGACGAGCACACCCAACCCCGCGAGGAGACCGACATCGCGGTCATCGCCGACGAACGCGCGTTGCCGGTCGGGATGGGCGACCGCGCATCTCGGCGCCGTTTCCGTGAGTCATCGCCTCGTCGCGTACCAGCGACGACGAACATCGACCAACGAGGTGCTCGAGGTCGTACCTCTTGACTTCCCGCCTCGGGAGCTCGTGACCCGAGCGTGCTGGTACACCGTGCCGATCGAGGTCCTGGTCGACGCCGGGGTCGAACCGAGTCGCGATCATCGGTGCCGTGCACGCCGCCGAGCACGCGCTGATCGGTCTGCTGCCGCTGTTCGCGATCTGTGACCGGTGGGACGTCGGCGGCGTGTCGATGGCGATCCACCCGACACCGGACAGCCGACGATCTTCGTCTACGACGGCTATCCCGGCGGCGCCGGAATCGCCGAGCTCGCGTTCGCCGAGCTGCATCGTCACGTCGCCGCGGCCCGACGAGCTCGTCGAACGGCTGTTCGTGCGACGATGGCTGTCCCGTCGTGCGTGCAGTCCCCGAAGTGCGGGAACTGGAACGAGTACCTCGACAAGGACGCTGCGGCGATCACGCTGCTCGAGACGCTCGCGCGCCATGCCGATCTTCGCCCGACGACCAGTCATAGTCCTGCTCGATTGGGCTTCGTCTCCACGCCAACTGGTCGACTCCGCTTCGCCGTCCCGCCTCCGGCAACCGCTCCGCTTCGTCTCCACGCCAACTGGTCGACTCCGCTTCGCCGTCCCGCCTCCGGCAACCGCTCCGCTTCGTCTCCACGCCAACTGGTCGACTCCGCTTCGCCGTCCCGCCTCCGGCAACCGCTCCGCTTCGTCTCCACGCCAACTGGTCGACTCCGCTTCGCCGTCCCGCCTCCGGCAACCGCTCCGCTTCGTCTCCTAGATTTCCCGCTCATGACCGGACGGCGGTGGATCGCGTTGGTGGTGTTGGTCACGATCGGTGTCGGGCTGCTCGTGACCGTGGTCCTCGTACCGTGGGGCGATGACGCGCCCGCCAGCAGTGCGCCGACCGTCTATCACCAGGGCGACTCGATCACCGTCGTTGACGGTGACGAGTTCGTGATCGCGCTCCCCGCGAACCCGAGCACCGGCTATTCCTGGACGGCAGGTGACGACGCCGGCGTCGAGTTCGTGTCGAGCCGACAGGTCGCCGGTGAAGCAGGCGAAAGCCGGCCCGGCGCGCCGGGGACGCAGGAACTCACCTTCCACGCGGCGAAGACCGGGAAGACGACGTTGGAACTTGCGTACGCGCGGTCCTTCGAGGGCGGCGTCCCGCCGGCGAAGACGGCGAAGTTCCCGGTGACGGTCACGGGCTGACCGGCAGGGCGGCTCAGCAGCCGACGAGATCGACCACGCACTCGGGCCGCACCTCGGCCTTGGCCCGACCCCGGACCGGCCCGAAGAGCGCACCCCACGCGGGGACGTCGACCTCGACGACGACCTCGGCACTCGTCCCGGAGCACGCGCACGACGACGAGCCGGGCGTCGTTGGTCGCCGCGGTCTCGTGCGCCGCCGCGCTCCGCCGCGTCACCACCGTCACCGAGCGCGAGCCGATCGGCAGCGGCCAGGGCGGCGGCGTCGGCCGCGGCGTCGGCCCGGGCGCGGCCGACGAGCGCGCCCCCGAGCCGCGCCGCGGCCATCGCCAGCACCAACCCGACACGAGTACGGCCAGCATCACGATCGAGACCGCGCCGCGTTCCGAACGTCGCCGCCGCGGTCGGTCACCGCTCCACCCGCATCACCGCCGTCGCGTGCAGGTCGGGGTCGGGGAACAGCACGCCCGACGAGCGGGAGGTCGGTGACCGACGTGTAGTGCACGGTCACGCTGATCTCACCGCCGACCTTGGGACGCGCACCGACGTCGACGTCCGCACCCGGCAACGTGCGGTGTGCAGCCCGAACGGCGCGGCCCGGATCAGGATCGACGCTCGCCGCCCGTGCCGCTTCGCGCGCCGCGTGGACCACTCCCAACTGGTCGCGGACCACGAATCCGACCTGGATGATCGCCAACATCGCGAACACGACCAGCGGCAAGAGCGAACGCGAACTCGACCGTGGCCTGACCGCGTTCGCAATCGTCGCGCCCCTGGCGCGCGGTTCCCCCACGCCGCGCGTGGGGGAACCTCCGACGCCCCGTCACGACGGAAGCACCTTGCCGATCACCTGTGTCGAACAGCCCCGAGATCGCGTGGCTCCCTGTCGCCCAGGTGATGAGCACAGTCGCGATCGCGACCGCGCCGAGGATCACCAGGGCGTACTCGGCGGTGGACTGGCCGGACTCACCCGGCACCATCCTCCACACCCACACGCGGGCAACAAACCGACGGAACATGGCAAACCTCCTCGTAGTTCCAGGTACGGGGAAGGGCGGGGGGAGATCGGATCCACGCGGGCTCACAGCCGGCCGAGACCGGCGGCCAGACCCGGCACCACCGTGAGCAGCACGAACGCAGGGAGCACGAGGAAGACCAGCGGGAAGAGCAGGCGGACGGGCACGCGGCGGGCGTGCGCCTCGGCCCGACGGCGCAACGCGGTGCGTTCCTCGGCCGCGAGACGGGCGAGCACCGGACCCACCGGAGCGCCGAGTCGATCTGACGCGAGGAGCGCGTCACACAAGGGACGAAGGAGTGGCGTCGTGCGAGCGGCGTCATCGAGGGCAGCCTCGAAGCTCACCCCGAGCGCGCACGAGCGCAGTACCGCGGCGAGCGATGCCGGCGACGGAAGGTGGGGACCATCGCACCGCCACGTCGACCGCCAGGTACGGCGTGCAGCCGGCGCCGACCGCGACGCCGAGCAGGTCGAGGACGACCGGCAGATCCTTCGCCCGCGCCGCGTCGACCGCGCCGGCCCCGGCGACGCGTGGTGATCGTCGCCAGGATTCGCCCGACTGCGCCCGCCCGGAGTGGCCGCAGCCCGACTTCGAGCACGGCCCGACTCCAGGACCACCCGCCCACGCGGGGATCGCCGCTCGCCGCCGGCACCGCGGCGAGAACACCCGCACGCTCGACCGGCGCGATTCGCCGTGCCCGGCCGACGACCGGCACGGCGACGATGACGCCCCACGCGACGCCGAGCACCAGGAACATCGTCGACCCGGTCATGTGGACGACCGCACGATGCGTCGGATCCACAGCGCGGCCAGACGCTTCGAGCGCGAGCCCGACGACGAGACAGACCCGCCCGATCGCCGGTCGCGACGAGCACCGTGACCGAACCCGGATCGACAAGACTCGAGAACGCCAGGTACCCGAGCGGCGCGGCGCCGACGACCAGCGCCGAGAGTCGAGCTTGCGCCGACAGCGCGTGTGCTTCAGCTGCGGCGTCGAGCCGATGTCGCAGCGACGCCGCGAGACCGTCGATCGCGTCGGCCGCTCGACCACCCATCGCCGCGGCCACCGACAGCGCACCGGCGGCGGCTCGCACTCCCGGGACGTCGTGCTCCGGCGGCCACCCGGCCAGCGCGTCGGCCAGCGGGAGTCCCAGTTGGGTGCGAACGTGTACCCGCCGGAAATCGACCGCGACCGCACTCCGTGCGTCGGGCCTCGCCAGTCGTTCCACCGCTGCCGCCACCGTCCCGCCGCCACGGAGCTCTGCCGCGACCTGTTCGAAGGCGCGCGGGCAGCCCGACCGCGAATCGGCGCTCGCGACGGGAGCGCGCCGAACGGAGCGCGACGGGGCCCGCGACCAACGCGCCGAGGGCCGCGGGCAGTGCCATGACCGGCGCGAAAGCGGCGACGAACACTCCGACGCCGACCACTCCGATCGCGCCGTATTCCACCGCCTGTTCCGGTTCGAGTGCGACGTCGGCGTCGAACAGCGCACGCGTGAGCGGCGCGTCGGACACGCGCGGGAAGACGCCACCGCCGCGGCGGACCGAGTGCCCGGACCCGGTCCGCCGCCGCGGCGCGGTGGCCCGCAGTGAGCAACGCCGCGCACACGAGTGGCCCCACGATCGCAAGCACCAGCGTCACCACCGGAACCACATCTCGTCGGGGTCCGCGGCTTCGGGTCGTCGGGCAGCACGCGCGGGACGACCGATCGGCACCAGTTCGTTCCCCGATCGTTCGAAGATCGCCCGCACGCCACCCGCGCCGCGGGCGTCGATCTCCGCGATTCCCTCGACCCGCCGTACGCCGCCCGCACGCGCGCGCCACGAAGACGACCGCGTCGACGCTCGCGATCACCTGAGCCCGCACCGCCGCGAGCGGAAGCCCCGAATCCGCCAGGAGCACCAGCGTCTCGAGTCGGGCCAGCGCATCGGCGGTGCCGTTGGCGTGAATGGTGGACATCGACCCGTCGTGACCGGTGTTCAGAGCCTGGAGCATGTCGAGTGCCTCGCCACTCCTCACTTCACCGACGATGAGTCGATCAGGTCGCATCCGAAGTGCTGCCCGCACCAGTTCTCGCACGGTCACACCCCCGACGCCCTCCGCGTTCGGCGGACGTGCTTCCAGTCGCACGAGGTGGGGCTGCGCCAGCCGGAGTTCGGCCGTCTCTTCGATCGTGACGACGCGCTCCGCGTGGGGGATCGACTGCGACAGCGCATTGAGCAGCGTGGTCTTGCCCGCGCTCGTCGCACCCGCGACCAACAGGTTCCACCCCGCGCCGACGGCCCACGTCAGGAAAGCAGCAGCAGCCTCCCCGAGGTGGAACTCCTCCAGCCCGACCGCTCGCGCCCCGAACCGTCGGATGGTGACGCAGGGACCGTCAACCGCGAGCGGAGGGATCACCGCGTGCAGGCGCGAACCGTCGGCAAGGCGCGCGTCGACCATCGGCGACGCGCGGTCGAGCCGGAGTCCCAACGGCGCGACGACGCGTTCGACGAGATGCACGATTGCCGCGGCATCGAGCCCCAACACCACTGGCTCCAACCGGCCGTGCCGTTCGACGTAGGCCTTCCCCGGACCGTTGATCATCACCTCGGTGACGGTCGGATCGTTCAGCAGCGGTTCCAAGGCTCCGAGCCCGACAACCTCGTCCGTGAGCTCGTCGAGGAGCAGCTCGAAGCGGCCCGCGGCAAGGAGCGGCTGCTCATCGCGTAACAACTCGGCCAGCCGGACCCGGAGGGCCTGATCGCCCGGCGCGGAGCGTTCATCAGCGCCCTCGTCGACGAGGCGACGATGGACACGTTGCTTCAATGCGACATCGGTACCCGGCGACGTCTCCGAAATGGCGGCGAGAGTCATGCGGCGGCACCCCGACGCCCGACGGCCGCGCCCGCGCGCTGGAGCAGGCCGGCCACCGGGCGGGCCAGGTGATCGGGCAGCCGCGACGCCAGCACGCCGGCATCGACCGCGCGGGCGACCGAAGCCTTGACCGGGACCCGGGCCAGGACCGGAACGCCGAGCACCTCGGACACGTCGTGGGCAGACAACGAACGCCCCGGCTCCTCCACGAGGACGGCCCCGACGGTGCGCGCCAATGCCGGTGAATGCACGGCACGCCGGAGCCCGAGATAGCAGCCGCGGATCACGACGACGGCGACGTCGGCGACCTCGACCACCGCGCGAGCTGCCGGTTCGGCCGCGGCCCACAGTCGACCAGGGTGGGGACCCGACCGTCGCGGAGGGCGACGGCCAGCGCGGCACCGGCCTCGGCGGCGGCAACCGGCGTGAGCACGCGGTTCGTTCCGCCGCGCGGCAGCAGGCCGATCCCCGGCGCCACCTCGACCAGAAGGCGATCGAGCGCTTCGGTCGGGGCCTCGGGTCCGGCGCTCAGCCAGTCGAGCAGGCCGAGTTCGGGATCGGCGCCCGCGCCGAAGATCGCCGGCTGATCACCCCCGAGGTCGGCGATACGGACACCACCCGACGAGCCGAGGTCACGCGCCAGGACGAGCGCGCATGCGGCGGCGACGACAGACGTGCCGGAGCCACCCTTCGGAGACCACAACGCGAGGAGCACGGAGGCAACCTTCCTCCCGGGGCGCGCGATCGCGCGCCGTCGACGGGAGGAAGTGCAGAGGAAAGTGAAGTGGCAACGTACGACGCGGCGCGTCGAGCGTCAAGAGGAAAAAATGGCCGGGCGCGAAACCGGACCCGCCGAAGCGGGCCCGGGAACGTGACGCAGCGTCGAGATCAGGCTTCGCGGACCTTCTTGACCACCGCGATCCCGATCGCAGCCAGGATGAGGATGATGAGCAGCTTCTTCATGGTGGACTCCCCGTTCAGTCGCGCAGCTCGAAGATCACTCGCAGCGTAGGCGGTCGGGTCGGGCGGAGCAATCGAACGACGCGGGGTGTCAGACTGACGACGGAGGTGAACGAGGTCTGGTGGCCTCCCTCGTCTTCAAAACGAGTGGGATGGGTACACCCCGTCCGGTGGGTTCGATTCCTGCCACCTCCGCCAATTGCCCACACCTCACCAAAAGGTGGCGATCTGTTTCAGGAGTGAAACGAATCGCTACCTTTTGCGGAGGGGAGTTGCGGAGGGGAGTTGCGGAGGCGAGAGCGAGGGGAGTCGGGCGTCAGACGGCGAGGAGGTCGCGGGCGCCGGTGTCGGCCGAGGGGTGACGCAGCTTGCTCATGGCCCGAGCCTCGATCTGGCGGATGCGCTCGCGAGTGAGGTTGAAGTGCTCCCCCACCTCCTCGAGCGTCCGCGGCTCGCCCCGGTCGAGCCCGAAGCGCAACGCCAGGATCTGACGCTCCCGCTCGTCGAGCGGGGCGAGCAGCTTCTCGATCTCGTCGGGCAGCAACGCCGTCGCGGCGACCTCGAACGGGGACTCCGCCGAACGGTCCTCGACGATGTCGCCGAGTTCGGCGTCGCCGTCTTCCCGCAGCGGCTCCGACAGCGACAGTGGCTCCGCCGCGAACCGAAGCGCCTCCGTGACCTTGTCCTCGGGCATCTCGACTTCGATCGAGAGCTCGGACAGCGTCGCCGGACGTCCGAGCTTCAGCTCCAGGCGCGAGCGCGCCTTCTGCAGTCGGGCGAGCGTGTCGCCGGCGTGGACCGGGAGCCGGATGGTGCGACCGGTGTTGGCGATGCCACGCGTGATCGCCTGGCGGATCCACCACGTGGCGTAGGTCGAGAACTTGAACCCTTTCCGCCAGTCGAACTTCTCGACCGCGTGCATCAGGCCGAGGTTGCCCTCCTGGATGAGATCGAGGAGCGGCAGGCCCGAAGCCTGGTACTTCTTGGCGATCGACACGACGAGGCGCAGGTTCGACTGCACGAACGTGCGCTGCGCGTCGTCACCCAGACGGGCTCCGCGTCGCAGCTCGCGCTTCTTGGTGGGGGTGAGGGCCTTGCCACCGGCGAGCAACTCTTCCCGAGCGGAATTGCCCTGCTCGATCTGCTGGGCGAGACGAACTTCGTCGTCCTTCGTCAGCAGCGGATACTGGCCGATGTCGGTGAGATACAGGCGAACGAGATCTTCCTCGTCGCGCTCGACACGCTCCTTCGCCACCCAGCGACCCCTTGGTAGTGAACTCGAGCCCACGAATGTTGCTGTTGTTGCCGTTCCACGATACCGGCCCAGTCAAGCGCCCCGCCCCGGAACCCGCCGGAATCAGCTTCGGGAGAACAGGTCGTGGCCTTCCTGGGCGTCGAAGTCGAGGTCCCGCAGCACCAGGTCGAGAATCCGCATGACCGGCCGTTCGGCGATCGGTGTCGCCTGCGCCGACCAGCCGCGGTACGCGGCCACGACGAGCGGCAGCACGTCGTCGTAGACCCCCCGCGGTTCGGTCACGGCGCCCAGCGCGGCAGCGGCATCCTGGAGTGTCGGCTCCGTGATGCCGGACTCCTCCGTCCGGTCGTGCAGAACCGGTACGAGCCCGTCCCACAGCTCCGCGTGCCAGGCGAAGTGCCGAGCGTGGCGGGCCAGTAGCAGCTTGGCCGACGTCGGGTGCACCCGGGGCACCCAGCCGCCCAGCAGCGCCGACAACCGCATCTCCGCGGTCCGGGCGCTCTCGGTGCGGTGGGCCCACTCCACGATCCCGACCTGGGTCGCCGTGCCGCTCATGCGCTTCTTCCCTTCACGGGGTCACACTGTCACGGCGGGCCCCGGTGATGGGCACCGGACGGCGGGGCCAGAACTCGGAGATCCCGATCCCCACCATGATCGTGGCCGCGCCGACGAGCCGGATCGGGCCCAGACGTTCGCCGTTCACATACCCAGCGACCCCCGCGAACACCGGCTCCGCGAGCAGGATCAGCGCGGCGCGAGTCGCCGGGATACGGCGCTGTCCCCAGATCTGCAGCGGGAGCGCCAGCGCTGAGCACGCCACGCCCGTGAACACGACCGCGAACACCGCAAGCGTGCTCAACGACCCGACTCCCTGTGCGCCCGCGGGCGCGATCGAGAGGAAGGCGACCGCGCCGATCTGCAACGCGGTGAACTGCACCGGTCGTAGCAGGTTCGCGTACGCACCGACGTAGACGATGTGGAACGCGAACAACACCGCGCACGCGAGGGTGAACGCCTCGCCCCGCCCGAGATGCACGTCGGCACCGGTGAGAAGGTAGAGGCCGACGGTGGCAACGAGGATTCCCGCCACCACGGGGACCCGCGGCGGTCGTCGACTGATCATGGACTCGATCACGGGCGTGATGATCACGTAGAGGCCGGTGATGAATGCAGACGTCGACGGGGACGTGTACTGCAATCCGACGGTCTGCGTCGCGTACCCACCGAACAGGATCACACCCGCGGTCAGACCGGCGCGCACGAGCATGCGACGCTCCGATCCTCGCTGACGGAGCGCAGGAAGCGCGACCGGCATGAGGATCAGCGTGGCGATGCCGAAACGCCCGAGGAGGTAGGCGAACGGGGTGATGTCCTCGAGCGCGTCGTGGACGAGCGGGAACGTGACGCCGTACAGCAACGCCGCGCCGATGAGCGCCGCTTCGGCGGCGAAGCGGCGATGCACGGTCCGCCGAGCTACCCGGGCCAGCGATTGGTGATCGGGAGGCGGCGGTCCTTGCCGAAGGCCTTGGGTGAAACCCGAACGCCGGGAGGTGCCTGGCGCCGCTTGTACTCGTTCCGATCAACCAACTGCGCGACCCGCCGCACGGTGTCGGCATCGAAGCCGGCCGCTTCGAGCTCGGCGATGGAGAGATCGTCTTCGACGTACCCTTCGATGATCGGATCGAGCACGTCGTACTCCGGGAGCGAGTCGGAGTCCTTCTGGTCCGGACGCAACTCTGCGCTCGGTGCCTTCTCCAGGACCGAGTCCGGGATCAGCGGGCGCAGTGCCCGTTCGTTCCGGTCACGCGACAGCGCGTACACCAGCATCTTCGGCACGTCCTTGATGACCGAGAACCCGCCGGCCATGTCGCCGTAGAGCGTCGAGTACCCGGTGGCGATCTCGCTCTTGTTGCCCGTCGTGAGCACCATCCACCCGAACTTGTTCGACATGGTCATGAGGATGGTGCCGCGCACCCGGGCCTGGAGGTTCTCCTCGGCAAGGCCGGGCTGCGTGCCGGAGAACGTCTCCGCCAGCATGTCGAGGAAGGCCGAGTGCGCCTCTTCGATGGGCACGGTGATGGTCCGGATCCCGAGGTTGGCGGCCAACGTGTCGGCGTCGGTCACGCTGTGATCGCTCGAATACCGGGACGGCATCAAGACGCCGACCACGTGCTCGGCGCCGAGGGCGTCGACTGCGATCGCCGCGACCAACGACGAGTCGATTCCACCCGAGAGACCGATCACGACATCGGTGAAGCCGTTCTTGCCGACGTAGTCGCGCGTCCCGAGGACCAACGCCTCGTAGACCTCGTGCACCGGGGGGAGCAACGGCTCGATCCGGGGTTCCTCGTGCCGTTCACCGAGGCGCGCCTCGCTCACCGCGACCTCGGGGAGCGCGGCGGCCCGGGAACGCCCGCGGGTCGAGGAGACGACGACGGAACGCAGGGCGAACGTCGACGTCGACGACAAGGAGGTCTTCCGCGAATTGTCCGTGCTTGCGCGACCAGACGACCGCTCTCGTCGAACAGCATCGACGCGCCGTCGAACACGAGCTCGTCCTGCCCACCCACGAGATTCACGTAGAGGACCGGCACCGACGCGTCGGCCGCGCGCGTCGCGAGCATCGCTTCGCGCTCGTGGAGACGACCGGCGTAGAACGGTGAGGCATTGATGTTGACGACCAGTTCCGCACCCCCCGCCGCCTGCGTGATGATGGGACCATTCGGGCTCCACGCGTCTTCGCAGATCGAGATGGCGACGCGGACTCCGGCGACGACGAACAGTGGTCCGTCGACCGTTGACGGCGCGAAATAGCGTTGCTCGTCGAACACCGCGTAGTTCGGCAACAGGTGCTTGCGGTACACGCCCAGGACGCGTCCATTCGCGCACAGTGCGGCGGCATTCGACAGGTCGCGGCCCGCTTCGGGGTAGCCGACGATCGCCGCGGTGTTGCCGGTGCGCGCGGCGAGCTTCTCGAGCGCCTCGCCGGCCCGAGCCACGAACGCGGGCCGGAGGAGGAGGTCCTCGGGCGGATACCCGGTGACGGAGAGCTCCGGGAACGCGACGAGGTCGCATCCGGCGGCATCGGCCCGCTCGTAGGCCTCGAACATGCGATCGACGTTGCCATCGAGATCACCGACCACGAGATCGAGCTGAGCGGCAGCGAGGCGAAGACGGGGCACCGCGCCAGGATACGCGACACTGCGTACATGTTGGAGGGGGTCGGCGCACTCCTCGAGTCCGCCGACATCGTCGCGGCGATCGAGCGTTCGGCCGACGCGTGACCGCGCGCACGATGCTCGAGCGGGCGGTCGAGACTCACCCCGGCCTCGCCGAGGAGCTGGTCGCGCTCCCGCTCTTGCGCGACGGCTTCGTCGCACTCGCGTGCGCGTCACGTTCGTTGTCGTCGGCGTCCATCGCCGACCCGACGCTGCTCGATCCGCTCCGAACTCCGGAAGAGTTCTCTCGGGAACGCGGTCTTGACACCTACCGCGACAGTTGGTTCGCCCACCCGGAGCGTGATGCACGCGCGTTGCGTCGATGGAAGCGGCGTGAGTTGCTGCGCATCGCGGCGCGCGATCTCCTCGGCGTCGCCGACATGCCCGCGGTCGGTCGCGAGCTCGCCGGTCTCGCGCAGATCTGCCTCGAAGGTGCACTGGCGATCGTGGGCGCCGACGTCGACTTCACCGTGATCGGCATGGGGAAACTCGGCGGACGCGAGCTGAACTACGCCAGCGACATCGACGTCCTCTTCGTCCACGATGGCCCCGCCGACGCCGCCGACCGCGCCGCCCGCGCCGTCCTCACGACGATGACATCACCGACCGAGGACGGCGTCGTCTTCCGGACCGATGCCAACCTCCGGCCCGAGGGGCGCTCGGGGCCGCTCACCCGCACCGTCGAGAGCTACGAGTCGTACTACGACAACTGGGCCCGCACGTGGGAGTTCCAGGCCCTCATCAAGGCCCGACCGGTTGCGGGCGACCATCGGTTGGGCGACCGGTTCATGGCGCTCGTCACGCCGCGCGTGTGGCCGGAGATGCTCGATCCCGACGCCATCCGCGAAATCCGTGCGATGAAGGAACGAGCCGAGGACATCACCAAGCGTCAAGGGTTGACCGAGCGCGAGCTCAAGCGCGGTCGTGGCGGCATCCGTGACATCGAGTTCGCGGTACAACTGCTCCAGTTGGTGCACGGTCGCAGCGACGACTCCGTTCGTTCGCCGACGACCGTCGACGCGCTGCACGAGCTCGCGGGCGGCGGCTACGTCGATCGCCCGGACGCCGACCGCCTCGACCGCGCCTACCGGTTTCTCCGCGACGTCGAGCACCGGATCCAGCTCTACGACGAGCAGCAGACGCACACGATCCCATCCGATGAGAACGCTCGCACTCGCCTGGCGCGGGTGCTCGGCTATCGCGACAGTCCGGAGCGCACTGCACTCGAGCGCTTCGAGGCCGAGCACCGCGAACACCAGCGCCTGCCGTTCGCAGCATCCATGAGCGGCTGTTCTTTGCGCCGCTGCTCGAAACCCTGGCCGGCACCGGACCGCTGTCGCCGCAAGCCGCCGAAGAACGGCTGGCGGCGTTCGGTTTCACCGACGTCGAACGTACCCGGGCCGCGGTCCGCGAGCTGGCCGACGGCCTGACCCGGCGCTCGCGGTTGATGCAGGAACTGTTGCCGGTCATCCTCGAATGGCTGTCGGAGACGCCGGACCCTGATCTCGGGCTCCTCCAGCTGCGTCGACTCGCCGAAGGACCGGCCCGTTCCGCTTCTCTCGCGGTGACATTCCGGGACGCGCCGGGCGCAGCCGAACGCGCGTGTCACCTCTTGGGCTCGAGCCGGATCGTCGGCGAGGCCCTCCGCCGCCATCCCGAGTTCGTCGACGCGCTCGACGACGACGACGCGCTCGCGATCGAGTTCTCGCGCGAGGAGCTCATGGCCGACGCGTTCGACACCCTGGAGTGGCGCGGCGACGAGGAGCAGCGTCGTGAGGGGCTCCGTCGGTTCAAGCGCCGCGAGTTGTTGCGGATCGCGACCCGCGACCTTCTCGGGTACGCGCGGCTGGAGGCCACGGAACGCGAGCTCACCGTGCTCGCCGAGGCATGCCTCGAGGCCGCGCTCGCATCTCCTCCGACCCGGGCTTCCGTTCGCGGTGATCGGGATGGGCCGCCTGGGCGGCGCGGAACTGTCCTATGCGTCGGACATCGACGTGATGTTCGTGTACGAAGGTGACGACGCCGACGCCTTCCATGAGGCAGAAAACGTCGCCACCCAACTGGTGCAGGAGATCGGCGCCACCACCGTGGAAGGACAGACGTTCCGGATCGACGCTCGACTCAGACCACAAGGCAACGAGGGGCCGCTCGCACGATCCATCGGCGGCTTCGCCGCGTACTACGAGCAGTGGGGCCTCACCTGGGAGCGGCAGGCCCTCACCAAGGCGCGCTTCGTCGCCGGTGATTCCGCTCTCGGTGCCCGGTTCTGCACGCTCGCGGACGGGTTCGTGTACGGGCAACCGTTCGCCGACGACGACGTGCGCGAAGTCCGGCGGATGAAGGCTCGAGTCGAACGCGAACGCATCCCTCCCGGCGAGGACCCACAGTTCCACCTCAAACTCGGACGCGGTTCGATGTCTGACGTCGAGTTCACCGTGCAGCTGTTGCAACTCGTCCACGGCGGGGCCCGACCCGAGTTGCGTACACCGGGCACGATCAGTGCCCTGCAGCAGCTCCGCGCCTCCGGATTCCTCGGCTCGGACGACGCCGACGTGCTCGAAGCCGCGTACCGGTTCTGCGAGCGCGCCCGCAACGCGGTGCTACCTGCAGAGCGCGAGTCCGTCGGACGCGCTTCCCGGAGACCGCGTCGAGCTGGAGCGCCTCGCGCTCCTCCTCGGATACGTGCACCAGCCGCGGATCACGTTGCGCGACGACTACCGGCGGGTGACGCGACCGCGCCGGCGCGTCGTGGAACGCGTCTTCTACGAGAGCGGCTGAACCGCGAGAATCGGAGCAATCGTGCCGGGGTCGGGCACCAGCGCCCGGAGTCGCGGGGCGATCCACCGGGTCGCCACGTCGGCGCCGGCGCCTTCGAAGTGGACGCCGTCAGGACGCAGGACCGCACCGTCGATCTGATTGCGGCAGTGCCCGTGGGGGCAGACGAGCGCGTTGAGATCGATCGTGCTGAGGGATGGATGTGCCCGGGGCCAGCGCGTGTTCCAGGCGTCCCAGGCACCCGATGCGTTGGTTCAGGGCCGGGGGCCCCCACGGCAACGTCGACGACGCCGGTGTCATCATGACCACGCGCCGCGCCCTGAGCGGCGAGGATCGCCGCGCCGTCGGCGATCTGCCGGCCGTACCACTTGTCATAGCTGCGGTCACAGAGGTGCGACCACGAGCCGTCGATCTGCCAGTCACCGAGCACCTGGCCCGCGAGCACGAGGACCACGACGTCGGGACGCCAACGGCTCACGGCATCCACCCAGCCGGCGCTGCAGTCGTGCCCGTCCAACGGGACATCGGTGCCGTCGAAGTAGCGGGCCGCGGTCGCGCCGTGTTCGAGCGCACAGCCGTCGAACGCGACGTTGGCGGTGGTGAAGCCCAATTCCGGATCGAGCCGCTGGAAGCTCTCCCCCAAGTGGTATGCAACCGAGTCGCCGGCGACCAAGACCCGCAACGACCCGGGCGCCGCGCTCGACGGCATCGGCACCACCGCGGCTGTGGTTGCACCCGCCGATGCGGCCGGCCGCGACACCGCGCCCGCGGTCGCGAGGATCACCGCCAGCACGGCGGCCGTCGCGACGACGGGTGTGAGCACGCGGATGCGCCAACCCGACCACACGCCGCGACGAACGGGCATCTCGACGAGGAAGTACGAGGCGATCGCGATGGCCAGGCTGACCGCGATCCGCACTGCGACCAGCGCCCAGCCGTCGACCCCCGCTCGCGACGGAGTCAACACGAGATACACGGGCCAGTGCCAGAGATAGAGGCCGTAGCTGATCAACCCGAGCCAACGCAGCGGCGCGAACGACAACGCACGCGCGACCGGACCAGGAACGGGGTGGACGACGGTCGCGATGACACTCACCGCGCAGAGCGCGAACAGCGCGAACCCTCCCCGGTAGAGCATGGTGTCGCCGCCGCTGACCGTGATCCAGGCCCAGACCAGCGCCGACACGGCAATGATCGCGACGCCTTCGAGCACGCGACGAGCCACGTGACCGCGCAACGGACCTCGCCACACGAGGAACGCGGCCAACGCTGCACCCAGGAGGATCGAACCCACCCGCGTGTCGGTGCCGAGGTACACCGCGCTGTGGGTCGTGACCCGGCCGGTAGAGCATGCCCATCCACACGAGCGACGCGACCGCGAGGGTGAGCGCGAACGCGCAGAGCGCCGGCGTGCGCCGGCGTGCCGAACGGATCGGCGCCACGAGCAGCAGGACGAGCAGCGGCCAGAACACGTAGAACTGCTCCTCGATCGCGAGGCTCCACGTGTGCCGCAACGGCGACGGAGTGGCGAAGAGGTCCCAGTAGCCGTGACCGGCGAAGATCGAGTGCCAGTTCGCGACGTAGCCGATCGTCGCGAACGCGTCACCGCGGATCACTCCGAGCTCGTCGGGCCTCGCCCACACCGTCGCGTACAGGGCGACGGCCACGAGCAGCGCCAGCAGGGCCGGGAGCAGGCGGCGGGCACGCCGGGCCCAGAACGCGCCGAGCTTGATGCCGCCCGTCCGCGCCACCTCCTGCAGGAGGAGCGTCGTGATCAGGAACCCCGACAACGTGAAGAACAGGTCGACACCGAGGAACCCGCCGGCCAGGTGGTCGGCATGGAACAGCAACACGCCCGCGACGGCGAGACCACGCAGGCCGTCCAGCGCGGGTACGTGACGGAGGTCAGTCGAGGACGAAATCGACTTCCCAATCTGCCGTGTCAGCGAACTCGGGTTGTTCACGTTTGGAGAGGACACAGTCCTCCAACACGAGGGTGTCCATCTCGGTGCGCATGAAACAGCGGTAGGCGTCTTCGGGGGTGCACACGATGGGCTCGCCCCGCACGTTGAACGACGTGTTGATGACGACGGGACACCCCGTGAGTTCGTCGAACGCCTCGATGATCGCGTGAAACTCCGGACTCGTCTCGCGTGCGACGGTCTGCAACCGAGCCGAGTAGTCGACGTGGGTGACCGCGGGAATGGTCGAGCGGATCTCGTTGACCCACGTTCGGAGATCGGTCCCGTGCTCGGGCGCATCGTCGACGCGCAGCTCGGGTCGGACGTCGGCGACGAGCAGCATGTAGGGCGACTCGGTACCCGGCTCGATTTCGAAGTACTTGCTGGCCTGGTCGTCGAGGACCGCGGGCGCGAACGGACGGAAGGACTCGCGGTACTTGATCTTCAGGTTCATGATCGACTGCATGGCCGGCGACCGCGCATCGCCGACGATCGATCGGTGACCGAGCGCACGCGGGCCGAACTCCATCCGCCCCTGCATCAGACCGACAACCTCACCGTCGGCGATCGATCGGGCGATGCGCTGCGCACGGGTCACCCCCTCCAGGCGTTCGTACGGGTAGCCCTGGGCGTCGAGCCACGTCGCCACCTCGTCGGAGGAGAACCGAGGACCGAGGTAGGCGCCCTGCATGCGGTCGTGAACACCATCCGCCGTCCGCGGATTGCCGAGGATCTGGTGCCATCCGTACAGCGCTGCGCCCACCGCACCCCCGGCGTCACCGGCAGCCGGCTGGATCCAGATGCGCTCGAACGGACCTTCGCGCATCAGTCGACCGTTTGCCACGCAGTTCAGCGCAACCCCACCGGCAAGGCACGCGTTGCGCTCCCCGGTCGCGTTCGCCGCACGCGCGGGCCATCGTCAACACGATCTCCTCGGTCACCACCTGGATCGACGCCGCGAGGTCGAGTTCGCGCGAGGTGATCTCGGACTCGGGCGTGCGCGGGGGTCCGTCGAACAGATCGGCGAACCGACGGTTCGTCATCGTGAGCCCGGAGAGATAGTTGAAGTACTTCATCTCCATGCGGAACGAGCCGTCAGATCGCAGGTCGATCAGGTGGTCGAAGATCCGGTCCACGTAGGCCGGCTTGCCGTACGGCGCCAGGCCCATGAGCTTGTACTCGCCGGAGTTCACCCGGAAGCCACAGAAGTAGGTGAACGCCGAGTAGAGGAGGCCCAGCGAGTTCGGGAAGTTGAGTTGGCGCTGGAGTTCGATCTCGTTCCCCCGCCCGACTCCCATGCTGCTCGTCGCCCATTCACCCACACCGTCGAACGTGAGGATCGCCGCGTGCTCGAACGGCGACGGGAAGAACGCGCTCGCCGCGTGGCTCTCGTGGTGCTCGGTGAACCACAGGTCCTTCGGCATCCGGGATCCGATGCGCTGCAGCCCGCGTTCGATCTCGTAGGGAATCCAGAGTTTCTCGCGCGTCCAGGCCGGCATCGCCGCCGAAAACGACCGGATCCCTTTCGGACCGACACGGAGGTACGTCTTGAGCAATCGCACGAACGTCGTGATCGGCTTGTCGTAGTAGACGACCGCGTCAACGCCGTCGTGTCCGATGCCTCCGCGTTGGAAGCAGTACGCGATCGCATGTTCCGGAAACGCGGCGTCGTGCTTCTTGCGGGTGAAACGCTCCTCTTGCGCAGCCGCGATCAGTTCGCCGTCGTCCACGAGCGCGGCCGCGGAATCGTCGTAGAACGCGCTGATCCCGAGGATCTTCATCGCGCGGTGCCTTCGTCGACCCGTTGCTGCAACTGTTGGTGCACGTGCGCGTAGATCGCCTCCGCGGAGAGACGCGCACCCACTTCGTTGGTGTGTACGAAGTCCCAGAGCACGGGCTCAGTGGCGCTGTCGAGCGCCGCGCCGAGGTCGACGAACGGCGTCTTCTTCAGCATGGTGCGCGCCTCACGGACGGCCGGATCCCAGCGAGCGGGTTCGTACGAGCCCAGACCGAGATAGGCCTGCTCGTCCGGCAACAGTCGCTTGGTGAACACGTTGGGCTGCCAGTAGAACGACGCGTCGGCACCGACCGACCTCGCGACCGCGGTGGCCAACTTCGCCGCCCGCGACTGGATGGACACCGCATTCTTCGCCGCCTGGAGGCTCTCGTCCGACGCCGGCACGTCGCTGGTCTCGCGCTGTTGCACACCCTTGGCGAACTGGACCTTCGGCGCGTCGGAACCCACGATGAGGTCGTGCATCGCGTCGTAGACGTGGTGCGACGCGCTCTGATCCCAGTACGCCTGCGTGACATCCGAGAAGGTCGTCCCCGAGTCGGTCGTCACGGGAATCGCGGGCCGCTTGGCAGTCGCGTTGGTGTCGATGGTGCTGGTCTCGGCGGCCTGCCCCACGGTCGAGTCGTAGATGTTGTCGGGTTGCGGCGAGAGTCTGACGTTCATCTGCCACGCGAGGTCGTTGAACCCGTCGTAGAACACCACCAGGTCCGGCTTCTGACCGGAGGACACCATCTGTTCGAACAGTTCGAGCTCCTGCCACATCGCGATCCCCGGACGCCCGTAGTTCCGGACCTCGACGGGGAGACCGTCGGCCTCGGCCAATCCGCGAACTCCGACGGGATCGTGTGGTCATCCCGCTGGCCGTCGCCGAACAGCGCGGATGCGCCGAAGAACCAGACCGAAACGCGACCGCCCGAGCCCGTCGGCTCATAGCTCGCGCGCACTCCATTGACGATGTTGGTGTACTGGCCGGCCTTGTCGGTCAGGCGGTACCCGAGAAACGGATCCTTCACGCTCGGGAGCACGGCCTGTTCGGCCAACACCGCGGCTGCCCATGGGCTGTCGCGCATGGCCGGTTGTGCTGCCGGATCGAAGGTGTCGTCGGCCACCGCGGCGGTGCCGTGGGTCTCGGTGCTCACCTGGTCGTAGATCCAGCCCCCTGCGAGATCGGCGACGAGGATGAGCGTGGCGACACCCACCACCGTCGCCACCCGGAGGATCGGCCGACGCCGCGGTCGCGACTCGCCAACCCGGTTCCAGAGCGAACGCTCGTCGGCGAACTGGCGCTTGGGCAACGACCTTCCCGAGTGCGCATGCCAGAACGACACCTCGTCACGACGAACGCCAGGTGCGAGCGCGTCGTAGCGGAACAGCCACATGAGGAAGGCGACCGGCGTGAAGACGAACACGTTCACGATCGTGAGAAGCACCACGCCGAGCACCCGACCGACGAACACACCGAAACGCGCCATCGCGTGTTCGATCCGCGAGGACAACTTTGGGTTGAGCGCGCCGATCACCGCCAGCGCGATCGCCGCGACCACGACGAGAAGCGCCGCGAGGGAGAGATCGATCAACCAGAGGATCCCCGCGAACACCAACGGCAACCCCAGACGAAGGCCCAACTGCCGCCATCGACTGTGCGTGAGCACGCGTCGCGGCCCGGGGATCTCGAGCCATGTGGATTGCGTCACGCGTCCCCCCGGGCGCCAAATCTGCCCCGTACGACTCAGAACTGTGCGTTCAGAACAGTGGGTTCAGAACAAGGTGTACAAGGTGTACGGAGCGGCAGCCTGACCCACAACCACCGCCAATGCCACCACCGCGAGCAGCAACACGAGTGGCACCACCCACCACGCTCGGTTCACCACCGAGTACGAAGCGAATTCCCCCCCGAGCCGCGCCGCGTGGCGCAACCGTCCCATGGCGGGCGATGTTAGGAGACGCAGCGGAGCCGTGGCTGTGGCCGGGACGGCGCAGCGGAGTCGACCAGTCGAAGGAGGAGACGCAGCGGAGCCGTGGCTGTGGCCGGGACGGCGCAGCGGAGTCGACCAGTCGAAGGAGGAGACGCAGCGGAGCCGTGGCTGTGGCCGGGACGGCGCAGCGGAGTCGACCAGTCGAAGGAGGAGACACAGCGGGCCGGCGCCGGGGCCGTGGCCGGTATGCGCAGCGGGCGGTACGGTGCCGTTCGTGACCGACCTCGGACCGTTCGAGCTGCGCGGGGCCGTCGGCGTGGTGACCGGAGCCGGCAGCGGCATCGGCCGGGCCATCGCCCACGAGCTTGCGGCTCGGGGCGCCCGCGTGCTCGTGACCGACATCGACGCGGATCGGGCCAGCACCGTCGCGTCCGAGATCACCGCGACGGGGGGCGTCGCCGTTTCCCAACCGTGCGACGTCGCCCGCGGCGAGGACTTCGTCGCGGCGCGTGACCGCGCGCTCGAGGAATTCGATGCCGTGGACGTCGTCGTCAACAACGTCGGCGTGCTGGTAGCCGGCCGCCCCGAGCTCATACCCGTCGAAGAGTGGCAACGCATCTTCGACCTGAACGTGCTCGGTGTCGTGCGGAGCAACGAGGTCTTCCTTCCCCTGCTCATGGAGCAGCGGCGCGGTCACGTGGTGAACACCGCGTCAGCCGCCGGCATCCTCAACTATTCCTATGACCGCACGCCCTACGCGGCGAGCAAGGCTGCGATCGTCGCGCTGTCCGAAGCCCTGTTCATGTATCTGCTGCCGTACGGCGTGGGTGTCTCATGTCTGTGCCCCGCGGGGGTCGCCACCAACATCCTCGAGCAGATCCGATTCATCGGCGAACAGTTGCCCCTGAGCGCACCCGACCTGCCGATGGTCGGCGCCGAGGTCGCGGGGACCCGGGTCGCCGACGCCATCGAGCGACGCGATTTCCTCGTCGTGACCACCGATGAGATTCGCGACGAACTTCGCCGCAAAGGTGACGACCGCGACGCGTACCTCCGAGCGCAGGAGCGTTGGATGCACCCCGAGGATTCGCCCACATAAGCCGTTACTCGACGCGGAGCACGGACGCGACGTGCCGGTGCGATTCGCGGACAGCAGGGACGACCGCCAACACGAGCGGCACGGCGACCGCCAGCGCGACGACCAGGAACGTCGGCCCGAGCGAGACGACGAGGCTGTCCTCCACACCGTTGGCAGACGAGATCGCCCGCCAACCGATTCGCGCGAGCACGATCCCCAACGGCAGTCCGATCGCCGCCGCCGTGAGACTCAACGCCGTCGCCTGCCAGAGCAGCGACGATCGCGTGTTCCGCGCGGTGAAGCCGAGCGCGCGCAGCACCGCGAGTTCAGGGCGTCGACGACGGATGCCGGTGACGAGCGCGTGGAGCGTCACGCCGATCGCCAACGCGAGCAGCATCGCGATCAACGCCCACGGCAGGCCGCGGAGACGACCGAGGTTCCGGAGGCTCGTGCTCGGCACCGGTGGTGTGTACGACTCGGGGAAGGTGCGCTGCAGGTCGCGCAGTACCGCAGCGCGCTCGGCGTCGGTGGCGACCCGGACCGCGAGCTGCTGCGGTACCGGTTCGAACCCGACCTTGGCGGCGATTCGCTTCGCCCATCCACCATCGATCACGCCGCCGACGCCCGGTTCGAGCCCGTAGGTGTTGTTGAGGATGGCTCGACCGACCACTCGAGCCGGCACCGGCCGGAGTGGCGTGTTCGGCGCGAGCAGCTTGACGTGATCGCCAATCGACAGCCCGAGTCGCCGCATCGAGACGCTCCCGAGGGCGACTTCGCCCGCGCCGCTGGGCTCCCGGCCTTCGATGATCTCGGGACCCACGGTCTTGGCCTGACCCCGCACCGGCAGGAAGCTGATGAGCGGCACCTTCTCACGACCGATGAACGTCTCGTCGAGGTCGAGGATGCCGGCGGCCGCGCCGATGCCGTCGACGCGCGCCAAGGCGGTCGCCACCTGATTCACCTCGGCGACACTGGCGTTGTTCCCCACAATCGCATCCCACGGCGCGCCGTAGCGAGCCGGCTGATCGACCAGCCGGTCGTACGACGCCACGAGTGCGACGCCCGCCACCGCGGTCATGGTGACCAGCGCGATCGCGCCAATTGCCGAACCGGTGTTGCTGCGGAGCGGGTGGCGCAGCCCCAGGATCGTCGCTCGAATTCCGGTCGTCGCCGACGGTCCCAGCGACGGTACCGAGCGCACCGAAGACACCCGACGCTCGCGTCGATCACGCGACGCCGCGCGCCAGCCGGCCAGGCTCGCGAGCGAACAGACGAACACGGCGACGCCGACGAGCGTGACGACCATCACGACACCGTCAACCCGGATCGTCGAGTGGTCGATCGTGCGCCGGGCGAGACCGATCGGCGCGATCGGTGAAGTCAGCACCAGGACGACTGCCGCAGTGACCAGCGCGACTGCGGCGGTCGCGAGCCACCGAAGCGCGGTGGCGGTCGTGAATTCTCGGCGCGTGAGGCCCATCGACCGCAACGTGCTCGCGTCGTCACTCTCTCGCCGGACCTGGCGGGTGACCGCTTGACCCAGGAGGAGCAGCGCGGAGAAGCGCGACCACGATCGCGAACGCGCGCGCGGCCCACACCTCGAAGTCGATCGCGTCGTCGACCGTCGACGCGTCGACCAGGTCGACCGGTTCGAACGACGGACGGCTCGGCTGTACGGCGTCGGCGATGCCGCGCTTGACCACCGACGGCCGCGCGCCCGGGTCGAGCCACACCGAGGACAGCACGCCGTAGCGGTAGAAGGTGGAACCCTGGTTCCACCACTCGCGGGGCACGTACATCGCGATGCTCGCCTGGTTCGCGCCGCGAGCGTTGGCGGTCAGGTCGCCGGGTTGGCGGACGACACCGACCACGGTGCCCTCGAGCGGTGGGCCCTGCGCCGCACCCGCGTTGTCAGCCGCGCCTTGCTGATCTTCGAGATACGGGGTGAAGGTCACGTGTTCGCCGGCGCGGACGCCGAGCTGCTTGGCGGCGCTCTCGTTGACGACGACGTCACCAGGCCTCGCGGGGACCGCGGTCGCGCCCGACAACAGGAGGCCGTCGGGGAGTTTCGGCGGTCGGTCGGCGAACGTGTACACGAACATCAGTTGGTCGTGACCCGCCACGTGCAGCTGACCGACCACGGCTGAGACTCGGGCGACGTGCGCCACTCCGGGGACCCCAGCGATCGTTTCCCGCTGCGCATCCGTCGGGATCGAGCGGGCACAAGCGGCGTTGAGCCGTTGACCGTGCTCGCAGAGGTACACCCCGAAGTCTGAGGTCCGGTGCGCGGCAACGAAGTCGGGGAACGCTCTCGACGTCGCGCGCGCCGTCGCCCAGCCGGCGCCGGCCGCGCCAGCAGCGAACCCACACAACACACCGAGGAGCAGCGCGGCACGCCAGTGGTTCCGCAACACGACGCGCGCCCAGAAACGAGTTGCCCCCACACGAACTTCGTACCAGGACCAGCCCGGGCCGGCCACGGTGGTGCCCTCCACCCGATGGTGGGGCTGCCACCCCCGGAACCAGTGTGCGGCGGGCTATGAAGGGAACCATGCCCGACGCTGTCGACCTCGACTCGCGCCTCGACGAGCTGTTTGCGGCGTCGCCCGACGCGTTCGTCGCGACGCGGGAAGCGCTCGTCCGGGACTTGAAGCGGGAGGGTCGACCGACGGACGCGGCCCACGTCCACGCCCTCCGCCGGCCGACCATCGCGGTGTGGGGCATCAACCAGATGGCTCGCAGCCATGCCCGCCAGCTCGCGGCCCTGGTTGCTGCCGGTACCGACGTCCAGCGTCACCAGGCGGCGGGCGTCGACGCGGGCGACGACCTGCGCTCGGCAGCCCGTACCCGACGTGCGCTCCTCGATGAACTCACCGACGCGGCCGCCGGGCGCGCCGAACGCCCCGACGCGGTCCGCGCCAGCATTGCCGCGACCCTCGATGCGGCGTCGCTCGACGCCACGCTGCGCGACGATCTGCTCGGCGGCCATCTCACGGCTGAGCTCGCGCCGGCCGTCCGCTTCTTCGGCCAAGCCGATGACTCGGCGCCACTTCCGCGCCGTTCCCGTGCGCCGAAGCCAGCGCCGCCCGCACCCGCACGCGACGACCTCGCGGCGCGGCGCGCGGAGAGCGCGCTCGCCGAGGCCCGCGCGCGCGTCGAGGAGGCCGAGGACGAGATGCGAGGGGTCGAGGGCGAAAGCCGCGACGCGCACGACCTGCTCGACATCACCCAACGACGAGTCGCAGAGCTCGAGGCCGCACTCGCCGACGCGCGCGCCGAAATGGCCGACGCTCGACGTCGAGTCACCGAGTCGCAACGCGCCGAGACCAAGGCGCGCACGGCGCGGCGGCGCGCCGACGCCGCGTTGCACGTCGCCGAACGTCGGGCCAGAGACGCGGGCACGCAGTCGAACGAGGCGTAGAGTCCGGGCGTTGTCGGCAAGGGGGGGAAGCATGGAGCCGTCGCATCCGGCGGGTTGGTTGCCTGATCCGTTGGGTCGTTACGAGTATCGGTACTGGAACGGCACCGCGTGGACCGACCAGGTCAGCACGCGTGGCAGCCACGAGGCCGATCCGTTGGGTCTCGCGCCCGGCGAGGGCCCCGCGCCGATCACACCAGTGGGCGCGGCACCTCAGCCAGTGGGGCGGCCACAGTGGTCGACCCAGATCCGCGTGGTCGTGTTCGGTGGCGCCGCGCTCCTGGTCATCGGTGCGCTGCTCCCGTGGGTGAAGGCCGAAGCCGGGTTCTTCTCCGTCTCGAAGAACGGCATGGACGGTGACGGAGTGTTCACCCTTCTGTTCGGCGGAGCGATCGCGTTGGTGTTCGCCTTGACCCGGAAGCCGAACACTGCCGCATGGCTCGTCATCGCGCTGTCGGGCCTCGCGGGGGCGATCGCGGTCTACGACACGATCGACGTTTCGAACAAGGCCGACGAACTCACCAACAGCAGTTCGTCGATCCACGTGTCGGCCAGCGTCGGCATCGGCCTCTGGTTGACCCTGGCGGCGGCGATCCTCGCGCTCGTCGGTGGCTTCATGGCCCTGACGAACACGCCCGAGAGCACGCCTCCCGGCGCCGTCGATCAGATGTCGTAGTAGAGGTAGAACTCCCACGGGTGCGGGCGCAGACGCAGGGCGTCGACCTCGTTCTCTCGCTTGTACGCCACCCACGTGTCGATGACGTCGGGGGTGAACACACCACCGGCGAGCAGGTACTCGTGGTCGGCCTCGAGCGCGTCGAGCACCTCGGGGAGTGACCCCGGCACCTGCGGCACCTTGGCCAGCTCCTCGGGGGGCAGGTCGTAGAGGTCGCGGTCGAGCGGTGCCGGCGGCTCGATGCGGTTCTGGATTCCGTCGAGGCCGGCCATCAACAATGCCGCGAACGCGAGGTACGGGTTGCACGACGGGTCGGGGCAACGGAACTCGATGCGCTTCGCCTTGGGGCTCTTCGAGTAGAGCGGGATGCGCACCGCGGCCGAACGGTTGCGCTGCGAGTACACGAGGTTGACCGGCGCCTCGTACCCCGGCACCAACCGCTTGTACGAGTTCACGGTCGGGTTGGTGAACGCGAGGAGCGACGGCGCGTGCTTCAACAACCCGCCGATGTACCAGCGCGCGAGATCGGACAGACCGGCGTAGCCCTTCTCGTCGAAGAACAGCGGCTCACCGCCCTTCCACAGCGACTGGTGCACGTGCATCCCGGAGCCGTTGTCCTGGAACAACGGCTTGGGCATGAAGGTGACCGTCTTGCCCGCAGCGCGCGCCACGTTCTTCACCACGTACTTGTAGAGCATCAGCTTGTCGGCCATGGTCGACAGCGTGTCGAAACGCATGTCGATCTCGGCCTGCCCGGCGGTGCCCACCTCGTGGTGCTGCACCTCGATCGGGATGCCCGACCTTCTCCAGCGTCATCAGCATCTCCGAGCGGAGATCCTGGTACTGGTCCATCGGTGAGACGGGGAAGTATCCCTCCTTGTACCGGATCTTGTACCCGAGGTTCGGCGAACCGTCGAGCTCGGTCTCGCGCCCGGAGTTCCACACGCCCTCGATCGAGTCGAGGTGGTAGTAGCCCGAGTACTGGTTCTGGTCGAAGCGGGCAGAGTCGAAGATGTAGAACTCCGCTTCGGGGCCGAAGTACGCGGTGTCGGCGATGCCGGTTCCGCGGAGGTAGTCCTCGGCCTTCTTGGCGATGTAGCGCGGGTCACGGCTGTAGGACTCGCCCGTGACCGGGTCCTTCACGAAGCAATTGATGTTCAGCGTCTTGTGCTTGCGTGAACGGGTCGATGACCGCGGTGTCGGGATCCGGGATCAGGAGCATGTCCGACTCCTGGATCTCCTGGAACCCGCGGATCGACGAGCCGTCGAACCCGAGGCCGTCTTCGAAGACGTCTTCGGTGAGCTCGTGCGCGGGAATCGAGAAGTGCTGCATCAGACCCGGCAGGTCGCAGAACCGGATGTCGACGATGTCGACTTCCTCGTCCGAGAGGAGCTTGAGGACGTCACCAGGAGTCGCCACGGCACTACCCGCCTTTCGTTGTTCCGACACCCGTGGGGCCCGAATCCTGACCGCGGATCGGGCCCTTTGTCGAGCCCTCAGGCCAGACGCGCTACAGCACGTGTCGGTGATCAGCCGGGTGACGACGTACGGATCCATGTTGGCATTGGGACGGCGGTCCTCGATGTAGCCCTTCTGGTCGACCTCGACCTGCCACGGGATGCGCACCGAGGCGCCCCGGTCGGACACGCCGTAGCTGAACTCGTTCCACGGCGCGGTCTCGTGCATGCCGGTGAGGCGGTGCTCGATCTCGGCGCCGTAGTTCTCGACGTGCTCGCTGACCTTCTTGCCCAGCGCCTCGCACGCCGCGATGATCGGCGGGTAGGACTCGCGCATCGAGTTGGTGGAGAAGTTGGTGTGGGCGCCGGCGCCGTTCCAGTCTCCCTTGACCGGCTTCGGGTCGAGCGTCGCCGAGATACCGAAGTCCTCGGCGATGCGGTAGAGCAGCCACCGTGCCACCCACAGCTGGTCGGAGACGTCGAGCGGGGACAGCGGGCCCACCTGGAACTCCCACTGCCCGGGCATCACTTCGGCGTTGATGCCGGAGATGCCGAGGCCGGCGATGAGGCAGGCGTCGAGGTGCGCCTCGACGACCTCGCGGCCGTAGACCTCGTCGGCGCCGATGCCGCAGTAGTAGAAGCCCTGTGGTGCCGGGAAGCCGGCGGCGGGGAACCCGAGCGGCCGGCCGTCGGCGAAGAACGTGTACTCCTGCTCGATGCCGAACAGCGGCTCCTGGCCGGCATACTTCTCGGCGATCGGCGCGAGCTGGGCCCGGGTGTTCGTCGGGTGCGGGGTCATGTCGGTGAGCAGCACCTCGCACATGACGAGCTGATGCGGGTCGCCGCGCAGTGGGTCAGGACACGAGAACACCGGCTGCAACACGCAGTCCGAGTTCTTGCCCGGCGCCTGGTTGGTGCTCGAGCCGTCGAAGCCCCAGATCGGCAGATCCTTGCCGTCCGCCATGATCTTGGTCTTCGAACGCAGGCGAGCGGTGGGCTCGGTGCCGTCGATCCAGATGTACTCAGCCTTGAAGGTCACGCTTCCACTCCTGAGGGTTTGTCCGAGGACGGCACAGAGCCTCTTCGGCGCAGATTTCTCGACCATTGCCCAAACATGAACGCTCTGTTTCTGGCCGCACGCGGCCGGAGGGATGGTAGGCGTGCCTCCGTAGACTGCTCGCATGCAGCAGCAACTGGACTACGTCCTGCGAACCGTCGAGGAACGGGGCGTGCGGTTTGTCCGCCTCTGGTTCACCGACGTCCTCGGCACGCTGAAGAGCTTCGCCATCACGCCCGCCGAGCTCGAGACCGCCCTCGAGGAGGGCATGACGTTCGACGGCTCGGCCATTCAGGGGTACAGCCGGGTCCAGGAATCCGACATGTTGGCGGTGCCCGACCCGAGCACCTTCGAGATCGTGCCCTGGCGCGGCGAGGAGGCCCCGGTTGCCCGCATGTTCTGCGACATCAAACACCTCTCCGAAGAACCGTTCGAAGGGCGATCCGCGCTACGTCCTGAAGCGCAATCTCGAGCGCGCACGCGACAAGGGATTCACCTTCTACACCGCGCCCGAGATGGAGTTCTTCATCTTCGAGTCGTCCGACACGCCGCCCGTGCCGCTCGACACCGCCGGCTTCTTCGATCTCACGCAGCTCGACATGGTGAGCGATCTGCGCCGTCAGACGATCGTCACACTCGAGGCGATGGGGATCCCCGTCGAGTACAGCTTCCACGAGCTCGGTCCGAGCCAGCACGAGATCGACCTGCGGTACACCGATGCGCTCACCATGGCTGACAACGTCATGACGTTCCGCCAGGTCGTGAAACAGGTCGCCACCGAGCTCGGCGTCTATGCCACCTTCATGCCCAAGCCCATCGAGGGCGCGTTCGGGTCCGGGATGCACACCCAGGTGTCGCTCTTCGAGGGTGACGTCAACGCGTTCCACGACCCGGGGGACGAGTTCGGCCTCTCGAAGGTCGGCCGCTGTTTCGTGGCCGGGCTCCTGCAGCACGCGCGGGAGATCACCGCGGTCACGAACCAGACCGTCAACTCCTACAAGCGCCTGATCGCCGGGTACGAAGCGCCGGTCCACATCTGCTGGGCCCGCAACAACGAGTCGGCCCTGGTACGCCTGCCGGCGCCGAAGAAGGGGAAGGAGAGCTCGACCCGCATCGAGTTCCGCTCCCCCGATCCGGCGTGCAATCCGTACCTCGCCTTCTCGGTGATGCTCGCCGCCGGGCTGAAGGGGGTCGAGGAGGGGTACGAACTTCCTCCGGAGGCGACGAACAACATCTACGAGATGACACCGGAGGAGCGAGCCGCGGAAGGCATCGGCTCGTTGCCGCAGAGTCTCACCGAAGCCATCTCAGCCATGGAAGAATCGGAACTCGTGGCGGAAGCACTGGGGGAGCACGTGTTCGAGTACTTCGTGCGCAACAAGCGCGCCGAGTGGCTGGACTACAAGGCCCATGTGACCCCCTGGGAGCTGGATCGGTACCTGGGATCACTGTGATGGCACCCGAACCGCTGCTGGTCTTCCCGGACCCGCCTCCTCCCCTGCTCGCGCAGACCCTCGACCTCGCCGGGTACCCGTGGAAGGCCGTGACCAACGCGTCGATCGCGACGCAGTCGGAACCGAGCGACGGCTGGGCCGGCGCCGTCGTGTGCGCCGACGAGGATCCGGAAGGCGCGTTCGGTATCTGCCGCGCGCTTCGCAAACGCGACAACACGCTCGAGCCCGTGCTCCTGCTCGTGTCCGGTGCGCAGCTCGCCGAGCTCGAGATGCGCGAAGACCTCTTCGACGACTTCTGCCTGGCCCCGTTCCACCAGAAGGAACTGGAAGCGCGTCTGCGACACCTGTTCTGGCGGACCGGCCGCGGCGCGCGTCCCGAGATCGTCGAATACGGCGACCTCGTGCTCAACCTCGAGACCTACCAGGCCGCGCTCGGGGGTCGTCCGCTCGACCTCACGTACATGGAATACGAGCTCCTGAAGTTCTTTGCCACCCACTCGAGCAAGGTGTTCACCCGGGAGCAGTTGCTGTCGCGCGTGTGGGGCTACGAGTACTACGGCGGTGCGCGCACCGTGGACGTCCACGTCCGTCGGTTGCGGGCCAAGCTCGGTGAGGAGCACGCGAGCCTGATCCAGACCGTGCGTTCGGTCGGATACCGGTTCGGCTCACCACGATGGTCGCCCGGCGGCGCCGCGCAGTAGGCCGTTCGTCTTCACCGGCAGGAAACACTCCTGATACGGACGCTCTCTACGTTTGCTTCGAAGCCGCGATCAACGCCTCGAGGAGCGATCGATGAGTGGAAGCACTGCGCGTCTTGCCGCAATCGACGCGGTCAAGCGTTACGAAGCGCCGGCGGGGATCTTCACGGAAACCGACGCCCCGGGCGACATCTTCGGTCGCAACGTGTTCACGAAGGCGGTGATGCAGAGCCGTCTCCCGAAGCCGGTCTTCAAGTCGTTGATGGCCACGATCGAGCACGCCAAGCCACTCGACCCCGCGGTGGCCGATGTGGTCGCGGCCGTCATGAAGGACTGGGCGATGGAGAAGGGGGCCACCCACTACGCCCACGTCTTCTATCCCCTGACCGGTCTCACCGCCGAGAAGCACGACAGCTTCCTCGAGCCCGACGTCGACGGATCGTCGATCGCCGAGTTCGCAGGTAAGACGCTCATCCAAGGCGAGCCGGACGCTTCGAGCTTCCCGAACGGCGGCTTGCGGGCCACGTTCGAAGCGCGTGGGTACACCGGGTGGGACGCGACCAGTCCCGCGTACATCCTCGAGAACCCGAACGGCAACACGTTGTGCATCCCGACGGTCTTCGTCTCGATGACCGGCGAGGCGCTCGACCACAAGACACCACTGCTGCGGTCGCAGCAGGCGATGGCGCGACAGGCCGAGCGCATCCTCCGTCTCTTCGGTCACGAGGACCCCGATGCGGTCGTGTCGTTCGCCGGCGCCGAACAGGAGTACTTCCTGATCGACCGGAGTTTCTTCCTCGCGCGGCCCGATCTCCTCGAACTCCGGGCGCACGCTCTTCGGCTCGAAGCCGCCGAAGGGTCAGGAGTTCGACGATCACTACTTCGGCTCGATCCCTGAGCGTGTGCTCGCGTTCATGTTCGACGCGGAGCGAGAGTTGTTCAAACTCGGCATCCCGGCCAAGACTCGCCACAACGAGGTCGCCCCGGGTCAGTTCGAGATTGCTCCGGTCTTCGAACGATCGAACGTCGCTTCTGATCATCAGCAACTCCTGATGGTCATCCTCAAGCGCGTCGCGCAGAAACACGGAATGGAGTGCCTCTTCCACGAGAAGCCGTTCGCCGGCATCAACGGATCCGGTAAGCACATCAACTTCTCGCTCGGGAACGGGAGCGAGGGCAACCTGCTCCTCCCTGGTGACACGCCGCACGACAACGCACAGTTCCTCGTCTTCTGCGCCGCGGTGATTCGCGCGGTACACACCTACGGCGGGCTGCTGCGCGCGTCCGTCGCCTCGGCGACGAACGATCACCGGCTCGGTGCGAACGAGGCGCCGCCGGCGATCATCTCGATCTTCCTCGGTGATCAGCTCACGGACGTGTTCGACCAGATCGCCAAAGGTGGAGCGACCAGTTCGAAGGAGAAGGGTGCACTGACCATCGGGGTCGACACACTGCCTGTGCTCCCAACCGACCCCGGCGACCGCAATCGCACCAGCCCGTTCGCGTTCACCGGCAACCGGTTCGAGTTCCGGGCGCCGGGCTCGCTGCAATCCATCGCGGGTCCGATGGTGACGATCAACACGATCCTCGCGGAAGCGCTCGACCACCTCGCCACCGAACTCGAGTCGCGCATCGCGAGCGGTACGGACTTCAACGTTGCGGTGCAGCAGGTACTCGAGGAAGTCATGTCGAACCACGGCAGTGTCGTCTTCAACGGCGACGGCTACACCGAGGACTGGAAGATCGAAGCCGAGGCGCGGGGGCTCCCGAACCTCGTCACGACGCTCGACGCGCTCCCCGTGCTGATCACCGACAAGTCGATGGAGCTCTTCAGCCACTACGGCGTGTTCAGTCCAAGGGAGATGCACAGCCGCTACGAGATCGCCCTGGAGCAGTACGCGATCAGTATCGGCGTCGAGGCGCGGTTCGACGCTCGAGATGGCCAACACCGTCGTGCTGCCGGCGGCACTCCGCTACCAGACGGAACTCGCCACGAACGTCGCCAGCCTCCGTGCGGTCGGTATCGAAGGCGACACCGCGACGCTCGACGAAGTCTCGTCTGCGATCGACGGCCTGCGCGCTCGGCATCGCGACGCTGCGCGGTCGGAGCTCGCGGACGACGCGGCCGCGACGACCGAGCACGAGGCCGAACACGCCGGAACGGGGTTGCTCCCGGCGATGGAGACGGTCCGGGCGTCGGCCGACGAGCTCGAGACCCTGGTGGCCGACGACCTCTGGCCCATCGCCACCTACCAGGAGATGCTCTTCATGCTGTGATGCGCTCAGCTCTGGGGCGTCGGGGCTTCCGCGTCTTCGACGAGCAGGAAACCCATGACCGCGCTCCAGATCGCCCCGCCCAGCATCACCGCGATGGGGAACAGCAGCAGCATGACGACCGCGATGATGATGCCCCCGGCGACCACGCCCAGACACTAGCGCGAGCACCGAATCGGACAATGCTTGCAAATGCTCCCTTCCTGGCGCACCATCCTTCGGGAACATCCACTCGAGGAGGGGTCAGGGCATGAACGACAGCAAGTGGGAACGATGGAGCGCGCTCGGCGGGATCCTGTTCGTCATCTTGATCTTGACCGCAGCGTTCATGCCTGGGACCCCGCCCAAGACCAGTGATTCGGCGGCGAAGATCGCCAAGTTCATCAAGGACAACCCCGGCGCGATCCGGTGGTCCGGGTTCGTCGGCGCGCTGGCGACCATCGCCATGTTCTGGTTCCTCGGCGCGGTGTGGAGGATCCTGCGTCGGGCCGAAGGTGGCAACCCACGGCTGACCGTCGTCGCCGTACTCGGAGCGGGGTTCGCCATGGTCATGGGTGCGGTCGGCGGGATCCTGCTCAGCGCCATCGGGATCGTGGGGGTCGCCGGGAGTGGCGGCGCCACGGCGACGAGGTTCTTCTATGTCCTGTCGGCGAACATCGGCGTCGCCACGGTCATCGGCATCGTGGTGTTCATCGGAGCTTTCTCCATCTTGATCATCCGCACCGGAGTCTTCCCGAAGGCGCTCGGCTGGATCGGCGGGTTGATCGCGCTGGTCGCGGTGGTCGCCAGCGCCAGCGTGTCGTCGACGCGCGACGTGTTCTTCGTGCTCGGTTTCGTCGTGTTCCTCGGGTTCGCCCTCTGGTTGCTGATCATCAGCATCATGATGCTGCGCGGCACCGGCGCAGAGGTGGAGGCGTCAGCGTCGTAGTGCCCGAGCGGCACGCGTCCCGCGGGCGGGGAACCCCTCGGGACGCGTGCCGTCAGCATCGGTCACCGCGTTCCACGTCGCCGCGGCCACCGCCGCGAACACCGCATCCGATGCCCGCGCCCGCGGCGCGCCCGGATCGTCGACGACCTCGACGTGGATCGGCGGTGTGTCCTTCGCTCGCAGGATCCCGAAGGACCGGATGGTGAGGTCGTGGATCTCACCGGTCTCGGTGTCGACCGCGAGGCCCTCGGTGAGCACCCACCCCAACGCCATGTGTGCGGCGCCGATCGCGTAGGAACGCAGTACGACCTCGTCGAGCGGGTCACCGGCCGCGACGCGCACGTCGAGCCCGTCGATCGTGCCCGATGCGCCGCAGTGCACCCGGGCGCCCGCCAACGCGCCGCTCGCAACCGCGACGCACGAGTCGAGGAGCACGGATGCGGCGCGGCCGTCGCCGATGATCGACGCACGGTCGACGTTCGCGTCGTGCAGGGCGCCTTCGAGCAAGACCGCTCGCTCGGCCAGACCGACCGCGCGCGCGGTCGAGGCCGTCGCCGGTCCGGGCACCCTCGTCGACGTCCAGTCGCCGATCTCCTCCACCTGATACGGCCACGCGACCGCGGCGCGGAACGGCGCGCCGTCGCCGGCCACGGCGCCGTGCACGAACACGCGACCTTCGTGGTAGCGGGCGGTGGCGGCAACGGGTGGACGCTTCGCTCCGAGGCGCACGACGTCCTCGCGAGCGAACACCACGCGCACCGTGCGTCCGAGCCGGTCGGCGAGCTCGCGGGCTGCCGCCGCGACCGGCGAAGCCACCTTGCCGCCGAACGCGCCGCCATTGGCCAGCGGGCTCGCGGGTTCGCCCCCCGGCACACACCACGACGCGTCGGGCTCCAGGTAGGCGGGCTCGACCCACCCGGTGGCGAGGCGCACCCCGATCCCGTCTTCCGACATCGGGATCGCGAGGGGCGGTGCGGGATCGATGGTCGTGCGTCGGCCCTGCACCTTGCCCGCCCGCGCGCGCGCTTCGAACAGGGACTCCGCCACCACCCAGTCGAGTCCGGCGGCCGACACCGCGGCCGCCGACGATCCGGGCGGAAGGGGAACCGCCACGAGCGCGTCGCGTGGTGCGCGGTCGTCCGCGAATCCCCCGTCACCCAGCGGGACTTCGGGCGCGACCCGTTGGGTCGCCCCGCCCTCGAGTTCAGCGCGGCGCGCCGCCGCGTCCAGCGAGCGTGCGACCGGGGTCTCGCGGTTCTCGATCGCGGCGTAGATCGTCTGCCAACCGGTGCAGCGGCACAGGTGCGCCGCGAGTGCCCGATCGAGATCGACCCGGCGCCCCTTGCCCTTGGCGGCGAGCGCCGCGGCACGCATCAGGATGCCAGGGGTACAGAAGCCGCATTGTGATCCACCGGTGTCGACGAACCGGTCGACGAGTGCATCGCGCACGGACGCGTCGAGACCTTCGACCGTGGTGACCGCGCGACCGGCGACACGCGCCACGGGCGTGACGCACGCGACTCGAGGATCGCCGTCGACGAGGACGGTGCAACACCCGCACTGACCTTGTGGCGCGCACCCGTCCTTGGCTGACACGACACCGAGGTGCTCCCGCAAGACGGACAAGAGGGACTCTCCGGGCGCGGCGGCGACGTCGACCTCGTTGCCGTTGCACGTGAACTGCACCCGATCCCCAGTTGGCGTCACCGGCAGGCAGGATAGGGGGATGGCTCCAGACCCCCTTTCCCCACGCGCGCTCTCCCGGCGCGCGTTCCTCGGTGGGGCGCTGGCCGCCACCGGCGGACTCGTCCTCGCGGGAACGCTGGGTGACCCGGCCTTCGCCGGTGACACCACACCTGATCCCAAGACGTTCTTCCCGCTCGTCCTCGCCAGCGACCTCCACGCGTCGCCGCAGCCGCAACGCATGGTGTTCGCGCTCTCGCACAGCGGCAAGAACGGCATCCAGTTCGCGAGCGGACCATCGGTGTCGGTGCGGTTCCGGGCGCCGGGCGCCACCGCGTGGACGCCGTTGACGAAGACGACCTACGACCGGGCGGGACTCCCCAAGGGCCGCGGCGTCTACGTGACGTCCCCGACGTTCGCCACCCCGGGCGTCTGGAAGGCCGAAGCCCGGGCCCAGGGCCAGAAGATCCCGTTCACCATCCAGGTGAACGCCCAGCCCGTGGCCCTGCTCCCCGGCGCCGCCGCGCCGCGGGCCGCGTCACCGACCACGACCGACGCCCTCGGGGTGAAGCCCATCTGCACCCGGGATCCGATGTGCCCGCTGCACACCCAGTCGCTCTCCACCGTGATCGGCGCGGGGAAGCCGGTGGCCGCGCTGTTCGCCACTCCGGCCCGCTGCCAGTCGCAGTACTGCGCGCCGGTGCTCGACGAGTTTCTCGACGTGATCAAGGGCTACGGCGATCAGATCGTGCCGGTGCACATCGAGATCTACCGTGCCGCGACCGGTACCCAACTCGTACCGACCCTCGACGCCTGGCACATCGAGAGCGAACCCTGGCTCTTCGGGATCGACGGCGCGGGCGTCATCCAGTCGCGGATCGACGGCGCCTTCGGTGGCGACGAGATGAAGACGCTGCTGGACGCGCTGGTCGGGAAGACCGGCTGACGACGGGCTAGGAGAAGGACTGGCCGCAGCCGCAACTCCGCTGCGCGTTGGGGTTCTCGATCGCGAACCCGGCGCCCTGCAGGCCGTCCTTGAAGTCGAGCGACGCGCCTGCGAGGTGCTGGGCGCTCGCGGGGTCGATGACCACGGTGACGCCGCCGTGCTCGGCCTTCACGTCGTCGGCGGCGATGTCGCTGTCGAAGAACATCTCGTAGCTGAAGCCCGAGCAGCCGCCGGGGCGCACGGCCACACGGAGCACCAGCTCGGGGTTGCCCTCGGACCTCGATCAGGCTCTTCACCTTGTCGGCGGCGGCGTCAGTCAGCGTGAACACGGTGCTGGCGTCCTGAACAGTGAACATCGAACCTCGCTCTCGTGCTCTAGGTCGTACCAGGCGAACTCCTGCAGGATAACCGACCCCGACCATGACATGGCAAGGCTCGGGGTCGTACAACGTCGCGAACTCCTCGACTCTTCCCCCGCCGACGGCATCGACCACTCCTTCGCAGAGGCCCCGGTGCAGATTGCAGACCAACTCGGGATACGCCTCGGCGAGCTCGCGGAACGGACAGTGCAGGAAGTCGATGCGGGTGCTGCCCTCGTCCGCTCGGCCTTCGAACGCCGGCTCGAAGCCGAGCCTCGCGAGCTCGGATTCGAGCGCGTGCAGGCAGTCCGGGAATGGGTGCGGCGACCGGACTCGGCGCCCCAGACGCGGCCGGTCTCGGCGGCATCGGACGCGTCGGCGCCGATGCGTTCGGCGAGCGCGGCCAACAGCCCGGCGAGCAACGCGTGCGCGGGCGGATCGAACCCGAGCCCGGGCGCGCCCGCCGCGAGGAAGTAGAGGTGCTGGGGCGCCCGACCGTCCCCCGCCGCACCGGTTCGACGTCGACGAGGCCCGCTTCGCGGAGTCGCTCGAGGTGCAGCCGCACGGTGTTGGTGTGCAACGACAGACGCACGGCGAGATCCTGCGCCGACAGTGCCGTCGGTCGAGCGCGCGAGCTCCCGGTACATGGCGAAGCGCGTCTCGTCTCCGAGGGCCTTCAGAACCGTGAGCTGATCGGGTTGACTGGACACCGTCTTGACGGTAGCCGTTGTCGGGCATATTTTCAAGGTCTAGGCTGTATTAATCCGTAAGGTGACGATGCCTCTCACGATCCCCAACCCTGACGATCCCGGTGCCCCCGTCCACGAGCCGATGGCCGGGCCGCCGCCCGCGCCCGACGACGTCCGGGGCATGCTGCGCGGCGTCATCGACCCGGAGCTGCACGCCGACATCGTGGAGCTCGGAATGGTCGACGAGATCCGGGTCGAGCCCGATGGCGCGGTGATGGTTCGGGTGGCGCTCACCACCGCCGGCTGCCCGCTGCGGACCCAGATCAAGCAAGACGTCGAGTCGAAGGTGCGCGGGCTGCCCGGCGTGACCGCGGTGGTCGTGGAGTACGGCGAGATGACGCCCGAGCAGAAGACCAACGCCATGCAGCGGGCCCGGTGGAACGCCCGCGAGAACGCGGCCCCCACGGAAGTGCCGTCCACCACGAGGGTGATCGCGATCGCCAGCGGCAAGGGTGGCGTCGGAAAGTCGTCCGTCACCGTCAACCTCGCGGCGGCGCTCGCTTCGCGAGGCCTCACCGTGGGCGTGCTCGACGCCGACATCTGGGGCTTCAGCGTGCCGCGCATGCTCGGCATCGAAGGCCGTCTCGGCGGTACCGACGGCAAGATCACGCCGAACATGGTCGAGGTCGCCAACACCGACGGCGCCGGCAACGCCGGGCTCCTCAAGGTCGTGTCCATGGGATTCCTCGTCGACGACGAGGGCACCGCGCTCATGTGGCGCGGCCTGATCCTCACCAAGGCGCTCGAGCAGTTCCTCACCGACGTCCGCTGGGGTGAGATGGACTACCTGCTCATCGACATGCCGCCCGGAACCGGCGACATCCAGATGGGCTTGGCCCGCATGTTGCCGCAAGCCGAGATGCTCGTGGTCACCACGCCGGCGCGTGCAGCCCAGAAGGTCGCTGTACGCGTGGCCGACATGGCACGGCGGTCGTACGTGAAGATCGTGGGCGTGGTCGAGAACATGAGCGCGCTCGTGCTCGCCGACGGTACGCGCCACGAGGTGTTCGGCCACGGTGGAGGCGACGCGCTCGCCGCCGAGATCGGCGCCCCTCTGGTCGCCCGTATCCCGCTCGAGCCTGCGGTCTCGGAGGGTGGCGACACCGGCAAGCCGATCGTGCTGAGCACACCCGACAGCGCCGCCGGTGCCGAGTTCCGCCACCTCGCCGAACGCATCGTCACCGATCTGCTGCCGCCCATCGAGATGAGCGGCTGCACCGCGCGCATCTTCGATCTCATCGCGCAGGCCGAAGCGGCCGCCGACGCGTGAGCGGCCCGGGCATCACGCCCGGGCCGGCCACATGGTCGATCAGATCGTGCGCTGTACCCGGATCGCTACTTGACGGTGAAGTCCTGGTGGATCTGCTTGCTGCCGTCCTGGTCGTCGTCGGTGTCGCTATTGAGCACGTAGTTGCCGGCCTTCATGTTGAGTTGGACGTACGCGGTGCCTCCTGGCGCGATCGACTGCGCACCACCCAGAGCACGGCGGGCGGGTCACCCGCGGGAACGGTGCCCGAGGAGAAGAACGAGTTGAAGTACGCGTTCGCTTCGTCGAAGGTCGTCGTCGACGTCGCATAGCGCGCGATGGACAAACTCCGCGGCTCCGAAGCGTTGTTCGTGACCTTCGCCCAGCCGTGACCCGGCATACCCGCAGTTGGGAGCGTGATCGCGTCGTCGGCGACGGTCACCGCGACCAGGCCGTCGGTCGGCGGCGTCAGGCTCGACTTGGCGGTGCCCACATCGAAGATCTTGACCATGCCGTGGGCGACGTGCGGCGCGCCGTCCGGTGCCGGGATGAAGCAGGCGATCGCGTAGTGCCCAGCCGGCAACTTGGTGATCACGGTTGTCTCCGCACCCGGACTGAGGAGGTCGGGCGTGCCCGACACCTCGCGGGGTCGCCCGCGATCGTGTCGAACGCCGAGTCTGTCGCTCGACACCGCCGCCTCCTTCACCTGCGCGACGGTCACACCCTTCTTCAGGGACAGGACGGCCATCATGTGGTACTCGGTGCCGCCGTTCTGGAAGGTGATCTGCGTCCACCCCGACTTCGGGCTGCCGCCCAACTTGTAGGTGTACTCACCGGCTTTGACGGTGACCGAGTTGGAGCCTGCGGCCCCGGCGCTCGGCGCAGCGGCCGCGACGAAGGCCGGGACAATGAGAAGCGTCGCGAACCGGCCGCGATCCGCGCTCGAACGTGCGTCGACATGCCGTGCTCAAGATGGTGCCCTCCTGTAGTGGTACACGAGACGTGTGCCTGCTGGATCATCCCGGAGTGGAGGGACAGCGACCATCCTGCTGGCACCACTCACGACATGAGGACAGCACGGTACGCGGCGCCGGGCGCGTGCGGAGCGCGCCCGGGCAGATTCCGTCAGGCGAGCTTCCAGGCCGACTTCACCGATGTCCCGGTGACCTTGCCTTCGGCTTTGAGCTTCACCAGATGGGCGTGCACCTGCCAACCGGCGGCTTCCACCAGCTTGGGGTGGAGTTCCCGGTCACCGTAGAGCGAGGTGACGATGTCGACGATACGCGCGGGGCCGGCCTTGAGGACGCCGAGCACCTGGCGTTCGCGCTCGTGCCGGTGCGCGATGTACTCCTGGATCCGGGCCCGCGGCTCTTCCATCACGTCGCCGTGACCAGGGCACGAACCGCGACAAGCGGAGTTTCTCGAGGCGCCCGAGCATGGCGAGATAGACGGTCATGTCGCCGCCGCGGGCCGGGTTGATCACCGAGAACATGGCCTCGAGCACGTTGTCGCCCGTGAACAGGACCCGTTCCTCTTCGAGCAGGAAGCAGAGGTGGTTCGGTGCATGACCCGGGGTGTGCAGCACTTCGAGGCCGAACTCCGTGCCCTCGATCGTGTCGCCTTCGCCGATGACGCGATCGGGAACGACCGTCGCGTCCTTGTCGATGCGCTTGCCGTACGCGAGCACTTCCGCGCCCGTGGCCTCCACCAGCCGTGCGGTTCCGGGCCGATGATCAGGATGGGTGTGGGTCAGGACGACCCAGCGGACGCGCTCGCGCATCGAGGCGCCCACGATGGCGTCGATGTGGCTCTCATCGTCGGGCCCGGGATCGATGACGGCGACCTCGTCGATCCCCACCAGATAGGTGTTGGTACCGGGGCCGGTGAACGGCCCGGGGTTGGGCGCCACGATCCGGCGAACCAGGGGCGACAGCGCACTCGGGACACCGGGGGTGAGGTCGGGCATCTCAACCCCTTCTCGGGTGGGCGCACGTCAGCAACTCCGACCCTTGCACCGACATATTGTAGGTGGCCTTCCGACGGTTTCGGTGCGTGGCTCTACGCTGCCGGAGCCATGCCGATCGACCCGCGGAGAGCGATTCCTGCTGTGGAGCGGGTCGTCGCACGGCTCGGCGGGCTGCCGCAACCGCTGCTCGCCGACTGCGCCCGGGAAGCCATCGACGCGGCACGCGTCCTCGTGGCGGCCGGAGAGGCAGTGACGTTCGACGGGATCGTCGCCGATGCCGAGGCTCGCGTGGCGCGTCGCCGTGCCACGCAACTGCGTCGGGTCGTCAACGCGACGGGTGTGCTCCTGCACACGAACCTCGGCCGCGCGCCGCTCGGGATCGAGGCGATTCGAGACGCGATCGACGTCGCGGGGGATACTCGAACCTGGAGTTCCGGATGGACTCGGGTGACCGCGGCTCTCGTCACGATCACGCCGGATCGCTCCTGGCACGTGCGTCGGGCGCGGAGGCCGCGATCGTCGTGAACAACAACGCGGCGGCGGTGCTGCTCTCGCTCGGCGCGCTGGCGCGCGATCGCGCGGTGATCGTGTCGCGCGGTGAGCTGGTCGAGATCGGTGGCGGCTTCCGCGTGCCGGAGATCATGGCCGAGTCGCGGTGTCGTCTCGTCGAGGTGGGCACCACGAACCGGACGCGAATCGGCCGACTACGAGCGCGCGGTCGGGCCCGACACCGCGCTCCTCCTCAAGGTCCACGCGTCGAACTACCGCATGGTGGGCTTCGTGGAATCGACACCCGTCGACGACGCTGGCGCGGCTCGGTCCCGCCGGTGATGGTCGACGCCGGCTCCGGACTGCTCGACGAGACGACACCGTGGCTCGACCACCGGCCGCCGTGGTTGCACGACGAACCCGGCGTGCGTCAGGCCATCGATGCGGGCGCGTCGCTCGTCACCTTCTCCGGCGACAAGCTGCTGGGCGGCCCGCAGGCTGGGATCATCGTGGGCACGAAGGAGTTGGTCGCGACGATCGCCCGCCACCCGTTCGCTCGCGCAATGCGGGCCGACAAGCTCACGCTCGCGCTCCTCCAGGCGGTGGCGTCGGCATACCTGTCGGGTGACGCCACCACCATCCCGCTGTGGCGGATGGCCACGACCCCGGTCGACGGATCTGCAGTCCCGCGCCGAGGTCATCGCACGCGCGCTTCCCGGTATCGAGGTTTGCTCGACCGAAGCGGTGGCGGGTGGCGGATCACTGCCAGGTCTCACGATCCCGTCCGTCGGCGTCGCGCTGGCCGACGCCGCTCGCGATTCCGACGCGGTGCGCGCCCGGTTGCGCGACCACGACGTCATTGCACGTGTCGACGACGGTGTGCTCGTCTGCGACCTGCGCACGGTCGATCCCGACGACGACGCCGCGTTGCGTCGAGGCGCTGCCGCGCTGTCATGCGCGTAGTCGCGACGGCGGGTCACGTCGACCACGGCAAGTCGTCACTCGTGCTCGCGCTCACGGGCACCGACCCCGATCGGTTCGCCGAGGAGAAGGCGCGGGGCCTCACCATCGACCTCGGCTTCGCGTTCACCACGCTCGCGTCCGGGACCGAGGTCGGGCTTCGTCGACGTGCCGGGGCACGTCCGGTTCCTCAAGAACATGCTCGCGGGCGTCGGTGCCGTCGACGTCGTGCTCTTCGTCGTCTCGGCACGCGAGGGCTGGATGCCGCAGAGCGAAGAGCACCTCGTGATCCTCGACGCTGCTCGGTGTGCACCACGGCCTGGTCGTCGCTGACCAACCGCGACGTGGTCGACACCGCGAGCTGGACTCGGTGCTCGAGGTCGAGTGACCGGTCTCGCACGGTCGTCGTTGCAGCGACGTGCCGATCGTGGCGTGCGACTCCATCTCCGGTCGGCGGGCTCGGACACCGTTCGCGACGCGCTCGACACGGTCCTGCACCGAGCGGCGCCGCGCCGCGGATCACGGCCGACCGCGACTGTGGATCGATCGCGTGTTCGCGCCTCGTGGCGTCGGAACCGTCGTCACCGGCACGCTGGTCGGTGGCACGGTCGCGATCGGCGACGTGCTCGAGGTCCGTGGCTCGAGCGACGCGGTACGCGTCCGCGGGATCGAGACCGCGCACCGACAGCCGACGTCCGTCGGACCCGGGAACCCGGGTTGCGCTGAACCTCACCGGCGTCGAGCGCCCGCGCTCCGGAGCGCGGCGACGCGTTGGTGCAGACCGGCCAGTGGACGGCGGCGCGCGTCGTCGACGTGGAAGTCGCTGCTGTTCGCCGAGCGCCGCAGGCGCTCCCGGCGGCTCCTTGCCGCAGTCGGATCGGGCGAGCACGAGGTGCGGATCCAGCCCCTGGGTACCGACGGCCGGTTCGCCCGCGTGCGGTTCGCACCCCGATTGCGGTGGCGCTCGGTGATCGCATCGTGCTCCGCGACCCGGCCCGGGCGTGCACGCTCGGCGGCGTCGTGGTCCTCGACGTCGAACCGCGGCGCCCCGCGGCGACGCGCCGCGTCGCCCTCTCGTCGTCCCTCCCGGTCCGGCTCCTGGCCGGGCACGGGTGGCTGACGCGCGTGGACATCGAACGAATCGCCGACCTCGACGAGGCGGCCGCGTCCGCCCTGGCCGACGACGCGGTCGCCGACGGCACGGCGCAACGGGTCGCGCGAATGGCTGGTGACGCCTCGGCTGGTCGACGATCTCCGCGCCCGTGCGCACGTGAGTGTGGCTGCTCACCACGACGCCCATCCGCACGCCTCGGGCATCGAGCTCGGCGCATTGGCGGCTTCGCTCCGCACCGACGTCGACCGCCTGCGCAGAGGTCTGGCCGATGAGCCCGGCCTCGTCGTCGAACAGGGCATGGTTCGCGACGCGCGCGACACGCACGCACGTCCGACACGGAGGCCGCGCGCATCCTTGATCGCGCTCCTCGACGCATCCCCCTTCTCGCCACCACCGCCGCCACGACGTCGGCGCTCGCGCGAGCGCTCGTACGCGAGGGCGTGCTCGTCGACCTCGACGGTGTCGTCTTCACCGCCACCGCCGTCGACCGCGCCCGTGACCTCGTTCGCGAGCGCCTTCACGACGCGCGACACGATCAGCGTGGGTGACGCGCGGGAGATCCTCGGCAGCTCGCGAAAATACGTCGTTCCCCTCTTGGGCAGGTTCGACGCTGAGGGCGTCACCCGTCGCCACGGCGACGTCCGGGTGCCCGGTCCGCGTGCGGGTCAGCTGTAGCTGGATTCGAGAAGCCCGCGCCGCTCGGTCTCGTTGAGCCCGCCCCAGATTCCGTGCGCCTCACCGACCTGCAGCGCGTGGTCGAGGCACTCCCGCCGGACCGGGCACTCGCGACAGATCGCCTTGGCGCGCGACTCGCGCCGCTCACGATCCTCGCGCCGCTCGGTGTTCGACGGCGGGAAGAACAGGGCAGTCTCCGGCCCCCGACAGGCCGCTCGGGTACGCCACGTCTCGAGTGTGTTGACGGTCACGGACCCCATCCCCCTTTCAGAGCCCCAGCGGCGCGGAAACTAGTCCGACACGGCTGGCCACCACAAGAGGAGCAGACTCACCCTCGAGGCTTGGCCTTGCGATTCCGGGCCCGCTCCCGGTAGTCCTCAGCGCCGCCTTCGGGTGGTTCCACCTCGAGGACGAGACCTTCGACGGCGACGACCTTCACCGGATCACCCGCCTTGATCGGCGTGGCCCGGTTGGTACGGGCACGCCAGCGCGCCCCGCGGATCATGACCACCCCATCGGGATCGACCGCCACCTCGGCGGTGCCGTCTTCGCCGATCATCCCTTCGCGACCGACGGTCGGCGTCGAGAAGCGCGCCCTGATCATCGCGGTCATCCCACCCAACATGAACAACAACGCGCCCACGATCACCACCACGAACACCCACCACGGGGGCCGCAGCTCTGTCGAACCGCCGTACAGCCAGATCGAACCGGCGACCAAGGCCACCGTCCCGATCAGCGTCCACGGACCGAGCCCTCCGGCCTGCACGTCGACGGCGAACCCGAACATCGAGACGAACGAGAAGTCCGAGTGCCCACCAGTGCACCGGGAGGTGCGAGAAGCCGACGAACGCGCCGATGACGCACAGCGCGCCCACCAGCCCCGCCAGCCCGATCGACGCGGTGTAGAACTCGAAGACGATCAACGCCAGCCCGACCACGACGAGGAAGTACGCGATCGACGGGCTGATGAGCCGGTGCAGCAACGACTCGCCCAGACCGAGCCGATTGAAGATCACATCCTGGTTCGGTTGCCGGCGGCGGTCACGCCCCGTGCCGACCACCTTCGCGGTCGAGAGCGTCACGTCGCCGGCCGCGGTGGTGACCGTCTTGCCGTCGAGCTGGACGATGACCTCACCGATGGTGGGGCGAACCCCGTTGGTCGCGCCGACCGCGTGAGCCGCGGTCGAACCCAATCGCACACTCGCCAGCTTCCGCGCCCCGTCAGGATCGCGGCCGTTGCGCCGCGCCAGCGATCGCGAGTTGGTCCGCGACGCCAGCGCGGGTGCTGGCTCCCGGATCGTCCAGCCGCACCGGCTGGCCCGGACCGACCCCGGAACCGGGGGAGACGTACGCGAGGTGAGCGGCCTGGAGGAGGATCGCCGCCGCGCCCTTGGCGTCGGCGCCCGACGGGCCCACCCACACCGCCACCGGTACCCGCGAGCGACGGATGGCCCGTACGACGGTGTTGATGTCCGTGTCGATGGCGCCGTTCGACTTCACCTGCAGGATCAGGAGCGTCGCGTGACTGTCGTTCGCCTCGTGAATCGCATCGAGAACGAGCGAGACGTTGGGGGCGTCGAGATAGCCCTCGACCTGCACGACGTCGATCCCGCGTCGACCCACAGGCGGGGTGGCCGCACCCGCGCCGACGTCGAGCGCGATCGTCGCGATCGCGATGATGATCGCCAGCAACGCGATGGCGCGGCGCACGAGGCGCGCGATGGGGACTCCCGTAGCATCGGTGGCCATGGACCTCGAGCGCTTCTGCGCGGCCTCCCGGGTCGTGATCGTGGCGGGCAAGGGTGGGGTCGGCAAGACGACGGTGACCGCGGCGCTGGCCACCGCAGCGGCCCGCACCGGCATGAGCGTGCTGATCGTGGAGGTCGAGGGCAAATCGGGACTCGCGGCATGCTTCGGTGAGGCCCCGTTGACCTACGAGGAAGCCGAACTCCGACCGGGGTTGCGGGCACGCACCCTCACCCCCGACGACGCCCTCCTCGAGTACCTCGACGACCACGGTATGCGACGGATCTCCCGCCGGCTCAGTCGATCGGGGGCGCTCGACGTCGTCTCCACCGCGGTCCCGGGAATGCCGCGACATCCTGGTGCTCGGCAAGGTCAAGCAGCTCGAGCTCAGCCGGACCGCGGACCTGATCGTCCTCGATGCGCCGGCGGCGGGCCACGCGGTCAACTTCCTCCTGTCGCCACGCGGCCTCCTCGACGCGGTGAAGGTCGGTCCGATCCAGAAGCAGGCATCGGAAGTGGTCGAGCTGCTCACCGACCCGGCACGATGTCAGGTGCTGCTCGTGACTCTTCCGGAGGAGACCCCGGTCAACGAGCTGATCGACACCGCGTACGCGGTCGAGGACCGCGCCGGTGTCGCCCTCGGCCCCATCGTCGTGAACGGCTGCATGCCCCCGATGGGCCCGGTCGGCGACGGGGAGCTCGACGATGAGCTCCACGGTCGCGCCGGCGTGCGCGCCGACGCCGCGGCGACCGGGTGGTTGGCCGACGAGCACGAGCTCGACGCACTGGCGCGGGCTGCGGAGTTCCGGGCCGGGCTCCTGCACCGCCAGGCCGTGCAGTGTGCACGCCTCGACGCGGGGCTGCCGCTGCCCCAGCTGCGACTCCCGTACTTCTTCACCGCCGACGTTGGTCCCGCCGAGATCGAGGTGCTCGCCGACGAGCTCACGCTCGGGATCGCCGCCCTCGACGACATGAGCGTGTGATGGCGGCGATCGCCGACCTCGTCGCGCAGCGTCACATCCTCGTGTGCTGCGGAACCGGTGGCGTGGGCAAGACCACCACCGCCGCGACCCTTGCCATCGAGGGCGCACGCACCGGACGAGACACGGTGGTCGTGACCATCGATCCGGCGAAGCGGCTCGCCAACACGCTCGGCATCGACAGTCTGTCGAACACGGCACACGAGATCCCGCGGGCCCGGTGGGATCCCGATCGGCTCGCACCCGCGAGCGGTCGGCTCCACGCGCTGATGCTCGACACCAAGACCACGTTCGACCAGTTGGTCCAGCAGTACGCGGTGAACGCGGAGCAATCGGAGCGCATCCTCGAGAATCGCTTCTACCGGAACATCGCCGGCGCGCTCTCCGGTACGCAGGAGTACATGGCGATGGAGAAGCTGTACGAGCTCCACGACAGTGGCGGGTTCGACCTCATCGTCGTCGACACCCCGCCCACCAGACACGCCCTCGACTTCCTCGATGCGCCGCGCCGCCTCACCCGCATGCTCGACAACCGCATCTTTCGATTCCTCATGGTCCCGACGCGCACCACCTTGCGGGTCGGGAGCGTCGCCGCCCAGGCGTTCCTGCGCACGATCTCGCGCGTCGTGGGCACGGAAGCAGTCGACGACGTGATCTCGTTCTTCGGTGCGTTCGAGGGGATGGAGCAGGGGTTCCGCGACCGGGCCGCGCTGGTGATGCAACTGCTGTCGGCGCCGGAGACCGCGTTCGTGCTCGTCACCTCGCCGCGCCGCGACGCGGTCGAGGAAGCGGAGTACTTCGCGGCGCGCCTCGCCGACGGCGAGTTCTCCGTCGACGCGCTGGTCGTCAACCGTGTGCATCCGCACTACTGCGATCTCGACGCCGAAGCACTCCGGACCCGGGCCATCGAGCTCAGCGGGCGCGACGGCCCCGCCGCAGCACGCCTCGCGGCTCGGTACGCCAACCTCGCCGATTTCGAGGACATCGCCGCGCGTGAACGACGCGAGCTCGCGGGCCTCGAGGAACGCGTCGGCTCGGCGTCGGTGTCACATGTCCCAGAGCTCGGTCACGACGTCCACGACTTCACCGCGCTCCGCGCCGTCGGTGAACATCTCCTCGGTCGCGGCTGACGAAGCGGCGAACGCCTGGAGCGGGAAGTAGGTTGAGAGAGATGAGTACGATCCTCGTCGCTGCTGACGCCACCTGGGTTCGCGACCTTGTGAGGTCGGCGTGCACCGCGCCCGGCCAGGAGGTCATGGAAGCCACCCGGGGCCAGGACGTCCGTGATCTCGTCGGGGAGCACAGCCCTGATCTCGTGGTCCTCGACATGCAGATCGCCAACATGGGCGGCTTGGCGGTGGCGATCGACCTGCGGCTCGAAGGTGCGGCCGGGCGCATTCCCGACGTCTCGATCCTGCTCCTGCTCGACCGGGAAGCCGACCGGTTCCTGGCCAAGCGGGTCGACGCCGACGCGGAGTTGGTGAAGCCGGTCGACCCGGGAACGCTGCGCCGGACCGTCGACGCCCTCCTGGCTCGTGAGGTCGAAACCGTCGAACGCTAGAATCACCAACCCCTTCGGGATGTAGCGCAGCTTGGTTAGCGCGCAGCGTTCGGGACGCTGAGGTCCCGGGTTCAAATCCCGGCATCCCGACCAGAAGGAACCCGTTCGAACCCTGGCGCCGAAAGGTGCTGGGGTTCGTTCGTTCCTGGCCATTCCGAAAGGTCATTCGTCGACGCTGCTGCCGATCCCTGCCAGCACCGAGGAACGGCGGCGGCGGACCGTCACCGCCACGACGGTCTAACGACAGCCGAGGGCGCGCTCCAGCTTGTGCAGGTTCTGGTCCATCACGCTCACGTAGTCGGCACCGTGCGAGATCTCGCGGTCGGTGAGGCCCTCGAGTGGATTCAACGTGTCGGTCCGCACGCCCGCTTCGCGCGCCAGCGTGTCGGCGATGCGCGGCGACACCAATTCCTCGGTGAACACCGTCGTCACTCCTTCGCGCTTCACGAGATCGGCGAGCTGCCCGAGCCGTTGCGCGTCCGGTTCCGCGTCGGGGGAGAGTCCGGCGACACCTTCCTGACGAAGGCCGTAGCGGCGCGGCGAGATAGCCGAACGCCTCGTGGGCGGTCACGATCACCTTCCGCGTGCACGTCGCGAGCCCCTGCTCGTAGCGATCGTTCAGCGCGTCCAACTCGGCGACGAACGCGTCGGCGTTGCGCTTGTAGACCGCGCGGCCCTTCGGATCGGCCTTGGTCAACGAGCGTTGCACGGTGCGGACGATGCCTCGCATGCGGAGGGGATCGAGCCAGATGTGTGGGTCGCGCGTCCCGGTGGGCAGGAGCGACACGGTCGGTCCGTCGCGCTGCTCGGCCGCCTTCTCCACCGCCGGTTGAAAGCCCTGGCCGAGATCGAACACGACGTCGGCGTCGAGGATCGCGTCGATCTGCTTCGGCGTGAGCTCCAGATCGTGGGGCTCGGCGCCCGCGGGGGTCAGGTTGGTGACGTCGACGCGATCGCCACCGACGCGCTGCGCGGCGTACGCAACCGGATAGAACGCAGCCACCACCGATCGCTTCGATGCGGCTGCCGTCGCGCTCGACACGCCGCCCAGGAGCGCGGCGACCGCGACTGCGCACGCGAGCCAGGGCCGGGTGTAACTAGGAATCATTCTCAGTACTGTAGGCGGCGCTACGGGCGTGCGTCCAGCGCCGCACGCACCACCCCGCGGTCACCATCTCGGGGTTGACGCTCACATACGCACACGAAGTCCGAGATGTTCGGCCGGACGCTGACCGAGGCGACGGGTCCGCGATCTGCTCACACGGCTCCAGGTGACCGTGATCTGAACGAACCCGGAAATGGGGGAATCGGGTGTGCAAGGCTGCACCGATGCCCGAGGAAGTCTTTTCGGCCGAACCCGGACCGTTCGCCGACGTGAAGAGCAGCGAGACGGTCGACTATCTGCTGCTCGGACTCCAGCAGCAGATGACGCAGCTCACCGGTCAGGCCGACCTCAAGGGCAGCATCATCATCACCGCGGCGGCGATCGTCGTGAGCGTCAGCGTCACGCAGTTCAGCGACACCCACCTCCGGTGGAGCCTGGCGACGCTGGTCGTGTTCGTCGTCCTCGCGTTGTTGAGTTCCGTCCTCGCCGTGTTCCCCAAGTTCAAGATCCACCCCGAACCCGGCGACGAACTCCCCCGCGGGTTCAACCCCTTCTTCTTCGGGCACTTCTCGCAGATCAGCAAGGCGCGCCACCGCGAGGTGATGGCCGACGTCCTGCGCAACGACAGCACGACGTACCGGGTGATGGTCGAGGACATCTACGACCAGGGCGTCTACCTCCTCAGGAACAAGTACCGGTTCCTGCGGTTCAGCTACGCGTGCTTCCTGATCGGGTTCGTCGCCGCCTCGATCCAGCTGACCATCACCGTGCTCGTCTCGTAGGGATGCCACCATCGGCGGATGGCCGATGATCCTTCCGCGCGCCGACGCCACATCAGCCGCGCGGACTACGCAGAGCGGTTCGCCCGCGGTGACAGCTACGGGTTGCTCCTCGCGCTGCTGGGCGTCCTCTACCTGACGATCGCCATCGTCGACCACCAGAGTCTGTGGGGTCGCTTCTTCGTCAGCGTGCTCCTGGGCATGGTGTTGCTGCTCGCCTTCCACACGTCACACGTGCGCGCACGGGGCCTCACCATCGGCGTCGTGATGGTCGTGATCGCCGACACCGCGAACCTGATCCAGGCTCTGTTCGACCGTCACGGCGCCGATGGGTCGACCTTCATCATGTTTGCACTCGTGTTGATCGCGCCCGCAGTGATCCTCAATCGAATCATCCGCCACGAGACCGTCGGGCTGGAGACGATCCTCGGCGCGATCTGCGTCTACGTGCTCATCGGCATCGCGTTCGCCGGGATCTACGCCGGCGTGAACGACGCCGAACCCGCCGGGTTCTTCGCCCAGCACGTCGTGCCCAACAACGTCGACTTCCTCTACTTCTCGTTCGTCACCATCACCACCGTCGGATACGGCGATCTGACCGCGGGCACCAGCACCGGACGCGTGCTGGTGACGTTCGAGGCGCTGATCGGGCAGATCTTCCTCGTCACCCTCGTGGCGCGTCTCGTCGCGATGTACGGCGTCCGCCGCCGCCCGTCGTCAGACCAGGAGGAGTAGTTCGGCGAGCTGGATCCCGTTCAGCGCCGCGCCCTTGCGCAGGTTGTCACCCGTCGCCCAGAGGTCGAACGTGTTCTCCTGCGACGGGTCCTCACGCAGTCTCCCGACCAGTACCGGATCGATGCCCGCCGCTTCCATGGGCGTCGGTGCACCGTCACCACCGTCGACCAGCTGCACGCCGGGCGCGTCCGACAGGAGTTCGATCGCGTCGGCACGAGACAGTGGGCGCTCGAACTGCACGTTCACGGCGACGCCGTGGCCGACGAACACGGGCACTCGCACGCAGGTCGCCGACACCTGGAGATCGGGCGCGTGAAGGATCTTGCGCGACTCCAGCACCATCTTCCATTCCTCCGACGTGTAGCCGCCCTCGCGCACTGAGCCTGCGAGCGGGATCACGTTCCCTGCGATCGGTCGGTCCCACACGTCACCCGCGTCGAGCGGACCGTGCGCACCCGCCTCGACGTAGTACGCCGAGCGTCCGGATCCTTTGGTCCACTGGTCGTCGAGTTCACGCATCCCGGGTTGACCCGCGCCTGAGACCGATTGGTAGCTCGACACCACCATCCGCCGGATGCCGGCCACGCGGTGCAGCGGTGCCAGCGCGACCAGCGGGACCGTCGTGGTGCAGTTGGGTGACGACACGATGCCCCGGGGCATGTCGCGGAGGTCGTCGGGATTCACCTCCGCGATCACGAGCGGAACGTCAGGCTCCATGCGGAACGCGGCGGACTTGTCGACGACTCGCGCGCCGGCCTCGACCGCGCGAGGTGCCCACTCGAGCGCGAGGGAATCGTCGACGTCGATGACGACGAGATCGAGACCGTCGAAGCAACCGTCGCGCAGCACCTGGCACGTCACCTCGCCGCCCGCGAACGGGACCGTCCGGCCCTCTGATCGGGCCGATGCGTAGGCGCGCAGCTCGCTGACGGGAAACGCGCGCTCGCGCAGCAGGCGCAGCATCTCGGTTCCGACCAGGCCAGTCGCGCCGACGACGCCGACCTTCACGACGCGCTCGCTTCGAGCTCGAACGTCGCGTGCAGAGCTCGCACCGCCCGCTCGACATCGTCTTCGTGCACGACACACGAGATGCGGATGGTCGAGGTCGAGATCATCTCGATGTTGACGCTCTCGGCCGCCAAGGTCTCGAACATCTGGGCGGCGACGCCGGGGTTGGTCTTCATCCCCGCGCCGACCACGGAGACCCGCCCGATCGCCGCATCGAAGTTCGCTCCCCCGGCATCGATCTCGACCACGACCTTGTCGACGATCTCCATCGTGCGGGTGAGTTCGTCGCGCGGGATCGTGAACGAGATGTCGGTGTGATCGTCGGTCGACACGTTCTGTTCGATCATGTCGACGTTGACGCTCTCGTCGGCGAGCGCGCGGAAGAGCTTGGCCGCGATGCCGGGGCGGTCGGGGACGTGGAAGATGGTGACCTTCGCCTCCGACGTGTCGTGGGTGACCCCCGAGATGATGGGCGCTTCCATGCCTGGCTCCTCTTCCTGGACCCACGTGCCGGTTTCCCACGTGAACGCGGAGCGCACGTGGACCGGCACGCCGTAGTTGCGGGCGAACTCCACCGACCTCAGCGCGAGCACGCGCCCGCCGGTGGCTGACATCTCGAGCATCTCGTCGTACGAGAGGCGGTCGAGGCGGTGGGCATCCGGGACGATACGCGGATCCGCGGTGTAGACGCCGGCGACATCGGTGTAGATCTCGCACACGTCGGCTTCGAGTGCAGCGGCGAGCGCCACCGCGGTCGTGTCTGAACCACCCCGGCCCAGGGTCGTGATCGCTCGCTCGGTGGAGACACCTTGGAATCCCGCGACCACCGCGACGTTGCCGCCGGCGATCGCCTCGCGTAGGCGGTCGCCGCGGATCTCCAGGATCTTCGCCTTGCGATGGGCGGTGTCCGTGACGATCCCGGCCTGCGAACCGGTGAACGACACTGCGGCCTCGCCGAGGTCGATGATCGCCATACAGAGGAGCGCGATCGAAATACGTTCGCCCGAGGTGAGCAACATGTCCATCTCGCGGGCGGTCGGGTTGCTCGACACCTCGTGGGCCAGCCGCTCGAGGTCGTCGGTGGTCTTGCCCATGGCCGAGACCACCACCACCACGTCGTCACCGGCTCGGCGCGTGCGCACGATGTGCTCCGCCACCGCTCTGATGCGATCGGGGTCGGCGACCGACGTGCCGCCGAACTTCTGGACCAGCAAACTCACGACCAGCCATTCTACGCCGGAGGCCTCCCGATCCTCGGTCCGGTTTCGCCGTCGATAGACTCCCCCGCCGTGCCCAAGGCCACGAAACGCGAACGCCAACGCCAGAATCGGGACGCCCGCCGCGAAGCGATGGCCGAGGCCGAGAAGCGCAAGAAGCGGATACGGACCGGCCGCAACCTCGCGCTCCTGCTCATCCCGCTCGTCATCCTGTTCGTGATCCTCCAACTCACCAACAGCGGCGACAGCGGCAGCACGTCGGCCTCGGCGACGAAGAACGGCTGTTCGACCACCGTGCCGCCGAAGCCGACGACGAGCACCCTGAGCGCGGCGCCGCCCCTGACCATCGATCCGACGAAGCAGTACACCGCGGTGATGAAGACAAGTTGCGGTGACATCTCCATCGCCCTTGATCCCGCGACGGCACCCCAGACCGTCAACAGTTTCGTGACGCTCGCGGACAAGGGCTTCTACGACGGGACGTGGTTCCACCGCATCGTCCCCGACTTCGTCGACCAGGGCGGCGACCCGACCGGCACCGGGAACGGCGGCCCTGGGTACACGCTGCCGGACGAGCCGCCGAAGGACGGGTACAAGGCCGGTTCGGTCGCCATGGCCAACGCCGGAACGGGCACGACGGGATCTCAGTTCTTCCTGGTGGTGAGCGACAACGGCGCCCAGCAACTCGGCACGACGGCGCCGTTCAAGTACTCGGCGCTCGGCACCATGGATGCCGCCGGGCTCAAGGTCGCGCAGAAGATCAACACGTTCGGCGGGAAAGACGAGAAGCCGACGCAGAAGATCTACGTGACGAGCGTCAAGATCAGCCAGTCCCCGTAGCCCGCACGGTGCCAGTTGACTTCGCCCTTAGGTTCACTTAACCTACGGGTGTGTACGTGTGTCATTGCCGCGCCGTGACCGACCGGGTGATCGACGCTGAGGTGGCGCGGGGTGCGTCGACGATCGCGGAGCTGGCGGCGGCTTGCGGCGCCGGAGCCGAGTGCGGGGGTTGCTGGCCCACCCTGGAGGAGCTCCTCCGGGGCGACCACCACCACCAACACGCGGCGCGAGCTCGCCGACGCTCACCGCTGAGACGCGAAGCTAAGGTCGGCGACGTGCAACGCGACGGCGAGATCAACGAACTCCTGAACGAGGTCCTGACCGCCGAGCTGACGTCGGTCAACCAGTACTTCGTCGACGCCAAGATGATCGAGAACTGGGGTTACCGCCCGCTCGCGCAGCATTTCCGTGACGAGTCGATCGACGAGATGAAGGACGCCGACGTGCTCATCGGTCGGATCCTGTTCCTCGACGGCGTGCCCAACCTCCAGCGACTCAGCACCGTGCGCGTCGGCGAGACGGTGCCCGAGAAGCTCCAACTCGCGCTCGACCTCGAGTACGAATCGATCGAGCGGCTCAACCGTGGCATCGCCCGGTGCTCGGAACTGGGCGACAACGGGACGCGCGAGCTCCTCGAGCACATCCTCGAAGGCGAAGAGGAGCACGCCGACTGGCTCGAGACCCAGCTGGGTCTCGTCGCGCAGCTCGGCGACACGCACTACCTCGCTCAGCACATCAGCGGTTAGACGGGCAGGCCTTCCACCACCGCACCGGACGAATGGCGCACCGCGCCGTCGGCACCGTAGATCGTGACCTCGCCGGCGCCGGCCACGGTCCACCGCGACCGCGCTTGATCAGCGCGGTCTCCTCATCGATCCCGGCCAGCACCGCGCCGCTCGGGAGCAGGTCGATCGACCGCTCCCGCAGATGGACGGCGGCGGTGCCGTGATACGGAAACACCGCCAGGTTCGACACCACTCCGAGGCCGACGGTGTAGGCACCGCCGCGCGGATCGACCATCGGATCGCACAGCAACGTCGCGCCGGCTCCCGACGCGGCCAGGACTCCTCCAGCCGTGGTACGACGCGAGGATCGCTTCGAAGAGCGCGGAGCCCTTGAGCACGGAGCGGAGATGGAGCGGCGAACCGTCGGCGAGGTACACGAATCTGGCTGCTCGCACCACCGCCGCCAGCTCCGGATCTTCCGCCTCGGTCCGGTGGAGGACCGGAAGGACCCGGACCGAGGCACCGAGGTCGCCGAAGTAGGCCTCGGCGCGGTCACGGACTCGTTCGGGGTGCTCGAACGCGGCCGCCGTCGGGAGGACCAGCACCTCGCCGGCACCGCTCGACGCCAGCAGTTCCGCGTCGAATTCGCGCCCCCCCGGACGCCATTCGCCGCCACCGACGAGGGCAAAGATCCCGGAGGCACGGCGTGGAGTCATGACCGCGGAGCCTACTGTCGCCTCGTTTCTCGGCCCGGTGACGCGGTCAGAAGTTACCAGCCAGTAACCTCGTGGCGCATGAGCATCAAACGGATCGGGGTCGTGGGTTCCGGGATCATGGGCTCGGGCGTGGCCGAAGTCGCGGCGAAGTCGGGCTTCGAGGTCGTGCTGCGCAGCCGGTCACAGAGCAGCGCCGACGCGATGCTCGCCGCACTCGACGCGTCACTCGCCCGTCAAGTGAAGAAGGGACGACTCGAGGAGTCCGCCGCCGGCGACGTACGCGGTCGCGTCACCGCGGTCACCGCCATCGACGAACTGGCCGCGTGCGAGCTGGTCCTCGAGTCGATCGTCGAGGATCTCGCACTCAAGCAGGAACTCTTCCGCGAACTCGACCGCGTGTGCGCGCCCGGTGCACTCCTCGCCACCAACACCTCGACGCTTCCCATCGTCGACATGGCGATGGTCACCTCGCGCCCCGAGCGCGTCTGCGGCATCCACTTCTTCAACCCCGCGCCCGCGATGTCCCTGGTCGAGGTCGTGCCCGCGATCACCACGTCGGACGTCACGCTCGAAGAGGCGCGCGCGTTCGTCGTCGCGTGCGGGAAGACGGCGGTGACGGTGAAGGACCAGGCCGGCTTCGTGGTGAACGCGCTGCTCTTCCCGTACCTGAACAACGCAGTCCGACTGTTCGATGCCGGCGTCGCATCGCGCGACGACATCGACGCGGCGATGAAGGGTGGATGCAACTTCCCCATGGGACCGCTCGAGCTGCTCGATCTCGTCGGCCTCGACACCAGCCTCGCCATCCTCGACGCGCTCTACGCGGAATTCCGCGACCCCAACTTCGCGCCGGCACCGTTGCTGCGTCGGATGGTCGCCGCGGAACACCTCGGCCGGAAGTCCGGCGCCGGGTTCTACGACTACGTGCGCTGAGCGCCATTTCGGTACGACCTTCCCGGTGAGGGAGACTGTGCCTGTGCGGGACAAGCCCTGGTTGATGCGGACGTACTCCGGGCACTCGTCGGCGCGGGCGTCCAACGACCTCTACCGCACCAACCTGGCCAAGGGCCAGACCGGCCTGTCGGTGGCGTTCGACCTCCCGACCCAGACCGGCTACGACGCCGACCACCCGCTGGCCCGCGGCGAGGTGGGCAAGGTCGGCGTCCCGGTCCCGTACCTCGGCGCGATGCGAACGCTGTTCGAGGGAATACCGCTCGAGGCCATGAACACGTCGATGACGATCAACGCCACCGCCATGTGGCTGTTCGGCATGTACCTGGCATTGGCCGAGGAACGCGGCATCGACCCCGCGCTGCTCGCCGGTACGACGCAGAACGACATCGTGAAGGAGTACCTGTCGCGCGGCACGTACATCTTCGGGCCCGAGCCGTCGCGGCGGTTGACCGTCGACCTCGTGTGCCACGCGGTCCGGCACGTCCCGAGATGGAATCCGATCAACGTGTGCTCGTACCACCTGCAGGAGGCGGGCGCGACGCCGGTGGAGGAGGTCGCGTACGCGCTGGCCACCGCCATCGACGTGCTCGACGCGGTGCAGCAGTCCGGCCAGGTGAGCGAGGACGAGTTCCCCGAAGTCGTCGGGCGCATGTCGTTCTTCGTGAACGCCGGGATCCGCTTCGTCGAGGAGATGTGCAAGCTGCGCGCGTTCGGCCAGCTGTGGGATCGCATCACCGCAGAGCGTTACGGCGTGACCGACGACAAGCTGCGCCGCTTCCGGTACGGCGTGCAGGTGAACTCACTCGGACTGACCGAGGCGCAACCCGAGAACAACGTGCAACGCATCGTCCTCGAAGCGCTCGGCGTCACCCTGTCGAAGGGCGCGCGGGCGCGCGCGCTCCAGCTCCCGACGTGGAACGAGGCACTCGGGCTGCCCCGCCCGTGGGACCAGCAGTGGTCGCTCCGCATCCAGCAGGTGCTGGCCTTCGAAACCGACCTCCTCGAGTACGACGACCTGTTCGCCGGCTCGCACGTCGTCGAGGCCAAGACGACCGAGCTCGCCGACGGCGCGGAAGCCGAGCTGCAGTGGGTGCTCGACGGTGGAGGCGCGTTCGCCATGATCGACGCGATGAAGCAGCGACTGGTGCAGAGCCACGCCGAACGGGTCCGACGCATCGAGTCGGGCGACCTCACCGTCGTCGGTGTGAACGCGTTCACGGAGACCACCGAATCTCCGCTCGTCGACTCGCTGGACGGCGAGAGCAACATCTTCGTGGTCGACGAGCGCGCCGAGCGCGAGCAACTCGAGCTCTTGGCCGAATGGCGCAGCGCGCGCGACGCGGACGTCGTCGCGCGCGCGATCGACGCGGTGCGGATGACTGCCAGCGAGACGGTCAACCTCACGCCGGCAACGGTCGAGCTCGCGCGCGCCGGTGGGACCGTCGGCGAATGGGCAGGCACGCTGCGCGAGGTCTTCGGCGAGTACCGCGCCCCCACGGGCGTCGGCGGGGTACGCGTCCCGGGAGGCGAGGCCATGACCGACGCGCGCGAGCGCGTCCGCGCGCAGGTCGAGAAGGTCGGCCATCCCATCCGCATCCTCGTTGGCAAGCCCGGGCTCGACGGCCACTCGAACGGCGCCGAACAGATCGCGGTGGCAGCGCGCGACGCGGGCATGGAGGTCGTGTACCAGGGCATCCGGCTCACGCCGGAGCAGATCGCGGCGGCGGCACGCGACGAGGATGTCGACCTCGTCGGCCTGTCCGTGCTCTCGGGCTCCCACCGCCTGCTGGTGCCCGAGACGGTGCGGCTCCTGCGGGCCAACGGGGTCGACGCACCCGTCGTCGTCGGCGGGATCATCCCCGAGGCCGATCGATCCGAGCTCCTGGCCGCCGGCGTGGCCCGCGTCTACACCCCCAAGGACTTCCGGTTGAGCGACATCGTGGCCGAGCTGGCCGAGCTGGTGGCCGTCGAGCCGTGATGCGCGCACCCGATACCGAGGGGAAGGGCGACTACCGGGGGGTTGCCGTCTGCGCCGTGCTGGCCGTCGTCGCCGTCGTCATCGGCGTGACCGCGGTCGTCGCCGACGAGGCGGTGCTCGGGCTCGCCGCGGCGGTGGTGGGGGTCGCCGCGGCCGGGGTCGGCGCGCTGGTCGACGTTCGACGGACCCGGGCCGAGGATTCACTCTGGGAGGCGCGATCCCAGGCCCGAAGGCTGCGCCGGCAGCTCGACTCGCTCCAGGCCGCCGTCGCCGAGGAACAGCTCCTCGCCGAACTGCCCACCGGAACCGACACCGGCGAGTGGGAGATCGACCCGGTGTCGGGCCTGCTGCGAGAACGTCACCTGCCCGTGCTCCTGCAACAAGTGGTCGCGGCGGCACGACGCAAGGTGCTGCCGGTGTCGGTGGTGTTCTGGGAGGTCGATGGGCTCGCCGGCGCGCCGGCCGAGGTCTGCAACCAGGCGCTGACTGCGCTCGGTGCCGTCGCGTGGCGCACCCTGCGGGAGAGCGATGCGGTGTTCCGTCTGGGTGACGTGGTCGCGGTGGGTGTCCTGATCGACACCGCGGAGCCCGGCGCGGTCATCGTGGCCGACCGGGTCCGTGACGCGCTGCGCTCGAGCCCGGTGGGCGATTCGCTCACGGTGTCAGCCGGGATCGCGTGCTATCCCACGCACGCGCTCGACGCGGCCGAGTTGGTGGCGCGGGCCGGCCAGGCGCTCGAGGCGGCGAGAGCTCATGGCCACGAGCGTGACCATGTCGCGCTCGCCGATCAGCTGGAGTAGAGCTCGGCGATCTCGCGGGCGTACTTCGCGGCGATGCCGCGGCGTTTCAACTTCATGGTGGGTGTGAGCTCCTCGGAGTCCGGGAGCCACTCGGCACCGAGCACCCGGAAGGTTCGAACCGCTTCCGCGTGCGAGAACCGCTCGTTGGCAGTCTCGACTTCGCGCTCGATCTCGGAGACGACCGCGGGATCTTCCGCGAGCTCGGCGAGCGACGACCCTGTGATCGTGTGACTGGCTGCCCACGCGGGAGCGACGTCGGGATCGAGCACCAGCAACGCCGCGATGTAGGGCTCGCCGTCGCCGACGACACAGGCTTGGCCGATGAGCGGTTGCGCCTTGAGCGCGGCTTCGAGGTTCGCCGGTGACACGTTCTTGCCTCCGGCGGTGATGATGAGTTCCTTCTTGCGGTCGACGATGCGGAGATAGCCCTCGTCGTCGAGCTCGCCGATGTCGCCGGTGTGCAACCACCCGTCGGCGTCGAGCGCCTCGGCAGTGCGGTCGGGATCGTCGAGGTAGCCGCGGAAGATGTTGCCGCCGCGGCCGAGGACCTCACCGTCGTCGCCCAGACGCAGCTCCATGCCGGGGATCGCCCGACCGACGGTCCCCGGCTTCACCCGCGTGGGGTCCCAGGTCATCGGCCCGGTCGATTCCGAGAGCCCGTAGAGCTCGGACAGCGGAACGCCGGCCGATCGGAAGAACTGCAGCACCTCGACGGGGATCGGTGCGGCCGCGGTGACCGCGATCCGGAGTTCGTCGAGACCGAGGAGTTGGCGCGCCGGACGCAGCGACTCCGCGTCGACGCGGTCGTACGCGGCGGTCAACTCGACGGAGAGCTCGTCGCCGCGGGCTCGGTGGTCCGCGACCTCAGCGCCGATCGCGAGCGCCTGCGCGAACACCTCCGCCCGACCAGGGTCGGCGGCCAGCACGGCTTGCACGGTGCTGTGGATCTTCTCGAACGTGCGGGGCACACCGAAGAGGATCTGCGGCCGGGTCTCGGCGATGGTCGCGCCGAGGAGACGGATGTCGGCGCACGTCGTCACTTCGTACGCAAACGCAATTCCCGAGTAGTGCGAGGTGACCCGTTCCGCGATGTGTGCCATCGGGAGATACGAGACGATGCGCGACCGATCAGGCGCGAACCCGAGCGCCTGGCGCAGGCTCTCGACCGTCCAGCAGACGTTGTGATGATCGAGCATCACGCCCTTCGGTGGGCCGGTGGTCCCCGAGGTGTAGATCACGGTCGCGAGGTCGTGGGGTTCCGCGACCGCGGCGGCGGCCTCGAGGTCGAGCGGCGCACTGGCGAGCAGCGCGTCCCACGACTCGATCCCCGGCGTGTCCACCGGCTCGATGGCGACGAGGTGGCGGAGGTCGGGCAACCCGCCTCGAACTTCGAGCAGGCGTTCGAGGTAGCCGACGTTCTCGACGACGGCGACCGACGCGCCGGCGTGGCCCGCGAGGTACTGGATCTGGTCGGGCGACGAAGAGTTGTAGATCGAGATCGGGGTGGCCCCGAGGAGCAACACGGCCATGTCGGCCACGTGGAACGCGGCGCGATTGCCGATCAGCATGACGACCCGGTCGCCGTGGCCGACGCCGAGGTCCCGGAGCCCGGCGGCCAGTCGGGTGGCGCGGGCCGCGTACTCCCCGAACGTCAGGTGCTCGTAGCCGTCCCCGACCTTCTCCCGTATGGCGATGTCGTCGGATCGCTCCCGTACGGTCCGCAGGAAGCTCGCAGAGATCGTGGCGTCCACGATGGTCACGTTATCCACAAGTGGAAGTGGAGAACTGCGCATCCGGGGTGGAAAACTCGCCCGAGATGGGGAATACTGAGCGCTAGTTCGTCCCGAGGAGATCGTTGGGGCACCGCCACCCGTGCGGGCTTCTCTACGCCGACTCCCCTCGGGACGAACTCGCGTGCTCAACAGTTCGCCCTCGCTGACCGATACAGAGTCATGCGCCCGGGCCGAACCGCGATCCTCGGCGCGCTGATCTCCGGGATGGCGCTGACCGCATGCCTCGCCCCGGCGGCCCACGCGGCCGAGTCCACGACGACCACGTCGTCGACGACCTCGACCACGACGACGAGCACCGTCCCGCCGACGACGAGCACGACGACGAGCACGAGCACGAGCACGAGCTCACCGGCGGCGACCACGTCGACCAGGCCACCCCCGCCCAAGCCGAAGACCGATCCGGACGCGTTCGCCGCGCTGGCGAACCAGGTGAGCCAGAACCAGTCGCTGCTCACCCAACTCTCGGGCCAGGTCGCGCAGTCAACGCTGCGCCTGACGCAACTCGCCACCGAGATCACCGAGACGCAGCAAAAGCTCGACGCCGCTCGCGCCGACATGGCGCGACTCCGCACGATTCTGCGTGGGCGCGCTGCGTACATCTATCAGCACGCTCACGCGCCGGATGTCGCGGTCGTGGACATCCAACACGTCGAAGACATCACGACCGGCAAGAAGTACGCAGAGTCCGCCGCCCAGACCGATGGCAGCAGGATCACCGACCTCACCCACGTGTCGGATCAACTCGACGCTCACCGCAAGGAGCTCGAATCCGCGCGTTCCGAGCAACAGCACGAGAAGGACCGACTCGAGGAGGCACAGGCCGGCCTCGAGGCGTTGACGGCCAACCAGAAGAAGCTGCTCGACGAGGCCGGCGCGATCCCGGTGATGGGCGACGCCGAGCTGACCGCCGCGGAGATCACCGACTGGTTTGACGCCCGCGACGTGAAGTATCACCTGGCCGACGGCATGTCCATCGCCGACCTGATCAAGATCTACATGGAAGAAGGCAAGGCCGAACACGTCCGGCCCGAACTTGCCTTCGCGCAGTCGATCATCGAGACCGGCTCGTTCGGAAGCGCGCTCGACAGCAACTACGCGGGTATCGGTGCCTGCGACAGCTGCAAGGGTGAGCCCGCGTTCCCGACCCCGCGTGACGGTGTTCGCGGCCAGATCCAGTTGTTGCGGAACTACGCCGACCCGACGTCACGCGCCGCGAACCTCGCCAACCCGCCGTCGCCGACCATCTACGGCAATGACCCTGCCGCGGCGGCGCGCTCGTACGACACCTTCTTCGCCAAGGGCACGACACCGACGTGGAACGTGATGGGCAACGGGAACTGGGCGACCGATCCGGGATACTCGGAGGCGGTGCTCACGATCTACTTCCAGATGGTGAGCTACGCGGCGAAGCACTCCTGAGCGCTGCGGTTCGCAGTCGGGTCAGAAGTGGCGGGCGAAACAGCGGTCGTCGATGGTGCCGAGCACGAGATCGCGGTACCAGCCCTGGATCATCGTGCGACCCAGTTCGGACCACGCCCGCGCCGGAGGCGCGGCGACGCGTCGCATGACCTGGGTGAATCCGCCCTCGTACACGCGGTACTCGGCCCACGCCCCGGGATAGTCCTTGGCGCAGGCGACCTCGACGAACGGCACGCGGTCATGCTGGACCCGGTTCGTGTGGGTGTGTCCGGCGAGGTAGCCGACGATGTTGTCGCGTCGGGCGACACACCCGCGCAACGCCTCGGAATCGGCAGGGAGGAGCCCGTAGTCGGGGTCGGCGTTCCACCCGGGGTGGTGGGCGAACACGAGGACCGGGTCGCTGGTCGCAGCGGCGAGGTCGTCGAGCCAGCCGAGCTGGTCCGCGGGAAGGGCTCCACCGACTCGGCCCGGGACCGTGGTGTCGAGCACCGCGAGCGTCACTCCATCGAATCGCCAGGAGTAGGGCGCATCCTGGCGCGCCAAGTCCGGGTCACGCATGGCGTCGTGGTTGCCGCGAACGTGGCGCATGCGCGCACCCAGCCGGCCGTAGCACGCCAGAAACGCCTCGTACTCCTCCGCGCGACCCGAGTCGGTCAGGTCGCCCTTGACCACGACCGCATCGGGGTCGAGGGCGAGCATCTCGTCGACGACGGCGCCGTTCATGAGCTCCGGGTACGGCGGCGCGCCGACCGGCGCGCGGAGCACCGGACCGATGGCGTCGGTCGCCGGGTCGCCGGTCTTGCCACATTCGGTCTCGCCGAAGTGGACGTCGTTGGCGGTGGCGATCGTCGCGAGCAAGCGTCCCGAGGGCCGCGCCAGCGTCCGCACCCGTGATGGGAGCCAGGCGTCGGGCCGCACGCCGTCGACGAGGAGTTCGTGGTCGGTGTCGGGTTCGAGCCCGGTGACGCGGGCGTCGTGGAAGGGGCCCCGGGTCGTCACCTCATGTGTCCCGACGCGGGTGACAACCGATTCATCGGGGTCGGACGTGAACGTGACGACCACCTCGTCGGGACCCACGCTCATGAGCTCGGCGTGGGTGACGACCATCGTCAGGCGCGGCTGCGGCGTCCGATGCGCCCCGACAGCCGCCACGGTCCGCGCTGCAATCCGGATCGATGGGACCGGAGGCGCGACGCGCGTACCCACTCGTGCAGGGTGTCGTCTTCGGGCTCGGCGACCGGCGCCGCGGTGGACGACGCGATCGCGGCCAGGATCGCGGCGACTTCCTCCGGGCTGGCTTCCGGAGAGATCGAATGCAGCTTCACAGGGGCACGTTTCCGTGTTTGCGCGACGGCAGCTGCTCCCGCTTGGTGCGCAACATCGCCAGCGAGCGCGCGAGCACCCTCCGGGTCTCGCGGGGGTCGATCACGTCGTCGACGTATCCGCGTTCGGCCGCGATGTAAGGATTGGCGAAGCGCTCGGTGTACTCGTCGATGAGCTCGGTGCGTTTCGCCTCGACGTCGTCGGCGGCTTCGATCTCCTTGCGCGAGATCAGGTTCACCGCACCAGGCGCTCCCATCACCGCCACCTCGGCCGACGGCCACGCGAACGCGAGGTCCGCACCGATCGACTTCGAGTTCATGACCACGTAGGCGCCGCCGTACGCCTTGCGGGTGATGATCTGGACGCGCGGCACCGTTGCTTCGCAATACGCGTACAGGAGTTTGGCGCCGTGGCGGATGATGCCGCCGTACTCCTGGTCAGTGCCGGGCAGGAACCCGGGCACGTCGACGAAGGTCACCAGCGGAACGTTGAACGCGTCGCAGGTACGCACGAAACGCGCCGCCTTCTCCGATGCATCGATGTCGAGGGTGCCCGCGAGGTTGGCCGGCTGGTTGCCGACGACACCGACGACATGGCCGTCGACCCGGGCGAATCCGCAGACGATGTTCATCGCCCACAGCGCGTTGACCTCGAAGAACTCACCGTCGTCGACCACCTCGGCGATGACCTTCTTCATGTCGTACGGCTTGTTCGGTGCGTCGGGGATGAGATCGATGATGCCTTCGCAGGACCGCTCGGGTGGATCCTCCGATTCGAAGTAGGGCGGATCCTCGAGGTTGTTCGCGGGCAGGAACGAGAGCAGGTACCGGACCTGCGCGAGCGCCGTGGCTTCGTCGTCGTAGACGAGCTGCGCGACCCCGGACTTCGCCGCGTGGGTCAGCGCACCGCCGAGCTCTTCCTGTGTGACGTCTTCGCCGGTGACCGTCTTCACGACGTCGGGCCCGGTGATGAACATGTGCGACGTGCCCTTGACCATCACCACGAAGTCGGTGAGCGCAGGCGAGTAGACCGCGCCACCCGCGCACGGCCCGAGGATCACGCTGATCTGGGGGATCACGCCTGACGCTTTCACGTTGCGCGAGAAGATGCCGCCGTAGGCGTCGAGCGAAACCACGCCCTCCTGGATGCGGGCTCCGGCGCCGTCGTTGAGTCCGATCATCGGTGCACCGACCGACTCCGCGAGGTCCATCACCTTGTGGATCTTCTCGGCGAACACCTCGCCGAGCGCGCCACCGAACACGGTGAAGTCCTGACTGAACACGAAGACCTTGCGACCGTCGACCATGCCCCAGCCGGTGACGACGCCATCCGTGAGAGGACGGTTGGCTTCGATGCCGAACCCGTGGGCCCGGTGGCGCGCCAACATGTCGAGCTCGACGAACGACTCCGGATCGAGCAGGAGTTCGATCCGTTCACGCGCGGTGAGCTTGCCCCGCTTGTGCTGGCGCTCGACCGCGGCGTCACTGCCGGCGTGCAGCGCCTGCTCACGGAACGCGGCGAGCTGCTCGAGTCGTTCCTCGATGGGATGGGCGGGGGGAAGGACGGGTTCCTCGGCAGCCATGATGGGAGAGGCTATTCCTCGACCAGCTCGACCAGCGTGCCGAAGCCACCCTTGGGGTGCACGAACGCAACCGTCGTGCCCCGGCTCCCGGGGCGCGGTGCCTCGTCGATCAACTTCCCGCCTTCGGCCCGCACGCGATCCAGCGCGGCGGCGCAGTCGTCGACGCGGTATCCGACGTGGTGGATACCCTCACCCTTCTTCTCGAGGAACTTGGCCACCGTCGAGTCGTCACGGATCGGAGTGAGGAGCTGGATGTAGGAATCGGCCACCCGCAGGAGCGCCTCTTCCACCCCATCGCGCTCCACCACCTCCCGGTGCACGACCTCGACCCCGTACGCGGCGCGGTAGTACGCGATCGCGGCCTCGAGGTCGTTGACGGCGATGGCGACGTGATCGATCTCGGTGAGCATCAGTGGGTCCTCCGGAAACGCGTGATCTGATCGAGGTGCGCGGCGCGCAGCTCGGGGTTGGTGACCCCCAGGCCTTCCTCGGGCGCCAGCACGAGCACCCCGAGTTTGCCCTCGTGCACGTTGTGGTGCACCTGGTTGACCGCGTCGGCCACCTCGTCGAACGCGAACACCGCCGAGAGCACCGGATGGATGCGGCCTTCACCGACAAGTCGGTTGGCTTCCCACGCCTCGCGATAGTTGGCGAAGTGGCAGCCCTTGAGGGTCTTCTGGTTCATCCAGAGGTAGCGGTTGTCGTACTCGATCATGAACCCGCTCGTCGCCGCGCACGTGACGATCGTCCCTCCCCGCGTGCACACGAACACCGACGCGCCCATCGTCGAACGGCCGGGATGCTCGAACACGATGTCCGGATCGCGGCCAACGAGCTCGCGAACCCGCTTGCCGAAACGACGCCATTCGGCCGGGTCCTGGGTGTGTTCGTCCTTCCAGAACTCGAACCCTTCGGCCTTGCGGTCGATGACGTGCTCGACGCCCATCGCGTGCACCACCTCGGCCCGTTCGGGGTTCGACACCACGCCGACCGGGACGCCTCCGCCGTTCAGGACGTACTGACACGCGTACGCACCGATCCCGCCGCTCGCCCCCCAGATGAGCACGGTCTGGCCCTGGGTCATCCGCGCGCCGTTCGGACTGACGAGCATCCGGTAACTGGTGGAGTTCGTCAGCGCATTGACCGCCGCCTCTTCCCACGTGAGATGCGCGGGCTTGGGCATGAGCTGGTTCGCCTTCACCAGCGTGAGCTCACCGAGGCCGCCGTAGTTGGTCTCGTACCCCCAGATGCGCTGGTTGGTGGCGAGCATCGAATCGTCGTGCGCGCTCGGGTCCTGATCGTCGACGTGGTTGCAGTGCACCGTGACCGCATCACCGGGCTTCCACATGCGGACGGCCGAACCGACCCGGAGCACGACGCCGGCGGCATCGCTCCCGACCACATGGAACGGCTGGTCGTGGCGTGCGCCCCAGACGCTCTCACGCCCGAGGCGCTGGAGGAATCCGAACGTCGGCAACGGTTCGAAGATCGACGTCCACACGGTGTTGAAGTTGATCGACGACGCCATGACCGCGACCAGCGCTTCATCCGGCGCCAGCTCGGGTACCGGAACCTCGTCGATGTGGAGGGACTTGCGCGGATCCTTGTCGGCCGACGCCAGACCCGCGAACATCTCCTGCTCGTCGGCGCGCACCACCGCGCCCCGGTAGGCCACGGGCAGCGGCAACGCACCGAGATCGTCGGCGCCCTCCGTGATCGCGGTCCGGATTGCGTTGAGCTCGCTCATGGCGGCCGACGGTACCATCGACGCCGATCATCGCTTTCTCGGTGGACCGCCACCCAAAGGACGCCACATGCCCGGTTCAGTGATCGTCTCGTCCGCCCGCACGCCGATCGGCAAGCTCTCCGGTTCGCTGTCATCGTTCGCTGCCACCGAGCTCGGCGGTCACGCGATCGCGGCGGCCCTCGCACGCGGCGGGGTCGACGCCGAGCAGGTCGACTACGTCCTGCTCGGCCAGGTGCTGCAGGCCGGCGCGGGGCAGATGCCGGCGCGTCAGGCTGCGGTGCACGCGGGGATCCCGATGTCGGTCCCGTCGATGACGATCAACAAGGTGTGCCTGTCGGGCATCAACGCGATCTACCTCGCCGATCAGATGATCCAAGCCGGTGACGCCGAGGTGGTCGTGGCCGGGGGCATGGAATCCATGACCAGAGCGCCGTACCTCTTGAAGAAGGCGCGCGAGGGCTACCGCATGGGCAACGGTGAGATCACTGACTCCATGATCGACGACGGCCTCTGGTGCGCGTTCGACGCCGTCCACATGGGAGCGGGCACCGAGCGCTACACCGGCGAGTTCGGCGGCATCGCCCGCGACCTGCAGGACGACGCGGCAGCGAAGAGCCACGAGCGCGCCGGCGGCCGCGATGAAGGACGGTCGTATGGCTGAGGAGATCGCCCCGATCGAGATCCCGCAACGCAAGGGGGATCCGATTCTGGTCGACACCGATGAGGGCGTGCGTCCCGGCACGACCCAGGAGTCCCTCGGCACGCTCCGACCCGCGTTCGCCAAGGACGGCAGCATCACCGCTGGCAACGCATCGCAGATCTCCGACGGCGCCGCCGCGGTCGTGGTGACCTCGGTGGAGAAGGCCGAGGACCTCGGCCTCACACCGATCGCCGAGCTCGTGAGCTTCGGCATGGTCGCGGGTCCGGATCCGTCGCTGCTCACGCAGCCGTCGCGCGCGATCAAGCGTGCGCTCGAGCCCGTCGACATCAGCGTCTCGGATCTCGATCTGTTCGAGCTCAACGAGGCGTTCGCCGCGGTCGGCCTCGCTTCGATGCGCGACCTCGGCATCACCGACGACATCGTCAACGTCAACGGTGGCGCCATCGCGCTCGGTCATCCGATCGGCACGTCGGGAACCCGCGTCGTGCTCACCCTCGTCAACGAGCTGCGCCGACGGGGCGGCGGCATCGGTGCCGCGGCGCTGTGCGGCGGCGGCGGTCAGGGCGAAGCCGCGATCGTCCGCGCCCTCTAGCTGAGCAGGGCGGCGCCGTGCAGTCATCACCGACGACGAAGCGTTCCCGCCGTCGACATTCGCGATGGCCGGTCGTGTTCGTCGCCGGCGTTCGGACTGCTCGTGGCGGGCTGTATCCCGGAGGGCACCCACACGGTGAGCAGCTTCGGCGCCGGTGGGGTGCCAGCTGGGTTGTGGCACAGCCTCGGTCCCGTCGGTGCGACCCGGTACTGCCAATGGCATACGAGCCTGACGTCGAATCGGGCTCCGTTTCCCGAGTACATCGGCGGCGACAGCTACCAGGGGCCGGTCTGGGCCGAGATCTCGCCCACGAACCGCGAGTTCTTCACCAGTGGGTGCTTCGCGTTCTGGCAGGAACCGGGACCGTTTGCCCGGCCGCTCGCCACGCCCGGACAGCCGTTCGGCCCCGGCGACTTCAAAGTCGGCTACGAGATCGCACCGGGCCGTTACCGCCGCCACCGGTGGCGCCTATGGTCCCCCGCCGGCCCCTCCGAGCGATCCGGTCCCCATCTGTGGCTGGCGCCGCGTGTCGAGTTTCCGCGGGGACCGCGCCTCGACACTCGAGTACGGGTCCGCTCCGGTGGTCACGATCACACCCGGCGACTACGGCTTCCGCTCCCAGTACTGCGGCACCTGGACGAGGGTCCCATAGCCCGGCGGTCTGGCGTCCGGCACCCTGCTAGCCGACGGGATACTTCTCGGACGTTCCGTACTGGTTGACGCCCGGCGTGCTGTCCTGACAGAAGAACACGATGAGCACGATGATCCCGACGAACGGGACCAGCGCGATGAGCAACCACCATCCGCTCTTCCCGGTGTCGTGCAGTCTGCGGATCCCCACCGCGATGCCCGGGATCAGCACCGCCAGCCCGTAGAGGACGACCAGGACCACGAAGACACTCGCGATCGCCTGGAAGATGTTCAGCACGACGCTGACGATCAGGTTCGCGAGCGCGTACCACCAGAACTCCGCCCGGCGAGCCCGGCCCGTGAACTGCGCGTAGCGCTCGAGGACGACCTGCTTCCAGTACCCGACGAGTGGGTTCCCGATCGGCGGTGTCGGTACTCGTCCGCTCCCACCCGGTGCGGAGGAGGGGGCGGGGGCGGCGGCGGTACGTCCATGCTCATGCCCGCACGTTACGTCCGCCGTCGCGCCCGCCCGGGGACCTCGTGCTACGCCTCGTAGAGCCGGTTCATCGCGCCCTGCACCTTGACCACCCAGATGATGAAGCCGATGAGCGGGATCAAGTTCCAGAAGCCGGTCACGCCGCGAACCGGCTTCTCCTGTCCGGCCTTCTCGTAGATGTTGCCGATCTCGGACGGGATCAGGAACCAGTTCACGACGCCGATGACCAGGCCGATGACGAGGCCGATGACGCCACCGATACCCTCGCCGCTGTAGTCCTTGTTCTCCTTGAAGATCTTGTAGGTCCACACGAGGAAGTAGATCCCGAGGGTGATGATCGAGAAGATGATCACGGCCACGGGCTGGCGGACCTTGCCTTTCGGGCCCGAACCGGATGACGCCGCAGGCGGAGGCGGCGGTGGTGCTGGGACGTCGGACATCGATACCTCCCTGTCGAACCGGTCGCGGCCAGGCTCGCGCGACGCTGGCAAGCGAACCGCGGGCGGATCCTCTCAGGCGTCGACTTCGCGGCGGCCCTCGAGGGCGCGGCCGAGCGTCACCTCGTCGGCGTACTCGAGGTCGCCACCGACGGGGAGCCCGCTCGCGATCCGGGTGATCCGCACTCCGAGCGGCTTGAGCAGCCGGGCCAGGTACATCGCGGTGGCCTCTCCCTCGATGTTCGGGTTCGTGGCCAGGATCACCTCGGTGACGCCCTCGGCGTCGACCCGCGCGAGCAGCTCCTTGACCCGGAGCTGCTCGGGCCCGATGCCCTCGATCGGTGAGATCGCGCCCTGGAGCACGTGGTAGCGCCCGGTGAACTCGTGGGTGCGTTCGACGGCCACGATGTCGCGCGGCTCCTCGACCACGCACAGCGATGCGCGGAGTCACGGCGGTCGTCGAGGCAGTACGCGCACAGCTCACCCTCGGAGATGTTGAAGCATCGCCGACACCAGGTGACGCGTTCCTTCGCCTCCGTGATCACCCGGGCCAGGCGGTTGGCATCCTCGGGCGCGGCCTTCAGCAGGTAGAACGCGATGCGCTGCGCCGACTTCGGCCCGACGCCGGGCAGGCGGCCCAGCTCGTCGATGAGTGCCTGGACCGGGCGCGGCGTAGGGGCTGCGTCACCGTGCGTCAGCCGAGCAGGCCACCGAGGTCCCGAACCCCGAGGTCGAGACCGCCGGTGACGCCACCGAGGCTCTCGCTCTGCATCTCCTGGGCGCGGCGCAGACCGTCGCCGACCGCGGCGAGCACGAGGTCTTCCAGCATCTCGACGTCGTCCGGGTCGACGACCTCGGGCGCGATGTGCACCGACTGCACCTCGCCCGCGCCGGTCACGACGACCTTGACCATGCCGCCGCCGGCGGAACCCTCGACCGTGGCCTGTGCGAGCGCTTCCTGCGCGGCAGCCATGTCGGTCTGCATCTGTCTGCATCTGCTTCATCATCTGGTTGAGTTGCTTCTGGTTGGTCACGGGCCTGCTCTCAATCGCGGGGGACTTCTTCGACGACGGTGGCGCCGAAGCTCTGGGTGATGAGGCTCACCGAATCTACCGCCGGGGCCTCGGCGACCGCGTCGACCAGTCTCGGCGAGGTCGAGCATCTCCTCGTCGTCAGTCGGGCTCGTCGCTCGGGCACGCTTGACTGGTTCTGCGTCGAAGCCGTCGTGGGCGACCGGTTTGAACATCATGCGCCGGCCGAGCTTGGCGGACAGCGCGGCCCGGATGTTGTCGGCTTCCTTCTTGAAACGCGGCAGGGCGACCTCGTAGTGGGCCTTCGGGACCCCGAACGTGATCACGTCGTCGTCGACCGCGAGCGGCTGCGCCTCGCGCACCGCGGCGCGTGTCGCCGGCGGGAGCTCGGGGAGGATCTCGGCCCAGGCGACGATCACGTCGTCGATGTCGACCGTCGCCCGCCGGCGCGCCGCGGGCTCCGGCCGTCCGCTCGGGCTCCGGCGCCAGGTCGGGTTCCGGCGCCAGCTCGAGCTCAGGCTCCGGCTCGGCCGCGACCCGGCTCGCGTCGTCGGAGCTCGGCCAGGGCAGCGTCGGCCGGCGCGGGGCGCCGGCGTCGGCCGGCGCCGGGCGCCACCGCCCCGATCCAGTCGCTCCAGCCGCTCGATCCGTTCGGCAAGGGCCTGCACCGGGGTACCCGCTTCGCGACGGGTCAGGCGCACCAACGCGATCTCGAGCACCAAGCGCGGGTCGGCCGCGTCGGTGCCGCGCATGTCGACGACTGCCTGTCCGAGGGTCTCGAGCGTACGCACGAGCATCGCCGCGCCGAGTCTGCTCGCCGAGCGCGACGGAGTGCGATCTGGTCCTGCTCCGGCGCATCGACGCGCACGCGGCCCGTGGCCGACAGCGACAGGAACGCGTCGCGCACCGTCGCCAGGAGATCTTCGGTGAGACGCCGGGGTTCGTGCCCGGCGTCGAGCAGCTCACCGAGCGCAACCAATGCACCGGCGACGTCTTCGTCGGCGATCGACGTCGAGGATCGCCAGGCGGCCCGTCGAACGCGGTGCCCCCGAACAGGGCACCGACCTGTTCGACGTCGATCCGACCGTGCGCGATCGCCTGATCGAGCAGCGACAACGCGTCGCGCATCGAGCCGGCACCGGCCCGGGCGATGATGGCGAGCGCGTCGGGATCCGCGTCGACGCCTTCCTGCGCACACACGTCGGCGAGGTGAGCGGTGAGCTCGTCGAGCGTGTACAGCGTGAACTCGTAGTGCTGGGTGCGCGACCGGATCGTGGGCGCGACCTTCAGCGGGTCGGTGGTGGCCAGCACGAACACGACGTGCTCGGGTGACTCCTCGAGCGTCTTGAGCAGCGCAGCTTCGGCGCTGGCGCTGAGCATGTGCACCTCGTCGAGGATGTAGACCTTCTTGGCACCCGCCTGCGCTCAGGTACGCGACCCGCTCGAGCAGGTCGCGCATCTCCTCGACCCGGCTCTTCGACGCCGCGTCGACCTCGATCACATCGAGCGACGAGCCCTCGGCGATGGCGACGCAGTTGTCGCACACACCACACGGATCGCCGTCGTCGCCCCGATCGGTGCAATTCAGGGCCTTGGCGAGGAGGCGCGCGGTCGTCGTCTTGCCCGTACCGCGGGGACCCGAGAAGAGGTAGGCATGGCCGACCCGGCCGTCGCGCACCGCGTTGCGGAGCGCGGTGGTGACGTGCGCCTGCCCGACCAGCTCCGCGAATCGCTGCGGACGGTATTTGCGGTACAGCGACTGGTAGGCCACGGGCCGACTGTAGCGATCATGATGACGAGATAGCTTGTGGGACCCGATGCTGCAGGGCCTCGCGCGCACCATGTACCACCGTCGCCGCTACGTCCTGGCCGGCTGGATCGTGCTGCTCATCGCCACCTTCTTCGTGTCGAGCGCGGTCGGTGGCGCGTTCAAGACGGAGTTCAAGCTCCCGGGCACCGAGAGCCAGGCCGCATTCGACCTGCTCGAGCGGTCGAGCTTCCGCAACCGTCAGGTGCAGGCGCAGATCGTGTTCGGCGCCGAGGACGGGATCGAAACGCCCGCGGTCAAGGCAGCGATGGAACAACTGTTCTCGGAGGTCGCAGCCAACATCCCCGACGTCGCGGTCGTGAGCCCCTACACCGACGCGGGGGCGCGCCAGATCGCCAAGGGCGGCCGGATCGCGTACGCGGAGATCAACTTCGCCGATCGCTCAGGCGAGGCGTTCACCGAGCAAGGCAAGGAGATCAAGGCCCTGGCCGAGAAGATCGACGTGCCCGGGCTCACCATCGAGTTCGGGGGCGATCTCTTCGCCAATCCCGGGATGGACGGCGCCACCGAGGGCATCGGGATCGCGGCGGCGATGATCATCCTGCTGATCGCATTCGGGTCGGTGTTGGCGATGGGCCTGCCGATCGGTACCGCGCTGTTCGGCATCGGCACCGGCATCGCCATCGTGCTGACCGTCCGCAACATCGTCGACATGCCCGACTTCACCACCGCGGCGGTGGCGATGGTGGGACTCGGTGTCGGGATCGACTACGCGCTGTTCATCGTCACCCGATATCGCGAGAACCTGAACGCCGGACTCGATCCCGAGCGCAGTGTGATGCGCGCGATCGACACGGCCGGCCGGGCGGTCTTGTTCGCGGGCACGACCGTCGTCATCTCCGTGCTCGGGCTGCTGCTCATGAAGACGTCGATCATGCGCGGTGTTGCCATCGGCATCTCGATCGGCGTGCTCACCACCATGCTCGCGTCGGTCACGTTGTTGCCGGCGCTGCTCGGGTTCGTCGGCCGCAACATCGACCGGCTGAGCCTCCCGCACCGTCGGCGCGCGGACAGTGAGGCGAAGGACTCGGGCTGGGTGCGCTGGAGCCATCTGATCCAGCGGCGCCCGTGGCCCGCCGCCATCATCGGCCTCTCGGTCTTGTTGCTGCTCGCGGTGCCGCTGCTGTCGATGCGCCTCGGCTTCACCGACGCCGGCAACCGACCGACCGATGACACGACGCGTCGGAGCTACGACCTGATCGCCCGAGGTTTCGGACCGGGCTTCAACGGACCGCTCCTCCTCGCCGCCGAGACCCCGAACGGGGCTGACGACGTCGCGGTACTCAACCAGCTGAGTGCAACGTTGAACCACACCAAGGGGGTCGCGTTCGCCACGCCGGCGGTGACGAACAAAGAGGGCACCGTCGCGATCATGCAGGTATTCCCGACCACAGATCCCCAGGCGAAGGCGACGGCCGATCTCGTCAATCGGTTGCGTGACGACGTGGTGCCGTCGGTGGTCGGCCACTCGGTCGACGTGAAGGTCGGAGGCCTCACCGCCGCGGCCGACGACTTCGCCAGCTACACCGCGGCGCGCTTGCCCATCTTCATGGGCGCGGTGTTGATCCTCTCGTTCTTGCTCCTCATGGTGGTGTTCCGCAGCCTGCTCGTGCCGCTCAAGGCCGTCATCATGAACCTGCTGTCGATCGGCGCCGCGTACGGCGTCGTGGTCGCGGTGTTCCAGTGGGGCTGGGGTGCGAGCCTCATCGGCGTCGGTCGGGAGGCGCCCGTCGAGGCATGGGCCCCGGTGTTCATCTTCGCCATCGTGTTCGGGTTGTCGATGGACTACGAGGTCTTCCTGCTTTCTCGCATCCGCGAGGAGTACGACCGCACGGGGAACAACGCGACGGCCGTTGCCGACGGCCTTGCGCTCACCGCTCGCGTGATCACCGCCGCGGCGTTGATCATGGTGTGTGTGTTCGGCAGCTTCGTGTTCGGGCCCGAGGTCGCGCTCAAGCTCATGGGGCTCGGACTCGCCGTCGCCGTGTTCATCGACGCGACCGTCGTACGCATGGTGCTCGTGCCCGCGACGATGGAACTCCTCGGCGACTGGAACTGGTGGCTGCCCAAGTGGCTCGACCGTATCCTGCCGCGTGTGCACGTCGAGTCCGCCCACACGTTGGAAGAGGAACTGGCGGCGTTGGAAGCCGAGCAGTCAGCTCCCGTCGGCTAGATCGACGCAACCTCGCGGTAGCGCCTGACCGCGATCACCGACCAGATCAGCTCCACCACGCCGAAGGGCCACGCGCCCGACAGGAAGCCGTATGCGCTCGACAGCACGCACCCGAGCGCGAACAGCAGCACGAACCGCGGTCCGCGCCCTTCGAGCGCGTACATCACCATCATGAACGTGACCGCGCACACCCCGTAGATCGTCACCGCCATGGGCCCAGTCTGGCGGCCCGGAAGACTCGGCGACTACCGCCGCCTACGAAGCCGGTCGCGTCCGCTCGGCCGCGATGAACGCGTTCCACGCCGGGTGGTCGGCTGGGTCCCAGACATCCTGCACGAGCTGGTTCGCTTCGTCCTCGGTGCACAAGCCCTTGCGGACCGCGTAGATGCTGTAGAACGCACTGACCCGGTAGTTGGCCGCGCAATGCACGTGAACCTTCTGATCAGTTCGAGCATCCATGGCGTCGGCGAAGGCCTCGACGTCAGCATGGGTCGGCGCGGCGAAGTCGACGGGGATGTAGACGTAGTCCAGGCCCTGGTCCAGCAGGATGCGGGCCTCGTCCGCGACCGCGTGCTCGAAGCTCTCGGGCAGGAGATTGATCACCGCGTCGTAGCCCTCGCTGCGCAAGTCGCTCAGTTGCGCGGCGCTCACGAGACCTGACGTCGTCAGACCGTCGTGGATTCGCCGGAAGTTGTAGCTGTCTTCGATGCTCATCGCTCCCACCGCGGCCGCAACCGTCGTCTTGATAGCACGCGGCGGGATCGATCCGGACTCCGTGACGAGCACCTCTGCCGACCTACTTGAGGATCGGGCCGGTGCTGACCACTTCGAAGGCGCTCCCGGGGACGCTCTTGAGCTGGTTCAGGTCGTTGTCATCCCAGCGAGGATCGGCAGCGCCCGTGATGAAGAAGTTCGACCCGTTGTCGGCGACGATCATCCCGTAGTGCTTCAGCGCGTCGAGCACGACGCGTGCCTCGCCGTGGAAACCGGAGACGTCGTAGCCGGCCTTGAGCCGCAACCGGAGACCCATCGGAGGTCGCGTTGCATCGGTGCTCGACGACGCGAAGTGCGTCGCGGGGTGGATGTAGCCCCGCTGGGTCGCGTTGACGGTGAAGCGCAGCGCGTGGTTGATCGCACCCGCCGCCACCTCGTCGTAGCGGACGAGCCCCGGGAGGATCGGCAGTCCGGCGGCGTCGGCCGACGTCCAGCCGTCGGGGCGGAGCTTGTCGGACGTGAAGTCGAACACCGCGCCGGAGTCGGCGTTCCACTGGGTGGTCTGCGGGAACGCCCCGTACATCTCGTACAGGCGACACGTGGCCGTGTTCACCGCGAGCACGTGCCGGTCCCCCGTGGAGCTCGCTCCGCCCTCGATGGGCGCGGTGAGCGGGACCGGATACGGCCCCGGATCGCTCTCGTCGCCGTACGCGGTGAAGTTGATCGGCACCATCGGTGTCGACGCGTTGACCGTGATGTACGGGATGCCGTACGCGCCACCGCCCCCGAAGTCGGCGTGGAGGAAGCCCCCGCCGTTGGCGAGGATGTTCGAGATGTACGCCGACGAGTTGAGGTCGAGCGGAGCGTTGGTGACGTCGGTGTTCCACGCGTTGTCGGCGGGGAACACCGGGCAGCCACCGATGGTGGGGGTGCTGCTCCCGCCACTCGGCGCCTTGGTGGTGGTGGTCGGTGGCGGCTTGGTGGTCGTGGTGGGTAACGGCCGCGTGGTGGTGGTCGGGCGCGTCGGTCGCCTGGCCGACGGCACGCTCGCGCCGGTGGTCACCGCCCACATCACCAGGAGCAGGCCGATGCATCCGAAGAGGAGGAGTCGTCGCACCGCGCGAATATCGGCACCGGGGCCTGAAAACTTCAATCGGCACCACCCGCCGCCCGTTCACAGGAGCGCGTCGATCTGGCCGAGCGCTAGCGTCATGCCTTCCTCTGCGCCCATGGAGATCACCTGTTCCATGGCCTCACGCGATGCGAACTCCGACTCGATGGACATCCGAGTGACACCACCGGGTTGTTCGTCGAGCGTGACACGCGTGGTGGTGACTGGCAGGTCGGGGTTCGGCGCGCCCGTGTCGTCGGCGAAGCCGTCCTCGAACTCGAGTCGCTTCGGCGCGTCGACCGACACGATGCGCCACCAACCGTGGTACTTCTCGCCGTCGGGCCCGGTCATGAAGTAGTGCACGCGGCCGCCGGGGGCGAGGTCGTGGTCGACCATGGTCGCCGGGTGCGTGGGCGGACCCCACCACCGCTCGAGCAGACGCGGGTTGTCCCACACCTGCCACACGCGATCGACGGGGGCGCTGAACTCGGCCGTGATCGTCATGGTCAGGGCCTCCGCGTCCTTGTGCACATGCTTGACGGTCATCGGTGTACTCCTTCACTGTCGTCGGCGAGCAGTTCGCCGATCCGATCGATGCGACCCCGCCACACTTCCTCGAGCTCGTCGAGGAGGCGGGAGGCCTGGCGAATGGTGTCGATGTTGATCCGCACGATCTGCTCGCGCCCTCGGCGTTCCTTCGTCACCAGTCGGGCACGTTCGAGCACGGCCACGTGCTTCTGCACTGCGGTGACGCTCATCGGGTAGCGCCGGGCGAGCGTGGAGACGGAGTGCTCCCCTCGCATCGCGTGCACCACGATGTCGCGCCGGGTCGCGTCGGCCAGGGCGTGGAAGAGCCGGTCGGTCTGCTCGACGTCGATCGCTCCTACAACCATATGGTTGTAAGATAGCGGCCGCGCCCCACCCGCGCAACCCCGGGAACCGGGAAAGATCGGATTCCGCGACGGATCGCGTCGTCGCCAGCGATGATCTGAGTGATGGTGTCGCCACCGAAGACTGCGCCGATTCCCGTGGACGTGCGTGAGCGGTACGACGCGTTGTTGGCCGAGGTCTACGGTTTCGCGCTCGCGCGTTGCGGCGACCGGGACCTGGCGGAGGACGTGACCCAGGACGCCTTCGCCGCTGCGATCACGGCGTTCCGGGCGGGACGGACCGATGCATTCGGGGCGCCGTTTCTCGTCACGGTGGCACGCAACAAGTTGGTCGACCACTGGCGCCGCGCGCGGCGCGAGGAAGCAAAGCACGTGCGGGCCTACCAGCGACCCGTCGGAGACGTCGACGAACTCCTCACCGAGATCGACGCCGCGACACAACGCGAACGCGTGCTCGCCGCGCTCGGGGACCTCTCGCTCGCGCAGCGCACTGCGCTGACGTTTCACTACCTCGATGGGCTGCCCGTCGCAGAGATCGCACGGCAGCTCGGGAGCAGTGAGCACGCGGCCGAGTCGATGCTCGCTCGAGCCCGCGAGAAGTTCCGCGTCGCGTATCGGAGGCACGGCGATGGCTGACAACTTGCGTGCTCTGCTCGGCGTCCTGGACGGTCCCGTTCGGCCGGACGACGACTTCGCGGACACGTTGTTCGCGGAGGTGCGGGATCAGATTGGAGCGGAAGAGCTCTCGATCGCGTTCCCGACACCTCAGCCCGGCGACGCGCCGCGGTCTCGGCTCGCCCGACCCGAGCGTGTCGCCGCGTCCTCTTGGCAGTTCGACACGATCACGGAGCCGTTGGCGTCGAGGTCGACTCGATCCCGACGCGGCCGTCGGCTTGGCATCGCGGTGGCCGCGGTTCTCGCGATCGTCGCTCTTGTCGTGGTCGTGACGCGTCCGGGGATCGATCGCCGGAGCGTCCAGACCCCGCGGCGGCCCGTCCCGACCACGATTCCTGACCTCTCGAAGACGCACGCGATCGTCGTCTCGCCGAGCACGGGGCTTCGGGACCGCCAGATGGTCCGCGTGGCCGGCCGGTTCGCGCCGCCGCGCGCTGCCGTCTTCGACCTCAGCGTGTCGATCTGTCGTGCCGGTGTGACCCCGGCGACGGCGGGCAACGATTGTGACGGAACGACCGTGCAGGGCACGCGTCCGGCTGATCCGTTTGCGACGGTGCCCTTCCGGCGCTACCCCTACATGGTCCGCCGCATGATCACGGTCGGCGGCCAGCCCCTCGACTGCGCCGCGGCGCCCGGCTGTGTCCTCTACGCGGCTGCCCCTGGCCGTCTCAAGGGGCACTCGCGGTACGGCGCGAAGTACGGCGTCGCGCCACTCGCGTTCGACCCCGTCGCCCCGCCTGAGCCCGCACCGTCGGTCACGGTGACGCCCCCCGATGCACTCCGCGACGGTGACACCGTCACCGTCAGCGGTCGGAACTTCCGACCGTTCCAATGGACCGCGGTCACCGTGTGCGTGAGCGGCACCGAGGTGTGCGACAGCGTCGGCGTCAACGAGAACTTCAAGGTCGACGCGCACGGGAGGTTCTCGGTCACCCACCAGCCCTGGTCCGTCTTCTCTTCGGCCGACGGGACACCCCAGGATTGTCATGTGGTGACGTGCGTCGTCCGCGTCAAGACCTCCGAAGCCGTCGACGTGCCCGTTTCCTTCGCGCCCGCCGACACCGCCGCGTATCCGGAGTTGACCCTGGACCCCGCGGGTCCCTACACCGACGGACAGCAGGTCACCGCGACCGTGCAGGGCTGGCCCGGCTCGGTCGGACAGCGGCCCGGCCTGGAGATCGGGAAGCTCGAGCTCGGAGTGTGCGGCTTGTTCGCGGGCGCCCGAACTACCGAGTGCGGGGACCAGGCAGTGCTGCAAGGTCCTGACGCCGACGGGCGCTACACCGCGACGCTCACGCTCCACCGCACGGGAACCCGCCCCTTCCAGCTCGACTGCACCCAACCGGGCAACTGCCGAATCGGGCTCGCCCTCGGTCCCCTCGGCTTTGATCCCCCGGGCTACTTCGCCGTGATCCTCGGAGCCGACGTCGTCGTCAGCTGACGGCGCCGCGCACGCACGCGCTCGAGTGGGAGGGGAGTGACGCATGATCGTTGTTTCGGTGTACCGGAAGCTCGTGGTGATGGCGGTGTTCGGTTGGTTGGGGTTGGGCGTTCTGGTCGCGACCCCGCCTACGGCCGCTCGTGCCGCCGTGGGGTGTGCGGGCAAGGCCTACGTCGCCAACTTCGGCGACGGCACGGTTTCGGTGATCACTACCGCGACGGGCGAGGTGTCTGCTCCCATCACGGTCGGTACGAACCCGGATGGCATCAAGATCACTCCCGACGGCAAGCACGCCTACGTCACCAACCGCGGCGACGACACCGTGTCGGTGATCACGACCGCGACCGGCGCGGTGTCGGCCCCCATCCCCGTCGGTCACCGGCCGGTGAGGATGGCGATCACTCCCGACGGCAAGCACGTCTACGTGACCAACGCCAACCTGATCGACGGCGCCGGCTTCACCCCCGCCGGCGACGGCACGGTCTCGGTGATCACCACCACGACCGGTGCCGTGTCACCTCCCATCACTGTCGGCCACTTGCCGATCCGAGTGGCGATCACTCCTGACGGCAAGCACGCGTACGTCGCCAACTACGCCGACGACACGGTGTCGGTGATCACCACGGCCACGGGCAAAGTCGCGGCTCCCATCGCGGTCGGCAAGGGTCCGACCGGGGTTGCGATCACTCCTGACGGCAAGCACGTCTACGTGACCGATGACACCGACAGCACCGTGTCGGTGATCACGACCGCCACGGGTGCAGTGTCGGCACCCATCGCGGTCGGGCACTTCCCGGCCGGGGTTGCGATCACTCCCGACGGTGCACACGCCTACGTGGCGAACGCGATCGACAACACCGTGTCGGTGATCACGACGGCCACCGGTGCGGTGTCGGCCCCCATCACTGTCGGCCACGGTCCCGATGATGTCGTGATCACTCCCGACGGCACGCGCGTCTACGTGGCCAACTTCGCCGACACCATCGTCTCGGTCATCACGACCGCGACGGGTGCGGTCACCCCCATCACCGTCGGTAAGAGCCCGGATGCTGTAGCGATCTGCCCGGTGGCGAGCCCCAAACGCCGATCATGACCAGCGCAAACGTCTATGGGGTGCGGCCGATGAACGCCAGCAGCTTGGTCTGGACGTCGGCGTCATCGGGGACGTCGACGCGCGGCCCGTACTGGCCGCTCTGGCGCAGCACCTCGTCCATCGGCAGCATGCCTTCGAGCATCGCCGCGCACGTGTCCGGGTCGAGCGTCTCGTCCTGGCCGGTGGCGCGGGCGAGATCCCAGCGATGCAGGAACACGTCGCTGGTGTAGATCATGTCGATCGCCTGCTCGAGCGGCATCCGGCCGATGTGCGGGAGATCGTGCTCGCGCTCGGCGGTGTCCGGGTCGTCGAGCAGTGCCTGCACCGCGTCGGTCTGGCTGCGCCAGGCGCCGACGGGGTCGTCGTCGACCGACGGGCCCGCGGGCAGCGTGATCCCGGTCGATCCCTCGAGGAACGCCGGGAACCACTCGACGAGGTGGCCGACGACGTCGCGGGCGACCCAGCCGTCCACCGGCGCGGGGTGGTCCCACGCGTCGGGCGCGACGCCCTCGACGGTCACGGTGAACGCGCCGGCGACGCGCCGGTGCTCGTCGGCCGGGCCGCTCATCGGAGCTCCGCGACGAGCGCGTCGAGCTTGGCGTAGCCCTGTTCGACACCGGTCTCCATGCCGCTGGCCAGCCACTGGTCGCGTCCCTCGAAGCTGTCGACGAGCGACTGCGCGTGCAGGCGGGTGCGGCCGTCGCCGAGGTCCTCGAAGCGCAGCGTCTCGAGCGCGACGTCGTCGGGCTGGCCGTCGAACGTGAAGGTCTGCACGATGTGGTCCTCGCCGACGTCGTGGAAGCAGCCGTGGAAGCCGTACTCCTCGCCGTCGCGACGCGGCGACGTAGCGCCAGCGGCCGCCGGTGGTGGCGTCCCAGTCGAGGATCTCGGTCTCCATCCCGTCCGGACCGACCCAGCGGGCGAACAGCTCGGGATCGGTGTGGGCCCGCATCAGCTGCGCCGGGGTGGCGTCGAAGTCACGGGTCATGCGGATGATCGGCAGGGTGGGGTCGGCCTCGATCGAGACCTGGTAGCGGTTGCTGGTGGCGGTCATGACGCTGCTCCTTGCTGTAGGTGTCGGTGGTCGGTCGGTCGTTCGTCGCCGCGCATCTCGGCGAGGACGTCGTCGAGTCGCTCGTAGCGCTCCTGGGCCTGTTGGCGGTACCGCTCGATCCACTTCGTCATCAGGTCGAAGACCTCCGCTTCGAGGTGGCACGGCCGCCGCTGCGCGTCCTTGGTCTGGCTCACCAGGCCGGCGTCGGTGAGCACCTTGACGTGCTTGGACACCGCCTGGACGGAGACGTCGTAGGGGTCGGCCAGCTCCCCGACCGTGGCGTCGCCCACGGCGAGGCGGGCCACCATGTCGCGCCGCGTCGGGTCGGCGAGGGCGGCGAAGATGCGGGACAGCTGGTCGTCGGCCACGGACGACTCCTTGTTCAACTGATTGGTTGAACACAGGTACGCTCGACCATCTGCGCTTTGTCAACCGTCTGGTTGAGGAGCGTGCCAGGTTCGGTGGAGAGAAGGTGCTTTCGTGTGCGGTGGACGTGTCGAGAGCGGGAGGACCGATGCCGAACAGCGATGAGATCCGAGACCTTCAGCGAGCGACGTGGGCCGGGCTGTCCGGGGGCTGGGAGAAGTGGGACTCGGTCATCATGGATCAGCTGGGCCCGGTCGGTGCCGCGATGATCGAGCGTCTCGACATCGCGGAAGATCAGCAGCATCTCGACATTGCTGCGGGCACGGGTGAGCCGGGTTTGAGCATCGCGAGACTGGCGCCGAAGGGACGCGTCGTGCTGACGGATCTCGTAGCGGAGATGCTGGACATCGCGGCTCGACGAGCCCGGGCGCAAGGGCTCGCGAACATCGAGACGAAGGTGTGCAGCGCCGATGATCTGCCGTTCGACGACGCCACCTTCGACAGCGTCTCCGTGCGTTTTGGCTACATGTTCTTTCCCGACGTGGGCGAGGCGACGGCCGAGTTCGCGCGCGTGCTCAAACCGGGCGGACGCCTCTGCTCGTCGGTGTGGATCAAGCCCGAGGAAAACCCGTGGACGACGATCGCCATGCAGGCAATCGCGACCGAAGCGGTGGTGGCGCCACCCGACCCGGACGGACCGAACATGTTTCGGTGCGCTGCGCCTGGATACGTCAGTGCCCTGTACGAGGCCGCGGGGCTACACGACGTTGCCGAGTGGGACGTCGACGTGGAACTCGTGACACGATCCCCCGCGCAGTATTGGGAGATGATCAGCGAGCACGTCTCACTCGCAGTTGCCGCGCTTCAACAGGTCGACGAACCGGCGCGGGAGCGGATTCGGGCGACCGCCATTGCGAAGGTGAGCGCGTTCGAGAAGGACGGCAAGGTCCGGGTTCCGGGCGTGGCGCGGTGCATCGTGGGTCGGCGCTGATTCGGCTGATGGGGTGGTGTTAGCACGACACGCGCCGCGTGTTGACCTCCTTGGCCCTCGGTGCTCGTGGGGAGAGACTGGCGGGAAGCGGTCGGGCCTGGTGGGAGGCAGCCCGCGGGTTCTGAGCGAGGGGACGGCGTGCTTCGGTGAGACGGGTGTGGCGGGTCGTGTGGTTCCGGTTCCGCGCGACGTTTGGGCGTCGCTGGAGCGGGTGCCTCGCGCTCGTGCTCCTCATTGGGTTGGTCGGCGGCCTCGCGCTCGGCGTGTTGGCCGGCGCTCGCCGCACGCAGTCGGCCTACCCCGCCTTCCTGAAGAGCACAAACGCCTCCGATCTGAGCATCGTCGGCGCTCCACCGAGCGAAACTGGCACGCTGCTGCGAAGCATCGCCCGGCTTCCGGGCGTAAAGCACGTGGAGAGCTACGCCGTTCCCGTGGCGGGTCCGATCGCCGCGAACGGCGCACCCATCCCGGCCGCGCTCAACGAGATTCCCCTCGCAAGCATCGACGGTCTCGGCTTCGACCAGGACCGGCTCACTGCGGTTCGCGGGCGCGTCGCGGATCCGGCGCGCGCCGACGAGGTGGACGTCACCGTGGCGGCCGCGCGTGCGCTGCGGGTCGATCCCGGCGACAAGCTCACCATCGGTGTGTTCACCGCGGCGCAGTCGCAATCGCCGGCATTCGGCACCGCGAAGGTCCAACCACGGCAAAGGATGGATGTCACCGTCGTCGGCGTCGTTGAGTTCAGCAACAACATCGTGCAAGACGACGTGGATGCGAACGGCGAAGGCGGCGGCAACATCATCTTCACGCCGGCGTTCACACGTCCGATCACGCAGTGCTGCAACACGGATTTGTTCAGCGGATTTCAGCTGACTGGTGGCTCGCAAGCGGTGTCCGCGGTGGAGGGCGAGATCGAGCGGGCGATGCCGAAGAACTCCGCCTATTACGTGCATGTCACTTCGGTCTACGAAGCACAGGCCGAACGCTCGATCAAGCCGGAGGCGATCGCACTCGGCGTGTTCGGCGCCATTGCGGCTCTCGCCACGCTGCTGATCGCGGCTCAGGTGATCGCCCGTCAACTGCGCCTCGACGACGAAGACCTCGAGACGCTGCGCGCGATCGGCGCGAGCCCGGTGATGAGGACGTCCGACGGTCTCATCGGTGTGATCGGCGCGGTGGTCGTCGGGTCGCTTCTCGCCGTGGTGATCGGGGTGGGGCTCTCACCACTGGCGCCGATTGGCCCGGCTCGGGCCGTATATCCATCGCGTGGGTTGGCGTTCGACTGGACAGTGATCGGCGCCGGTTTCGTCGGCCTGGTCGTGATCCTCAGTGCCGTGGCGATCTTCTTCGCCTGGAGACGCACGTCGGGCCGCGCTCGCCGGCGCACACGCTCCGGTGCCCGCGGGTCCAACCTGCGCGCGGCGCGCGGGAACAGCGGGCGCGCCGCCGGCGACGGTGGCCGGGATACGGTTCGCGCTCGAATCCGGGCGTGGCCGCGATGCGGTGCCGGTGCGCTCCGCAATGCTCGGCGCCGTGCTCGCGATCGCCGTCGTCACGGGCACGCTCACCTTCGGCACCAGCTTGCACACGCTCGTGTCGCACCCGGCGCTCTATGGCTGGAACTGGGACGACGAGATCTTGACGAAGGGCGGCGGTGGCGACATCCCGATGCCGACCGCGCGGGCGCTCCTGGATCACGACCACGACGTCTCCGCGTGGAGCGGTGTCTATTTCGACTCGTTGCGGATCGACGGCCAAACGGTGCCGATCATGGGCGCGCAACCCGGCGCGACGGTCCAACCGCCAATCCTGTCCGGGCACGGACTCGAAGCGACCGATGAGATCGTGCTCGGCGGCACCTCCTTGGCCCAACTCCACAAGCGCGTCGGCGACACGGTCGAAGCGAGCTACGGCGCCGCACCGCCGACCGTGCTGCACATCGTCGGGACGGCCACGATGCCCGCCGTGGGTCCGGCGGAACAACTGCACCTGTCGATGGGAACCGGCGCGCTGGTCGCCTATCAGCAGCTTCCGTATCAGGTTCGAAACAGTGGAGAAGATCATGCGCCTGATCATGCGTTCGCGCCGAACGCGATCTTCGTCAGGCTTCGAAAGGGAGCGGATTCGGCCGCCGCGCTCGCGGCGCTGCGGCGCACCGTCGCGGCCAAGTCCAGGGAAGTGTCGGTCCTGGCGGTCCAGCGGCCCGCCGAGATCGTGAACTACCGATCGATGGGATCCACCCCGGCGATTCTCGGCGCTGCACTCGCAGCAGGTGCGGTGTCCGCGCTCGTGCTCACCCTGATGGCGTCGGTGCGCCGCCGGCGGCGCGATCTCGCGCTCCTCAAGGCCCTCGGGTTCACGCGTCGACAGCTCGCCGCCGCCGTCGCATGGCAGTCCACGATCGCAGTCGGAGTCGGCGTCGTCATCGGGGTACCCATCGGCATCATCGTCGGCCGGGGACTCTGGGACCTTTTCGCGCACGAACTCCACGTCGTCGCCGAACCCACCGTGCCCGCACTCACCATCGTGCTCATCGCCCTCGGGGCGCTCGCCCTGGCCAACCTCGTCGCGGCCATCCCCGGACTCCAAGCAGCCCGAACACCTAGCCGCGCTCCTCCTCCGCGAAGAATGAACTCGCGTGGCGACCAGGTGCAGATTCACCAATCTGGATTGACGCATCAAACACAGTTGATGTAAGGTCGCGAGCGTGGCCGTGCAGCACGCTGTTCCGGGGATGACCTCGCCCGAGTTCCTTCGACTGGCGGGCCATCCGCTGCGTTGGCAGCTGCTGAGCGAACTGGCCCGAAGTGACCGCACCGTGCACGAGCTGACGGGCCTGGTCGGCGAGGCGCAGAACCTCGTCTCGTACCACCTGGGCAAGCTCCGGGACGCCGGCCTCGTCTCGACGCGCCGCAGCTCGGCCGACGGCCGCGACGCCTACTACACCGCCGATTTGACCCGGATCGGTGAACTGCTGACGGCGACGGGCGGGGCGCTTCACCCCGGCCTGCGCCTCGCCCCGCCGTCAGATGCCATGACGGGCCAGGCACGGCGACGGTCCTGTTCTTGTGCACGGGCAACAGCGCCCGGTCGCAGATGGCCGAGGCGCTGGTCCGCAATCGCTCGGGAGGTGCCGTCCAGGCGTACAGCGCCGGCAGCCAACCCAAGCCCTTGCACCCCAACGCGGTCCGAGTGATGCGAGACGAGTACGACGTCGACCTGGCCGGTCACGAGTCGAAGCATCTGAGCGTGTTCGCCGACCAGCACTTCGACTGGGTGATCAGCCTGTGCGACAAGGTCCGGGAGGTCTGCCCCGAGTTCCCCGGCGACCCCGAGACCATCCACTGGAGCATCCCTGACCCGGCGGCCGGCCACGTCGATGACGAGGCCAGCTACCCGGACATTCCAACGCACCGCGGCCGAGATCGAGACCCGCATCCGGTTCCTGCTCGCGGTGCTCACCAACGGCACACCCGCGCCCTGAAACGAGGCGCCCTGACAACGAGGAGGAGCAATGACTGAACCGAGTGGGACGGTGAGCGTCCGCTACATGGTCGACGACGTCGAAGCGGCCGTCGCCTTCTACACGAACGTCCTCGACTTCGAGGTCCTCAACAGCTTCCCACCCGTGTTCGCCGACGTCGGCCGCGACAACCTGCGGCTGCTGCTCAGCGGACCGACCAGCTCGGCAGGCCAGGCCATGCCCGACGGTGTCAAGCCCGGACCCGGTGGCTGGAACCGCATCCACTTGATCGTCGATGACATCGACGCCGAAGTCGCTCGCCTTGGCGACGCCGGCGTCCAGTTCCGCAACGACATCGTCGAAGGACCCGCCGGCAAGCAGATCCTGCTGCAGGACCCTTCCGGCAACGTGGTCGAGCTCTTCCAATGGGCGCAGTGACCGGGAGCGATCGAGATGCCAGCGTGGAAGTCCAGCTCGTGAAGTACGACTGACACGCGACGCGGTCTGACGTGGGGCGTCTTTCCAACGTCCCGACGCCGGAGGCTGTTGTTCTGGGCGCGTTGGGGGGCAGGTGAGGCTCGTCACCCGGCGCGGAGGAGCACTGCCGTGCGGGTCCGGGCGGCTCGGCGTGCAGGGATCGCAGCGGCGAGGTTGGCGAGCACAACTGCGCCGACCGCGATGACCGTGATCTTGAGCGCAGGCACCGTCGGGTCGGGTACGGCATGGATCGCGCGAGCGAACAGCTCCCAGAGCGAACGCCCGACGATGATGCCGAGGGGTACGCCGACGATGACGCCGATGCCGACGGCGATCGTCGATTGCCAGGCGACGACCGACCGCGAGCTGGCGGCGGGTGAATCCGAGGGTCTTGAGGAGTGCGAGCTCGTGTCGGCGGCGGCGCACCGACGCGACGAGCGTCAACGCCAGGGCCAAGAGGGCACATGCCGCGAGCACTGCACCGAGGTACAACGGGACGTTCTGCTGGGAGCGGTAGTTGACGATCTCGGCCGGGCGCTGCACCGCCGTCACTCCTCCGGCACCGTCGGGCGAGTTCTCCAGGGTGCGGTTGATGCGTTGGAGCGACGTGAGCGACGCCCGTTGGTCTACGCCGGTGCGGAGCCGGATCAGCACCGCGTTGGGTCCGGGGATCGGACTCTGTTGGCCGTTCTTGAGTGCCGCGGGAATCAACGAGTCGGAGAGCGAGCGCGCCTGCTCCCATGGTCGAGTGCGCATTTCCGGAGAGTCCGATCGTGGGCATCGTGGCGGTGCCCACGATGCGAAGACGCGTGTGGGTGGGCCCTCTGCTGACGATGACGGTGTCGCCGAGATGCTTGTGCAGATCAGCCAGAGTTGCAGCACCGAGGACGATCTGGCTGGGCGTTTCGAGGCCGTGTCCAGACAGCAACGGCGGTGCTACGGCGGCGTTCGGGGTCGCGCCGATGACGGGCACCCGCTGGCCGTCGATCTTGACGGCGGCGAAGTAGACGCCGGCCGATGCCGCGACGTAGGGATCGTGATGGAGGAGCGTCGCGGTCTGCTGCTGGGGGAGGTCCTCCTGGCCGCCGTAGCCCGAGAGCAATTCGTAGTCCCAGTTCCAGCCGTAGAGCGCTGGACGCGAGACGAGGGTCGTGAGGCTTGCACCGAAGGTGACCGTGGCGATCGCGACTCCGATTGCCAGTACGGCTCCGAGGATCGTCGAACGGGCGGGTACGGCGCTGCGGTCGGCGCCGGGTTCCAAGGCGAAGCGGAAGCCGGTGACGGCCGGTGCGGACGCGCCTGAACTCGCGGCGACTCCCGTGAGGCGCGAACTCCGGGATGTGGTGAGTCCGACGCGGCGAGCGGCGCGGTGCGGCGCCTCGCGGTACGCCACGAACACCGCAATCACGCTCAGGACGCCGATCAGCACGACGAGGCCGAAGCCGAGGACGGTCCAGTCCACAGCGATTCCCGGGTGGGGATCGACCGGGCGCGCCGGGCCGAGCGGTGCCAATGGCGAGAGCACGACCGCGATGATTGTTGCGAGCAGCGACCCGAGGATCACCGCCGCGAGCACACCGATGAGTCCGTCAGCCACCGTCATGGCCGGTCCGGCTCCAAGCGCACGCAGGATGACGCGGTCATCGGCGTCGACGCGAATCTGGCGACTGATCACCTGAGCCCCGACGAGAAGCGTGGCGAGCGCCACGATGGCGCCGAACACGCCGAGCGCGATCGACTCTGGCTTGATCGCCCGCTCGGCCTTCGCCAACACCACGGTGTTGCTCTGGAAATCGGCCTTCTCCTGTCCGGTGACCCTCGCGAGTTCGGCCGTCACCGCCGCGGCGTCACGGCTTCCGTGGTCGAGCTGGAGGAGAGCCCCCGAGAAGTAGGAGCAGCAGTGGCGAAACGCCCGGTCGAAGGCCGGGGTCAAGACCACGTACTCGGCGCCGAGCGCGTCGACGTCGTCCTCCACGACGTTCTCGTTGAGGATCACGATGCCGACCACCTTGAGGTCGATCCGTCGATATGGCTCGTTCGCCGCATCGCAGCAATCCGGCGATGTCGCCTGGGTGTTGGTGAACACACCGATGGGGATGACGGATCCAACGTGTAACCCGGCGAGTCGGGCCTCGCCCTGGGTCACGACGACCTCGTCGACACGCCTCGGATTGGCGAGCCGGCCGCGCGTGACGAACGGACGGTTCAGTGTCGAGAACTCCCCACCGGTCGCGCCTGCCAGGGTTGCCGGCTGCTCTCCCGCAGGTTGGAGCCGGCTGGCGGGCACGATCCCATCTCCGTTGGTCGCATGCGGCACCCGTAATGCCACGACCTCCGGGTTGAACACTGTGAACGTGGCGACGTGTTTCACGTGGGGGAGTCGGGCGATCTTGGCCACGACCGCTGCGTTGTATCCGCTGTTGCTCGGCGAGCTCGGATCGAATGACGCGATCGGGACCTGGAGGTCCTCTGGGTTCGTACTCGCGAGATATGCAGGGAACGACGACTGCGTACGGCGTGCCCCGGCCAAAGCGCCCATCGCGAGGCCTCCGAGCAGACCGATCAGGAGCACGATCGCGGACAGACCAGCCCAGCGCCGAGCGAACGTCGTCAGGAACCGGTACCACCCGACGCGGAGAACCGGCCTCACGGCAACCCGCCCTCCTTGGACGTGCAACTCACAAGTCCCACCGAAGCCTCCAGACACGGCAGTCTCGCCGGCCCCCCGTGAGTCTGACCCACGGTCCGGTCCGAGCAAGGTGGTCAGCCCGTGCCCATGGGTGGTGTTACCACCATCACCGCTCGAGGAACCCGAGCCAAACGCACGGCCTCTAGTGTTCCGCGACGTGACGACGCGGTATCGCTTCATCGACGAAGCGCCACCAGTCGTTCGCCTGCAGCCCCTTGCAGTGTTGTGAAGCGCTCACGGTGGGTCGCCGTCGCTGTCGGCGGCCTCTGCCTGATGTCAGCTCGTCGCCGCCATCTGCGATGGCACGCAACCAACGATGAAGTCGACGGCGCGCTGCCCGGCGATGACTTGCTCCCGCACGCCGGCGTGACCGCCACGCGCGCGATGACGATCAAGGCCCCGCCGAGTGAGGTGTGGCCGTGGATCGCGCAGATGGGACAAGGGCGTGGGGGTCTCTACAGCTACGACTGGCTCGACAACGTCGCCGGCCTCGACATCCACAGCGCAGACCACGTCGTTGACGAATGGCAGGACATCAACGTCGGCGACAGCTTTCCATTGCATCCGGACGTCGCCCTCGAGGTGATGCGCGTCGAACCCGGGCGTGCACTGGTGGTCCAAGGCCGCGCCTCGGAAGGCGGGCACCCCCCGTACGACTTCACTTGGGCGTTCGTGATCTCGAGCGACCGCGCCGGCACGAGACTCGTTGTTCGCGAACGATACGCATACACGAAACGGTGGGTACGACTGCTCGTCGAGCCCGTCGCCGTCGCCAGCTTCGTGATGTCGGAGAAGATGCTGCGCGGCATCCGCGACCGGGCCGAACGTTCAGCTCACGCTCGGCCGGCGAGCGATACGAGGTAGTCGTCGCCAGGCAGTTCATCAGTGGGTCGTGGGCCACCGTGAGCTGAACGCGGGGCTGTAGCCCGCGGCCCGTTCGAGCTTGGCGACCAGCGCGCCCGTGGTGTCGATCATTGTCGCGAGCTCCTCCGACGAGTGTTCGCGGAAGAGCGTCGCGAACGCCGTCGCCCGCGCCTCGAGGAATGCCCGCACCAGCCGCTCGCCCTCGGGCGTCAGCGAGATGGGCACGCGTCGTCCGTCGGAGGGGTCCGCAGCTCGGCTCACCAGGCCCTTGGTCTCGAGCCGCCGCACGATCCCGGTGACCCCCGCCGACGTGTGCGCCACCCGCGTGCGGATCTCGCTCGGCAACATCCGGTGCTCGGGGCCCGACGCGAGCAGCGCCACGAGTGTCGTGGCCTCCGACCCGTTGATCCCGAACTCGCCGGCCGACTGCTCGTGCAGCGCCTCGCTGATCCGGCTGAGGCGCGTGAGCGTCATCCCGAGGCGCAGCGGGGCCTGCTCCTGCTCAGGCAGCGAGGCCAGCAGGCTCTCGATGTAGGTGGAGTTCGGCGCGGGACTGGGCTCGGGAGTCATCGCTGGCCCCGACCGTATCCCGATTGACGGTCCATCTCGCTCATGATATTACTAAGAACTTAACTAATGAGCGAGAGATCGCTCGGGAGAAACTGTTCTGCGGGGGGACTGCGGATGAGCACGCTCGAGCTCCATGACCTGACCGCCGTGATCGGCGCCGAGGTGGTCGGCATCACGCTGGCCGACCTCGTCGACGACGCCCGCCTCGCCGCTGCGGTGCGCGCCGCGCTGTCCGACAAGTTGGTGCTCACGTTCCGCGACCAGCACCTCGACGACGAGACGCACAAGGCCGTCGCCTCGATCTTCGGCACGCCGATGGTGCACCCGATCATGCAGGCGCTCGGTGGCACCGAGCCGATGGAGGAGATCAGCGACTCCGCCGAGAAGTTCCCCGACCGCGACGGCTGGCACACCGACGCACCCTTCCTGGTGCAGCCGCCCGGCGTGGCCGTGCTCCGCGCGGTGAAGGTGCCGGCGGCGGGCGGCGACACCCTGTGGGCCAACATGGAAGACGCGTACGACGCGCTGTCGCCCGCGATGCAGTCGATGCTCGCCGAGCTGCGCGTGTGCTATCCGCCGCAGGAGGGGCTCTTCACCTACGTGCGAGGAGCACCTCGGCGAGTTGACGTCGCGGAGCGCACGCGGGAGATCACCGGCGCGGGTGGTGAGCACCCCATCGTGCGCACGCATCCTGAGACCGGTCGCCGTGCCGTCTACTACGCAGAGGGATTCGCGGGACCGATCGTGGGTCTGCACGCCGACGAGAACGCCGCGCTCGCGTGCGTTCCTCACCGCGCTCCCGAACGAATCCGAACCGCCAGTGTCGCTGGCGGTGGCACGAAGGCGACGTCGTGATGTGGGACGAACGCTCCACCCAGCACTTCGGCGCAGCCGACCATCGGGGCGGCAGCCGCACCATGAAGCGCGTCATGGTGGCCGGTGAGGTCCCCGCGTGATCGCAACGCAACCGTCGCCACACACCCTCTGCTGTGCTGCTGCTCGTCGTCGCGCTCGCCGACCGTCGGTCGGCGTCGGTGCCAGCGCACCGTCGGCGCGGCCGAGAAGCCGCAAGGCGACCGATGTCGGTGTCACCGCGACCGAGATCCACATCGCGATCGTCGCGGATGTCGACAACCCGTTCGCACCCGGTGTGTTCAAGCCGTCGGTCGACGGCATCAAGGGCGTCGCCAAGTACATCAACGAGACCGGCGGGCTCGCGGGCCGCAAGCTCGTCGTCGACTTCTACGACTCCAAGCTCAACGCCAACGCGACCCGCCAGGCGCAGATCGACGCGTGCGCGAACGACCTGGCCATGGTCGGGACCTCGGCGTTCTTCCTCACGACCGTCGACGACATCCCGCGGGTGCAAGGACGGGAACGGCGCCGCGACCGGTCTGCCCGACATCCCGTTCCTCAGCACCGCGATCGTGCAGCAGTGCTCCGACCAGGCGTTCCCGGTGACCGCGCCGTTCGTGGTGTGCTCCACCGTGAACGAGCATCCGCAGACGTTCCAGACCAACGTGGGCGTGGGCTACTGGTACCAGCAGCAGTACGGCAAGAACCTCCACGGCGCGTACGTGTTCACCAACGACACCAAGTCGGCCTACGTCGTCGGGCTTCTCGACCCGCGGTGCGCTGCGCGACATCGGCATCAAGAGCGACCGGGACTTCCTCCGCTCGCAGCGCGCCACGCAGAGCGAGTTCACCGAGGTCGTCCAGGCGATGAAGAACGACAGTTCGAACTACGCGCAGTGCACCGGCGCGTTCGGCTGCACGGTGAACCTGCGCAAGGAGGCCGTGTTGCAGGGCCTCACCGGTGTGAAGGTGTGGGACTGCGGCGTATCGTGCTACGACACGCAGTTCCTTGCGGCCGGTGGCTCCGACGTCGAGGGTGAGTACGTCGACATGGCCGTGCTGCCCTTCTATTCGAAGGCCGAGGCCAAGGCGAACCCGATGCTCGCCAACTACGTGAAGTACACCGGGGCCGACAACGCCGCGAGCTACGGCGCCTACGCGTGGGCTGCGGGCATCGCCTTCCGCGACGCGGTGAACGCGATCGTGAAGCAAGCGATGGCGTGAACGGCGTCACCCGCAAGAGCCTCTTCGCGGCGCTCAACCAGATCCACGACTTCAACGCCGGCGGTCTCATCGGCACCGTCGATCTCGCCGGGCCGGAAGACGACCGAGTGCCACGTGACGGTGCAGGTGCAAGAACGGCGACGTTCGTGCGGGTGAACCCGACGAAGCCCGGCACGTTCGACTGCTCACCGAAGTACGTCATCGACCGCCAGCTCGACCTGCTCACCGGGTAGCGCGCCCGCCGGAGCGGTCGCCACAGCGGAGTGGTCTCGGGTGCGGTGACGCGCTCGCGCACGAGCGCGACGAACTCGGTGATCGCCGGTGAGCGGTCGTCGGCAGCGCCAGACGAGCCACCGTTCGACGAGCGGCGCGCCGAGGCCGAGCGGCAGGTACGACACGCCGGGGATCGGGCGGGCCGCGGCCACGGAGTCGAACACGATCCCCACGCCGAAGCCGGCGAGCACGCGGGCGGCGACGTTCTCCGCACCCGACGCGGTGCCGACGAGGGTCCACGGCGCGCCGGTGGCGTCCATCGCCCCGGCGAACGCGTCGTAGAGCGCGGGGTTCGCAGCCCGTGGCCACGCGATCAGGGGCTCGCTGGGCGAGGTCGACGAGCGCGACCGTGCTCGTGGCCGCGAGCGGATGGTCGGTCGGCACCACGGCGACGAGCCGCGACGTGCCGATCACCAGCGACGTCGAACGTCGGATCGGGTTCGGGCATCACGCAGAACGCCGCGTCGCAGCCGTCGTTCGTGGAGCATCTTGCAGCTGCCGCGCGGTCGAGCGGGCCCGCATGGTGACGACGACGTCGGGCCGGCGGCGTTGCAGCTCCGCGACCGCATCGACCAACCGATCGCCGAGGCCGTAGGCGAAGCCGATGTCGAGCTCGATGACCTGGTGCTGCGCGAACGACCGCGCCCGCGCGTACGCCGCCGTCGACGGTGTCGAGCGCGACTCGCGCGTCCCCGACGAACAGCTCGCCGAGTGGTGTCAGCGACGACCCGGCGCGACGTGCGGTCGAAGAGCGCGCCTCCGAGCTCGCGCTCGAGCCGGCGGATGCTCTCGCTCACCGTCGGCTGCGCGAGGTGCAGCTCCTCGGCCGCGCGCCCGAAGTGCAGGTGACGGGCCACCGCGAGGAAGCACTCGAGCTGGCGCAGGTCCATCGCCTGCGACCGTACCCCAGCCGGGAAGGGCGTTCAGCGGGGGCGGCGCCGCAGGGAGGCGTCGGCGATCCAGGGCGGTGTCCACCCCTGCGCGTACTCGGGATCGACGTCGAGGCCGGGCGGCACCAGCGCGTCGATGGCGTCGAGCGTGTCGGGGTCGAGGCGGAGATCGGCGGCGCCGAGCAGGTCGACGAGCTGCTCCATCGTGCGGGGCCCGAGGATCACCGAGCTCACCGCGGGGTGCTCCGGCGCAGAACGCCAGCGCGAGGTGCGTGAGCGAACAGCCCGGCTGTCATCGGCGACGCGTGTGAGTCCCTCGACGAGCTCGAGCTTGCGCTGTACGGGCGCGCGCGACGGGTCGAACTGCGACCGAGGTGCGTTCCCAGCGCGCGGCGCGTGATCCGTCGGGGGCCGCCGATGCGCGGTACTTGCCGGTGAGCCACCCGCTGTCGAGCGGCCCCCACACGAGTGAGCCCATGCCGAAGCGTTCGCAGGTCGGCAGCACGTCGCGCTCGACGCTGCGGCTGAAGATCGAATACGGCGGCTGCTCCACTCTGTGGTCGGACGAGGCGCGCGCGCTCGACGCGACCCACTGCGCTCTCGGTGATCCACGAGCCGGGGAACGTGGAGATGCCGACGGTGAGCACCTTGCCCTGGTGCACGAGGTCGCTCGAGCGCGCCGAGCGACTCCTCGAGGTCGGTGCCCGGGTCGGGCTTGTGCAGGTAGTAGACGTCGAGCCGGTCGGTGCCGAGCCGGTGCAGGCTGGCCTCGACGGCACGCACGATCCACCGCCGCGACCCGCCGCGGCTGGTTCGGATCGGCGCCCATCGGCCAGAAGCACTTCGACGAGAGCACCACGTCGTCGCGCCGGCCCGCGAGCGCCTTGCCCACGATGACCTCCGACTCGCCGCCGGAGTAGACGTCGGCGGTGTCGATCAGGTTGACGCCGGCGTCGAGCGCGGCGTGCACGATGCGCACGCAGTCGTCGTGGTCGGTGTTGCCGAGCACGCCGAACGACATCGCGCCGAGCGCGAAGCGGCTCACCGTGACGCCGGTACCGCCGAGACGGTCGTGTACTGCACCGTTGCTCCTTCCTGCGCGTCAGCGTGGCTTGCCAGGTCGCCGAGCTTCGAGCGGTAGTACCGCGCGAGGTCGGGCTCGATGACGAGCACGACCCGCTCCGACCACTTCCGCCGCGGGAACGGGCCACCCGAGGTACTTCTGCGAGAACGCGTCGAGCACGGAGAGATCGGGATCGGGCCGCTGTTCGACCACGGTGCCGCGGACGAGCAGCTGTTCGTAGGGGTCGTCACGGGCGACGATCGAGAACGCGACCCGCGCGTCGCGCTCGGCGTTGACGACCTTGATCGACTTCGCGTCGCTGGTGACGAGCACGTGGTCGCCCTCGCGCATCACCCACACGGGTCGACCTTGGGCGCGCCGTCGGGCATCAGGGTGGAGAGGTGGCCGAAGCACGGGCCGTCGAGCAGGGCCCGGGCCTCGGGGCTCAGGGTCGCCGTCATCAGGCGCGTGCGCTTGTCGTCGCGTAGCCGTCGAAGACGAGGTGGCCGTGCTGGTTCACGGTGGTCGCCGACCACTCCTTCGTCGCATCGTGATGGGTAGGGAGGGCCTGGATGCGGGTGCGCAACGTGTCGCCGGGCCACACGTGGCCGGTGAGGCGCCCGCCGAAGGTGCGCAGGGTGCCGTCGCCCAGCGCGTCGGTGACCGCGTGGCCGGTCATCGCCATCGTGAGCATGCCGGGCGCGAACACCCCGGGGTAGTCGTTCTGCCGCGCGTAGGTCTCGTCGTGATGCAGCGGATGGAAGTCGCCGGCCACGCCCACGTACATGACCAGCTGGGTGCGCGTGAGGTCGCGCACGACGACGACTCCCTCTGGTACCGGCGTCGGGAGCGGCCTCGGGCGGCTCCTCGGGAGGCGCGATGCTCATCGCCTGGTGGCCCACCTCGGGGCGGACGTCGGTCCACGTGGCGGTGATCGCCGGCGTGCCGGACGTGCCGACGTACTCGGTGACCATCTCCACGAATTCGAGAGTGCCGCCGCGCCGGCCCTGTTTCGTCCACTCGCGTGCCGGGAGGCGTCGCACGGTCAGGCACTCGCCCGCAGTGGCGTGACGGTGGTACTCGAAGTGCTGGCTCACGTGGAGCAGTGCGTCGTACGGGGCACCCGGCGCGACGACGCCCTCGATGCTCGTGCGCGGTCGTCGTGGGTAACGCGGGTCGAACACGTCGCCGACCATCACGAACGTCGGTGGAGCGAGCACGTCGGCGAAACCGTGGTGGCGTGCGTACCTCGCGTCGCTGTAGACGGGGTTCGGGTCGCCGATGGCGCGCGCGAATTGCAGGATCGCACCTCTCTCCACGGGAAAGGAGAACGTCGCCGCGACATCCGGGCTCACACGAGCATCCCGCCGTCGAGGAACAGCGAGCGCCCGGTCATGAACGCCGACGCGTCGCTGGCGAGGAACAACACCGCGCCGACGAGGTCCTCGGGCTCGGCGAGACGCCCGACCAGCGTCTCGCCTGCCATCTGTTCCACGAACGCGGCGCGCTCGTCCAGGTCGCGCGGCAGGATCATGTCGGTGGCGACCGGCCCCGGCACGACGAGGTTCACCCGCACGTGCTGGTCGGCCCACTCCTTCGCCATCGTGTTCGTCCAGTTGACCATCGCCGCCTTCGCCGCGCAGTAGGCGCCGATACCGACCATCGGTTGGAACGCACCGAGCGCGGAGACGTTCACGATCGAACCGCCGCCGTCGGCCGCGAGATGCGGCAGCGCGCGCTGTGACGAGGAACACCGGACCCTTCACGTTCACGCGGAAGATCTCGTCGAACTCGTCGTCGGTGACCTTCTCGGTGCGGTGCGGCTTGAGGATCCCCGCGTTGTTCACGAGGATGTCGAGGCGGCCGAACTCGGCGATGGTCGCGTCGACGAGCTCGTCGCGTGCCTCGGGCTCCGTCACGTCGGCCGCGACGTGCGAGCGCGGTGCCGCCGGCGGCCTCGATCGTGGCGACCGTCTCCTCGCACACGTCGCGCGACCGGCTCGCGACGACGACTGGAGCGCCTGCCGCGGCGAGCCCTTCGCTGAGCGCGCGGCCGATGCCGCGCCCGCCGCCGGTGACGATCGCGACCCGGCCGCGCACGTCGAAGCGGTCTGCCGGGTCTGCGTGCTCACCGCGCCTCCCGCGGCTTGCCGGCCGTGATGCCGCCGTCGACCACGAAGTCGGCGCCGGTGCAGAACGACGCCTCGTCGCCCACCAGGAATCGGCACACGGCGGCGACCTCCTCGGGCTGGGCCATGCGCCCGAGCGGGTACAGGCCGTACGCGGCGTCGTAGTCGGCGTCGGTCCAGCCCGGGTCGTTCGGTCATCGCGGTGCGGGTGGGGCCCGGCGACCACCGTGTTCACCCGGATGCCGAACGGTCCGAGCTCGATCGCCGCGCACTTCGTGAGCCCGCGCACGCCGAACTTCGACGAGGCGTACGCGGCGAAGCCGTCGCGGCCCTCGAGGCCCTGCGGCGACGACAGGTTCACGATCGACCCGCCGCCGCGCGCGCGCATCGGCTCGATCACCGACTGGATGCCGAGGAACGTGCCGACGAGATTGGCCTCGAGCACCTTGCGGAACGTGTCGACGTCGAGCTCCATGATCGGCGCGACGCGGATGATGCCCGCGCAGTTGACCAGCGTGTCGACGCCGCCCGCCCAGTCGGTCGCCGTCGCGACGGCGCGCTGCCAGTCGGTCTCGCTGGTGACGTCGAGCGCGACGAAGCGCGCGTGGTCCGGGAGTGTCCGCGTCGATGGCCGCGGCCGTCTCCTCGCCGAGCTCCTCGCGTCGATCGGCGAGCACGCACGCGCGCGCCGTCGGCGACGAGCGCACGTGCGGTCGCGGCGCCGATGCCGCGTGCCGCGCCGGTGACGATCGCGACGCGACCCTCGAGCGATCCCTTCATCGTGTCCCTGCGCTACTCCTACCGGGTGATGTGGCGGTCGCCGCGCACGAACGCGTCGCGTGCCTCGTCGCCGTCACCGTAGAGGTTGAGCTCGTAGGTGAAGCCCTGCTCGAGGCGGTAGTTGTCGGCGAGGTCGAAGGTGTCGATGGCGTTCAGCGCGTGCTTCGCCGCTGCCACGACGCGCGGCTGCTTCTTCAGCAGCGAGCGGGCAGTCTCGAGAGCGACGTCCATGAGCTCGTCGGGTTCGGTGAGCTTGTAAACGGTGCCCCACTCGTGCGAGCTGTTGCGCGCTGACCGGCTCGCACGTGAGCACCATCTGGCGCAGCTTGAACGGCGGGACGAGCTTCGCGAGATGCGATGCGCAGCCGAGCGCGCCGTTGTCGACCTCGGGGAGGCCGAAGCGCGCCTTCGTGGACGCGATGAGGATGTCGCAGCTGCCCACGAGACCCGACGCCGAGGCCCATGCAGAAGTCGTTGACCGCGGCGATCACCGGGCAGCGGCGTGCGGTAGATCTGCTCGAACGTGGCGTAAGCACGCGGCGCCGGACCCGAGGAGGTGGTCGAAGCCGTCAGCCGACTGCATCTCCTTGATGTCGATACCGGCGTTGAAGCCCTTGCCCTCAGCGGTGAGGATGACGACCCGGGCGTCACGGTCGCGGCCGAGTTCCTCGAACACGTCGCGGATCGCCCACGTGTCGGCCACCGTGATCGCGTTGACCGGTGGGTTGTGCATGGTCACGACCGCGATGCCGTCGTCGTCGATCGTGCAGGTGATGGTCATGGGCAGATCCTGGCTGGGACCGTCGCTGCCGTCGAGGGGAACTTGTGCAGGATCAATCGGCCCGGCCGATGGGACCTCTCGGTCGGTGAGCACAATCATCATGTTGTCCTCATCTGGGTTCGTGGTTGCCAGCTCATGCTGTGGTCAAGACGGCGGTGTGTCGTCAATGACCAGGAGGCAACTCGTGGAACTGCTCATCATCAACTTCTCGCTCGAGGGCGTCACCGAGGCCGAGTATCGGAAGATGTGCGACGAGGTCGCGCCGGCGTTCGCGGCGGTGCCGGGACTCGTGTCCAAGGTCTGGTTGGCGGATCGCGCGAACGGTGTGTACGGCGGCGTCTACACCTTCGAGAACGGTGCGGCGTTGGACACGTACCTGGCCTCGGATCTGTTGGCGCAGGTGGCCGCGAACCCCGCCTTCGTGGACATCACGGTCCGCCGTTTCGAGGTGCTGTCCGAGCCAACGGCGATCACGCACGGCCTGGCAACCGCGGCCGCGTAAGTCCATAATGGCCACAATGGACTGCCGGTCGGCGGGTTCCGCGGTCGTCGGACGCGACGACGAGCTGTCCGTGCTCCTCCGGGTGTTGGAAGAGCACGGTCCTCGCGTCTGCTTCGTCTACGGGATCCCGGGCATCGGGAAGTCGTCACTCCTCGCGAAGTTCGGCGAGGAGTGTGAACGCCTCGGAGTTGACGTCGTGACGGTCGACTGCCGGTCGATCGAGCCGACTGAGCAGGGGTTCCTGGGTGGTCTCGCTTCGGCGGTCGAACCGACGATGAGCATCACTTCGACCGGCGACCTCGCCGGGCTCGCGGGCGGGCGTCGCACGGTGGTGCTCATCGACACCTACGAGGTGTTCCGGCTGACGGATCCGTGGCTGCGTCACGAGCTGTTGCCGGCGCTCGGGCCTGATGTGCGCGTCGTGGTGGCGGGGCGCGAGCCGCCGATGCTCGAGTGGGCGGTCGAGCGCGGTCAGCTCGGAGGTCTCGAAGTGCTGCCGTTGGGCCGACTCGACGACGACAGCGTGCAGAGGATCGTGCGCAGCGCGGGGTTCGAGGACGGTCCGGCTGCGACCGAGATCGCGCGCGTGAGCCGAGGGCACCCATTGGCGTTGCGGCTCGCGTTGGAGGCGCGTCTCGCCGGCGGCGAGATGCCGGAAGCCGACTCCATGTCGCAGGTCGTCGACGCGCTCGCGGGCGCGTTCCGGGCCGGCCTCGATGAGGACGCGCGGCTCGCGTTGGATGCCGCTGCCGTCCCGCGGCGGATCACCCGGGGCGTGCTTGCCGCGATGTTGGGCGAGCCGGAGGTGGACGACGCGCTCGACACGCTGAGCGGGCTGGCCTTCGTGGAGGCCACGTCGGAGGGGCTGCGTCTGCACGACGCGGTGCAGAGCGCGATCGTCGAGCGGCTCCGAGCCTTGGACCCCGAACGCTTCCGCCGCTACCGATCCGCGGCCTGGCGCTACCTGCAGACCGAGACGAGAGATGTCGCGCGCCACGAACTCGCTCGCTCGACTGCCGATCTGCTCTTCCTCATCGACAACCCGGTTGCTCGTGAGGCGATGTTCCCCACCACGACGCACGCCTACAGCGTCGAACCGGGCCGTGTCGAAGACGCGAACGAGCTGCGTTCATTGTGGCGTCGATACGACCCGCCGGAAGCGGCTCACGCGCTCGACCTCTGGTTGGAGCGCGCTCCGCAAGCGGTACGAGTGATCCGCGACCGGTCGGGAGCGCTGGTCGGTTGCTCGGTCGTCGCCGAGTGGTGCGACATCCCGCATTCGCTCGAACGCGACGACCCCGTCACCGGCGCGTGGGCCCGCCACGCCGCACTCCATCCGCTGCCGAACGGGCAGCGAACCCTGGTCCACCGTCGCGCCCTCGCCCGCGACACCGGTGAGGGGCCGAGCGGCGCCCAGGCGGCCGCGTGGCTCGACGTCAAGCGGCACTACTTCCAGATGCGTCCCCATCTCGGTCGGATCTACATCGGGATCGCCGATCCCACTCCCTTCGCGGATGCGCTCGCGGTGCTGGGATTCCAGTTCTTGGAACCCGTCTCGTTCGGCGATGACTCCTACCACGCCGCCGCGCTGGACTTCGGGCCCGCGTCCGTCGACGGCTGGCTGTCCCGCCTCGCTGCCGCCGAGCTCGGAATCGCCGACCGCGGGTTCCTCGACCCCGAGGACCGCACCGTCGACCTCGGCGAGGAACGGGTTCAGCTCTCGCCCCTCGAGTTCGGCGTGCTCGCGACGCTGTCCGAGCAACCGGGCCGCGCCGTGACCCGCGTCGAGCTCATCAACCGGGTCTGGGGCACTTCCTATGTCGGCGGAAGCAACGTCGTGGATGTCGTCGTGCGCAGCCTCCGCCAGAAACTCGGTCCGGCAGCGAACCGTGTCGAGACCGCACGCGGCGTCGGCTACCGCCTCAAGTAGTTGCGGCGGCCAGGTTCGAGCCGAGTTCAGCCGCCGCTGAAGCGCAGAGGCGCTACTGGTGCGAGGTGATCATCGGCGACGGTACGCGGAGCCGCGATGCTCGACTCGAAGCACGACGACCTCGTGGTTCGGCTCGTCGATTCGGTAGAGGATCCGGAACGTCCCGCGGCGAGCGGACCAGACACCGTCGAGCTCCCGACGGAGCGGCTTCCCCAGCCGTTGGGGGTTCTCGAGGAGCGGACCTGTGATGAGGTCAATCACCGCGACTGTGACCGTTTCGGGGAGGACATCCGAGATGGCTCTTGCCGCGGGTCCTGCCACGACGATTTCGTAGGGCTGGTCCTCAGCCGGCACGGAGCTTGCGTACCGCGTCGGCTCCTCGCACGAGGTCACCACGCGCGATGGCGCGCTCCGCCTCGGCGAGCTCTCGCACGGCCTTCCGGTCGCCGAGGAGAGCGATCGTCTCTTCGAGTGCCTCGAGATCGTCGGTGCTGATGAGCACCGCCGTCGGGACGCCGTTCTTGGTGATCGTGACTCGCTCGTGCTCTCGCTGGACGCGATCGACGAACTCGGAGAGTCGGTCCTTGACGTTGCGGAGCGCCTCGGTGATCATGGCTACGATTGTGCCACACCGAGGCCTCCGTTCGGTGCGGAACTGGTGGGACGTCTTTCGAACCCTGCCGCGCTACAGACCCTCGGCGACGAGTGCGGCGCACTGGTCGGGGTCGTCGTACCAGGCGAAGAGGCCGCCGGGGGTGGTCACGAAACGAGCGGTCGGGGATCTTGTCGACGCTCGGCTTGCCGGCGGCGGGCGCGAGGAACTGGTCGTCTTCGGGCCATACGAAGAGCAGCGGCACGGTGAAGCTGCGCAGTTCGGCGTCGGTGAGGACGTGCTCGGGGCGGGGCGTGCGACCCACGAGGAGGCGCCGCAGCAGCGATCGGTACGACGCGGCCTGGCCCGGCAGCCGCAGCGAGAGCAGGTGCAGGTCGACGATGTCGTCCGACAGCGACCGCGCCGCGTGGGCGCCGACCGTTGCCCGCAGGCCCATGCGGCCGACGAACCGGGGCAAGGGCAGCCGCGCCATCCAGGTCGCGACGCGGCCGAGGACCGGCGCGGTGAGCATGCCCATCGAGAGGTCGCCGCGCGCGCCGGCGATCGCGACCGCAGGTTGGCCGACGATCACGGCCCGAGCGACACGCGACGGCCGGTCGAGCGCGAACCACAGCGAGAACATTCCGCCGAGCGCGTTGCCCACGAGCGTGACCTGGTCGATGCCGAGCCCGTCGAGCACGCCGGCGATGACGTTGACGGCCTGCTCCCGGACCGGAGCGCCCTGCCAGAGGTAGGGCGGCGACAGGCCGTGGCCCGGGAGATCGACGAGCAGAAGCCGGTGCCCGGGCAGACGGCCGGCGAGCGGTGCCATCCCGATGCCGGGTGCCGAGATGCCGTTGATGAACAGCACCGGGTCGCCGGTGCCCGACTCGAGGACACGGACCCGCACGGGCGGCGACGCGATGTCGACCCAACGTTCCTGCACGTCGAGTCCATTCGCCGCGGCGACGCGCTGCTCGGTCGCCCGGAACCTTGCCTCGACCCCCATCGGCGCGGATAGTAGGTGGGCGCAGCGGTCCTTCGCGCTGCATCCCCTCGGCACGAATGCGTCGCTTGCCGCGCGGCCACAGGTCACAAACGTTGTGATTCTGGCAACGGCGTGGCGGAGGGAGTGGGACGTCTTTCGAACCCGTTACCCGAACTGCTCGACGTCGTCAGCGAGGTGCGGTCTCGGCCTCGACCAGGCCGCAGAGCGCGCTTCGGATCGGTCTGATTGACTCTGCGCGCCGGTGTCCGGACCGAAGCGAGGGGTGCGCGAGATGACAGACGAAAAGCCATTCCGAACTGCGACTGTTCTCGGGGGCGGCCTGATCGGCACCTCGTGGGCCGCGCTGTTCCTCGCGCACGGGCTCCGCGTGACGATCTCCGATCCGATCCCCGACGCGGAGAACCGCGTCCGCACGGGGTTGCGTGAGATCGCGCCGACGCTCGAGGCGCTTGGCTTCCCAGTCGCAGCGCTGGACCAGCGTTCGTCGGCGCTCCGGTTCGACGCGGACGCCGCCGCTGCAGTGAGCGACGCCGACGTCGTGCAGGAGAACGCGCCCGAGCAACTCGACGTGAAGCAGCAGCTCTGGCAGACGGTCGAGCGTGCCGCTCCCGAGCATGCTCTGCTCGCGTCGTCGTCGTCGAGCCTTCCCGCCTCGGAGATGGCCCGGGCGATGCAGACGCCAGGTCGCCTGATCGTCGCCCACCCGTTCAACCCGCCGCACCTCGTACCCCTCGTCGAGGTCGTCCCGTCACCCGCCACCGATGCGGCCGTCGTCGACCTGGCAGTCTCGTTCTACACGGCAATGGGCAAGCGCCCGCAGGTGCTCGGCCAGGAGATCCCCGGCTTCGTGGCCAACCGGCTCCAGGTGGCGCTTCTCCGCGAAGCCGTGCACCTCGTCTCGCAGGGGATCGTGACCGAGCAGGCGCTCGACGATGTGGTCACGTCCTCGATCGGGATGCGCTGGGCGGTGGCCGGCCCGTTCCAGACGTTCCACCTCGCCGGTGGCCCCGGCGGCCTCCCCGACTTCTTCGCCCACCTCGGCACGACTGTTCAGGCGCTCTGGTCGCAGCTCGGAACGCCCGCCCTCGATGCAACGACGACTGATCTGTTGTCCGAGCAGGCGCTCAACTTCGACGGGAGCGTGGCCGCACTCGCACGGCGTCGCGACGACGCCCTGATCCGGCTGATGCGAGCGCTCGACGAATCGTCGGCATGAGCGACCGGACGTGCGACCGGACAGCGGATGTACGTCGTCGTCAGGGCTGACGCGGTTGTTGTGGACATGACAACGGCGTGGCGGAACTTGTGGGACGTCTTTCGAACCCGTCACCTCAGTTCCGAGAACTCATTATGGACATATATGACCGATTCGTCTACAGGTCGTCATCAAGGCCGTTGGGGAACATCGACTGGAGGATCCGCTCTGGGGCCAGGTAGTTCGGTCCAGCCGTAACGACCTTTAGCTGATGGTCACCGAAAAGATCTGAGAGCGTCGAACTCTCGACCGGCGTCTGAGCGCGCGCTTCCAGGAAGCTACCGCGCCCAGGATCCGGAACCTCGATGACGGGAACATGCTCGTTCAGTGCTTGCTCGATGACGACGCGGCGGAACGCCACCAAATCCCGCCGGTGCCCGAGACATTCCAGAGAGTGTTCCAGGTACGCGGGCTGCGGCGGAACGTCAGAACGTTCGTGGCCGTCCTCTGATCAACTGCTCAAAGGCGGACCAGAACCCCGAGCAGCTGCTCGGCGACAGCCTTCATCGCCAACAGGCAACTATCGAAGTGCATTTCTCGCAATGGTCGTCCATCCCGCTGTCGTCGTCACTCGAGCCAACCGTGCGTGTCAAGGATGGCCGGCAAGTCAATAGAACGCGACGCGCTCAGTTCACACCTCGAGTCAAATGATGATGCTGAGCATGCCGTGTGCTTGCAGTGATTCGAGGTCGAGGATGGCTCGTCGGTGTCGGATCTGTAGGTGTGTCCCGACGCGCAGGAGGTCGTGGTCGTAGCGGCCGACGAAGGTAGCGCCTGCCTGGTGTCGAAATCGGTGGATGACGAAGTTCGCCGCCACACGGATGAGGTCATGGTCTTCCGAAGCGCGGACATTGGTGATGAGGCGGCGCGTGCGCGAGTGCGGCCACTCGGCATGCGCGTCGGGGTCTTGAGCGATGCGACGCGCTGCTCGAGCATGAACCGGTCGTCGCGGACGAGGAACGCCTGACGCTCGGGGCCTTCGTCGGGTCGGTCGGTGGGAGGGACGGTGTACGTGCAGTCCGGTGTGAACAGTGCTAGCCAGCAGTCGAGCTCCCAACGATCAAGGAGATCCGCTTCCGCGTAGAGGAAGTCTTCGACTTCGGAACGCAAGTCGCTCACTGCCGCTCCGGCTCGGACAACTCGCCGGTGAGTGAGGTGTTCCATTGGCGCCAGAAGGTCCGCATCTGGAGTTCGTCGGTGGCGGATGGACGGGCGCGGTGCATACCCCGCGACACGTCGGACCACGGTTGCTCGCGCACACCGGCGAACCCGCGCCGACAGCACTCGAGGGCTTCGATGTCGTCTGGAGTTCCGAGCCCGGCCGGGCCCCAGAACGCGACGTAGAACGCCAACCGGAGGCGACGGAGCACGTCCGGCTCGTCGCGGGCGCGAGCGGCCACGCGGTCACGTGCATCGATGATGGAGTTATCGGTTCGAAGGTACGGATGGTGATACCTGGAGGGAGATCGATGATGACGAGGTTGGGGAAGATCAGCAGACTGCGCGTGTGGTCGAGCAGCGCGGCGCGTTCCTCGCCCAGGCTTTCGATCAGCCGTGCGCGGCGTTCCGCCACCGCGGCCCGCCCTGCGTCGTCGTTCGGTTCCATCGCCAGTGCAGGTGCGACGGAGACGACGTGACCGTTCCCCAACTCGACAGGATGGGACGGCGTTCCCGAGATCCGCGCCTTGAGATCGACTCCGGAGCGCTTCAGCACGTCGAACCAACGCTTGTGTGTGGTGAACCCGTGATAGCCGTCGATGGAGTTCTCGGCGAGCAGCTTCCAGTTCGCGTTGATCGCGTACTCGTGCGTGCCGCCGAGCACCTCCATCCCCTCTTCACCACCCTGGGCGCACAACAGGTCGAGCCATTCGCCCGCGCCCGCGAGGTAGTCGGTCAGTGGGGGGGCATCCACGTCGTACGACACGAAGACGAATCCTCGGTATTCGTCGACGTGGGGTGGGGAAACGAGCGAGTGTTCCGCGCGGTCGAAGCTCGGACCGTATGCCGCTTCGTCGGGCAGGCTGACCAGCGATCCGGACGTGTCAAAGGTCCACGCATGGAAGAAGCACCGCAAGAACCTCGAGTTGTCGCGACCTTGCCGACACAACAATGTCCCTCGGTGCGTGCACGAGTTCAGGACACACGCGCACCGCACCGTCGCCGTCGCGACAGAAGATCAAGGGGCGTCCGCCGACCATCCGAGCGCGCCGATCGTGCAACTCCGGGATCTCCGAGGAATGCCCGACGTACAGCCAGCACCGATCAAAGATCGCGCTTCGTTCGCTTTCGAGCACATCGTGGTCGGTCATCGACCTTCGATTGACCAGGAAGCGACATCGCTCCCGGTCGTCGATGATGAACGGTTCGCTCACACCCGCCGACTGGTGCCGTGGCCTGGAGCGATCTCGCCCCACGCGAACCAATGTTTCGGCTGACGGGTGTCGCCGACCCGTCGCCAGCGGCCTTCAACCTGCGGGTTCGGGATCGGCATCAGATCCACCATGCGGCCGCGGGGATCGGGAAGGAATTCCCACGTTTCGCCCCCAGCTCGCAGCAGGATTCCCTCTGGCCACGAGCCGCCATCGTCGAGCGTGACCTCGCCTCTGATGTCGGAGGTCGCGACGACCTCGCCTCGTTCATTGGTCAGCAGCGCGAAACCGAGCCGATTGTGCCCGTACAAGAAGTGCCCGCCATCCAGCGTGCCGTCCTCGTAGCGCGTCGCCCACGTATACCAAGCGATCTCGGCTTCTTCGCCCACGAGGATGTCGTCGACGTACACGGTCCCGTGCATGTAGAGATCGTCGAGCGCTACGAAGCCCTCGACCTCACGACCGAGCACGTTGCCTTCGACCTCGAACAACCGCGACGCGTAGTACATCCCACCGACGTCGTCGGGAAGGTGCCAGTGCAGGCCCGGACCTACGAGCCGTCCCTCGAACTCGGCCGTGTCGCCCTCGCGCCACGAGAAAGAGTCCGCCGACGCGGTGACCTTGAAGGAGTCACCTTCGACACCCGGGGCGCTCTCGAGACGCAAACACCCGTCGTCATCCCAACCACGCACGACGTCGGTCGATCGAGCCGACCGTCTACTGACGGGAAGAACGTGGATCGCGTCCGCGTCGAGTGAGCTCTGCAGCAGAAACCGCTCGCGGCCCCCATCTCCGCCCTTGATCCTGCGCATAGGCAGGAACATCGTGCCTTCGCCGTCGCGCAGCGTGCCGTAGATGAACGTGTTCGAAAGCGGCAACCCCAAGACCGGTGTATCCGAAGCGAAATCGCGGGGGTCAACGTCGTGTGCCCCGGCGATGCACTGGTACCCGAATCGCCCCCTCGGACCGTGCTGCCCGGATTCCAATCCAGCGATCGTCTCCACAAGCCTCAGGTTAAGGAGAACGCCTTAACCTGTCAATCCGGCGCAAGCACCGCGGCGACCACGCGAACGAGTTCGGCGACGAACTCCGAATCCGAGAGTGCGGCGGCCTCCTGCGGGCGAACCCCCGCCTGTCGTGCGGCCAACGCGTGGAACGTCAGATCGGTGGCGAGCATGACCCGATTCGCGAACACAGCCCCGCGCACGTCCGGCAGTCGAGCCCGCAACAGTTGAACCACCTGGCGGTAGCTCGCGGCAACCGACGAATCGAGCGCTTCGCGCCAGCTGCTCCAGCTGGGTTCCTGGTTCAGCCGCGGAAGGAACCCGACGTAATGATTGTTCGCGCTGACCTGCTCGGCCAGAGGCACCACGAGTGCTTCCGCCAGCGCTCCGACCTCACGGAGGCGCCCGCTGCGTTCGAGATTCGCAAGCATCTCCTCGCGGCGAGTGTTCACGTTCTCCGCCCGGTAGGACAGGATCGCGCGGACCAAGCCTTCCCGATCGCCGAAGTAATAGTGAACTGCCGTCTTGTTGCGCTGACCCGCTCGTTCGCCGATCTCTCGAAGCGACACCGCAGCGATTCCACGCTCCGCGAACAGTCGCTCGGCCGTTCGCACGAGCACAGCGCGAGAGCCGGTGTCGCCCTCGTTTCCGCCCCCGACAGTACGCGGTTGCGGTCTTCGGCGGCTCGCCGGATTCATCGGTCCGGTGGCGTTACGCCTAGGTGCAACAGAAGAAGCGGCCACAGTCGCAACACTAGAGGTTCGTCTCAGCCCGGTTGAAGACCGCGCGAGGTTTACCGAGCTCCACCGCATTTGCTTCCGGATCCCAGCTCGTCTGCTCTCGTGTCGCTGCTCAATGGTCATCGCGCCAGGAGACGCATCGCGCGTCGGCGCGTCGCGTGCGCACGCCCCGATCGCGAAACGTTGTGATTGTGGCAACGGCCGAGCCGAGCGGAGGGAGTGGGATTCGAACCCACGGTGAGTTGCCCCACACACGCTTTCCAAGCGTGCCGATTCGGCCGCTCTCGCACCCCTCCAGGGCGGACGATGCTACCCGCCGCCGTGTAGCCTCCGCGGTGGACCGTGCTAGGCGGGGAGCTCGTGGTGCCCTGTACCCCAAACCCACGTCAGGGGGGCTGAATTCCCGCTCGAGGCTCGGGCCGCCGTGAGGTACGGCTCGTACGAGGCGTTGAGGGTCGGGTCCTGCGCAACGGGATCCTGTGAATCGAGTCAGGTCCGGAAGGAAGCAGCTCTCAGCGGGCACTCTCGTGTGCCGCAGGGGTGCCTGACCCGAGTCGAAGACGAGTACGACCTCCTGGCGCCCTTGTCGACAGCGGGTGCACGGTCCTGTTCGATCACCGCTCCATCCCCTACGTCCGCTCCATCCGCAAATGGTGGCGATCTGTCGCAGAGTTGAAACGAATCGCTACCTTTTGGGGAGGGTGGGGAGGGTCGGGAGGGCGGGGGTCGGGGTGAACGTCACCGGCATGGCTTCGGCGCCGACGATGAAGTTCGACTCGCGGTAGGGCAACGGTTCGGCCGTCGCCAGCTCGAGGTCGGGGAGCCGGCGGAACAACACATCGAACATCACGTTGAGCTCCAGGCGAGCGAGCGCCTGCCCGAGGCAGTAGTGCGGGCCGAAACCGAACGCGATGTGGTGGTTCGGATCGCGCCGGACGTCGAAGGTGAACGGGTCCGGGAACTCGTCCTCGTCGCGGTTGGCCGACGGGTACATCAGGATCAACTGGTCGCCCGCGTGGAGCAACTGACCACGGAGCTCGACGTCGTTGACCGTCGGTGCGCGACATGTTCTTGATCGGCGAGACCCAGCGCAGCATCTCCTCGACCCCGGTCTGCAACGCGCCCGGCTCGTCGCGGATGATCGCACGCTGATCGGGGTGGTCGAACAGCGCGAGCTGCCCGCCGGTGATGACGTGACGGGTGGTCTCGTCGCCACCGATGAGGATGAGGAGCGTCTCCTGCACGATCGACTCGTCGTCCAGTCGCTCACCATTGACTTCGGAGTGACACAGGAGGCTGATGAGATCGGCCTGCTGGGGCTTCGACCGACGATCGGCGATGACGCCGAGTTGCAGCTCGCGGAACCCGAGGCTCGCCTCCATCGACGCCGCCGCGATTTCGGGAGCCGGATCGGCAGTGGTCGCCTTGATGAGATCGTCGGACCACTTCAACAGGTCGTCGTAGGCGCTCGGCTCGAAACCCAGCATGTCGGCGATGAGCAGGAGCGGCAGCGGCGCGGCGATGTCCCAGACGAAGTCGCACTCCCCCCGTTCGCACACCCGGTCGACGATCTCGTCACAGATGGCTCGGATGCGCGCCTCGTGCTCGGCAACGCGCTTGGGGGTGAACCCGTGGTACACCAGCGAACGGCGCCGCTGGTGTTCCGGGTTGTCCATGCTGATCATCATGGGCAACGGCATGCCGTGCGGTCGCGGCCCGCCGTAACTCGAGAACCCCTTGGCGTCCTTCTCGATCGCCAACACGTCGTCGTACTTGGTGATCGCCCACACGTCGCTCTTGGCGTCGTAGAACACGGGTGCGTGCTCGCGCAACCAGGTCCAGTCGTCGTGCGGCTCGCGCGAGTACCACGTGCCGTCGAGCAGATCGATGTCGTCGCGGACGGGGTGCTTCATCAGGACACTTCCTCAGGACAGCGTCGAGAAATCGACCTGTCCGGTGGCCATCGACGCGGTGAAGCCGTTGTCGACGTTCAGGTTCACGCCGTTGACGAACACCGCGGCGTCGCTCCCGAGGAAGCCGAGCGCGAATGCGACCTCGCGCGCGGTCACCAGCCTCCCACCCGAGTTGTCGATGGCGAAGTCCATCATCTGGTCGGTGAGCGTCTTGCGGAAGTCGGGCAACAGCGGCGTGTCGATCGGCGCCGGACAGACGCTGTTGGTGCGCACGTGCTTCGCCAGCGTCGCGTGTGACGAATGCATGGTGTAGAGCTGCACGCACTCCTTGGTGAAGGAGTAGGTGTCGACCTCGAAGCTCTGTGCGGCGTACCACTGCGCCCCTTCGTTCCAGTCGGCGATCCCCAGCAGCTCGGTGATCTCGGCCTGACGCGTCATCCACTGACCACCGGCGATCGACGCGGTGTTGACGATTGCGCCACCCGCGTTGATGCGCGGGAGCAGTCCTTCGGAGAGCTTGCGTAACGCGAGGAAGTTCACCGCGAACACCGTCTCGGACGGGAGTGTGTCGGCGACCCCGGCGTTGTTGAACAACACGTCGACCGGTCCGTCGATCGCGGCGAGCGCGGCGTCCACCGCAGCCTGATTGGAGAGATCGGTCTGGAGGAACCGGTCGTGGGGGCCGTTCGGCTCCTTGACGTCGAGGACCGTCACCGAGGCCGCACCGAGCTCGGCGAGCAGCTCGATGAGCGCGGCGCCGACCCCGGTCGCCGCACCGGTGACGACGACGGTCTTCCCGTCGTAGTGGTAAGGGTCAAGGGCCATGAGGTTCTTCCTTCATTGAGGACCGATGTGGTGGGTCGCAGTATGCCGCGCCGGGGGTGCAACCTGTCGAGCCCGCGTACACTCGGACCCCTGATCGTGCCCGCGTTCGGAGGGGGATCCGTGACCAGCAACGTCGACTTCGAAGCGTTCGACTGCGACAACCACTACTACGAGGCGACTGACGCCTTCACCCGGTACGCCGAGCCCGGCATGGCCAAGCGGACCATGCAGTGGGGCGACATCGACGGCAAGCATCGGCTGCTCGTCGGCGGCAAGGTCAACCGGTTCATCCCGAACCCGACTTTCGATCCGATCTCCAAGCCGGGCGCACTCGACGAGTACTTCCGCGGCCGCAATCCGGCGGGCAAGGGAGTCCCTGAGCTGTTCGGGGAACTCGACGCGATGAGCGACCACCCCGAGTACCGCGACCGCGACGCTCGCCTCCGCCTCATGGACGACCAGGGCCTCGGCGGCGCGATCTTCCTGCCGACCCTCGGTGTCGGCATGGAGCAAGCGCTCGTCCACGACCCGCCCGCGCTGCTGGCCGCGTTCCGCGCCTTCAACCGGTGGCTGGACGAAGACTGGGGCTTCGCGTACCAAGAGCGCATCTTCGGCGCGCCGATGCTGTCACTCGTCGACCCCGAGGAAGCGGTGCGGTCCGTCGACTGGGGCCTCGAGCACGACGCGCGCTTCTTCGTACTCGTGCCCGGCCCGGTGACGACGCGCTCGGGGCCGGTGTCGCCCGCCGATCCGGTGTTCGATCCGATGTGGGCGCGACTCGCCGAGTCCGGCGCGGTGCTCGCGGTACACGGGGGCAACAGCTCCTACGGTCGCTACCTCGGCGACTGGGGCGAGGGCACCGAGATGGAGGCGTTCCGCCAGAATCCCTTCCGCAGCATCGTGTCGTGGAACCCGACGCAGGACTGGTTCGCCAACATGCTTGCGCACGGTCTGTTCCACCGGTTCCCGAACCTCCGCATGTGTTCGATCGAGACCGGTTCCGACTGGGTGTTTCACCTCTTCGACAAGCTGAAGAAGTCGTTCTCGCAGACCCCCGGCGGGTACCCCGAAGACCCGCGCGAGACGTTCAAACGTCACGTGTGGGTGTCGCCCTACTACGAGGACGAGTTGGCGGGGCTGCGCGACCTGCTCGGGGCCGACCGCATGTTGATGGGCTCCGACTACCCGCACGCCGAAGGGCTGGCGGAACCCACCGCGTACATCAAGGACCTCGAGAACTTCGGGTTCACGCCCGAGGACTCGCGCCTCGTGATGCGTGACAACGGGCTGGAGCTGTCGCAACGCCGTCCCGCGTGACGACACTGGTCTGGCCGTCGTCGGCCATCGCCCAATCTGTCCTCTCTGCGCTCACTGGACCGGGCGCGCCGTTCGAGCTGCGCGAGGAAGACGTGCTCGGCGCACCGATGCTCGTGTTCGCGAATCGGCCGACGTCACTGGTCGAGTTGCTGCGCGGCGCGGCCGAACGCATGGGCGACCGGCCCTACGTGATCTTCCCCGACTGCGAACACACCTTCGCTTCGATCATGCAGCCGATCGCGTCCGTCGCGGCCGCGCTGCGCGACCGTTACGGGATCGGTTCCGGCGATCGGGTCGCCGTTGTCGCACCGAACACGATCGAGTACGCCTTGGTGTTCTGGGCGACCACTGCGCTCGGCGCGATCACGGTCGGGCTCAATGGCTGGTGGACCGGTGACGAGATCGCGTACGCGGTCGAGCTCACGGAACCCAAGGTGCTGTTCGGCGACCGTCGCCGACTCGAGCGTCTCGACGGCATCGACCTGCCGACCGGCGTACCGGTGGTCGAGTTCGAACGTGGCTTCGCCGATCTCGCGACGTACGCACCCGACGCCGAGTTTCCTGACGTCGCCATCGACGAGGACGACCCGTTCGTCATCCTGTTCACCAGTGGCACGACCGGTCGCCCGAAGGGCGTGATGCTCTCGCACCGCAGCAACATCCACTTCTTGACCGCGTCGATGCTCAACGGTGCAGTCGCGGCGATGACCGAGATGGAGGCCGGGCGTCCCGCGGCGACACCGGCCGAGCCGCCCGTCATCATCTCGGCCGCACCGATGTTCCACATCGCCGGCCTCAACTGCCAACTCGTGGCGTCGACCCTCATGGGGATCACCATCGTCTACCCGCCACCCGGTCGCTGGGACGAGGAGACGCACCTCCGACTCAGCCAGCAGCACCGGGCGACCACGTGGGCGATGGTGCCGACCCAGCTCTGGCGCATCCTCGACTTCCCCGACCTCGACCGCTACGACACGTCGTCGGTGCGAAACGTCGGCGGGGGCAGCGCGGTGTGGCCGCCCGAACTGTTGCGGACGGTCGCGGAGCGGATCCCGACGGCCCGGGCCGGCACCGCCCTCGGCTACGGCAGCACCGAGACCACCGGGCTCGGCACCACCCTGCGCCCGGGGCCGGAGCTCGAGCACACCGAGAGCATCGGGATGCCTTCGGCGACGATGCGGGTGCAGGTGCGCGACCCCGAGACCGACACCGTGCTGCCCGAAGGCGAGGTGGGCGAGATCTGCGTACGGGGCGCATCGTGCTTTCTCGGGTACTGGCGCAACCCGGACGCGACGACGAAGGCGCTCGACGACGACCGCTGGTACCGCACCGGCGACTTCGGCGTCATCCGGGACGGTTACGTGTACCTCGAGGGCCGGCGACAGGACCTCATCATCCGCGGCGGCGAGAACATCTCGCCGATCGAGATCGAGAACCGCCTCTTCGAGCATCCGGAGATCGCCGAGGTGGCGGTCGTCGGCGTCGAGCACGCCAAGCTCGGCCAGGAGGTGGTGGCGTTCGTCGTGCCCCACGTGCCCGACAAGCTGACCGAGGCCGACGTGCGCGAGTGGGTCGCGGCGTCGCTCGCCGGATTCAAGGTCCCGAGCCGGGTCGAGTTCCGCGACGAACTCCCCCACAACGCCAGCGGCAAGGTGCTCAAGCACGTGCTCGCATCGCCGGAGGCGAGTAGTGGCTTCGTCGAAGAGTGAGCTGCTCGACGAGTCTCTGCTGATGGGGATCGCGCTCGACGAAGCGCGCGCGGCGGCGGTACACGGCGACGTTCCCATCGGAGCGGTGGTGGCACGACGCGACAACGGCGCGGTGTTGGCGCGCGCACACAATGAACGCGAGCTGCGCGGAGACCCGACTGCGCACGCCGAGATCCTCGCGTTGACTGCCGCCGCCGCGGGACGCGAGGGGTGGCGCCTCGACGACTGCGTGCTGGTCGTCACGCTCGAGCCGTGCCCCATGTGCGCGGGCGCCGCACTCTCGGCGCGCATCCCGATCGTCGTGTTCGGTGCCGCCGATCCCAAAGCCGGCGCGTTGGGCAGCCTGTACCACCTGGGTTCGGATCCGCGACTCAACCACGCGATCGAGGTGCACGACGGCGTGCGCAGCGACGAATCCGCGGCGCTGCTCAGGGAGTTCTTCGCGGGGCGCCGCCTACACTGACCGGGCTCGGAGGGATGCGAGAGCGGCCGAATCGGATGGTCTCGAAAACCATTGTGGCGCAAGTCACCCTGGGTTCAAATCCCAGTCCCTCCGCCACAAAGCGGTGTTGACCTCCCGCCGGACCTTGGCATGGAACTCGGTTCCGGCGGGAGGGCAGCACCTTGATTCGCGCGCGACGGTGTGGTGCGCAGCCACTGAGCGAGTCCTGCTATTGGCCGGGGCCGTGGTACTCGGCGTGTTTCGCCGCGGCGGCGTCGATCTCTTCCGGCGTGAGCAGGACGATCGTGCGCAAGGTGGTGAGCCCGCTGGCGCCGACGGCCAGTCCAATCGCCGCCGCAGTGACGTTGTCGGGCAGCTCGGCGACGACGAACACGTCGTCCTCGCCGAAGGCGAAGTCGAAGGTCTCCACCGTGCCGCCCATCTTCTCGACCATCGCGGTCACCGACTCTCGCCGGGCGGTGCCGCCCTTGCTGAGCAATCCTTGCTCGCCTTCCGCGGTGTAGTTGGCGACGATCATGAATCGGGGCACTCTGCACTCCAGGTCCGATGAATGGTGAGTACTTGGAGGCTAGACCGCTGCAAGTCACCCTGGGCTCAAATCCCAGTCCCTCCCCCCGGTGCGTCGTAGCCCGTAGAGCTCAGCGAACGAGTCATAACCACGGTCATTCGCTCCGAAGAAATGGACCGCGGAAGTGCACGCCGAACGGAGTCCGCGCTCGACCATCGCACGATGCTGGGTCAGCTCTTCGTGCGGCACGGATGTCCTGATGTTCTGAACGATCGTTCGGCGATGATCGACCGTCGCCAAGTGCGAATGCTCGGACCGCGACAGGTACACGTTGATCGCGTGTTGATCGCACACGTGCCCGTAGTCCTCCCAGTCGACGAGTTCGTATCCTTCGCGAAGCGCGTCGACGATGATGCCCGCCGCGCCGACGAACGCACCCGAGTTGGACCAGCGCCAGGCCGGGTCCGGAACTTCGAAGCCGTGGAGCTCGTGGCGGAGGTCTTCCGCGCCAATCACGAGCGGTGTCGTGTACGACCGGTACCGCGCCAGGGTTCGGGCCGGGCTGTCGCACACGAACCCGTCGGACGCGTCGAGGTAGAACACGAGCTGATCCGGGGCCAGCTCACTGAGATGGTCGACCAGGAGTCGCAATTTCGCGAGGTGCGGCACGTAGGTCTCGACGTCGCGGCCGACGATCTCGTACCGGTACCCATGTCGCTCGGCCATCTCGACCCAATTGTCGAACGCCGGTCGCCACGGGCCCGCCATGAGCCCGACGAGCAGGAGCGGTTCGTCGCCGAGAGGGCGCCGCGGTGTCCTCGCCTCCGGAACCGCGTGGAGGAACTCGGCCACAACGCGCGGACCGGCGAAGTCGTGCAGCACCCGGTCTCGGAGGGGTTCGGCACGACGCCGGGCTTCGCCAACATCGGCGGCGATCTCGCGCAACACGGCGGCGCCGGGTTCGAGGCGCGGCACGGTGTCGCGGTCGAGGAACCCGAGCGGACCACTCCACTCGGTCATCACGATCGGATTTCCATACGCCGCGGCATCGAACGCGCTCAGACCCCATCCCTCGCTGGGCGCGAGCGAGAGGTAGCAATCGCCGCGGGTGTGCAACCCGGCGACCCGCTCGCGCGTCCACTCGTCGACCTCCACGCGTAGCTGCGGAGGTCGCGAGGAGAAACGCACGAGCTGCGCGATCTCGAGTGCCGCCGCGCGCGGTTCGATCGATGACGTCTTGACGACCAGCGCGACCGGGTCATCGGCCGTGAACGTTCCGACGAACGCTCGGATCACCTCGAGTGGTGCCTCGCGCTCGTTCCAGCCGGCGATCGTGTAGAAGACCACCGCGTCGTCAGGCAGATCGAGGGGCACGCCGCGGTCGCCCGGCACCGGCGTGCCCGCGACGGGGGCCACGACGCTCACCGGAGGGACCACGCCGTGTGCGGTCAGCACGGCGCGGGACCATTCGTTCGGAACGATGATCCGATCGAAGCCACGGAGAAGCTCCCGCACGCGTGGCGACACCTGATCACCCTCCACGATCGTGTGAGCGATCAGCGACCCCCGAGGTGGTTCGCCGTCATCGATCTGCATCCCCGCGTTCGCGCAGTGCGCGAACGAGGCGACGGGTGGCATCGTTCCACCCCGAAGTGGCGTCATCGGTGACAGTGCGCAACGAAAGACACGGAGTCACTCGCACCCACAGTACGAGAGCGACACAATTCCCGCGGGTGGGTACTACGTGGGAACTGCGTCCACCAGTGCGTCGGCGCCCTGCCCCGGCGACGAGCTTTCCGTCCTCCATCTCGAAGGTCATGTCGGTGCTCTGCCGGCGACGCGCGAGGTCGTGGGTCACCGCGAGGATCGTCGTGTCCTCGGAGCGGGCGAGACCGTGCAGCAGGCTCACGATGACCCGCCCGGTCTTGGTGTCGAGATTGCCGGTGGGCTCGTCGGCGAGGATCAGCTTGGGTCGGTTGGCGAGCGCGCGGGCGATGGCGACGCGCTGCTGCTCGCCACCGGAGAGCTTGGCCGGGCGCCGCTGCTGCTTGTCGCCCTTGAGTCCGACCTGCTCGAGCAGCGCCACCGCGCGCTCGCGCCGCTCGCGCTTCGACACGCCGGCGAACTCCATCGGCAGCATCACGTTCTCGACCGCGCTCAGGTTCGGGATCAGGTTGTAGCTCTGGAAGACGAAGCCGATCTGGTTGCGCCGGTACTGGATCAGCTGGTGGTCGCTCCCCCGTGCTGATGACCTCGCCGTCGACCTCGATGGTGCCGCTCGTCGGCTTGTCGAGCGCGCCGAGCAGCGAGAGCAACGTGCTCTTGCCGCTGCCGCTGCGCCCGACGACCGCGGCGAACACGCCGGTCGGCACGGTGAAGCTCACGCCGTCGACCGCCTTCACCTCGGTGTCGCCGGATCCGAACGTCTTCGAGAGATCGGTGACCTGCAGCATGACTACTCCGTCCTCATCACTTCGGCGGGGCGGACCTTGGCGATCAGCCACGAGGGGATTGCGGTACCGACGACCGCGATGAGCACGGCGGCGAGCAGCCCGTAGAGCAGGATGCTGAAGCCGACGTGCGCCGTGCACGTTCGACAGCACGTCGCCGAACTGGGTGACGCCCCGGCCGAGCCCGCCGCCGAAGCGGATCGGACCACCGCCGGCGCCACCGCCGGGGGACCCCCGCCGCCGGGCCGCCGGACGAACGTCGGCCGCTCGCGGTGTTCGAGCTGCTCGACACCAGCGCGTCGAGCACCGGGTTGCTCAGGATCACCCCGGCCACGACGCCGACGACCGCGGCCATCGCCGGTGAGCGTGAGCGCCTCGGTGACGAACTGCCACGAGATCTTGGCGTTCGACGATCCGATCGCCTTGAGCACGCCGATCTCCCGACGCCGTTCCCGCACGATCATCAGCATGCTCAGGAAGATGATCACCGCGCCGGCGACCAGCGCGCCGATGAGGCTGTAGGTGGCGATGGTCTTCACGTTGTCGAGCGACGACAGCGTGTCGGCCGACGCGCTCTGCGTCGCGACACCACGTCGGCCGACGGTGCCGAGCTTCTTCTCGCAGCGCGCGTGACCGTCGAGTCGAGGTGGTCGACGCTGTCGACGGTCACGATGCGCCGAGGTGACGTCGCCGTCCTGCGACGACAGCTTCTGCAGCGCGGCGAGCGGCATGATCACGCCCGCGTTGCTGAACGTGTTGCCGGTGTCGTAGATGCCCTTGCACCGTGATGGTCTGGCCGTACGCGGTGAAGGTCGAGCCGACGCGTCAGGTTGTTCTTGGTCGCGAGGTCCTTGCCGACCAGCGCGACGTTGTCGCTCGACGTGCCGTCGATGGTCGCGCCCGACGGTGAGCTTGAACGAGTTCACGTCGGAGACCTGCGGTGCTGCCCGGCGCGGTCGTGCCCGTGACCGTGACCGGGAGCGAGAAGTTGCGCCGGGACGTTGCCGGCTGCGGTGGCGCCATTCCCGTTGTCGGCTGTTGCCGCCGAAGCGGTTGCCCAGCGTGCCGGGGTCGATCGCCGACTGCAGGCTCGTGGTGCCGCGTCGCGTCGGTCTGCCCGTCGGGTCGGGTCGGCGCGGTCGTGCCCTCGGTGATCCAGCGGTCCTCCAGGGTCGAGGTCACCGACTTCACGTGCGCGGTGTTCTCGATCTTGGTGATCTGGGCGGCGGTGAGCGGCTCACCTCCGCCCTGGAAGCCGCGGGCCCCGGCCGGCGTCACCGTGAGCGGTGTTGCCGACGCTCGACTTCACGTCGTCGATGCGGGCCTGCACCGCCTTCAGCGACAACAGCATCACCAGCGCCAGCGCGATCGTCAACGCGAGGATCGCGGTGATCGAGATGCTGCGGATCGTGTTTCGGAACGCGTTCTTCACGCCCCTCGTCGTCACGCTCATCCGGCCAGCGTGCCGAGCTCATCCGTGACCGGGCTGCGGGAGACCTGGGAGTTGCCGCAGAGCTGACGCGCGTCGAACGCGTCAGTCGAACAAGCGTCTCGCCGACGAAGCCGCCGGCGCCGACGCCGGGCGGGCACGCGAACATGCGCGGTGCGAGTCGTGGCGGATGTACTCGTTGAGCGCGTCGGTGCGCGAGGTTCTGCTGCACCGGGATGAACCCGGTGCGCGGATCGCGCTGGTACGCGATGAAGAACAGCCCGGCGTCGAGCTGGTTGGTGACCGGGTCGATGCCGTCGGTGAACGAGTAGCCGCGACGCAGCAGGCGGATGCCCGTCGTTCTCCGCCGGCGCGGCCAGCCGGATGTGCGCGTCGACCGGGATCACCGGCTCGCCGTCGCTTCTTGGCCGTGAGGTTCACGGTGTCGTGCTCCTTCGCGGCCCCGAGCGGCGCGCCGCTCCCCTTGTCCCGCCCGATGGTCAGCTCCTGGTCGGCGAGCGTCGAGCGGTCCCAGACCTCGAGCAGCATGCGGATGCGGCGGGTGACGAGGTAGCTGCCGCCGCGCATCCACGCGGGGTCGTCGCGTCGGCCACCCACACGTGGTCGCTGCGAGCGCGCCGGTGTCCTCGACGACGATGTTGTTGGTGCCGTCCTTGAACCCCATGAGGTTGCGCGGCGTCGTCTGCTTCGATGTCGGTGCTCGACGTGCGCCCGAAGCCCGACTGCGACCACCGCAGCGCGACGACGCCGCGCCCGATGCGGGTCAGGTTGCGGATGGCGTGGAACGCGACCGTCGGGTCGTTGGCGCACGCCTGGACGGCGAGGTCGCCGTCGCTGCGCGTCGGGATCGATCTCGTCGCCCGCGAACGCGGGCATCGGCGACGAGCGCCGCGGGCTTGCGCGCCGCGATGCGGAACGGGTCGCCGGCGCGGTCGAACAGCGACGCGCCGAACCCGAACGTGAGCGTGAGCGACGCCGGACCGAGGCCGTCGGCCTCGCCGGTGTCGTCGGGCGGCGCGTCCTGGTCGGTGTTGTCGGTGCCGATCGGCTGACCGGTGGTCATGCGGCGCGACGCCGCGCGTCCACTCCTGCGAGCACGCTGCGACGAGCTCGTCGCGGTCGTCGGTGATCACGTCGAACGACGCGAACAGCAGCCGGTCCTGGGCCGGCGTGACGATCCCGGCCTGGTGCGCGCCGTGGAACGGCACCGCGGCGTCGACCGTCGACGGCGCGGAGCGGCGCCGGCGGCGGAGGATGCACCGCGCGCCGCCGCGAGCGACGATGGCGGCGATCGCGGCGGCCCCGGCCGTGCCGAGGAACTGCCGCCGACTCAGCCGACTCGGGCTCACGACGACTCGACGACCTGCTTCGCCACCTTCGACAGCGGCTCGGCCAGCGTGTCGATCACCTGCGACAGCGCCTTGGTGTCGGCCTTGGTGAGGTCGGTGTACGCCACGTACGTGGTGCGCCGGTCTTGTACGGCTGCGAGCGCGGCGTCGACCGCGGCGAACTTGGCGTCGAGGTCGGTCGCCAGGCTGCGGGTTCTTCTTCGGCGAGGATCGGCTTCACCGCGTCGAACGCAGCCTCCGCGCCCTGCACGTTGGCCTCGAAGTCGACGAGGTCGGTGCGCGAGTAGCGCTCCTCCTCACCGGTGATCTTCGACGTCGACACCTCGTTGAGCAGCTCGACCGCGCCGTTGGCGATCGCCGCGGGCTGGAGCTCGACGTCCTTCACCAGGTTCTGCGAGCGTCTCGACGTTCTCGTTGAGGTCCTTGGTGTACGTCGGACGAGACCCGTCGGTGGTGCCGTCGACCCAGAGCTTCTGCTCGATGTAGTGGTAGCCGCCCCAGTCCTTCTTCGGCACGTCGCCCTCGCGGGCGTCGATCTTCGGGGTCGAGGTCGCCGAAGATCTCGGCCACCGGCTCGATGCGCTCGTAGGCGATGCGCGACGGCGCGTACAGCGCCTTGGCCTGCGTCGAGGTTGCCGGCGTCGACCGCGTCGGTGAACGCCTTGGTCGCGGTCACCAGCTCGGCGGTCTGCGCCTCGAGGTACTGGCGGTACTGGTCGACCGCGGCCTTGCCGTCGGCCGAGAGCTTGGTCGCCGACGTGCCCTTCACCACGAGCTTGCCCTTGTCGTGCTTGAGCCGCCGGGGCAGTGGTCGTGTAGTTCCCGGCCTTCAGCGTGAGCGAGAACTCCTTGTTGAGCCCGGGCGCGACGTTCTCGACCTCGCCGATGATGTGGTCGCCCGAGAGGATCTCGAACTCGCTCACGTCGCCCGAGCCGGTGTTGCGTGACCTTGAAGTTGGTCGGGCCCGCCTTGATCGTGAGCTTGGCCGGGCAGCCGTCGTCGTTGATCTCGACCTTCACCTCGGCCGTCTTGGCGTCGCGGCGCCGGCGGCCGGCGAGGCCGACGGCGAGGACGGCGCCGCTCAGGGCTGCGCCGAGCAGCGCGCGACCAGTGGTTCGGAACATCGGTACGGATCCCTCCCGGGAAGTGATGGGTCAGACGGTTTCGACGGTCTGGGTGACCGGCGCGGCGTCGCCTCCGTACGCGCCTGGGGCGCGGCTGGGGCCGGCAGACGTAGATGGTCATCGGGATGGCGTAGACGACGAACGCGAGCAGCTCGCCCCACGTGGGTTCGGGCTGGATGCCGAACATGCCGGTGATCAGCGCCGACTGCACCGAACCCGGGTCGATGAGCCAGCGGAGGTCGACGGCGCGGTCGAGCAGGAGGTTCCACCAACCGCCCTCGTGCGCGGTGTGCACCGCGAACGAGAGCAGCCCGGCACCGACGAGCACCAGCACGACGCCGGTGACGCGGAAGAACTTCGAGAGGTTGATCTTCACGCCGCCGCGGTAGATGAGGTAGCCGAGCACGACCGCGACCGCGACGCCGAGCAGCGCGCCGGTGCCGGTGAGTCCGGGACGGTCGGACTGCTGGAACGCGGCGAGCATGAACACCGCGGTCTCGAGGCCCTTCGCGGAGCACCGCGAGGAACGCCATGACGACGAGACCGATGCGCCGAGCCCTCGACCAGCGCGACCGAGGCCTCGCGCGTGGAGGTCGCCCTTGAGGTCGGCGGAGTGCCGCCGCATCCAGACGACCATCCAGGTGATCATCCCGACCGCGACGAGCGCGATGACCGTCTCGAGCTGCTCCTGCTCGCGCTGCGGCAGGTTCTCCTCGGCGACGTGGAGGCGCCACGCCGACGCCGCCGCACAGGACGAGCGCGCCGAGCGACGCCGAGCCACATCCACCGCAGCGCGTCGCGCCGGCCCTGCTGCGAGAGGAACGCGGCGACGATCCCGACGATCAGCGCCGCTTCGAGGCCCTCCCGCAGGCCGATGACGAAGGTGGGAAGCACGAGCCTAAGGTTAGGAACCCCTTAGCTCGATGCAAGTCAACCTTCCCTCACGCCGGCCGAGGCCGAGGTTCTCGTAGATCTCACGGGTCGCGGTCGAGCGGTTCATCGTGTAGAAGTGCAGGCCCGGCGCCCCGCCCTCGAGCAGCGCGGCGCACAGCTCGGTGGCCTCGGCGATCCCGACCGCCCGCACCGCGGCCGGGTCGTCGCCCGCGGCCTCGAGCTTGGCGAGCAGCCACGCCGGGAACTCCGAGCCCTGCAGCTCGGTCATCCGCTTGATGCTGGCGATGCTCGTGACCGGCATGATCCCCGGGATCACCGGCTTGTCGACGCCGAGGGCGTGCAGGGCTCTCGACGAGGTCGAAGTAGTGGTCGGCGTCGAAGAAGAACTGCGTGATGGCGAAGTCGGCCTCGGCGAGCTTCTCGGCGGTGTGGCGGCGGTCGTCCGCGCGTCGACGGCGACCGCGGGTGCGGCTCGGGGTGCGCGGCGACGCCGATGCAGAAGTCGCCGGCCTCGCGGACGAGCCGCACGAGCTCGATCGCGTACTTGAGCTCGCCGTCGGGGAGGTCGAGGTCCTTGGGCGGGTCGCCGCCGAGGGCGAGGATGTTGTCGATCCCCGCGTCGCGCGTAGCGCTCGACGATCTCGACCAGCTCGGCGCGGGTGTGGCACGCGCACGTGAGGTGCGCCATCGGCGTCATCGAGGTGTCGTGGAGGATCTGCACGACGAGGTCGTGGGTGCGCTCACGCGTGGAGCCGCCGGCGCCGTAGGTGACCGACACGTACGACGGGCCGAGCGGTTCGAGCTCGACGAGCGTGCGCGCGAGCGTCGCTTCCATCTGCTCGGTCGCGCGGCGGCCCGAACTCGAACGAGAAGCTCGGGCCCGTGCTGCAGGATCTCGCTGATCTTCAAGCGCATCAGCGTACGCGACACTGTCGGCGATGCCGCACGCGACGTTCTCGCTCACCATCCGCGACGACGTCGTCTGCGCGGGCACGGCTACTTCAAGCGCCTCGGTCCCGGGATCGTCACCGGCGCCGCCGACGACGACCCGTCCGGCATCGGCACCTACTCCCAGGTCGGCGCGGCGTTCGGCTTCGGTCTCGTGTGGTCGGCGCTCTACGTGGCGCCGCTCGCGGCCGCGGTGCAGGAGATGGCCGCCCGCCTCGGCCTCTGACGCGGCGTCGGGCTCTCGACCCTGATCCGCGAGCGCGTTCCCGCGCGGCATCCTCGTCATCGCGGTGTCGCTCGTCGCCGATCGCGAACACGTTCAACATCGCGGCCGACCTGTCGTCCATGGGCGCGTCCGCTCCACCTCGTGGTGCCGGTGCCCGCCGCGCTGCTCACCGTCGGCATGACCGCGGTGATGCTCGAGCTCGAGATCTTCGTGCCCTACCACCGCTACGCCAAGGTCCTGCGCTGGTTGGCGCTCTCGCTCCTCGCCTACCTCTTCGTGCTCGTCTCGGTCGACGTGGACTGGGCCGAGGTCGCGCACCACGCGCTGGTGCCGCATCTCGTCGGTGGCCGCAGCGGGCTCGCCGCGCTTGCTCGCGGTGTTCGGCACCACCGTGTCGCCGTACCTCTTCTTCTGGCAGACCAGCGAAGAGGTCGAGGAAGACGACCGATCACACCGGTCGAGGCACGGTCGAGGAACCCACGGTCGAGGAACCCACCGACGACGCACCTGCGTCGCCATGCGGGTCGACGTCATCGGCGGCATGGTGTCGGCCTGCGTCGTCGCCTTCGCGATCATGGTCGCGGCGGCGGCCACCCTGCACGCGAGCGGCATCACGACGATCCAGACCGCCGACCAGGCCGCGGAGGCGCTCCGAGCCGTTCGCCGGTGACTTCGCCGGGCTGCTGTTCGCGCTCGGCGTCGTCGGGCTCGGCCTGCTCGCGGTCCCGGTGCTCGCCGGATCGACGGCGTACGCGGTGTCCGAGGCGCTGCGTTGGAACGAAGGCCTGTCGAAGCGGCTCCGCGACGCCCGCGGCTTCTACGGCGTGATCGTCTGCTCGATGCTCGTCGGACTCGCGCTGAACTTCGCCGGCGTCGATCCGATCCGCGGTCTCTACTACGCCGCGATCCTGAACGGGCTCACCGCGCCGCCGCTGATCGCGTTGATGGTGGTGCTGGCCCGGTCGCGACGTATGGCCGGACGGCGCTCCGGGGTGCTGTCCCTCACGCTGTGCATCGTTGCGATCGTGGTGAGCACCGCGCTCCCGATCGCCTACCTCGCAACCTGACCTATGCGCGGAACCCCTCGAAGCGCCGCAGCCGCAGCGAGTTGCTCACCACGAACACGCTCGAGAAGCCCATCGCCGCGGCCGCGATCACCGGGCTCAGCAGCCCGACCGCGGCGAGCGGGATGGCGGCCACGTTGTAGGCGAACGCCCAGAACAGGTTGCCCTTGATCGTCGACGAGCGTGCGCCGCGACGAGCGCGATCGCGTCGGCGGCGGCGCGCAGGTCGCCCGACACCAGCGTGAGGTCGCTCGCCTCGATGGCGACGTCGGTGCCGGTGCCGATGGCGATGCCGAGGTCGGACTGCGCGAGCGCGGGCGCGTCGTTCACGCCGTCGCCGACCACCGCGACGTGCCGACCCTCGGCCTGGAGCGCGCGCACGACGTCGACCTTCTCGCCCGGCAGCACGCCGGCGACGACCCGGTCGATGCCGACCTCGCGCGGCGACCGCGTCGGCGGTCTCCTGCCGGTCACCGGTGACCATGACCGTCGTCGAGCCCGAGCTCGTGCAGCGCGGCGATCGCCGCCGCGCGACGTCGGCTTGACCGTGTCGGCCACGACGAACGCGCCGCGCACCTCGCCGTCCCAGCCCGCGTAGACGACGGTGCGGGTCGTCGTCGGCGACGGCTCGCAGCGTCGGGACGCGGACGTCCCGACGAAGTCGGCGCGCCCGACGCGCACCGTCACGCCGTCGACCGTCGCCTCGACGCCCTGCCCGGCGTGGTTCGTGAACGCGGCCGGCGCGACCAGCTCGCGCGCCGCGAGCACGGGCGCCGTCGGCGATCGCGCGCGCGATCGGGTGCTCCGACGCGTCCTCGACCGAGCCGGCGCGCCGCAGCAGCTCGGCGACGTCGACGCCGGGTGCGGCGCACGACCTCGGCCAGCTCCATGCGGCCCTCGGTGATGGTGCCGGTCTTGTCGAGCACCGCGGTGTCGACCACGCTGGGTCGCCTCGAGCACCTCGCCGCCCTTGATCACGATGCCGAGCTGGGCGCCGCGGCCGGTGCCCACCATGATCGCGGTGGGCGTGGCGAGCCCGAGCGCGCACGGGCAGGCGATGATCAGCACCGCGACCGCGGCGGTGAACGCCTCGTCGGCGGGGTTGCCGAGCAGCCAGCCAGGCCACGAACGTGACCACCGCGATCACGAGCACGACGGGCACGAACACCGCGGAGATGCGGTCGGCCAGCCGCTGCACCGGCGCCTTCGAGCCCTGCGCCTCCTCGACCAGGCGGGCGATCTGCGCCAGCGCGGTGTCGTTCCCGACCCTGGTGGCCTCGACGACGAGCCGGCCGCGAGGTGTTGAGCGTCGCGCCGAACACCGTCGTCGCCCGGACGCACGTCGACCGGCACCGGCTCGCCGGTGAGCATCGACACGTCGACCGCCGACGCGCCGTCGACGACCGTGCCGTCGGTGGCGATCTTCTCCCCCGGACGCACGACGAAGCGGTCGCCGACGCGCAGGCGCGCGATCGGGATCTCGTCGCCGTTCTCGAGCCGCGCCGTCTTCGCGCCGAGCTCGAGCAGCGCGCGGAGCGCGTGACTCGAGCGGCCGCGCGCGCGGGCTTCGAAGTACTTGCCGAGCAGGAGCAGCGCGACGATCGCGCTGGCGGTCTCGAAGTAGACGTGCGGGCCGTCGCCGGCGCCGCCGAACACCGCGCCCATCGACATGCCGCCGACATCGACTGTCGGCGGCACCGAGGAACACGAGCGCCACGACCGACCACACGTACGCGGCGAGCGTGCCGAGCGACACGAGCGTGTCCATCGTGGTGGCGCCGTGGCGCAGGTTGACGAGCGTGGCGCGGTGGAACGGCCACGCCGACCAGAGGATGACCGGCGTCGACAGCGCGAACGCGACCCACTGCCAGCCCGAGAACTGCAGGCCCGGGCACCATCGAGATGGCGACCACCGGGATGCCGAGCACCGACCGCGACCGACGAGGCGCGGGCGTCAGGTCGCGCAGCTCGTCGGCCTCGGGGTCGTCGGGCTCGACGCTCGGGCACCGAGTAGCCGAGATCGGCGACCGTCGGCCGAGAACGATCGCGGGCCCGGTGACCGCGGGGTCGTAGGTGACCGTCGCCCGGTTGGTGGCGAAGTTGACGCTGGCGGTGGCGACCCCGGGCAGCGCCGCCAGGCCCGACTCGATGCGGGCCGCGCACGACGCGCAGGTCATGCCCGCCACCGGCAGGTCGCAGCGCTCGAGCTCGCGGCGGGCGTGCTGGTGCTCGGTCGTCATGTGTGGTAGTATACCCCCCTAGGGTATCTGCGAGCAAGGGGAGACCGATGCACATGGCGGTCCGGGGCTACAGCCTCGAGAAGGACGACTACGGCAAGCGGCTGCGCCGCATCGAAGGGCAGGTCCGCGGCCTGCAGCGGATGATCGACGACGACGAGTACTGCATCGACGTGCTCACCCAGATCGTGTCGGTCACCAAGGCGCTGCAGAGCGTCGGCCTCGGTCTGCTCGACGAGCACGTGCGCCACTGCGTGCGCGACGCGGCCACCGCCGACCCCGCCGAGGGCGACGCCAAGATCGACGAAGCGGTGCAGGCCGTCGAGCGACTGCTCCGCGTCTGATCGCCGCAGCGGGCCTGTGCCAGACTCCGCCCATGCCGCCCGAGAAGTTGCACTGGAAGGACCTCTACTCCGAGGTCGTCACCTCGGGGTTGTGCACCGGATGCGCGGGATGCGTGATCGCGTGCCCCCACGACGTGCTCGGCTACAAGGACGACGAAGGGGTCTACAAGCCCTTCCAGCTCGAGGACGGGTTCGCCCCCGACAACTGCAGCCACGGTCAGAAGGGCTGCACGTCGTGCACCCGGGCCTGCCCGCGGTTTCGGGCGTGGGAGCCCGAGATCGACGAGTTCATGTTCGGCCGCGGCGCGCACCGTCGACGAGCCGTCAGGCATCTTCAAGGACATCGTGCTCGCCCGCGCCACCGATCCGATCCTCGCCGAGGTGGGCCAGGACGGCGGCCTCGTGTCGGCCCTGCTCGATCTACGCGCTCGAGCACGACCTGATCGACGCCGCGCTCGTGAGCTACCTCGAGGGTGACGGCACCTCGTGGAAGGCGATCCCGGGCGTGGCCCGCACCCGCGAAGACGTCATCGCGTCGGCCGGAAGCCGCTACACGTACTCCGCGAACACCATGGCGTACGCCGACGCGATCGAGAGCGGTGCCGAGCGCATCGCCCTCGTGGGCATGAGCTGCCAGTCGTCGGTGCCGCCGGTGATGAAGCAGCGCAAGGCGGGCAAGGTCGCCCGGCGCCTCGTCGCTCAACATCGGGCTGCTCTGCTCGAAGACGTTCGACGACGCGATCTTCGAGGAGCTCTTCGAGGCCAAGTACGGCCTGAAGAAGGCCGACATGAAGAAGATGAACATCAAGGGCGTCTTCCAGATCTGGATGAACAACGGTGACTACCACGAAGTGCCGCTGAAGGAATGCCACGCCTGGACCCGCGAGGGCTGCAAGATGTGTCCCGACTTCGCCGCCGAGCACGCCGACATCTCGACCGGCGGGATCGGCGCGTTCAACGACTGGACCCTCACCATCGTCCGCACCGAGATCGGCCGCGACCTGATGGACGGCCTCATCCGCGACGGCTGGATCGAGACCCGCCCCGGCGACGACGACCCCGGCGCCATCGCGCTCATGCACAAGCTCTCGGCCAAGTCGCGGAAGCGCTGGCCCGAGTTCGCGATCGACGCGCCGCGCCTGCTCCCCGCGCCGACCGCGAAGTAGCCACGCGGTCGGCGATGCCCGACCACCGGCACATCCGTATTCCCGTCCTGGGGAAGGCGGCGCCGCCCATCGGCAGCGACTTCGTGTCCCTGGAAGCCGCCAGCGGGATCGTCCTGCTCATCGCCGCGATCGTCGCGCTCATCTGGGCCAACACGAACACCGCGGGGTACACGAGTTGGTGGAGTCACGAGCTCACCATCGGTTGGGGTGAGCTGGCGATCACCGAATCGCTCGTGCACTGGGTGAACGACGCGCTGATGACCATCTTCTTCTTCGTCGTCGGCCTGGAGATCAAACGCGAGCTCGTCACCGGCGAGTTGCGCGACCGCAGTCGCGCCGCGCTGCCCGCAATCGCCGCCGTCGGCGGCATGGTCGTCCCCGCGCTCATCTACGTCGCGGTGAACCTGGGCGGCGACGGTCTGAACGGCTGGGCCATCCCGATGGCCACCGACATCGCGTTCGCGGTCGGTGTGCTCGCAATCCTCGGCGCCCGCGTGCCGAGCGGTCTGAAGGTGTTCCTGCTCACGCTGGCCATCGTCGACGACATCGGTGCGATCGTCGTGATCGCGCTCTTCTACTCGAGCGGCGTCGAACCACTTTGGCTCGGCGCCGGGGCGCTCGTCCTGGGCGTGGTGATCGTGATGCCACGGCTCCGGGTGGACCATCCGCTCGCGTACGTCGTGCCCGGGGCGCTGCTGTGGCTCTGCCTGTACGAGGCGGGCATCGAGCCGACCTTGGCGGGCGTCGCGCTCGGACTGCTGACGCCCGCGCTCCCCCGCCGTGGCGTGCCCGTCCTGGAACGACTCGAGCTCGGGCTGCACCCGGTGTCGAGTTTCGTGATCGTGCCGCTGTTCGCGCTGGCCAACGCGGGCGTCGTCCTCACTGGTGACGCGATCTCCGACGCCGTCGCCAGCCGCGTCACCATCGGTATCGTCGCCGGCCTCGTCGTCGGCAAGTTCGTCGGCATCCTGGCTGCCTCCGCGCTCGCGGTGCGCCTCCGCCTCGGACGGCTCCCCGACGGCATCTCCCTCCGTCACGTCGCCGGAGTCGCGACCCTCGGTGGCATCGGCTTCACCGTCTCCCTCTTCATCACCGACCTCGCGTTCCGCGGCACCTCCTTCTCCGATGCCAAGATCGGGGTGCTCGCGGCGTCGGCGCTCGCGGCCATCGTCGGCATGACCGTCCTGAGCGTGATCCTGCGAGACCGCGAAACCACACGGGAGCGCGAAACCACACACGAGACACAAGAGGAGGAGCGCGCGTGAAGGTCGTCGCCATGATGACCGATCTGATGGACCGGTCCCGCGTGTCGGCAGCGATCGCCGATGTGACGTTCACCATCGATCCGTCTGCCTGCACGGACGCGGACGTCGTCGTGATCGACCTCGCCCGTCACGCGGCCAGCGTCGCCACCACCAGGGTCGCGGCGCCCGGGGTCCGGATCGTCGCGTTCGGGCCGCACGTCGACGACGAACTGTTGGCGCCAGGCCGCGCGCGACGGTGCCGATGTCGTGTTGCCCCGCTCCCGGTTCTTCCAGGACCCGGCCGCCGCGCTCGCGCCCTGAGTCTGCGAGACTGCGCCCATGGCCGACTACCCCATGGACATCAGCGTCACCGATCATCTCCTCGCCACGACGCGCGCGGTGCGCAAGCGTCTGGACCTCGAGCGTCCGGTGGAGCCCGAGATCATCCTCGACTGCCTCCGACTCGCGGTGCAGTCCCCGACCGGCAGCAACTCGCAGGGCTGGCACTGGATCGTCGTCACCGACGCCGAGAAGCGGGCCCGACTCAAGGAGCTCTACGGCGGGATGGCGCGGCCCTACCTCGAGTCGCAGGTCGAGGAGGCGGCCGATCCCCAGACCCGCAAGGTGTACGCGTCGGCCGTCTACCTGATGAACATCCTCGACCGGGTGCCCGTCCACGTGATCCCGTGCATCGAAGGCAAGGTCGAGACCGCCGAGAACTTCGCCGGCGCCAGCTTCTACGGTTCGATCCTCCCGGCGGTCTGGAGCTTCATGCTCGCCCTGCGGTCCCGGGGCCTCGGCTCGGCGTGGACCACGCTCCACCTCGCCAAAGAGGCCGAGACCGCCGAATTGCTCGGCATCCCCGACGGCATCACCCAGGTCGCGCTGATCCCGGTCGCCTACACCACCGGGGGTGACTTCAAGCCCGCGGTGCGGCCGCCGGTCGAGGGCATCACCTACTGGGACACCTGGGGCGCTACCCACGAGTAACCCCGAAGGCCCGGCGCGAGTCGGAAGCCTGATGTCCTCGGTCGTGTCGCGCCTCGAGACCGCCGCCGGCGGCACCGCGACCGTGACCTTCGTGGGCTCCGCCGCGGGCATGTCCGGACCCGCCGACCGGGTCGAATGGGCTCGCGTCCATGACGACGCCCGCGGGATCGCGTCGGCGCTCCAAGCCCGCGGCGTCGGGCCCGGCGTCCACGTCGGCATCCTCGGCCCGACGACGCGAACGCTGGTGACGACGATCCAGGCGACGTTCCTCGCCGGGGGCACTGTCGTCGCGTTGCCGCTCCCGATGCGGCTCGGATCGATCGAGGAATTCGTCGAGCAGACCCGCAGCCGGATCGCCAATGCCGATGTCGCACTGGTCGTGGTCGACCCCGACCTGGTGCCGTTCCTCGATCCCGTGCCCGAGCGCGCGACGGTGGTCCCGCTCGATCAGCTCGCGCGTGAGGGCGCGCAACTCGGCGCCGACGCGCTCGTGCTTCCGCCCGACGATCCCGAACGGCTCGCCATCCTGCAGTTCACGAGCGGTTCCACTGCCGCGCCGAAGGGGGTGATGCTGCCCGATCGGTGCGTCGGCACCAACATCGACGCCATCGTCGCCGGCGCGCAGATCACCCACGACGACCGCGCGGTCTCGTGGCTGCCGCTCTACCACGACATGGGACTCATCGGTTTGCTGATGACGCCGATGCTCAACGGCTTCGAACTCGTCTTGGGCGCGCCGCAGGATTTCCTCGCGGCACCGTCCAGTTGGCTGGAATGGATCTCGGAATACCGCGGCACCATCACCGCCGGACCCAACTTCTCGTATGCGCTCGCGCGCGCGCGCTGCGGCGCGCCGGCGCGCTCGACCTGTCGAGCTGGCGCCTCGCACTCAATGGCGCCGAGACCGTCGACCCGAACGCGGTCGAGTCGTTCTGTGCGGCAGCCGCGTCACACGGTTTCGACCCGCACGCGGCGTATCCGGTGTTCGGCATGGCCGAAGCCACCCTCGGCGTCACCTTCCCCGAGGTCGGGGTGGGGATGACGGTGGACGCGGTCGACCGCCACGCACTCGAACACGAACGGTGTGCCGTACCCGCCGACGACGAGACGGACGCGGTGCGGCGCCTGGCGTTTCTCGGTCGCCCGTTGCCCGGGTTCGAGCTCCGGATCGTGCACCCCCGCACGGGTGCGGTGCGCGACGATCGTGAGGTCGGCGAGCTCGAGCTGCGCAGCCCGTCCGTGACGCCGGGGTACTACCGCAATCCGGAGGCGACCGCGGCGACCTTCGATGACGGTTGGCTGCGCACCGGTGATCTCGCGTACCTCGTCGACGGCCAGCTCGTCGTGTGCGGGCGACTCAAGGACGTGATCATCGTCGGCGGCCGCAACGTGTTCCCCGAGGACGTCGAACGGGCCGCGGCCGCGGTGGTCGGCGTGCGGGCGGGAAATGTCATCGCGTTCGGCAGCGACCGCAAGCGCGGCCGGGAGTCGATCGTGGTGGTGGCGGAAACCAAGAGTGACGATCTCCACGAGGTGCACGATTCGGTCGTGACCCACGTGTGCGACGCGGTCGGCGTCCCGCCGGTCGAGGTGGTCCTGGTGCGACCGGGCACCCTGCCGAAGACGTCCTCCGGCAAGCTGCAGCGCTCGCTCTGCCGCGACCGGTACCACGACGACCAGCTCGAACCCGTCTGACCCGGCCCCCGGGAACGCCTGCGGGGTTCAGACCGGACCGGCGGGAACTGAACGGGCAGAATGGGTGGTTCTCAGATGCACATGGAGCTGACCACGCCCATTTCCGGGGCGTCCGACCCCGGCGTCGCGCTCGCCGACGCGCCCCGTGTGCCCGTGCGATCGAATCGTCGCGAGCTCGTCCGGATCTTCCTGGTGCTGCTGGCGCTGACCTTCGTGCTGCGTCTCCCCGCCTTCTTCACGCCGGTGTTCAACTCCGACGAGACGTTCCTCGCCACGCAGGCCCACGTGCTCAACGACGGTGGCCAGCTCTACGAGGAAGCGATCGACCGCAAGCCACCGCTCGTCCCGTACGTGTACGCGGCGACGTTCACGTTCTTCGAGACCACGGCGCTGTGGTCGGTGCGCCTCGTCGCAATGCTCGCGGTCGCGCTCACCGCGCTGCTACTCGCCATCGAGGCGCGCCGGCGCTACGGGTCGCGCGCGGGCTGGATCGCGGGAGTGATGTTCGTCGTGGCGATGGTGTTGTTCGCGCCGCAGGACGGTCAGGCCGCGAACTTCGAGGTGTTCATGCTGCCGTCGATGACCGCGGCCATCCTCTTCGCGCGCCGAGGGCGCGGGTTCCTCGCCGGCGTCGCCATCGCGCTCGCGACCTTGGCCAAGCAAACCGGCGCGGCGACGCTGCTCCCCGTCCTGTACCTGATTGCCCGCTCGCGCGGAAAGCGGGGCGTCGGGGAGGTCGCGCTCGGGTTCACCATCCCGACCGCGCTCGTCGCGATCGCGGTGGGGCCCGCACAGCTCCTGTACTGGACGGTGCTCGGCAACGGTTCGTACGTCGGCATGAAGACCATCTCGACGGTCGTGCTCACGACGTTCCTCTTCATGACCGGCATGTGGGCGCTGTGCAACCTCCCGCTGTTGTGGAAGATCCCGAGCGTGTGGGGTCATCGGAAGCTGCTCGCACTGGACGGCCAACGTGACACCGACCTCTGGCTGTGGGTCCTCTCCGCCGCGGTGTCGGTGGCGGTCGGGCTGCGCTTCTTCGGGCACTACTACCTGCAACTCGCGCCGCCGCTGGCGCTGCTCGCGGCCGGCGCGCTCGTACGCGGCACCCGCAAGTGGGCCGATCGCGCGGTCGTGTTCGCGCTGGTCATCGGATCGCTGTTCTCGGCCGCCGGCTACTTCTTCCACCCCGGTGTTCCCGAGCCGAACTACGAGTCGGTCTCGCGCTACCTCGCGACCACCACCAACCCCGATGATCCGATCTACGTCTGGGGCAGCGTGCCGGAGATCTACTGGGCGTCAGGCCGGCGTCCGGCGACCCGGTTCCTGACCTCGTCGTTCCTCACCGGGAATTATCCCGGCCGGCCCCCGAAAGACGCCAACACCGGCAGCGACACCGAGGCGGCATGGGACGACTTCTACGCCGACTTCACTGCACACCCGCCGAAGTACTTCGTCGACACCTCACCGGCCAAGGTGCGCGGTTCGCAGTACTACCCGATCTCCGACTTCCCCCGGCTCGAGCACATCATCACGACGCAGTACCGCTACGTCGTCACCATCGACGACATCGCCGTCTACCAGCGCAAGTAGCCCCTCCCCCCCCAGACCATCGCTTTTGGCGTCACTCGTGCGCCGTAGTGGCGCACCAGTGACGCCAAAACGGGGGAGGGGGGTTTAGACCAGGGGCCACGGGGTGCTGTGGTAGTCCTCGGGGAACGGCAGCCCGCGGGCCAGGAGTCCTTGGGCGCGGCGGGCGATCGCGTCGAGCTCGTCCGGTGCGAGCAACGCCGCGAGGCGCGCGCCGAGGGGGCCGGAATCGAGATCGGTGACGACACGACACACGTCGTCGGCAGCCGCCGGCGGGATCTTCTCACCGGCGAAGTCCCAGATCACCGTGCGCAGCTTCCAGTCTTCGTGGAAGGCGAGCCCGTGATCGATGCCGACGACGATGTCGTTCACCTGGTCGTGCAGGCAGTGGCCGCCTTTGCGATCGGTGTTGTTGAGCAACACGTCGAACCAGGCGAACTGCCGGAACCGGTCCTGGTGCTCGTCGCGCAACGTGAAGAAGTGCTCGTCGGGATCGTGGTCGACGAAGCGCTGCACCGCACCGATGCCGAGGGGGCCGTCGCGCAGGATGGTGAGCGGCACGATGTCCCACCCGAGCGCGTCGGACAGCTCGTACGCCGCGACCTCGCGCTGGCACAACGTGCCCTGCGGAAAGTCCCACAGCGGTCGCTCACCGCGGCGGGGCTTGTAGATCCCGGCCAACTCCATGCCGTCGACCTTCGCCTCCACGAGGAAGGTGGCGTTCGACGAGTACCGCATTCGCCCCACGACCTCGAGCTCGGCCGCGCCCAGCGCGGTCCGAAGCTCGTCAGGCGTCAATTCCAACGAGGACACTGGTGCCCGGACAGATCCATCGGTTGCTCGCACAGCGGACACGGCGGCCGTCCACCGGTGACGGCCTCAGCGCCGCGCGCGGCCATGGCTCGCACCTGCGCGCGCGTGGCGTAGATACGCGCGACGTATCCGGGGTCCTCGTGCACCTCTTCCTCATTGTCCGCAGCGTCTTCGTCGTCCTCGGCGTGCTCGCGGAGTTCGAGGAGCACCAGCTCGCGTTCGGTGTCGAACCCGAGCCCGATGAGGCGCGCCCGGAACAACGGGACCGTCGGTTCGCGCAACTGCGTCTGCGCGACCGGAACGTCGAACGGCAACTCGGGATACTCGTCGGCGAGGTGATCGAGAAACGCCACCGCCTCGGTCGCCAACATCTCGACCTGTTGCTTCTCCACGAGGACGGTCAACTGCGTCTGCTCGGTGCGCGCCTGGATGTAGAACGCGCGCTGCCCGGGCTCTCCGATCGCGCCGGTACCGAGACCTTCGACGTCCTCGAGCTCGATGATCTCCGGCGTCACGGGGTGGGCTCCTGGGTCTCGGCCTCGCTCTCGGCCGGTGCGACCAACTCGTCGAGCGATCCGGTGTCGTTGCACTTCAGCATCGCCGCGCCGTGCGCGGAGAGTTCGAACACGGTCACCGACGCCGGTGACACCACGATGCGCTGGAAGAGGTCGAGGTGCACTCCGGTGTAGTGCGCGATGGCCGCTTTGATCGGATCGGCGTGCGAGACCACCACCACCAGCTGACCCGGATGATCGGCGACCACCGACTCGAGCGCGGTGACCATGCGCATCTGCATCTCGGCCAGGGACTCCCCGCCGGGGAATCGCGCCCGCGAGGGCGCGCGCTGCACGGTCTTCCACAGGTCGGTCTTCGCCAGCTCGGACAGCTTTCCGCCCGTCCACTCGCCGTAGTCGGCTTCGATCACGCCCGGGAGGGCCTGCACCGTCAGCCCGTGGTGGTGCGCGACGGCTTCCGCGGTCTGGGTGGTTCGCTCGATGGGGCTGGCGTAGACCACCGCCACCGGCAGCCCGGCCAGGCGTTCGCCGAGCACCTTGGCCTGCTCCCGACCCTGGTCGGAGAGATCGATCCCCGGCGCCCGGCCCGACAGCAGCGGGCCGGTCTGGGCGGTCACCGCGTGACGGGCCAGGATGAGCCGGGTGGAGACAGGGTGCGGTGGCGCGGGTGCGGAATCGGTCGTCGGATCGTCGGTCACTCCCCCAGATCGTACCGGCGACCAATATCCTCGGGCGTCGTGACCGACCAGCCCATCTCGATCTCACCGCAGGGTCTTCCCGAGACCGTCCTCGACCCCGAACCCCTCGACGCGCGCACCCGCCTCGCCGAAGCCCTGGCGCGGCCCGAGCCGATCGGCGCGCCGCAGTCTCGTCGGTCGTCGCCGACTGGCCCCGCTTCCTCGATGGGTGGGCTCGGCTCGGCCAGCTCGCCCGCGACCCGGTCGAGGGGTACGCGTGCTTCCGCGTCGGCTACCACCGTGGGCTCGACCGCCTGCGCCAGTCCGGATGGCGGGGTTCGGGCTACGTGCGGTGGGAACACCCGACCAACCAGGGGTTCCTTCGCGCGACTCGAGGGGCTGCGGGCGAGTGCCACGGCAATCGGCGAGACCGACGAAGCGCAGCGCTGCGCCGAGTTCCTCCACCAGCTCGAGCCGGCGTGGGACCGCGTCGATGCGCACGGTGTCGAGGCATGAAGCGCGCGCTGATCACCGGCATCACGGGACAAGACGGTCGCTACCTCGCCAACTTCCTGGCCGAGAAGGGGTACCAGGTGTTCGGTCTCATCCGCGGGCAGAACAACCCCAAGGCCGCGATGGTGATGCAGGAGACGCCTTCCCTGGAGTTGGTCGACGGCGATCTGCGCGACCTCTCGTCGCTCATTGCTGCGGTTGAACGTGTGCAACCCGACGAGGTCTACAACCTCGGCGCCATCAGCTTCGTGCACCTCTCGTTCACGCAACCCGATCTCACGTCGGAGATCACCGGTCTCGGTGTCTTGCGGATGCTCGAAGCGGTGCGCATCGTCGGCGGCGGTGAGGGGAACCCGATCCGCTTCTACCAGGCATCGTCGTCGGAGATGTTCGGCAAGGTCCGCGAGACGCCGCAGACGGAGCTCACACCCTTCCATCCGCGCTCGCCGTACGGCGTCGCCAAGGTGTTCGGTCACCACATGACCGTGAACTACCGCGAGGCCTACGGCCTGCACGCGTCGTCGGGCATCTTGTTCAACCACGAGTCGGAGAAGCGCGGGCTCGAGTTCGTCACCCGCAAGATCACCAACTCGCTGGCGCGCATCAAGCTCGGGCTGCAGGATTCGATCACGCTCGGCAACCTCGACTCGGCGCGTGACTGGGGCTTCGCCGGTGACTACGTCGAGGCGATGTGGCTGATGCTGCAGCAGGACGTCGCCGACGACTACGTGATCGCGACCGGCGAGACGCACACCATCCGCGAGTTCCTCGACGCCGCGTTCGCGTGCGCGGGCTACGACGACTGGGCCCGCTACGTGCAGCAGGACCCGCGCTTCGAACGGCCGGCCGAGGTCGACTTGCTGATGGGCGACGCGACCAAGGCACGCGAGCGTCTCGGGTGGAAGCCCAAGATCAACTTCGAGGCCCTGGTGCGGCGCATGTACGAGTCGGACCTGGCCGAAGAGAGCGCCCGGCCCGATCTCGGCCGCTAAGTTCGCGGGCGTGGCTGCCTCTCCCGCCGCTGGTCGGCGTCATCATGGGCAGCGACTCCGACCTGCCGGTGATGCAGGGCGCGGTCGACGTGCTCACCGAGTTCGGCATTCCGTGTGAGGTCCGCGTGGTGTCGGCCCACCGCACCCCCGAAGTGATGTACGACTACGCGCGCGGCGCCGCCGATCGCGGGCTGCGGGTCATCATCGCCGGCGCGGGGGCGCCGCGCACCTCCCGGGCATGACCGCGTCGATGACGTCGCTTCCGGTGATCGGTGTCCCGGTGCCGCTGCAGCAGCTCGACGGGCTCGATTCGTTGCTGTCGATCGTGCAGATGCCTGACGGCATTCCCGTCGCCACCGTCGGCGTCGGGAAGGCGCGCAACGCCGGCCTGCTGGCGGTACGCATCCTCGGCGCCGACGATGCCGCGCTCGAGGGCGAAGCTCGACGATCACCGCGCCGCGCTCGACGCCATGGTCCGGGAGAAGGACGCCAAGCTCCGCGACGCGTAGCCCCGGCAACGATTTGGGTCGGCGGTCGCGGGTCAGGCGGTCGGGAAGACGGGCGCGCGCTTCTCGACGAACGCGGCGATGCCCTCCTGCCCTTCCGGCGTGCCCGATGCGCGCGCGATGGACTCGGCCTCGCGGGTCAGGTGCGACTCGAGGGTCGATTCGAGGCTGGTGTGCAGGAGGCGCTTCGCCGCGGCGAGGGCCTGAGGCGCACCCGCCGCCAGACGAGCCGCGAGCGTGTCCGCCTCGTCGTGCAGCTGGTCGTCCGGGACGACCGCGGTGATGAGCCCCCAGTCGAGCGCCTCCGCCGCCGACAGCACGCGATTGGTGAACGTGAGCTCGATGGCGCGTCGGAGACCGATCAGACGCGGCAGGAACCAGCTCGACGAGCCGTCGGGCGTGAGCCCCACACCGGTGTAGGCCATCACGAACTTGGTCGACGCACCCGCAAGCACGAGATCGGACGCACCGATGAGGCCGATCCCGGCGCCGGCCGCGCTCCCCTGCACCGCGGCGACGACGGGCGCGTCGCCCCGCACCAGCTCGGCGATCGCGGTGTGCAGCGGTCCGAGGATGTCGCGGAGGTGGGTGGGCAGGTCGTCACGCCCGGCGAACGACTTCAAATCGCCACCGCCGCAGAAGCGCGCACCCGCGCCGGTCAGCAGCACGACGCGCGCGCCGGGATCGGCCGAGATCGCCAAGACCGCCTGCATGAGGTCACGGGCGAGTTGGAGGTTGATCCCGTTGGCGGCGTCGGGGCGGTTGAGCGTGAGGTGCGCAACCCCGTCGCGCACGTCGAGGTCGATCGTCTCGTAGGTCATGGAGCGAGGTTACGAGACCGGAGCCGAAAGCAGATCTCCCGCCCGGCGGGGCAAACTCGGGCGGGAGATCTTTCGGCTGGGACACCCTCGGAGCTGGTGAGGGGCAATCCACCAGCCGGGGTGTGTCGCTCGCAGAGGGTCGCGCTCCCTGTGCGGAGGGGTTCGCGCCTCTTGCTGGTGGAGAACCTACGCCACCACGTCCCAACCGGCCGCCAGGGCAACGGAAAGTTTCGGTAAAGAACGTCGCGGGCCGCGCCGAGTGACCGCGCCGCGTCAGGACTGGATCGAGCTCAGGACGTCGAGCTTGGCCGCCCGACGGGCCGGCCAGGCCGCCGCGACCACACCGAAGAACGCGGCGAGGACGACGATGATGAGCAGCTGCACCGGTGCGAGCGAGAACTTTTCGATGCCCTGGTCGTGGAGCGCCTTCACCATGGCCCACGCGAAGACCACACCGATGATCAGACCGAGCAACGTACCGAGCAACGCGATGATCACCGATTCCCATCGCACGCTGGAGCGCAGCTGACGGCGCGACATTCCCACCGCGCGCAGCAATCCGAGCTCGTGACGGCGCTCGATGATCGACAGCCCCAACGTGTTGGCGATGCCGAAGAGGGCGATGATGATCGCGAAGAACAACAGCACGTAGACCAGGTTGAGGAACTGGTTGATCTGCGCTGCCTGCGATGCCTTGTACTCGTCGCGGGTCTGCACCTTCGGTCCGGGGTATTGGTGCATCACCTTCTTGATCGACGCGGTGTTCGCCGGCGTGACGCCACCCTTGGTGCTGACGTAGACCTGGAAGTCGAACTGGTCACGGAAGTTCTTCTTGTAGGCGTCGATCGTCATCACGTAGTTCGTGAAGCCCGTCTGCTTGTAGATCGACTCGACGGTGAACTCCTGCTTGCCGGTCTGCGCGAACTCGATGGGCACCTTGGTGCCGACCTTCCAGCCGTTGTCGCTGGCGACGCTGTCGAGCACCGCGATCCCGTTCTCGGTGAGGTCACCGACCCGACCCTGCGTGGGTTGAAGGTCGAAGAGCGCGTCGATCTTCGCGGGGTCGGCGGCGATGACCTGCTCGACCGAGCCTTCGATCTTCGCCTGACCGCTGCGGATCCCCGATGCCAGCTCGACGTTTGGCAGCGCGGCGAGCTGCTGTTGCGCCTCGAGCGGGATCGAACCCTGGCCGAACCCGGGCGAGGTCACGACGTAGTCGGCCTTCATGGAACGGTCGAGTGCCGCGTTCACCGACGCCCGTGCCGATGCACCGAACACGGTGATGAGCCCGACGAGACCGACACCGATCATGAGGGCCGCTGCGGTGGCCGACGTGCGCTTGGGATTGCGCATCGCATTTTCGCGCGCGATGGAACCGGTGATGCCCTTGATCGCTCGGATCGGAGCGCCGAGTGCGGCGCTGATGGGCGTGGCGATGATGGGCCCGAGGATGGCGACGCCGAGGAAGACGACCGCCATGCCGACCCCGACGAACAGCAGCCCGCTGTCACCGAAGAGACCGAGCAGCAGCAGCGCGACCCCGAGCAGGATGACGATGGCACCGATCACCGCGCCGCGGCGACGTCGCCGACGTGTCGATCGACGAGTCGCGCGATCGCGGCTATCGGAGGAATTCGTGAGGCCCGCAGCGCGGGGAAGACTGCGGCGATCACCGTCACCACCAGACCGGTGACGAATGACCAGATCACCGCGGACGCCGGGATGACGATCGAGCTCGCCGGAATGTTGAGTCCGAGTACACCGAGGAGCGCCTTGAGTCCGGCGGCGAGGAAGATCCCGCCAACGAACCCGACGATGGACGCGGTGAGGCCGACCAGGACGGCCTCGAACAGCACCGAACCGACGACCTGGCGCTGACCGGCGCCGATCGCGGCGCAGCAACGCGAGCTCCCGGCTGCGTTGGGCGACGATGATCGAAAACGTGTTGAAGATGATGAAGGAACCGACGAGCAGCGCGACCACACCGAAGATGAGGAGGAACGTGTTGAAGAACGACAGGTTGTCCTTCAGATTGTTCTGACTCTCCTTGGTGATGTCCTTGCCGCTGAGCACCTCGACGTTGGCCGTCTCCGGCGCGTGCTTCGAGCACGGCGCGGATGTTGCTCACCACCTGGTCCTGGCTGACACCGGGATCCGCCTTGACGTCGATCGAGTCGAACTGGCCGGGGGTGCCGAGCACCTTCGAAGCAGTCGTCGGCGTGAACGCGGCGATGGTCGCGCCCAACGGACTGTCGGCGGTGCCGAACTTCACGATGCCGGTCAGCGTGTAGTCATTGCGACCGGCCTTGGTGACGACGGGAACGGTGTCTCCCGGCCGATAGCCGGCGTCGTCGGCGCTCTTCTTGTCGATGACGACCTCGGTCGGGAACGCGGGACCGCGGCCTTGGACGACATGGATCGTGCTCAGGTCACGATCCGGGATGTACGCGAAACCGAAGGTCGGCGCGCCCCGCCCATTGCTGCCGAGCGCATCGCCGTGCTTGTCGACGATGATCGCCAGGCCCTGCACCGTGCCGTCGGCCTGGGCGACACCGTCAGTCGAGCGCACGCTCGGGAGGAGCGTGGCCGAGATCGTGCCGCGGCCGCCGCCGAAGGAACCGCTGAAGGTCTCCTTGGCCCGCACCACCGCGTCGGTGTGCTGGTAGATGTCGCTGAACAGGCCGTCGAACGTGTTCGAGATCGTCGCGGTGAGCACGAACGTGCCCGAGATGAACGCAACGCCGAGCATCACCGCGAACCCGGTCAGCAAGAACCGGACCTTCTTGGCCAGGATCCCCTTGATCGTGACCTTCCACATGCGCCTGCTCCCGGGTCAATTCCGCTTCGCCGTCCCGCGCTCCGCGCCCGGCTCCACTACATCCTCTACACGCCCAGACTCTTCATCTTGTCGAGGACGGTGTCGACGTCCGGGTCGAGGAGCTCGTCGACGATCGCGCCGTCGGCCAGGAACACCACGCGGTCGGCGTAGCCCGCGGCGATCGGGTCGTGGGTGACCATCACGATGGTCTGGCCCAACTCGTCGACCGCCTTCCGCATGAACGTCAGGATTTCGGCGCCGGATCGCGAGTCGAGATTGCCGGTGGGCTCGTCCGCGAAGACGATCTCCGGCTTGCTCAACAGCGCGCGCGTCCGACGGCCACCCGTTGCTGCTGGCCACCGGACAGCTCGGCCGGACGGTGGGTGAGGCGATCGGAGAGTCGGACCGTCGTCGACGATGGTGTTCAGCCAGTCCGGGTCGGGCTTGGTGCCCGCCAACGACATCGGGAGGGTCATGTTCTCGAGCGCATTGAGGGTCGGGATCAAGTTGTAGGCCTGGAAGATGAACCCCAACTTGTCGCGGCGGATCAGCGTGAGCTCCTTCTCGCTCGACGTGCTGATCTCGGTGTCGCCGAGGTAGATCTGCCCCGAGGTGAGCCGGTCGAGGCCCGCCATGCAGTGGAGCAGCGTCGACTTGCCCGAACCCGACGGGCCCATGATCGCGGTGAGGCGCGCGGTCTCGAACGCGACATTGATGCCGTTCAGGGCGCGGACCTCGGCCTCACCGGTGCCGTAGATCTTGAATGCGTCGACCGCGCCGCGGCGGTGCCGACATTCGGGGGGCTTAGCGTGTCAGTCATCAGGATTCTCCGCGGGGGAAACGGTTCGGGTCACATTACCCTCCTCGTCGATCTGGCCTGGGTGGCGCTGCGGCGGCTCGTGCCGACCGAGCCAGACGAACCACACGATGCCAAACACAAACAGCAGGAGTGACACCCACACGTTCACCCGCATTCCGGCGACGTGGTGCGCGGGGTCGATGCGCATGTTCTCGAACCAGAACCGGGCGAACGTGTAGAGGATCACGTAGAGAGCGAACGTCTGACCCAGCTTGAGCGCGGCGCGCCGTTCCACCACGAGGAGGATGCCGAAGATGGCCAGGCACGCGAGTGATTCGTACAGGAACGTGGGCTGAAACGTCGCGTACTGCAGGTAGCCCGCGGGTCGGTGCGACGGTGAGATCTCGAGCGCCCACGGCAGCGTCGACGGTTTCCCGAACAGCTCCTGGTTGAAGTAGTTGCCCCAGCGTCCGATGGCCTGCGCGAGCACGATGGCCGGCCCCATGCAGTCCATGACCGCGAGCGTCGAGAGGTGGCGGCGTCTGGTGATGACGATGACGGCGATCGCGCCGCCGATCACCGCCCCCCAGATCGACAGGCCACCCTTCCAGATCTGGAACGCCTTCAACGGATCGTCTTCGAAACGTTGATAGTCGGTGATCAGGTGATACACGCGCGCGCCGATGACACCCCAGATCACCACCCAGAAGGAGATGTCGTAGATGCCGTCACGCGGATAGCCGCGCGCCCGCCATCGGTGCTCGGCGAGCCACACCGCGACGAGCACGCCGACTGCGAGGATCACGCCATACATGTGGAACGGTCCGAGGTTCCCGCTCGACGGGCTGGGGATCGACCCGAGCAGCGTCTGCATCGGCGTCATCGTAGAGGCGACTCCAGTCGGCAGACGTACAGTCGACGCGTGCAGTTCTCGACTCGACCTGACCCCGATCCGGTGGGTCCCGGTCAGGAGTCGGCGTGGGACTACCCGCGCCCGCCGCGCCTGGAACCAGTGACCGCGCACATCACCGTCGTGCTCGCGGGCGTCACCATCGCCGCCACCAGCAGCGCGTGGCGAGTGCTCGAGACGAGCCATCCCCCGAACTACTACGTGCCGCCGGGCGACGTCCTCGACGGCGTCCTCGAACCCAGCACCGGGGGCTCCTTCTGCGAATGGAAGGGTCGCGCCCACTACTTCGCCGTCCGCGCCCGTGATCGGGTCGAGACCGATGCGGCGTGGGCGTACGCATCGCCGAGTCCTGCGTTCGCGGCGATCACCGATCACGTCGCGTTCTACGCGGGACGGATGGACGCGTGCACCGTCGACGGCGAAGTGGTGGTGCCCCAACCGGGTGGGTTCTACGGCGGCTGGATCACCTCGCGCGTCGTCGGACCGTTCAAGGGCGGCCCCGGATCCCGCGGCTGGTAGCCCCCCCACCCGAACCCCCCAGCCCCCGCACCCCCCACCCGAACATCTCGGAGTTCACGCTCACATGTGCACGCGAACTCCGAGATGTTCGGGGGGTCGGGGGGTCGGGGGGCGGGGGTTACTTGACCAATCGAGACATGCGACGGTCGGCCAGGACCTTGCCTCCGGTCTGACAGTTCGGGCAGTACGTGACCTCGTGGCTCTCATAGCTCACGCGCCGCAGGGTCTCGTCGCATCGTGGGCACGGCGTGCCGTAGCGCGCATGGACCTCGAAGTGCTCGCCGAGTTTGGGCTGGGAGAGCCCACCGGTGCGCGTGCGTTCGCGTTCGAGGCCGTCGTGCATGACCGCGCGAATCGCGGTGAGCAGCCGGGCGCGCGACGCTTCGTCGAGTGATGCAAGCGACGCGTACGGCGACAGTTGCGCGCGCCAGAGCGCGTCGTCGGCGTACCCGCGCCCGACGCCCGACACCGTGCGCTGGTCGCGGAGGAGCGTGTGCACCCGCCGACGATCGTCGCCGTGGAGGATCAGCTCGGCGAACTCGTCGGAGTCGGGTTCGGGACCGAGGCGTTCGAGCGGACCGTCGTCGCCCGGGGCGAGCACCCACCACGCCGCCTTGCGCTCGGTGCCGTACTCGCGCACGAGGACGGCCGGCGCGTCGACGAACCGCAGCCGTACGACCGAGCCCTTGGCCCGGGTGCGCTTCGGCGGGTCCTCGAGGTGGAGACGGCCGGCCTGGGAGAGGTGGAGCAGGAGCCGGCCCGGCGCGCCGAAGTCGAGGATGAGGTACTTCGCACGTCGGGACACGCCGAGCACCGCGTGCCCGGTGAGGGATTCCGGCGGCGGGATGACGGTCTTGAGCGCCGAGAACCCCAACACCTCGATGCCCTCGAGCACCGCGCCGGTGAGCGAGGCGTCGAGTCGCTCGGCGAGGGCCTGCATCTGCGGCAGCTCGGGCATGACCGACCTCGCTACTGGACCGCGCGACCGTGCCGCCGGCGCCGCTGGCGTTGGCGCGCCAACTTGTCCCGCACCTCGTCACGCCGGGCTTGCAGTTCACGGAAGGTGAGCGTCTCGGCGTCGGAATCGACGAGGAACGCAGCCTTCATCGCGTCGGGGTCGGGCGCGGCCTGGCTGGCATCGATACCGACCTCGCGCAGGATGCGCTCGCCGTGCGTCTCGGCGAAGTACATGTAGATGTTCATCATCTGCTGGAGCATGTCGAGATCCGGCGCCAGGATGGCCGTGGCGCTGTTCAGGAACATCGTGTTCTTCACGAAGAGCATGAGCTCCTTGGGCACGCGCGCGCCGTAGCCGAGCAGCTTCTTGGTGACCTCGCGCATCTCGGCCATCAGGTCGTCCGCCGACATCTGGGTGGGGTCCTTCACCGGCCCGTCGAGATCGAGGTCACGGGCCAACGCTTCGAGGTCGACGTCGGGCGGGAACGCGCCGAGGTCGCGCAGCGCGACGAGTTGCCCCCGCTGATCACCGGTGGTGCCGAACATGAGGAGCCGGAGGAACGCGAGGCGTTGCGGTTCGGAGAGACGACCGGTCATCCCGAAGTCGAACAGCGCGGTGCGACCGTCCGGCTGCACGACGAGGTTGCCGCCGTGGAGATCGCCGTGGAAGACGCCGTAGATCATGGCGCCCTCGAGCGACGCGATGAGCCCCGCTTCGAGCAGTGCGTGCGTGTCGATCCCCGCGGCGTGCATCGACTCGACGTCGTCGAACGCGAACCCGTCGAGTCGCTCCATCACCAGTACCCGGCGGCTCACGAGCGTCGGGTGGGGGCGGGGCACGATGATGCCGCGCTGGTTGGTCTGCGCCAGCACGCCGGCGATGTCGAGCATGTTCTGGGCCTCGAGGCGGAAGTCCAACTCCTCGATCACCGTCTCCGCGAACAACTCCACCAGCGCGGGCGGGTTGGCCAGCGCGGCCACGGGAATCCGCCCGATCAGTCGCGGGGCCAGCCACGACAGGGCCGCGATGTCGTCGCGGAAGAGCTGCGCGACCCGGGGTCGCTGGACCTTGACCACGACGTCCTCGCCGGTGCGCAGGCGGGCCGCGTGTACCTGGGCGATCGAGGCGGCGGCGATCGGGGTCTCGTCGAACCATTCGAACAGCTCCCCCATCGAACCACCGAGGTCGATCTCGATGACTGCCCGCACGTCGTCGAACGGCTCCGGCGGCACCTGGTCGCGCAGGAGCTTGAACTCGGTCACCAGCTCGTCGGGGAACAGCCCCTCGCCACCCGAGATGATCTGGCCGAGCTTGACGTAACTCGAGCCGAGGTGTTCGAACGCGCCCCGGAGCCGGCGGGAGATGCCGGCGCGCGACGACGGCCGTCGCCATTCGAAGACCAGCCAACCGGCCAGCGCGCTGCCGATCTCGATCACGGTGCGGGCGAGGCGTCCGAGCGGTGGCACTCGACCGGGGGCCAGCAACCGGGGAACCTCACGCCGGGTGCCCCGCCGGATCCGGTCGATGTCCCACTGCCAGGGGATGTGGTCGAGGTCCAGCACCCAGGGACCGCGGTCGCTGAACGCCCCGAACTCGAGATCGGGCGACGGGTCGACGGACGCTTCGGGCACGGTCATGCCCATCCAACGCTAGAGCTTGGGACGCGGACGGGCCCCGGTCGTGCGGGGGATGCACAACCGGGGCCCGTCGATCAATCGGCGGACGGCGCAGCCGCCCGCGTCACGTCACGATGTCAGCAACCGCCGCCCCACGGCGCGGCACCCTGCTGGGCGTACAGCGCCTGGGCGATGGCGTCCTGGTCGGCCGGAGCGGCCTGCGCGGGTGTGACACCCACGAGGTCTCCACGCCCCACCGACTCGGCGACCGAGTTCCACGTACCCGGCAGGAACTGGTACGCACCAGACGCACCGGACCCGCCTTCGTTGTAGACGCCGTAGTTCCCCCCGCTCTCGCGGTTACGAACACACGACAGGAAGTCCCCGGGGTTGGTGTCGGAGTGCACCGCACTGCTCACCGCCGGAGCGGCCACCGGTGCAACCACATCGGCTGCAGCGATGGCGTCCAGGTACTGCCCGAGGAGCACCTGGTTGACGTACCGCTGGGCCACCTGGAAGTGGGCCCAGTCCTGGATTGCCTTCGCCTGGACCCGGAATCGGCCGCGGCCGTTCGAGGTGTGGGCGCTACGAGTCGAAGCGGCGATCGGCCGCTCCGCATGGAGTTTGTCCAGTTTCGGACCGCCTGAATACTCAGCATCGGACGGAGCCGCGACGGCAACGCTCGCCGCGATCGCCACGACGAGGAGAGGTGCTGCGAACAGCATCGCTCGCTTGCGCATGTGGTTTCCTTTGGGGTTTCGGGTCCCTGTCCACGCGCGCGCGGAAGAGACATTCGGGTGGGGGAGTGGGAAGAGTCCCTACCGCCGGGTACTACACGGGTGGAACTTCCCGGGGGAAAGCTAGTGGCGGACCCCGACCCGCTGGGCATCGGGGGGGTCCAAAAGTGGCTCGAACCCCACGAGAACCCACGAAAGTACTCTCTCGGGACAAAACCTGTCAACACTGGACTCATTGCGCCCGGTCGAGTCCGTTTCGTGCGGTGTTGGCGCAGTACGGTCGACCTGTGAACGACGTCGACGCGGTCGTGATCGGTGCGGGACCCAACGGACTGGTCGCGGCGAATCTCCTGGCTGACGCCGGCTGGCGGGTCCTGGTCCTCGAAGCGCAGCCCGAACCCGGCGGCGCGGTGCGTAGCGCCGAGCTCACCCATCCCGGGTTCGTCCACGACGTGTTCAGCGCGTTCTACCCCCTCGGGGTCGGCTCCCCGGTCATGCGTGCACTCGACCTCGAGGCCCACGGGCTCCGGTGGTGTCGCGCGCCGCTCGTGCTCGCGCATCCGACCACCGACGGCCGGTGCGCGGTGCTGTCGACCGACGTCGACGAGACCGCCAAGTCGCTCGAGACGTTCGCCGCCGGTGATGGTGGCGCATGGCGCTCGTTCTTCGCCGACTTCGAACGGGTGAGCGACCCCCTGCTCCAGTCGATGACTGCGCCCATCCCTCCGATCAAGGGCACCGTCCGCCTCGCCGCCGCCCTCGGCCCGCGCGGGCTGCTCGACTTCACCCGCCAGTCACTCCTCTCGGTGCGCCGCCTCGCCCAGGAGCACTTCGCCGGGGAGGGCGCGGCGCTCCTGTTGACGGGGAACGCCATGCACAGCGACGTCGGGCCCGACGCCCCGCCGAGTGGATTCCTCGGCTGGGTGCTCACGTGCCTGGGACAGCAGTTCGGGTTCCCGGTCCCCGAAGGCGGCGCGGGGCAACTCACCGCGGCGCTCGTCCGGCGGCTCGAGGCGCGGGGCGGCATCGTGCGGTGTTCCGCCCCCGTGACCCGGATCGACGTGCGCGACCGGCGCGCGGTCGCGGTCGTGCTCGCCGACGGCGAGTCGATCGCCGCACCACGCGGGGTGTTGGCCGACGTCGGCGCACCGGCGCTGTATCGCGAGCTCGTCGGCGAGGAACACCTCCCGGCCCGGGTGGTCGACGATCTCACCCGGTTCCAGTACGACGCGGCGACGTTCAAGATCGATTGGGCACTGTCGGGATCGATCCCCTGGCGCACCGAACCCGCAACCCGCGCGGGCACCGTCCACCTGAGCGAGAACATGGACGCCATCACCGCGTACGCCGCCGACCTCGCCCAGGACAAGATCCCGGCCCGACCGTTCGTGCTCACCGGTCAGATGAACAAGGCGGACCCTACGCGCTCACCGGTCGGCACCGAGACGGTGTGGGCGTACACCCACGTGCCGCTCCAACCCCGCGGCGACGCCGGGGGCACGCTGCGAGGCACCTGGGACTCGTCCGACACCGAGACCTTCGCCGATCGGGTCGAGGCCGAGATCGAAGCGCACGCGCCCGGGTTCCGGTCGCTGGTGACGGCCCGTCACGTGCTGTCACCCCCCGCGCTCGAAGCGCGCGACGCCAACCTGGTGGGTGGCAGTCTCGGTGGCGGCACCATGGCGTTCTCGCAGCAGCTGGTGTTCCGACCCGTCCCGGGGCTGGGGCGGGCCGAGACCCCCGTGCGTGGGCTCTTCCTCGCGTCGGCCTCTGCACATCCGGGAGGAGGCGTGCACGGTGCGTGTGGCGCCAATGCGGCCCGGGCCGCGCTCGCGGCGCATCGCATCCGGCGCGTGGTGCAGCGCGTCCGTCGCTGATCCTGGCCGGGATCAGTCGAGACCGGCGAGCTCGCGGAGGGCGCGTCGGGCAACGGCCAACGCCGCGAGATCGAAGCTGCCCGCGCGTTCGACGTCGGCGCGGACCTGCCAGTACCGCTCGACGTCACCGGCGTGGGCCTGCAACCACGCCACGACCCGCTCGTCGGCCAGACCGTCGATCTCGGTCTCGCGCAACACGGCCTCGGTGAGAGCTTGCTGACACTCGGAGAAGTCGTCTCGCAAGGCTGCGCGCGCTTCGGTCTGCCATCGATCGCGGCGAGGGAGGTCGGCGATGTGCTCGCGCAGACGATCGAGGTCGAGTTGGTCGTTGAGGACGAACTGCACGCGCGCCACCGCGAGCGGATCGGTGCTCAAACGCAACGCGAGGGCAGCGGCGGGAAGCGCCGCCAGCGCCGCTTCACTGCTCGCGACCAATTGCGCCAGCTCCGCGGTGACGCCGAGCGCGCGGAGCCGATCGGTTTCGGCCGCGAGCGCCACGGTCGCGGTGGGCGTCAGGAGGTCGGGCAGTGCGGCGACGACCGCCTGCACCCCCGGACGGAATCGCTCGATCGTCGGACCGAGCGCCAGGCCGTCGCCGTGGCGTACGAACCAGTGGGCCGCGCGCTCGACGAGTCGTCGCACCGTGAGGAACATCTCGTCCTGGGTCGCGGCCGGACACGCAAGGTCGAGCGCGTCGATCTCCGACCACGTCACGGTCGCGTCGTACACGTCGCGCGCGACGATGTGCGCGCGGGCAAGGGTCGACAGGCGCGCGCCGGTTTCGTCGCTGAATCGTGACAGGAAGCTGATGCCCGCGCGGTTGACGACCGCGTTCGCCACCACCGTGGCGACGATCTCGCGGCGCAACGGGTGCGACTGCATCGCCGCGTCGTGACCCGTGTTGAGGTCAGACGGGAAGTACGCGACGAAGTCGGCGTGGAGATACGGATCGTCGGGCACATCCGATGTGACGAGCGCTCGTTGGAGTTCGAGCTTGGTGTACGCCAGGAGCACCGCCAGTTCGGGCGAGGTCAGCCCTCGACCGGCGGCGTGGCGTTCCCGACGCGAACCTCGGCGTCGTGATGAGCGCGAGCCGCACCCGGCGCCAGATGATTCAGCGGATGGGCCGCATCCTGCGCCGCAAGCGCCCGGGCGTCGCGGCGCGCTTCGTGATCATGTTTGCGCAGGACACGCTCGAAGATCCGTCCAACCGCATCGAACGCGACGGCTTCCTCGACGAGATCGAACGCATCTCGGAAGCGACCGGCGTGTTCGACAGCACGCGGTTCGAGCAGCTCGATGTGTTCCTCGCCGCGCCCGGCCCGGAAGTCGTTCCCGAGCCCGAGCATCTCGAGGGCTTCGAACGGGCTCGACACGAGCACCACTCGATGTCGCCGACGAAGTACGCGCTCCTCACCTTCGCGCGGCGACGACCTCGCGGGCCCCGGGCGCGACGCGGAGATTCGCGAGCTCGACGCGCAACTGCCCGAGCCGAAGGACGCGCAGCCCTACCTCGAGCTCGAGCTGGCCGAGCTGCCGCAGATCGCGAAGCCGAAGGTCGCGCCCAAGCGCTTCTCGACCGGGCAGATGGCGCTCGAGATCGCCCGCGTCGGCGACGCGCTGGCGGATCAGTTGCACCGGCTGCGGCGAAGCCTCACCGCTCGTGCAGTTCCGGTGGCAGGTGCTCGATCAAACCGTCGACTGTCGCTGCGCCTGAGCACGCAGCTGGTTCACTCCTCGGTGATCCCGTAGTGCTCGACGTACCGCGCGAACGTCGCTCGCACTGAGGCCTCGTCGAGGCCCGACGTCCGCGAACGAGTACCGGTGCGCGCCGTGCTTTCCCTTCGGCTTCGCCGCGAGGTAGTCGCGCACGACGCGGTCGTGACCCGGCGGGCCACTCCATCTCGAGCTCGTCGTAGAGCCGGCGCAAGTGACGCGACCGGGTCGGCCATCAGATCGAGGAAGTGACTGTCGACGATCTGCGCGTTCGGGATCGCGCCGCTCTCGCGCTGGTCGATCACCTGCTCGAGGAACATCTGATACGTCAGCTCCATCAGCGGGCCCGAGCGACTGCGACGTTCACGACGTCGCTGCGGGTGAAGCGCAGCACGGCCGAGCAGGCTCACGAGCGACGCGATGAAGCGCCGCGGATCGCGATGCGTATGGATCACCTTCGCGTCGGGATACTCCGCGAACAGTTGCGGCAGGGTTTGCAGGTGGCCGGGCGACTTCAGGAGCCAGCGGCGCGGCCGTTCCGTGTTGGCCCGTGTTCCGTGTTGAAACGTCTGCAGCATGCGGCGGTGCCAGCGGTAGATGCGCTCGAGCTCGGACTCGATGTGTTCGAGCTGCCAACCCATGAACGTCGGCGTGTCGTAGAGCATCGACCAGTGCGGGCCGGCGAAGTCGTACGCGAGGAAGTGCACGCACTCGCAGGGCAGGTCGCTCGCGAGCTCGTGCATCGTCATGAACTCCGGATGCACGTCCGACCAGAACTCCTGCTCGCACTCCGAGAGGCTGCGGCGTCGCTTCGCGGTCCACCGCCGGGATCGCTCGCCACCGGCAACGGGTGCAGCGCTTCCCACGCCAGCGGCGCCCGCAACGACGGATCGAGCGCGAGCAGCTCGAGAAGAATCGTCGTGCCGGTGCGCGGCGGGCCGACGACGAAGAGTGGCGCCGCGATCGGTTCGCGCGCGATGGCCGGCGTCGCCGTCCACGCCGCTTGCAGCCGCAGCCGCGTCTGCAGCATCCGGAGCACCTCGCCGCGCGTCATGACGCGCCCCACGAGGTGCAGTTGCGATTCGCGGTCGATCGCGTCGAGGAGTCGGCGGTACGTCTCGACCCACCCCGGCCAATCGGCTTCGCCGAGATCGTCGAGCCCGGTTGACGGTGCGTGCCGCGTTCAGCATCTCGTCGGCGTCGAGACCGACGACGTCTCGACGGATCGCCGGTCGTCTCGCCGAACAGATTCAGGCGGCGGACCCAGTCGGGATGCGTGAGCTCCTTCATCGCCGAAGTCTGCCCGCTATCGCACGAACCCGTGCGCGACTACGTCGGCTTGACCGCGTTCGACGGTTGCGACGCGAGGCTTACGCCCTTGGCCGTCTTCGCCACAACGGTGAAGGTGTACGACTTCCCCTTCTTCAGCCCGGTGATCGTTCCCTTCGACGCCGGTTCCCGGGAACGAGAACGTCTTCTGGGCAACCTTGCCCAAGTGGGGTGTGACCGTGTAGCCGGTGATCCGACCGTTGGTCACCGCCGGGGCCTTCCAGGTGACCGTCGCCTTTCCCTTGGCGGCGGTCGCCTTCACGGCGGTCGGCGCGTCGGGACCGTCCGCGACGTGTCGAGCGAATCGAGGATCGACACCGACGAACAAGATCGTGCTCGTTGTCGTGAGGTCGTTCGTTGCCTTCGACCCTTTGACGATCTCGGGCTTCGCGCACGGCGTGTTGTACTTGCCGGCCTTCAGCACGCACGGCGCCAGCTGCACCGGCGGACCGATGGGCTTCTCCATCAGGACCTTGCCCGCCGGGACCTTCGTTGGCCACTTCGCGATGATCTGCACCTGCACCGGATGCGCCTTGTCGACGAACTGAGCGAACGATCCTGCGACCACCGAGATCTGACCGCTGCACGGCGTCGCCGACGGGCACAGCAGCACGTCGGCAGCCGACTTCGTGCGCTTGGTCGAGTTCAGTGTGATCGCGATCGGCGTTGCGCCGGGCTTCGTCGGCAACGTCACGATCTGCTTCGTCGGTTCCGCAGCGGTCGGCGGGCCCGGATTGCTGGTGATCGTGCCGCCCGCCTTCGCGACGCCGATCACGCACGCGGAGCCGCACGCACGACGGTCACCGCGTCGAGCGTTCCCGAAGCGTCGCTCCCGTTCGTACGAAGACACCACGATGTCGCCCGTGATTCGGGTGCCGTTCGCCAGCCCGTTGGTGACGACGAACACCTCGAACTGCTGCGTCGCGCCGACCGGGATGTTCGGCCGGCTGCAGAGCGCGGCATTGCCCGCACCCGACGCGCACCCCGACATCTGGAGACCGTCGAAGCTCAACGGCGCCGAACCGTTTCCGAACGTGTGCAGCACGGCGCTGACATTGGTGAGCGCGCTCGTGGAGTGGTTCACGATGGCGACGACCCACACCGCGTCCTGCCCCGACGTGATCGACGCCGATACCGGCGCGGTTGCACCGGTCGTGCCGATCGTCATGGCCTTGCGCGGCGTGAGAGACGCCGACGCGACCGACTGCGCGCTGCTTCCGATCACGTTGAATGTCTTGACTTTGAACGTGTACGCGATGTTGTTGGTGAGACCCGTGAACAGGAGGTTCGTCGCCGCCGATCCGACCATGCGCATGGTCGCCCCGGTCACGCCACTCGGTGCGCCGCCCGCCGAGTTGTACACGGTGACCTCGTAGTCGGTGATCGGCGAGAAGCCGTCGCTTGCCGGTGCCGACCACGTGACGTTGACCTGCGTCTCGCCCGGGTTGCCGCCGACGCCGGTCGGCGCGCCGGGATTCGTCGGTGCGCCAGTCACCGACACCGGTCCCGCGGCCGCGCTCGCGATGCTGTCGCCCGCGGAATTCACCGCAACGATGCGCAGTTGGTAGGTGCCCGGCGCGAGACGCACGACCGCCGAATGAGCCGGAGCGCCGCCCGCGCCCGCTGTTCGTCAGGAGACGGCGGGGAGATTGTCGCCCATCTCGCTGCCGCTGTTGCCCGGCGTCGTCGTGGTCACCGATCCCCAACTCGCCACTGAAGTTCGTGCCCCAGCACTTCACCGTGGCGTTGTCGAGCAGCGCGCGACGTGCGATCGCCGCCGGAGGCTGATCGCGATCGGGCGTGCGGCCGGTACCGAGATCGACCGCGGGGAGGCTGTCGCCCATCTCGTGACCGACGGCACCGGAGTCGCCGTGGTTCGTCGTGTTCCCGTACCCGAGCTGTCCGTTGAGGCGCGCGGCCCCAGCACTTCACGTGGCGTTGTCGAGCAGCGCGCACGAGTGGATTGTTGCCGACGCGATCGCGGTCGGCGGTGCGACCGGTGCCGAGGTTCACGGCGAGCAAGTTGTCGCCCATCTCGTCCGACGGACCGTCGCCGCGGTTGTTGTGTCGCCCTGGCCGAGCTCGCCGGCGAAGCTGCGGCCCCAGCACTTCACCGAGCCGTTGTCGAGCAGCGCGCAGGTGTGCGTCGATCGTCGCCGGTGATCGCGGTTGCGGTCCGGCCGGTGCCGAGGTCGACCGGCCGGGAGGTTGTCGCCCATCTCGTCCGGCCGCGCCATCGCCGCGGGCAGGTGTCGTCCCGAGTCCCAGCTGTCCCAGGCCGTTCGCGCCCCAGCACTTCACGGTCCCGTTGTCGAGCAACGCACACGTCGTGTCGCCGCGCGGCGCTGATCGCGACCGCGGTGCGGTCCGTGCCGAGGTCGATCGGCCGGGAGGTTGTCGCCCATCTGGTGACCCGGCGTCGCGTCGCCGCGGTTCGTCGTGTCGCCCAGGCCGAACTGGCCGGAGCCGTTCGAGCCCCAGCACTTGACCGTGTCGTTGTCGAGCAGCGCGCACGTGTGGTTGGCGCCGGTCGCGATCGCGACCGCCGTGCGCCCGGTGCCGAGGTCGACTGCCGGGCAGGTTGTCGCCCATCTGGTCCGGCCGCGTGTTCGATCGCCGCGATTGACGTTGTCGCCCAAGCCGAGTTGGCCCGAGCCGTTGAAGCCCCAACACTTCACGGTGGCGTTGTCGAGCAGCGCGCAGGTGTGGGCATCCCCGGCGCTCACGGCTACCGCGGTGCGGCCGGTGCCGAGGTCGACGGCGGGGAGGTGGTCGCCCATCTCGTCGCCCGTGGCCCGTCTCCGCGGTTGCTTGTCAGGCCGACGCCGAGGCGGCCCAGACCGCCGTAGCCCCAACACTTCACGGAGCCGTCGTCGAGGAGCGCGCAGGTGTGGTTGAAGCCGGCGCTGAGCCCTTCGGTGAAGTTGTCGCTCGGCGCGGCGACCCATCCGCCGCCGTTGTTCGCTTCGACCCGGTAGTGCGTCAGCGACGGCGTACCGGGATCGCCGGGCGCGGTCCACCGCAACCCCGCCGCGTTCTGCAAGCCGATCGCGACGGGTGTTCCCGGTTGACCCGGCTCACCGACCGCGGAGGCGGGCCCGAGCGGCGATCGTCAACGCGACCGGCGTCATCAACGCAACGGCCGCCGCGACCCCAAGGAGGCGGCGAACTCACGCGCCATTGCCCCGTCCGAGTCCCCGCATGAGCTTCACCCCTTCATTGGTGTTGCTCGGTCCACCCGGCTCGGAGCGTACTTGCGATTACCACGCCGTCGACAGGCAGATATTGAGGAAATGCGTCGGGCTCCTGAGAACCACACGACTACTCACGCTTTACGTCTCGCGCTTTCACCTCGCTTTCGTCAGTCCGGCTTCCCGTAGAACGCCACCGGCCACGGCTCGGCGCGCGGGGCTGCCTTCTCGCGGGGCCGCGTCATTCGGCTCGAGCGACTCGCGTTCGGCGAGATCCTTCTCGGCTTGCACGCGCGTGTTCCACGCGGCCATCACCGAACCCGCCGTGCGCGCGCCAACGGTCGCGGTTGATCACGCCGACCCATTGCTCCGGCAGCCCGAACGCGAGCTGGTGGACCTCCTGATCGGTGAACGGCTCGCCCACTTGCGCGAGGTTGCGCTCGCGGGCTTTTCGGCGCGCCTCGACCCCGGCTCCCCACCGAGACTCCCGTAGCGCATTGAGCGGCCGCACCTCTACCTAATCGGCGCGCTTCGGGCCGACCCTACGGGTCAATTTCCGCGGGTCGTGTCGGGCCGCGAATGCCCGGTCGGAGGCCTCTCAGGCCCTCGCCCACGATCAGCATCAGATCAGAACGGGAGTGACGCCCACACGACGTGACTGATCTGTTTCGCAGGATCCGGGTGCGGTCCGATCGCCGGTCCATACCCGAACACGTAGTACGACACCACGAGCCGCCCCATCGGGCTGATCTCCGGGTGCGTCGCGAACGAATTGCACGGCTGCGCCGCGCCCGCGCATCTCGGCAGGATGCCGGTCGAGCGCAGCGTCCACGGTCCGGCCGGCGAGTTGGCCGTGGAGACGTGGTACGCCCCGTCGGTATCCCACGCCTGATACATCGTGAGGAACGGATGCGTGAGCGAGGGCGGCGCAATGGTCAACATGTAAGACGATGTCAATCCGGCGACGGGAGTCGACACGTACGACGCGGGATTGCTGAGCGCCGCGATATTCGCGGGGATGGTGGTGATGCTCACCGCGCCTGGTGCGCAACAGGTTGTATACAACGAGACGGTGTTGCCGGAGACAACCGGTGATCCGTACCAGCGACTCATCGGAAGCGCGGTCGCATCCGGCGAGGGCGTGAACACGTCGACCGGCGACGAAACCTTATTGGTCTTCCAGTTGTAATACGAAAACCCCACCCCTCGATCCGGTAGCGTCGCCGCGTCGATCACACACACGTCGAGGAACGGAATGAAGACGTTGGTCTTGCCCGGGCAGGAGCGCCGCACCCATGGGCCAGAGCCGCGCCATGTTGGCGCTGTTGCCGCCGTTGAGTTGCGTGCAGAGCCGACCGCTGCCGTCCGGCATGTACACAACCGACGTCGGCAGGAAGCGCGTCACCTTGTTTTGCCTGCGCAAGCTTCTGACCCGGAACGACCTCGAAGAACGGCTTGGTGGGTCGCGTGCCCGGCGTGTACTTCACCATCGCGGCGGTGCTGCCGTTCGTGAAGGCCATGAGCTTCCACGCGCCGTTGATGAACTGGTACCGGGGCGTGTCACCGAAGACCCAGAGGTCGCGTCCGTTCGGCAACGCCACGCTCAACCCGAGGTCGCGGCCGATCGCCGTGGTCGCATTCTCGTTCGCCGACACCACCGGTCCGAGAAACACCGGACCGACCGGAGCCGCAGCAGACTCGGTGATCGGGACCGCGTGGCCCCGATGACCGCAACCAGCGTCAGCGCCCCGATGAGCGCAACGCGACGTCGGATCAACTGCGCCTCGATCAAATCGGAACCGATGCCCAGACGATGTGTCCGAAGTTGGGCCGCTGGGTGAACGGGTGACCGGCCACGTTCGGTCCGGAGCCGGGCAGGTAGTACGACACCATCAGTCGCTTCGAGGTACTGAACTGCGGATGAATCGCGAACGACGTGCACGGGAACGACTTCGACCTCGACGCACACTTCGGGAAGGATGCCCGAGCGCCCGTCCGGACCACGGTCCAGTCGGCGACGGCGAGCAGTGAAGATCAGGTAGCTGCCTTTCTGATCACTCGACTGGTACATCGAGTAGCTGGGGCAGCGTCTTCGACTTGGCCGAACACCGCTACCGACAAGTTCGTCGCAAGATTCGGGATCGGCGTCGAGACATACGAGTTGGCGTTGCGCAGCGCGTTGAGGTTCGCCGGCATAGTGGTCGTGTAGATCCGGCCCGGCGGGAATCCGCAGCACGTCGACGTGAACATCGTGACCTTGTTGCCGACGATCACGGGCGACCCGTACCAGCGTGTGGTCGGGA
>CAVSEI010000010.1:0-281712 GCA_963726965.1 uncultured Actinomycetes bacterium | reverse complement strand
AGGCGATCGACTACACGATCGACACGTCGCCGAACGGGTCGACGTGGACGAACGCGGCGACGGTGACGGGCAACACGTCGGCGGATCGGACGGATCGTGGTGTCGCAGTCGGACCGGTACGTGCGGGTGGTGGTGACGAACTGGTCGAACAAGTTGGCGGCGACGCCCGACGCGCAGCTCGCGCTGCTCGAGCTGTCGTTCTCGAACACGGTGCCGTATCCGTTGGTGTCGTCGCCGAATGCGACGTACTGCGGGCATGTGCCGGCGAACGCGCTCGACGGGAACATGGGGACGTGGTGGCAGCCGGTGGCGGCGATCGCGTCGGGTGACACGCGGACGTTGGTGATCGATCGGGGTCCGGGGGCGCCGTCGTTCTCGTCGGTGCGGACGCAGTGGTACTCGGTGGGGCTATCAGGCGATCGATTACACGATCGAGACGTCGCCGAACGGGTCGTACGTGGACGAACGCGGCGACGGTGACGGGCAACACGTCGGCGGATCGGACCGATCGTGGTGTCGCAGTCGGATCGGTACGTGCGGATCGTGGTGACGAACTGGTCGAACAAGTTGGCGGCGACTCCCGACGCGCAACTCGCGCTGCTCGAGCTGTCGTTCTCGAACACGGTGCCGTATCCGTTGGTGTCGTCGCCGAATGCGATGTATCGGCGGGCATGTGCCGGCGATCGCGTTGGATGGGAACCTGGCGACGTGGTGGCAGCCGGTGGCGGCGATCGGTTCGGGTGACACGCGGACGATCGTGATCGATCGGGGTCCGGGGGCGCCGTCGTTCTTGTCGGTGCGGACGCAGTGGTATTCGGTGGGGTATCAGGCGATCGATTACACGATCGAGACGTCGTCGAACGGGTCGTACGTGGACGAACGCGGCGACGGTGACGGGGAACACGTCGGCGGATCGGACGGATCTGGTGTCGCAGTCGGATCGTTATGTGCGGATCGTGGTGACGAACTGGTCGAACAAGTTGGCGGCGACTCCCGACGCGCAACTCGCGCTGCTCGAGCTGTCGTTCTCGAACACGGTGCCGTATCCGTTGGTGTCGTCGCCGAATGCGACGTACTGCGGGGCATGTGCCGGCGAATGCGCGTTGGATGGGAACACGGGGACGTGGTGGCAGCCGGTGGCGGCGACGGTTCGGGTGACACGCGCACGTTGGTGGTCGATCGGGGTCCGGGGGCGCCGTCGTTCTCGTCGGTGCGGATCGCAGTGGTATGCGGTGCGGGTATCAGGCGATCGATTACACGATCGAGACGTCGTCGAATGGGTCGTCGTGGACGAACGCGGCGACGGTGACCGGGAACACGTCGGCGGATCGGACCGATCCGGTGTCGCAGTCGGATCGGTATGTGCGGATCGTGGTCACGAACTGGTCGAACAAGTTGGCCGCGACCCCCGACGCGCAACTCGCCTTGCTGGAACTGACCTTCAGCTAGCCCGACCGGTGCGCACAGCCCTCCAGCAGCGCCATCGGACCGGGGCGGTGCTACGCGGTAGGCTGGCGGCGAACCCTCACCTGAGGGGTAGGACGAAGGAGAGCGGGATGAGGAGCAGACTCCTCGGTATCGTCGTGGTCGTCGGCATCGCCGTGATCGCGTTGAGCTCCGCTGCCGTCGCGGATCCGTACCCGCCCGCGAACCAAGGGTCGGCGGGCACGGCGCCCGTGGGCGGCACCTTCAGCGTTTCGTCCGACGGTTGGGCGCCGGGTTCGCAGGTCGAGGTCACGTTGCTGTCGACGCCCGTCGTGTTGGGGACGCTCACCGCCGACAGCACCGGGCACGTCGAGGGGACCTTCCCGGTGCCTGCGGGAACCACCCCGGGCGCACACACCGTCCAGGTCGACGGTCACGACCCATCGGGCGCGCCTCGCACGGTGACGTTCGCACTCACGGTCACGCCGAGTTCGGCCGGGACCGCTCCGGCCCTGGCGTTCACCGGTGGGAGCAGCCGCTGGCCGGCGGTCCTGGGATTCGCGGCCGTCAGCGTCGGTGCCCTGCTGATCTTCGCGAGCCGGAAGCGCCGTTCCTCGGTCTCATCCAGCTGACGCACACCGCGAGCCGAAGCGAGCGCTACCTGGACGCTCGCAACTTCGACTCATCCACCGTGAGCGCGAGCGTCTGGCGCTCCGTGAGGGTCGCCTGGTAGTTCGCGTCTCCGCCGTGCACCACGAACGCATGCGCGGTGTCGCCGAACGTCCACGGCTGGGTGAGCCGAACCCGGACGGCGACCCGATCGGGGTTGACCATCGTCTGATGGAGAAGGTGCAGCCGATAGGTCGCGCCCGACGACGTGGCATCGAATCGCGCGTCGCCCGCGAGTTCGAGGCGGAGCGTCGACACCGCGCCCGGCGCCAACGTGATGAACTTCGAACTGCACGTTGAGACCTCGCTCGGTTTGCGACTCGAGATTGCGCCGGCACGCCATCGAGGGTGGCCCGGGTGGTCGTGAGCGGCGTGTAGAAGGAGAGGTAGAAGCGATTCGTGCCCGCGGGGAGACCGATGGCATTCCCGATCACGTAGTCGGGGAGTCCGCTCGTCGGGGCGTCGTTGCGCAGCTTGATCTCCACCGTTGATCGCATCGTCCCGGTCGACGGGTCGATCGTCGAATCGACGCGCAGCGACCGATGGAGGAACAGGTCGATCTTGTTCGCGCTCGCGTTCTGGGTGACGAGACCGACGAAGTCGTCGCGACCGGCACCGAGTACCTGTTCGGTGCGAAGCCGTCGGAACAGCCGTTCGCCGCCCGCATCGAAGCTGTGCACCTGCAGATGGCCGCCGCGGGTGGCCTGCGCGAGCACCTTGCCGACGGTGCGAGGACCGGGCAGGTTCGAGTGGGTGAGCCGGTCCATGACGACGTGCGCGGCGTCGGCGAGGAAGTCGACCCGTGCGTTCGTTCCGAAGTCGATGTACTGGTCACGCAGCAGGAACTGGGCCGCGTTCTTGGCGGTGAGTGGCTGTGCCCGGCCGGGCACGACGACGGGTCCCGTCAACTTCAGCAACGCGGTCAGTCCCTGCGGGTCGATCGCGATCACCCCGTCGATCGGTTGACCGCCGGACTGCGGATAGAGCTCCTTGACCGCTGCGGCGACGGTGGGGAAGTCGGGCGACATGTTGAGGTTTCGCCACTCGACGGCGGGGCTGAAACGTCCGTAGCGCGCGAGGTAGTCGGCGGGTCCGGAGATGTGCTTGGTGAGGGCGTCCCCCGAACCGTTGAGCTCCTCGGTCCGGCCGAACGCCGACAGCTCGAAGCGCCCGTCGGACACGGTGAGAATGCCCCAGTTGCCCATGAACCCTCCGGCGGCACGCGCTTCCGCAGGGTGTCGTGAACGCGATGAAGAACCTGGAGGGCTTCCCGACGCCCAGGAGACGTGGCGCGGCGTCGATCCCGATCTCGGCGGTGGTTGCCGAGCCCTGTGCGTGCCGCACGTCGCCGGTGAGTGAATCGACGGCGTCGCGAACCGGTGGAATGAGCCACGGGGAATCGATGTGCTGCAGGCTCGCCGCGCTCTGTCGGAGCGCCGCTTCGACGTTGCGGAGCGGTCCTCGCATCCGGGCGACTCGTGCCGGGTCGAGGCGGCCTTGCACGAGCCGCAGTGACCCGACGTCGGCGTCGCGTGCGGCGCGCGCTCCCGTGCCGACGAGCACCTCGGCGTTCGCGATCGAGCTTGCGGAGGGCCTGTTCGTGCTGCGCGACGACGGGCACCGCCCGCACCGGGAAGGAGAGCGGAGAATCCAGCTTGTCGCGCGCCTCCGCAAGCGCTCCTCGCGGCGCGCTCGAAGTCGCGGATCGCGGTCTTCGCGTCGCCCCGGCGAGCGGCGTCGATCCCCGCCGCGCGCGGTGTCGACGCCGTCCTGGAGCTGACCGCGCGCGAGGAGGGCCATCGTTGCGAACAAGAGGATTGCGACACCGGCGGCGGCACCGAGTCCGAGCGCGACGAGTCGGACCTTCCGCTGGGTGGGCGCCGAGCTGCGCCGAATCCCGGAGATCATGATCACGCCCATGCCGGCTGCCGCGACCCACACGCTGAGCGTGCTCGGGTGTGAGCTCGGGAGGCGCAGCAGGACCTGGAGCACGCCCGCCCCGAGGGCGGCCGCCGACGACGGCTCCGTCGAGGTCGAGTGCGGTCGCCGCGACCGCGACCGCGAACACGCCGAGGGAGGCGATGAAGACCGCGGTGTCCTGCGAGGAGAACAGCACGGCGACGCCCGCCGCCGCCACCAGGACCGAACGGTGGGCGCGGGCGGCCGCGAGCGTCACCGCGATCGCCAGCGCCACGCGCAGAGGCAGGTCGACGACCGGATGGGCCGTGGGAGCCCCGGGAGCGAGCGCGGCGCCGAACGCCGAGAGGGCGCAGATCGCACCGACGGCGAGGGCCTGCGACCGGTGGGCCTGTGCCGAACGCCGAGCCTGCCGCGGCGGGCCGTCGAGTGCGCGGGAAGTCATCGGGTGATCAGCCAAGGCCTCGGGTCGGAGCAGTGATCGTACCGGTGACGCCGGTCAGGAGGGCCGTCGGCGCCCGTCGAGCGCGGCACGCGCTCCGTGCGCGCCGCGGATCACGATCTGCCGCATCTCGCGGCGAGGACCCAAACGTGCCAGAGCCGCGCGGCCGCTCCTACAGCGGGTAGACGCTGCGCAGGATCTCGGAGACCGTGGTGACGTCCTCCGCCACGAGGCGGAGGGCCTCGGCACGGAGCGGGCGCATGCCCTTCGGCGATGGCGAGCTCCCGCATGGCCGCTGTGCGACGGCTCGTCGATCGACGAGCTCGCGCATGGCGTCGGTCATCCGGAGCACCTCGTAGACGCCGATGCGCTCCTGGTAGCCGGTGCCGGAGCAGAAGTTGCAGCCCTCGCCGTGGAAGAACTCGTCCTTCGCGGGCCCGCCGATCTGCTCGTAGAAGGCGAGCTCGTCGCGCGTGCGGCGCGTAGCGGCACCTTGCACTCGCGGCAGATCCGACGCACGAGGCGCTGGCCGGCGACCGCGAGGACCGACGGTGCGATGAGGAAGGGCTCGATGCCCATGTCGAGCAGGCGGTGGACCGCCGACGCGGCGTCGGTCGCGTGCAGCGACGAGAGCACGAAGTGCCCGGTGAGCGCCGACTGCACCGCGATCCGCGCGGTCTCGACGTCGCGGATCTCGCCGACGAGGATGACGTCGGGGTCCTGGCGCAGGATCGACTTCAGACCGTCGGCGAAGCGTGACGTCGGCGAGTTCTCGTTGATCTGGATCTGGTTGACCGAGGGCAGCACGTACTCGACCGGGTCCTCGATCGTCATGATGTTGCGCTCGTCGGTGTCGATCTCCGAAAGCGTGGCGTAGAGCGTGGTCGTCTTGCCGCTTCCGGTGGGCCCGGCGCAGATCATCATGCCGAACGGCGAACGCACCAGATCGGAGAACACCTTGCTGGTCGTCGGTCGACATGCCGAGATCGCCGAGCTTGTACAGCGACCGGCTCTTGTCGAGGAGTCGGAGCGCGACCTTCTCGCCGAAGATCACCGGGGAGGTGGCGACCCGGATGTCGATCGCGCGACCGTCGACCTGCATCTCGATCTGGCCGTCCTGGGCCGTGCGCCGCTCGACGATGTTCATGTCGGCCATGACCTTGATGCGGCTCACGATCGCCGGCCCCATCTCCGAGGGCAGGGAGAGCACCTCGTGCAGCGCGCCGTCGATGCGCATCCGGATCCGCATCCGGTCGCCCTGGGGCTCGATGTGGATGTCGGACGCGCGGTCGCGCAACGCCTGGGTGATGATCAGATTGACGACCTGGACGACCGGGGCGTCGCCGTCGACCGCGCGCTGCAGCACGGCTCGGCGTCGCGCGCGCGGCGCGTGCGCAGCGCGAAGTCCCGGACGTGGCGATCGACGTCCGCGAGGGCGCGGTAGGACTGGTCGATGCGCCCGGCGGACCTCCGACACCGGAGCCAGCAAGAGCCGGACCTGTCGGCCGGTGGCGTTGGCGAGCTCCTCGATCAGGCCGACCTGGTCAGGGTCGGCGACCACCACGTCGACGGTGGTGGCGTCGGCCTTCATCGGTACGGCGGTCAGGCTGCGGGCCAGGGTCTCGGGGACGGTTTCGAGGGCGGCGGTGTCCGGTCGCTGACGACGCAGGTCGACCAGCGGGATCCCGAGCTGCTCGGAGAGCGCGCCGGCGAGATTCCGCTCGTCGAGGACCCCGAGCTCGATGAGGACCTCACCGAGGCGCTTGCCCGAATCGGTCTGCAGGTGGAGCGCTTGCTGGAGGTCGCTCGTGCTGACCCACTCACGTTCGAGCAGGAGCTCGCCGAGCAGTGCCCGGCCCTTGCCGCCGGACGTGCCGCCGTAGGCGCGGGAGATGGCGGTCTCCAGGCGGCTGGGGATGGCGAGACCGAACCCGATGTCGACCCCGGCGATCGTCGCCAACCGGCTGAGGGTCGCCTCGTCGGGGACGTCGGCTGCGGCGAAGATCAGGCCCCGCTCGTTGAGCCGGATCGGGAGCACGCGCAGCTCGCGTGCGGTGTCGGCGTCGAGGACCGCGAGCGCCGCCGCCGTGGGGGTGGTGCGATCGAGCGCGATGACCGGGCGGCTGTACTGGGCCGCGACCGCCGCGGTGAGGTCCTTCTCGGTGACCTCGCCCCGTTCGAGCAGGATCTCGCCCAGGCGCCGCTTGGAGGAGCCGTCCTTCTGGGCCTGCAGGGCTGCTGCCAGGGCCGTCTTGGTGATCGCCTCTCGCTCCAGCAGGACCTTCCCGAGGAGCTCGCCCTTGCGGGCCGCCACGAAGAGCTGCGGGCGCCCGTCCTTTTCCACGGTGGTGTTGCGGGGGGTTCGTCGCACCCGACAAGTCTACCGGGCGATCACGGGGTCCCGTCCGGGCGCCCCGGTGGGCGTCTGGTCAGCCGACCACGAGCCACCCCACCAGCGCGAACAGGGTCGCGGTGGCGAGCTCCACCAGCGGGTAGCGGGCCGAGATCTTGGCGCCACAGTGCCGGCAGCGGCCCTGGAGGGCCACCCACGACAGCACCGGCACCATCTCGGTGGGGGCGAGCTCGGTACCGCAACTCGTGCAGTGCGACGGGGGCGACACCACCGATTCGCCCCGGGGCACCCGCCAGAACACCACGTTGAGGAACGAGCCCACGATGGCACCGAAGAGGGCCGCGACGACGATGACGAAGCCCTGCATGGCGATCATTGTGACCCGATCGCGAGGGAGGACACGACGCGTGCCACGATGCACGGTGTGATCCGCGCCCGGCGCGCCCTCGACGGCATCCCCACCTACGTGCCCGGCAAGTCGGCGGAATCGGTCGCGGTGAAGTACACGATCGGTGACGTCGTGAAGTTGGCCTCCAATGAGGCCCCGTTTCCGCCGTTGCCGGCCGCGGTGGCCGCCATCGCCGACGCGGTGGCGGGCGCCAACCGCTATCCCGACGATTCGGGAGCGACGCTGCGCGAGGCGCTGGCCGCGCACTACGGCGTGCGCGCTGAACAGGTTCTTCTCGGCAACGGGTCGGTCGAGCTCTGCCGGATGGCGCTGGCTGCGACGTGCGAACCCGGTGATGAGGTCGTGTTCGGTCAGCCGTCGTTCGAGGCGTATCCGATCCTCGCCATGCAGGTCGGCGCCACCATCGTCCAGGTGCCGCTCACCGACGAACGGTACGACCTCGACGCGATGGCCGATGCCGTCACCGATCGCACCCGCCTCGTGTTCGTGTGCAACCCGAACAACCCGACCGGCACCACCGTCGGCCGTGACGCCGTCGACCGCTTCCTGGACCGGGTGCCGGACGACCTGCTCGTGGTGTTCGACGAGGCCTACCGCGAGTTCGTGACCGCGCCGGACTTCCCCGATGGTCTCGGGTATCTCGACGGCCACGACAACGTGGCGGTGTTGCGCACGTTCTCGAAGGCGTACGGACTCGCGGCACTCCGCGTCGGATACGCGATCGCGGGCGTCGACGTGATCGGCGCGCTCCGCAAGGTCCGCGTACCGTTCGAGGTGAACAGCCTCGCGCAGGTCGCCGCGCTCGCTTCGCTGGGTGCCGTCGACGAGATGCGCGCGCGGGTCGAGGGCGTCGTCGCCGAACGGGAGCGGGTCCAGGCTGCGATCAGCGATCTCGGCCTCGACGTGGTGCCGTCGGACGCGAACTTCGTCTGGTTGCCGCTGGGCGAGCACGCGGCGGTCCTCGGTGAGTACAGCGAACGCGCCGGAATCGTGTTGCGCCCGTTCCCGGACGTCGGCGTGCGGATCACCATCGGCACGCCGTCCGAGAACGATCGACTGCTGAAAGTGTTGCGCGCCGCGCTCGAAGACGGTGCGGCCGGTCGCTGAGTCAGCGCGACCTCGTCGCGGGCGCGGCTCGCTTGGCGCTTCCCGCACGCACGTCGGTGATGAGTCGCTCGTGACGCGCCACCGCGCTGAGGAACTTCGGGCTCATCTTCAGGCGACGGATCTCGATTTCGAGCGCGTCGATCACCTCGCGGATGTCATTTCCCGAGCCGATCGTCGCCACCTGCATCGAGCATCGGATCAGGTCCTCCATCTCGTTCCGAAGATCGCGCCACGAGTCCTCGACGCGCTTGCGGGTCGCCTGGTCGCGTCGTCGTTCGGCGCCGGGAGCGTCGACTGCGGGTGTGGAAGGGAGGTCGCCCGGGCTCGCGGGCAGGTCGTGCCGATGATCGGTCTCGTGACCCATGACCGCACGGAGGCGATCGGCATCGGCCGTCGAAGGTGCGGTGTCGACGAAGCCCTCGGTGACCAGTACCTGCTCGTCGATGGCGAACGCCTCCGCGAGCGAGCGCAACTCGTCGGCGCTGAGCGCGCGTCGGCCGCGTTCGACCGCCGCCAGCTCTCGCGTGCTGATGCCGGCGGCGCGTGCGACCTCCCGCGGGGAGACGCCGGCGAGCTCGCGTACGGCGCGCAGCCGGGCGCCGGTGTCCTCTGGGCGCGGGGCATTCTCGAGTGGTTCCACGGATCAGTTATCGGCCGCAATTCGCCCATCTTGACGTGACGATGGGCACGGCGATCGAGGCCGATCCGGAGGCTCAGTGCTCGGCGGCGCAACGGTTGTGGAGCTCACCGACGCCCTCGATGGCGGTGCGGACGACCTGCCCGGGCCGGAGGTAGACCGGCGGCCGCATGCCGTGACCCACCCCGGCGGGCGTGCCCGTGAGGAGCAGGTCTCCGGGCTCGAGCGTCACGAACTGGCTGGCGTACGCCACCAGATCCACGGTGGAGAAGACCAGGTCGGTGGTGCGGGCGTCCTGGCGCACCACGCCGTCGACCTCGCACCGGATGGCCAGATCGGGATCGACGCCGCCGGTCTCGTCCGGCGAGACCAGCCAGGGACCCACCGGCGTCGCGTGCTCCCACGTCTTGCCCTGGAGCCATTCGAGCGAACGGTGCTGCCAGTCACGCATCGAGACGTCGTTGGCGACGGTGAACCCGGCGATGGCGGCGGCCGCTTCGTCGGCGGTGGCGCGGCGGATCGTGGTGCCGATGACGAGCGCGAGCTCCGCCTCCCAGTCGACCTGCTGAGAGTCTGCGGGGAGCGCGATGTCGTCATGGGCGCCGATGAGCGCCTCGCGGAACTTGGCGAACAGCGTCGGGTGCGTCGGGAGCTCGTGGCCCATCTCGAGGATGTGGCTCCGGTAGTTCAGGCCCTGGCAGATGATCTTGCCGGGATGCGTGACCACGGGCGCGTAGTCGGCGGTGGCAACGTCGTGCACGGCGCCGGTCTCGGGAGCGTTCATGCCCCGCTCGAGGAGCTCGCCGACATCGCGGCGCGTCGAGCTCGACCAGGGTTTCGCCCTCCACGCGCGCCGCGCGCGTGCCGTCGGCCGTCCGGATCGTCGCGAACCTCACCCGCCGATGCTGTCACACGCAGACTTCGGAAGAAATCCGCCGGATCCCCCTGATAAGTGTCGTACCCCCATGATTTGATCAGTGCGTGTTCGACGTTGCCGATCATCTCGACGAACTGAGGTCGTGGCCGACGGAGCGGTTGGTCGCGCAGCATGATCGTCTGGTGCGGGAGCAGCGTCGGTTGAACCTGGAAGACATGGACGTGCTGCTAGTTGTGCTGCCCGGTGACGTTGTTGACGCGGGTGATGGGTGCGTTGTCCTCCGAGTGAGGTGTGGGCGCGGTGATGGTTGTAGAGATGCAGCCAGCGGTCAAGGGCGTGGGTGCGGGCGGTGTCTGATCGGTAGACGCGGACGTAGGCCCATTCGTCGAGCAGGGTGCGGTTGAAGCGTTCGACTTTGCCGTTCCATTGGGGACGGCGTGGTGGGAGCCGGTGATGGTGGGCGCCGGTGGCTTCGATCGCGGCGGTGAACGCGAAGGCCTTGTAGCACGAGCCGTTGTCGGTCTGGACGACCTCGACGGTGATCCCGAGGTCTGCGAACCAGGCGAGCGCGCGTTGGGCGAACGCGATCGCGGTGACGGCTTTCTCGTCGCCGAGGACTTCGCTGTACGCGAGGCGGGTGTGGCTGTCGATCGCGGTGTGCACGAACGCGTAGCCGACTTTGGTGGCACGCGACTCGACGACGTTGCCGCGTCCCCAGGCCCGCCAGCCACCACCGGTGGGGATCCGTCCCAGTTTCTTGATGTCCATCTGGACTTGTTGGCCTGGGCGTTGATGCTCGATGCGGCGTCGGATCACGGTCCCGGTCGGGCGGTCCATCCACGCGAGCCGGTTCAGCCCTGGCGACACAACACCCGATGCACCGTCGATGCCGGCATCTCGACGATCCCGCCGATACGAGCCGGACCCAGCTTGCGTGTCCGTCGCAACGCCTCGACCCGCCGTTCCAGCTGACGTGATGTCCGCGTCGGACAGCGACGCGGGCGACTCGAACGATCCACGCAGACCGACGTCGCCTTCGCGACGCCACCGACCCCACCACTTGTACGCGGTCTGGCGCGAGATCCCCAGCTCGTCCGCGACATGCGCGACCGGACGGCCTTGCTGGATCCGATCGATCAACAACCGTCGACCATGCAGATTCAACCGAGCGTTAGCGTGCACACAGAGCCTCCGGGGTTGGGTGCGAGTTTCAGCACCCACACCCTCCCTCGGAGGCTCCCTAAAACCGTGGACCGTCAACAACGTCCATGGTCAGCACACCTAGTGCTCGACGAGCGGGGCCGAATCGATCTGACGGTCGGTGCCGACGGCGAATCTGCTCGCGTGTGGCGGGAGAAGATCGAGACCGCCCGGGAGTTGGAGTCGTTGCCACACGTCGTCGCCGTGGCCCATGCGGGCGAACTGAGCGTGGAGCAGTTGAGCGCCGTCGTGAAGCTCGCCGACGAGGCCAGCGATGCCGAGTGGGCCCGGCGCGCCCCGAACGTCGCGCCCGGTGATCTCGCCCGCATCGTGCGGACATCGTCGACACCGACGCTCGAAGACTCCCAGGCGCGATACGAAGCGCGGAAACTGCGGATGTGGCGCAGCGCCGACAAGAAGATGCTCCACCTCCACGGCCAGTTCCCCGACGTCATGGGGGCCAAGATCGAAGCAACCATCCAGAAACTCGCCGACGCCATGAAGCCGCCCAAAGGCCAAGCCTGGGACACGTTCGAACACCGCGCCGCGGATGCACTCGACCGGATGTGTGACGCGGTTGCCGTCGCCGAACGAGTTGAGACGCCAACATTGGCCGCGAAGCCGTTGTTCCAGGCGCAGGTCCCTCCCACCGGGCCCGTCGAGATCGCGGGGATTCCCCTCGCCGACGCAGTGGTCGAACAGCTACGCGCCAACGCCGACATCGAACCGGTCCTCCTCGACCACGCCGGCGCGCCGATCGCGGTCGGGAAGCGCACGAGCGCACTGTCCCCAAAGATTGCCCGAGCGATCCTCCTGCGCGACGGGCACTGCCGCTGCGGGGACTGCGAAGTCCGCTACGGACTGCAGATCCATCACCTGCGCCCCAAGAGCTGGGGCGGCAGCGACGACCCGTCCAACCTCGCCTCGGTCGCCTCCACCCACCACCGCAAGCTCATCCCCCACGGCCCCTGGGCCCTCGTCGGCAACCCCAACCAACCCGACGGGCTCTCCCTCGTACACCTCGACAACCTCACCGCCGAACAAGCCGAGCAACTCGGCCTCCCACCCCCACGAGCCGGACCGAACGCCACGTGACGGGGACCGCTGCGGTGACGCGATGAGGGCGCGCGTCTCCGCCTGCGTCAGCAACGGTTCGAAGCCGGCCGTCGAATGGCTTCCGTGGTCCGGCGTGATGCGGAGGTTGTGAGATGACGGTCGAGGAAGTCCGGGTACGCTTGCGGCGGCAGCTGGAAGACACGTTCGGAGTCGAGGAGGCGTCCATCCTCATGGACCCGCCGGGTGGTTGGAGTGACGTGGTCACCAATCAAACGCTCGACCTGAAGATCGACGTGCTGCGCCACGAGGTCCGGACCGAAATGGCGAATCTCAGCGTGTCGGTCGACCGGCGGTTGCGCGCGCAGACCTGGATGATGATGACGACCATGATCGCCGCCGTCGGCGTGTCGGCCACCCTGAGCCGCGTCTGACCGGGTGGGTCAGCGCAGCGCTTCGGCGAGGTAGTCGATGGCGTGAGTGAGGGTGGCGATGTCGTCGGGCTCGATGGCGGGGAACATCGCGATGCGCAACTGGTTGCGCCCGAGCTTGCGGTAGGGCTCGGTGTCGACGATGCCGTTGGCCCGCAACGCCTGGGCGATCGCGGCGGCGTCGACGTCGTCGGCGAAGTCGATCGTGCCGGTCACGTGGCTGCGCTCCGACGGCTTGGCCACGAACGGTTGCGCGAACGTGCTCGCTTCGGCCCAGCCGTAGAGGATCTCGGCGGAACGATCGCAGCGCCCGGTCGTGAAGTCGAGGCCGCCGCGTTCGAGCATCCAGCGCACACTGTGGTCGAGCAGGAACAGCGACGCGAGCGCGGGGGTGTTGTAGGTCTGGTCGAGGCGGGAGTTCTCGAGCGCGATCGGGAGACTGAGCGAGGGTGGTACCCACCGGTCGCTCGCACCGATGCGTTCGATGCGTTCGATGGCCGCGGGGGAGCACAACGCGAGCCAGATGCCGCCGTCGCCGGCGAAGCACTTCTGCGGTGCGAAGTAGTAGACGTCGAAGTGGGCAGGTTCGACGGGAAGACCACCCGCGCCCGACACCGCGTCGACGAGCACGAGGCCGTCGCTGCCGGGCCGGTGGACGTCCATCATCACCCCCGTCGACGTCTCGTTCTGCGGGTACGCGTACGCGTCGACGCTGGCGTCGGCCACGAGCTCGGGATGCGTGCCCGGCTCCGACGTGCACACGACCGGATCGTCGAGGAACGGCGCCGCCGTGGTGACCGCCGCGAACTTGGCGGAGAACTCGCCGAACACGAGGTGCTCGGCCCGGCGTTCGACCAGTCCGAATGCGGCGGCGTCCCAGAACGCGGTGCTGCCGCCGTTGCCGAGCAGCACCTCGTAGCCGTCGGGAAGCGAGAAGAGGTCGGCGAGGCCGGCCCGGATGCTCGCGACCACGGAACGCACGCCGGGTTGCCGGTGACTCGTGCCGAGCAGGCTGGTGCCGACCTCCGCGAGCGCGCGGGTCGCTTCCGGGCGGACCTTCGACGGGCCCGAGCCGAAACGGCCGTCGCCGGGGACGAGCTCGGCGGGGAGCACGACTGCAGCGGGATCGGCGGCCATCGAGCCGAGACTACCGGCGGGTAGCCAATTCTGAGAGGAGCAATACCTCGCTGGCGATGAGCTTGTGCCAGTCGCCCAGATGGAGGCTTTCGTCCTCCCCGTGGATGCGGCTCCCGGGGTCGGCCGGTCCGAGGAGCAGCGCCGGGATGCCACCGAACGCGTCGGCGAACGGTCCGACGAACGGGATCGAGCCCCCGACGCCCATGAGCATGGGTTCGGTGCCGAACCCGGCGCGCAGGGCCCGCAGTGCCGCGTCGAATGCCCACCCGGTCGGGTCGCAGTGCCAGGCCGGCACCTCGTCGAGAGGAGTGACCACGAGTTCGAGTCCGAACGGCACTCGCCGCTCGAGATGACGGCGCAGCGCGTCGTTGATGCGCGCCGGATCCTGGCCGCGTCCGACCCGCACGCTGACGCGCGCCGCCGCGTCGGCCACGATCTGGTTCGACGAGCCCTTGATCGGATGGCCATCGATGCCGATCACGGTGACGGTCGGTCGCAACCACAAGCGCTCGAACAGCGAGAACGCGGGATCACCCGCGAGCTCGACGCCGTCGCGGAGACCCCACGCGTGGCGGAGCCCGGGAACGTTCTCGGGCAGCGCGTCGAGGCGGGCCCGCTCGGTCGGATCCGGGCCCACGTAGTCGGACCAGCACTCGTCGAAGGCGGGATCGCCGTGTTCGTCGACGAGGGAAGCGAGCATCCGCGCCAGCGCGAGCACGGGATCGGGGACCGCACCCCCGGCCATGCCGCTGTGCACCGGGCCGTCGAGCGCGCGCACGGAGATGTCGACCCCCGCGTACCCGCGCAGCGAGTAGGTGAGGCCCGGGACGCCGACCGACCAGTTGCCCGCGTCGGCGAGGAGGAGCACGTCGGACTGCAGCTCGCCGGCGTACGCGGCGAGGAACCCGGCGAGCGCCGGCGAACCGATCTCCTCCTCCCCCTCGACCAGCACCTTCACGTTGCACGGCAACTCGCCGGCCGTCCGGAGCCAGGCGCGCACCGCGGTGACGTGCGCCACCGCTCCCGCCTTGTCGTCGGCGCTGCCGCGGCCGAAGAGACGGCCGTTCGCCTCCCGGGGTTCGAAGGGATCCGACGACCAGCGGTCGACGTAGCCGGGAGGCTGGACGTCGTGATGCGCGTAGAGCAGGACGGTGGGCGCGTCCGGCTGGTGGGTCCACTCGCCGACGACGTACGGAAAGCCGTCGTCGACCCGGAGCTCGCGAACCGCTTCCAGCCCTGCCTCGCGCATCAGGTCGGCGACCGCACTCGCGCTCGCGTCGACGTCGGACCGGTGCGCGGGATCGGCGCTGATGCTCGGGATCCGTACGAGCGCTTCGAGCTCGCGCTGCGCAGTGTCGAGATCATCGTGCGCCGCGGCGAGCGCGGTGTCGGTGGCCGAGGAGCGCGCGCTCATGGTCGGAGCTCTTCGTACCAGAGCGGTGCTTTCGTGCGCGCCCACGCCGCGGGAACCGTCCCGCCGATCATGCTGTCGAGTGCGTCGCCGTCGCGCAGCGCGAACCAGATGTGGCCGAGCACCGCGGCCCAGATGCCGAGCGCGAACCAGTCGTGCGCGAACGTCGCGCCGGTGCGCCAGTCGAGGGGAAAGTGCTCGAACCACTTCATGATCGAGCCGGTCGCGAGCATCACGACGGCGGCGCCGGCGATGAACGCAGCGTTCAGCTTCTGGCCGGGATTGAACTTTCCGAGGGCGACGTCGACGCGCTTGCGGCGGCGGAACCAGCGGGCGTCGTCACGCGACCATCGATTGAGCCGGCCGAGATCGACGCGCAGGCGCGCCCCCGTTTGCCCAGCGATGCCGATCAGCAGCGGGATGGGGAGGAGCAGCCCCGAGTAGACGTGCAGCCCGCGCACGAGCTCACGGTTCCCCACGATGACGGAGATCGGACCTGCGTACAACGCGGCGCCGGTGAGCATGAGGGTGGCGAACAGCGTCGCGTTCGCCCAGTGCACGAGGCGTTCGACCTTGTCGAACCGCAGGAGCGGCGGCTCCGGTTTCGGTCGGTTCCGGCGCGCCTCGCGTTCCTCGGCGATGGTCATCGGCCGCTCAGGTGGCGTCGTCATCGCGTCCGTTCGAGCGTCCGACCCAGGCGTCGACGTCGTAGCCGCGCTCCTCCCAGAATCCCGCCTGCACGTCCTTGGTCAGCTCGATGTGGTCCAACCACTTGCACGACTTGTAGCCGTACATCGGCGCGACGTACAGGCGGACCGGTCCACCGTGCTCGTCGGAGAGCGGTGAGCCCTCGAACTGGTAGGCGACGATCACGTCCTTGCGACGGGCCTGCTCGAGGGTGAGGCTCTCGGTGTACGCGCCGTCGAACGAGTGGAATCGCAAGCGCGGTCGCGCTCGGCCTGCACGCCGGCCGCGGTCGAGGAGGTCGGCGAGCCGCACGCCCTTCCATTCGACGTCGGGCACGCGCCATCCGGTGACGCACTGGAAGTCACGAGTGAGCTTGGTCGCGGGCATCGCGACGAGCTCGTGCGTAGGTGAGCTCGAAGGGCTGGTCGACGAGCCCGCTGACCTTCAGCGTGTAGTCGCGCACGACTGCGCGACGGTAGGCTCGCCGGTGACGGTGTAGATGCGGAACCGCCCGATCGGGCAGGAACGCGGCGAGCCCGGTGCCGTCCTTCGAGATGAGCGGACCCGAGCTCGCGCTCGAGCCAGTCCTGCGCCGCGGGCGCCGAGGAGGATGCCGGCCGCGCCGAGACCGAGCGAGACCGAGGAACACGCGACGACCGACGGGGGTGCCGGTCGCTTCGGGACGTGCCGCGGCGGGGCGGAGTCATCGACCACTCTCCAAGAGTACGGAGCCCGGGCCGAGATGGATCACCGGGGCCGTGACCGAGGCACCGTGAGGGTCAGGCGCCGTACTTGGCGAGACGGCCGGCGTTGGCGAGCATGAAGGCCATGAGGTCCTTGGTGGGACGGATCCCGAGCGCGCCGTGACGGCACCAGCGCTCGCCGAACTGCTCGACGTCGTCGCGACCGCAGCGCTCGCTCCACAGCAGCGTCGGGACCGGGTGCCAGGAGTGCGCGGCCATCTGCGACGGCGTGGAGTGGTCGCCGCTGACCGCGATGACGTCCGGCGACAGCGCGCGCAGTTCCGGCACGACCGCGTCGAGCGTCTCGATCGCGGCGATCTTGCGGGCCCGGTCGCCGTCCTCCCCTGCGGAGTCGGTGTACTTGTGGTGCAGGAAGAAGTAGTCGTAGTCGTTCCACGAGTCGCGCAGGATGGTGAGCTGCTCGGCGAGATCGGCCGGACGCCCGAGCACGTCCATGCCGAGCAGTCGGGCGATCCCGCGGTACATCGGGTAGATCGCGACCGCGGCCGGCGCGCAGTCCGTAGCGCTGGTCGAATCCGGGGAGCTCGCGGTGGGTGTCGAAGCCGCGGAAGAGCACGACGTTCGCCTTCGGATCAGCTGCGAGCACCTTCCGGACCTGCGTGTCGACCTCGGCGATCAGGTCCGCGGTCCGTTTCGCTTCCGGGTCGAGCGCGTCGGCGACGAGGGGAGCGACCCCGGTGTGCTGAGGGTCGGTGTCGGACAGGCGGGGATCGAGACCGGGGCCGCGCAGGACGACGAGCACGCGGTGCTCGCGCTCGTGACGGAAGTGCACCTCGATCCCGGGACACGGCACCGCGTCCTGGAGTCGATCGACGACGGCACGCGCCTCGGCGTCGGGGATGCGTCCGGCGCGGCGATCCGTGATCAGACCGCCGGCGTCGAGGGTGGCGAGATTCCCTCGTGCGGCGACGTCGCCGGCGCGCAGCTCGAAGTCGAGCCCGGCCGCCGACAGCGCGCCGCGCCCGAGTTCGAACTGCTCGGGGTCGTATCCGAAGAGCCCGAGGTGACCGGGACCGGAACCGGGGGTGATGCCGGGGCCGACGGGCTCCGCCAGCCCGGCCGTGCCCTCGCGCACGAGGGCGTCGAGGTGTGGCGTGTGTGCCTCCTCGAGCTCGGTGCCGTGATCGGCGTCGGCGTAGCCACCCGAGACCGTCGAGCACGACCAGGAGGATCTTGGTGTCGGCCGGTTGGATCAACGGCGTCAAATCCATGGACCCAACGCTAGTTTGCGTCCACCGCCCGGCCCGGGGCTTGACCCGACTCGGCGACTCGGGCGGACTCGGGCTCAGGCGATGGTGAACACGACGGTCGCGGAGACCGAGAGGGTCTGGCTCCCCGGCTCGACCGGCGTTGCTGCGGCCTGGGCCGCGGCGTCCGCGGTCGAGTACCGGATCGGCGACTCGGAACTGGTCTCGGTGATCGATTGCACGCCGCCGAGCTCCACGCCGGCCCCCGTCGCGAGCTGCGCGGCCTGGGCGCGCGCCCGCTTGGTCGCCTTGACCCGCGCCGCGGCGAGGAGCTTGCTGTCGTTGTCGATCGAGAACGAGATGCCCTGCAGCCGGATGTTGTCGCCGGTCTTGCCCGCGGCCGCGTCGACGATCGCTCCCGCCTTGCTGAGGTCGCGGATCGCGGGCCGACACGGTGTTGCTGACCTCGTAGCCGGTCACGTGGCTCTGGTCGTCGTAGACGGGCTGGATGGAGAGGTTGTCGGTCTGGATGTCCGCGTCGGCGACGCCGGCGTCGCGCAAGACCGAGAGCAGCTTCTGGGCGCGGTCGCTCACGGTGCTCAGCGCATCCGCCGCGCTCGAACCGCGTCCCGAGACGCCGATGGAGAGGTCGGCGACGTCAGGCGTGCCTCGGACCTCGCCGGTGCCGGTGACGGTGATCGTCCGGTGGCGCGTCGCCGCGCTCGCGGCGGTGGCCGGGAACAGCGTGATCACGCCGACGGCGACGGTGGCGACGGTCGTGAGGATGACGCTCGGCACGATGAACAGACGTTTCGACATGGGTCCTCCGGGAGTCGACTGCCTGATTCGACGGTCGGTGACCCCTCCTGGTTCCCGCCTACGCTGACCCGCCGTGAGCGGCGTGGAGTACGTGTTCGAAGTCGACGGCGACATCGCCCGTCCCGACCGAGTTGGCGCGTGGTCCGTGGTCGCCGCACGCCCAGCACGGCGGCGCGCCGGCCGCGCTGCTCGCGGGTCAGCTGGAACGATTCGACCTGGGGACCGCCACCTTTCCCGCCCGGTTCACGCTCGAACTGATGCGCCCGGTGCCGCTCACCCCGTTGCGCATCGAGCGCCGGACCATCCGACCCGGGAAGAAGGTCCAGTTGGTGCAAGGTTCGTTGTTCGCGGACGACGTCGAGGTGGTCCGGGCCACGCTCCTCCGCCTCCGCGAGCAGCACGTCGACTTCGACGTCGAACCGGTCACCGGCGCCGACCGCGAGCTCGCACCTCCCGGCGATCCCGAGCGTCTCGGTGGCAACTGGACCATCGGGACCGGCTTCTGGAACGCGGTCGAGGTGAGCCGGGCGCACGGCGTGTGGGGCGAGCCGGGTCCGGCGGGGATGTGGCTGCGGCTGGCGGTCCCGATCGTGGCCGGGCAGGAGCCGTCACCGTTCCAGCGGGTGGCCGCCGCGGGCGACTTCGGCAACGGCGTGGCGAGCGCGTTCGATCGCACCCGCTACTCGTGCATCAATCCCGATCTCACCGTCACGCTGCACCGGTTGCCGGTGGGGCAGTGGGTCGGCCTGGACTCTTCGACGTTCCCCGAGCACACGGGCTTCGGCGTCGCCGAGAGCGTGCTGCACGATGAGCGGGGCCGGATCGGCCGGGCGATCCAGACCGTCTTGATCGAGGAATTGCCTGATCTACCGCCGGCCCGAGTTCGGGCGCTTGCCGTGGTTGGCCTTGTTGCGCCGGGAGCGCAGCTTCCGCTTCGTCGTCTTCTTGCTCATGTTTCCCTCCGGAGAAGTCGCCGATCGTAGTTGAGGGCCTCCCGTACGCCCCATCGGTCGTCGGCCGAGAGCGCGGAGCAGGCGCGCCGGTAGCCTGCGAGGGCTGTGGAACGTCTCGGCCTCGTCGGCCTCCCCAACAGCGGCAAGTCGAGCCTGTTCAACGCGCTCACCGGCGCGTCGACGGTCGTGGCGCCGCATCCCTTCTCGACCACCGAGACCGCGGTCGCGCTCGCCCAGGTCCCCGACGAGCGGGTTGACCTGCTCGGGGCCATGTCGAGCTCGAAGAAGCTGGTGTACACGAGCTTCGAGATCGTCGACATCGCCGCGCTGGTCAAGGGTGCCAGTACCGGAGAAGGGCTCGGCAACCGGTTCCTCGGATCGCTCCGTGACTGCGACGCCATCCTCTACGTGCTGCGGGCGTTCGACGACCCGTCGGTGACGGGCGACACCGACCCGCGCTCCGACCTCGACACCCTCGAGCTCGAGCTGGTGTTGGCTGACCTGGCATCGGTCGAAGGGCGCCTCTACCGGCAGCAGCGCGCGGCCAAGGGCGACAAGTCGCTCGCCGCCGAGGTCGCCGCGCTCGAGCGCGCCGCCGCGGTGCTCGGCGACGGCACACCCCTCTACCGCGCCGACCTCTCCGACGACGAGCGCGAGCACCTGGCGCCCGCCTTCCTGCTCACCACCAAGCCCGTGCTGGTCGTGGTGAACATCGGTGAGGACCAGCTGGAGCAGGTCGACGAGCTGGTCGCGCCCCTGAGCGACGGGGTGGAGGCGCTCGGGGTCTGCCTGCAGCTCGAAGCGGAGGCCGCGCAACTCGATCCCGAGGCCCGGGTCGAGTTGCTCGAGGGACTCGGGCTCGGCGAAGGAGTGGTGCCGCGGGTTGCCCGCGCCGCGTACCACCTGCTGGGCCGGCGGACCTTCCTGACCACGGGCGACACCGAGTCGCGGGCGTGGACCTTCCGCGCCGGGGCCAAGGCCCCCGAGTGCGCCGGGGTGATCCACTCCGATCTGCAACGCGGGTTCATCCGGGCCGAGGTGATCTTCTGGCGCGACCTGCTCGAGATCGGCTCGTGGACGAAGGCCAAGGAGCAGGGCAAGCTGCGAGTCGAGGGGAAGGACTACGAGGTCGTCGACGGCGACGTTCTCGAGATCCGCTTCAACGTGTGACGGGGCGGGGGAGATGGCCTGGCTGGTGCGGGACGGTGAGGTGCTGGCCGCAGCGGAGATCGCCGACCGCGGGCGGGCCCGTCGGCGCGGGCTCCTGCGTCGCGACGGCATCGAGGGTGCCTTCGTGCTCAGACCGTGTCGCAACGTGCACACGGTCGGGATGCGATTCACGATCGACGTCGCGTTCTGCGACGCCGCGGGTGACGTGCTGCGCACGTGCACGTTGGCGCCGTGGCGCGTGTCACCCTTCGTCCGCCGGTCGGCGTTCGTGATCGAGGCCGAGGCGGGTGCCTTCGAGCGTTGGCGCGTGCAACGCGGCGACCGGCTCGAGGTGCGCGCGTGACCGCACCGCCGGGTCTGCTCGTGTTGGTCGCGACGCCGATCGGGAATCTCGGTGACCTCTCGCCGCGAGCCGTCGAGGCGCTCCGCGATGCGACGCTCATCGCCGCCGAAGACACGCGCCGGACCCGCGCGCTGCTCACCCATTCCGGCGTGCCCGCGTCCGGGCGGTTGCGTTCGGTGCACGCGCACAACGAACGTGAGGGCGCGGCGTGGATCGTCGATGCGGTGCGCGACGGTGCCCGGGTCGCCTACGTGACCGACGCCGGGATGCCCGGCATCTCCGATCCCGGGGAACGGCTCGTGCGGGCCTGCCTCGACGCCGACCTCGCGGTCGAGGTGGTCCCCGGGCCGAGCGCGGTCCTGACCGCACTCGTCCTGTCGGGGTTCCCGACCGACCGGTTCGTGTTCGAGGGCTTCCTCCCGCGCCGCGGCGTGATGCGGCGCGAACGGATCGCGTCCCTCGTCAACGAACCGAGGACCGTCGTGCTCTACGAGTCGCCGAAACGGGTGCACGCCACGCTGACGCAGTTGCTGACCGCGTGCGGGCCTCTCCGCGAAGTGGCCGTCGCCCGCGAGCTCACCAAGCTCCACGAGGAGGTGTGGCGCGGCCCGCTGGTCGAGGCGGTGGGGCACGTGGAGCTCACCGAGCCCCGTGGTGAGCACGTCCTGGTCCTCGCGCCCGCACCGCCCACCCCCGAGGCCAACGACGACGAGATCGACGCCCACGTGACCGCGGCACTCGCCGAGGGACTCTCGACTCGTGACGCCGCCGCACGGGTGGCGAAGGATCTCCGCGTCCCCCGCCGTCGCACCTACGACGCGGCGATGCGCCTCAAGCAAAGCGGGTGAGGGCGCCGGACGCGCGGCAATAGGGTGGATGTGATGCCCGATCCGTTCTACGTGACCACGCCGATCTACTACGTGAACGACACGCCCCACATCGGGCACGCGTACACGACGGTGGCCGCCGACGTGCTGGCTCGGTGGCGGCGGCTCTGGGGCGACGACGTCGTGTTCCTCACCGGCACCGACGAACACGGACTCAAGATCCAGCGCGCCGCCGAAGCGCACGACGTGACCCCGCTCGAGTGGGCGGACCGGAACAGCGCCCTCTTCCGCGCCGCGTGGGACGACCTCGACATCTCCTACGACGACTTCATCCGCACCACCGAGCCGCGGCATCGCACGGCGGTGCAGGAGATGCTCCAACGGGTCTACGACTCGGGTGACATCGAGCTCGACAGCTACGAGGGTCTCTACTGCGTCGGGTGCGAGCTGTACTACAAGGAAGACGAACTGGACGACGGCCTGCGCTGCCCGATCCATGGGACCCTCGTCGAGCACGTCACCGAGGAGAACTACTTCTTCCGCCTCTCCCGTTACGAAGACCGTCTCCTCGGCTACTACACCGAGCATCCGGAAGCCGTGCAACCGGCGGGCAAGCGCAACGAGGTGCTCGGGCTCATCAAGCAGGGCCTGCTCGACTTCTCGGTCAGCCGCACGTCCATCTCGTGGGGCATCCCGCTGCCGTGGGATCCCGCCCACGTCGCCTACGTGTGGTTCGACGCGTTGATCAACTACTGCACCGCGGTCGGCTATCCCGACGACCGCGCGCGGTTCGACCGGTACTGGCCGCCCAACTACCACCTCATCGGCAAGGACATCCTGCGCCAGCACGCGGTGTACTGGCCGGCGATGCTGATGGCGGCCGGGGAAGCGCCGCCGCAGACCGTGTTCGCCCACGGCTACCTGCTCGTCGGCGGCGACAAGATGAGCAAGACCCGCGCCAACCAGATCGCGCCGGCCGATCTCGTCGCCGACTTCGGCGTCGACGGGTTCCGCTACCACTTCCTCGTCGATCAGCGATTCGGGCCCGACGGTGACTTCAGCTACGAGGGCATGGTGGCGCGCTACAACGCGGATCTCGCCAACAACTTCGGCAACCTCGCCAACCGCGTGTTGAACATGGCGGTCAACTACTGCGACAGCCTCGTGCCGGCGACGCGCGCCGACGGTCCTCTGGTGGAGTCCGCCGCGACCGCGTTCGCGGCGCTCACCGAACATCTCGAAACGCTCGACTACGCGAGCGGGTTCGGCGCGGTCTGGGACCTCATCCGCGCGACCAACTCGTACATCGAGGAGCGCCAGCCCTGGGCCCTCCACAAGGCGGGTGACACCGCGGCGGTCGCCGCGGTGCTGGGCGACTGTCTCGAGTCGCTGCGGATCGTCGCGCTCCTGGCGTCACCACTGATTCCACGCGCGGCCGGCGAGCTGTGGCGACGCCTCGGCCTGCCCGACGCGCCGGAGGCCCAGCGGCTCCCCGGAGCCGCCGCGTGGGGTGGCCTGCCGGCCGGGTCGGCGGTGGAGAAGGGCGCGCCGCTCTTCCCCCGCATCGAGCCGGCGTCGTGACCTGGGTCGACAGTCACTGCCACCTCGGATGGGAAGGCGCCGACGACGATCCCGAGACCGCCATCGCCGAGGCCCGCGACGCAGGCGTCGTCGCGATGGTGTGTGTCGGGACCGATCTCGCGTCGTCGCGCCGCGCGGTCGACCTGGCCGCGCGGCACCCCGAGGTCCGCGCCACCGTCGGCCTGCACCCTCACGACGCGGTGCGTCTGTCCGAAGAGTGGGCTGCGCTCGAGACGCTGGCGACCGATCACCGCGATCTCGTGGTCGGCGTCGGCGAAGCGGGCTTCGACCTCTTCTACGAACACTCCGACCGAGCGGCGCAGGAGACTGCGTTCCGCACCCAGATCGCGCTCGCGCATCGTCTCGATCGCGCCCTGGTGATCCACTCGCGCGACGCCTGGGATGACACGTTCCGGGTGCTCGCAGATGCCGGCGTGCCGTCGCGCACGGTCTTCCACTGCTTCACCGGTGGGCCCGCCGAAGCGCAGCGCGCGCTGGAGCTCGGCGCGTACCTCTCGTTCAGCGGCATCGTGAGCTTCAAGAACGCGGACGACGTGCGCGCGGCGGCGGCGCGGGTACCGCTCGAGCGGATGCTGGTCGAGACCGACGCGCCGTACCTCGCGCCGGTGCCGTACCGCGGCCGTCCGAACCGCCCGGCGTGGGTCGTCGAGGTCGGAGCCGCGCTCGCCACCGCGACCGGGCTCCCCGTCGAGGAGGTCGCGGCCGCGACCCGGAACAACGCCACGATCGTCTTCGGGCACCCCTCTGACCTGCATGAATAGGATCGGGATCCCCGGGTCATTGTCCGCGGGGGCGCGCTTGACTACGGTGATCATCTCGTCGCCGGGCCGGGTGGAAGCTCAGGGCGACACCTCCTTCATCGCCGACGCAAGGGGCGGAACCCGATCGCCGAGCACCCGAACCGTCCTGTCGGCCGCGCGTCGACCGTAAGGGTTCACTTTCGCCGCACCCGCGCTGCGCTCCCCGCGCACGTCGCGCGCGTCATCGGGCCGTCGCCCACGCGCGCGGAACCGCACGATGCGGCCTCGTGGTTGCCGGTGCCCGATCCGCACGGCCTCCCGTCGATCGCAACCCTGCTGGAAGAGGCGACCCCCGTGGTCGACACGCCCGGCGACGAGATCGACCTCGTGGCGCTGGAGGCCGTGGTCTCGCCGTCGCCCGCGCGAGCCGAACCGCACGATGCGTCGGCGTGGCTCCCGCTCCCCGACGACGTCCACGAGCTCCCCTCGGTGCACGCGCTGCTCGACCCTCACCCCGAGGTGCAGGCCGCGGTCGTCGCCGAAGCCGAAGCGGTCGTCGCTGACGCCCTCGCGGCCGCCGAGGCCTCGTCGGCACCGTCGCCGGCGCGCGCCGAGCCGCACGATCCCACGTCCTGGTTGCCCCTCCCGAGCGTCGACGAGCTCGTGCCGGTCTCCGAGCTGCTCGACGAAGGCGCGACGCCCCCGGGCGGCCGCCGGCGCACGGGGGTCGGGCGGTTCCCGGTGCGGGGCGTCTTCATCGCGCTCCTCGTCACCGCCACCGTCGTCGCCGGGATCTGGGCCGGTGGCCAGCTCCTCGCCCCGGGCGGATCCAAGGTGTCGCTGGTGGTCGACGGCACCCGCCGGCAGATGCGCACCAACTCCACCACGGTCGGCGCGCTGCTTGCCGGCGAGCACGTGCACCTCGGAGCGGATGACGCGGTGGTGCCGCCCGCGTCGACCGCGCTGCACGACGGGCTCCACGTGGACGTCCTCCACCGCGTTCCCGGTCACCGTCGACATCGACGGTTCGACCCGTACCGTGCGCACCGTCGAACACTCGACCGAGGGGTTGGCCCGCCAGCTCCAGCTCGGCAAGCTCGTCGCCGTGCGCAACGAGCCCGGCCGCCTCGCCGCGGGATCGAGCGTCGTCTACCGCACCCGCATGAGTGGCTCGCTGAAGGTCGACAACCAGACGGTCACGTTCGACTCGCCCTCGCACACCGTCGACGAACTGCTGCAGTCGTACAACGTGAGCCTCGTCGGCGACGACTACGTGGTGCCGACGCGCGACACCGTGCTGGTCGACGGGACCACCGTCTCGGTCGTGCGGGTCGGCGCCGCCGTCACGCAGGAGACCCGGAAGATCCCGTTCGACACCGTGCAACAGGCCGATCCCGATCTCCCCATCGGCCAGACCCGTGAGCTCCAGGCCGGGAAGGCCGGCACACTCGTCATCACCTACCGCCAACGGGTGGAGAACGGGTCGAAGGGCGATCGCACGTTGCTGTCCGAGGTGCCATCGGTGGAGCCGGTGCCGCGGATCATGGGGTACGGCACCCAGGCCGACCCGCACTGGGACGAGTTGGCGCAGTGCGAGTCGGGTGGTCGGTGGGACACCGTCGACGCCGCGCCCAACGGCTACGACGGCGGCCTCGGCATCTACCGCGGTACGTGGCGGGCCTACGGGGGTACGGAGTTCGCGCCCAACGCCGGTCTCGCGACACGCGAACAGCAGATCATCGTGGGGATGCGCATCTACGCCGACCTCGGCTGGGATCCGTGGGGCTGTGCCAACAACGTGTTGCACTGGCCCAACCGGACTTGACGCCCACGCACGCGAGCATCCGAACGAACTGACCCTCACCCGGTAGTTTCACCGCCGATGGCGATGCTCACTCCGGCGACGGTCAACACGCTGCTCGCTGAGCACGGCCTCCGACCCAAGAAGAGCCTGGGTCAGAACTTCCTCGTCGACCCGAACACCGCCCGTCGGATCGTGGCGCGCGCGGAGCTCGAAGCCGGAACCCCGGTGCTGGAGATCGGGCCGGGACTGGGATCGCTGACGCTGGCGCTGCTCGCCGCCGGTCACGACGTCGTGGCGCTCGAACTCGACGAACGCCTGGCGGAGGTGTTGCGTTCGGTGCTGGTGACGGCCGACGCCGCGGCGCGCGTTCGCATCGAGGTCGGCGACGCGTGTGCCGTCGACCTCGGGTCGCTGCTCGGCGCCGGGACGGAGGCGTGGGCGTGTGTCTCGAATTTGCCCTACAACATTGCTGTGCCCGTCGTCATGCGGATCCTCGAAGACGCGCCGCTCGTCGACCGGATCCTGGTGATGGTCCAGCGCGAGGTCGGAGAGCGTCTGGCCGCCGGGGTCGGCGACCCGCAGTACGGCGCGGTTTCGGTGAAGGTCGCGTACTTCGCCGAGGCGGCGGTGGTGGGCCTGGTGCCCCCGACGGTGTTCGTGCCCCGGCCGAAGGTCGAGTCGGCGTTGGTGCGCTTGCAGCGGCGTCCAGCGCCGCCGGTCGCGGTGCCTTCGGCCGACGCACTGTTCACACTGGTGCGCGCCGGGTTCGCGCAGCGCCGGAAGATGTTGCGACGCTCGTTGCTCCCGGCCCTCGGTGATCGCACTCCCGCGGTGTTGACCGCCGCAGGGGTCGCACCGACGGCGCGCGCGGAGGCGCTCGGGCTCGAGGAATGGGCGGCCGTGGCCCGCAGCGCCGCGGTGCTGGCGGAGCCGGCGTGAGCGTGAGCGAGGCGGGTATCCCGCCGAGTAGCGAACGCCCAATGGAGGCAGCGTGACGCTGGCCCGGGTCCGCGCCACGGCCTACCCGAAGTTGAACCTGTCACTGCGGGTGCTCGGGCGCCGGCGCGACGGGTACCACGACATCGAATCGTTGGTCGTCTCGCTCGGACAGCCGCGCGATGTGCTCGAGGCGTTCGCGGTACCGGCGCCCGGTGGGGTGCAGGTCGAGGTCGTGCGCGACGGGGTGAGTGACGAGATCCCCTCGGACCATCAGAACCTCGCGTTCATCGCGGCGGAGAAGTTGCTCGTGCAAGCCGGTCGTTCCGGCCACGGGGTCCGCCTCGTGCTGCGCAAGCGCATACCCGCCGGTGGCGGTCTCGGGGGTGGCTCCGCCGACGCGGCCGCCGCGTTGCTCGCCGTCCGGGAGCTCCTCGCCGTCGACATCGACGACGACGGCGTGATGGCCCTCGCGGCAGAGGTGGGGTCCGACGTCCCGTTCTGTGTGCAAGGGGGCGCGGCGTGGATGCGCGGACGGGGTGAGATCGTCGAGCCCGTCGCGGTGCCCTCCGGGCTGGCGTTCGTCGTGGCGATCCCGCCGTTCCGGCTGTCGACACCGGACGTGTACAAGGCGTGGGACAAGCTCGGTGGCCCGCAGGCGGACCGCGCCGTGCCGGCGCCGCGACGGATCCAGCACCTCGTGCCCGAGCTGGTCAACGACCTCGAGCCGGCCGCCGAAGCACTGGAGCCGCAGATGCGCGAGTTCCGCATCGCGTTGGAGGCGGCGACGGGCGCGCCCGCGCTCCTCGCCGGCAGCGGCTCGGCCTACGTCGTACCGATCGCCGACGCGCGCAAGCTTCCGGCACTGGTCGAGCAGGTCGGGCGACGGCTGCGCGTCCCCGTGGTCGGAACCACCAGTGTGACCCGAGGTGTTCGCCTCGCGAGCTGAGCGTCACCCCACTCGCCACTCGCCACTCGCCACTTGGTTTTGGCGTCACTCGTGCGGGCTATGCGGCGCACGACTGACGCCAAAAAGCGTCTTATCGGCCCTGCTGCCGGCGCTGCCAGCGCGTCTTCTTCAGAAGCTTCTTGTGCTTCTTCTTCCTCATGCGCTTGCGGCGCTTCTTGATCAGTGAGCCCATGGCGGACCGCAAGTTAGTCGGCCCCGGTCCGATACTGCACATCAGGTACCGTTCTCACGGACGGTCGGGGGTGGTGTAACGGCAGCACGGGGTCCTTTGGAGTCCCAAGTCGAGGTTCGAAACCTCGCCCCCGAGCACCCCCAGTGAGGATGAACATGACGACGCAGATCCGGCCGGTGAGTGCGGTGGTGCTGGCGGCGGGCGAAGGCACGCGGATGCGATCGTCCACGCCGAAGGTCCTGCACCCGCTGTGCGGACGTCCGATGCTGCTGCACGTGCTCGATGCGTTGGAAGCGCTGCCGCTCGAACGGATCGTGGTGGTGGTCGGTCACGCCGCCGAGCACGTCACCAAGACGCTGCAGGAGCAGCTGAACGGCGACGTGCCCGTCGAATTCGTCGAACAACACAAGCAGCGGGGCACCGGCGACGCGGTCAGCGTGGCGCTCACGGCGTTCGCCGACGATCTCGACCTCGAAGACGATCTCATCATCGTGATGGGTGACGCGCCGCTCCTCCGGGCGGAGACGCTCGCCAAGCTCGCGACCGAACACCGCCACGCGGACGCCGCCGCGACGCTGCTCACCGCGCGGGTCTCCGACCCGACGGGCTACGGACGCATCGTGCGCGACGAGCACGGCCGCGTCGAGCGCATCGTCGAACACGCCGAAGCCGATCCCGGCGAGCTCGAGATCGACGAGATCAACCCCTCGATCTACTGCTTCCGACGTGGGTTCCTCGCGCCCGCGCTACGGCGGCTGAGCCCGGAGAACGCGCAGGGCGAGTACTACCTCACCGATGTGGTCGAGGTGCTGCGCCAGGCCGGTCACGTCGTCCTCGCGGTGGAGGCCGACGACCCCACCGAAGCGGTGGGGGTCAACGACCGTGCGCAGCTGGCCGAAGCCGAGTCCGAGCTGCGGGCGCGCATCAACGTCGGATGGATGCGCGCCGGCGTCAGCATGGTCGATCCGTCGCGCACCTACCTCGACACGACGGTCGAGCTCGCGCCCGACGTCACGTTGTTGCCGGGCACGATCCTGGAGGGTCGCACGGCGGTCGGCGCCGGTTCGGTGATCGGTCCCGACACCCACCTGGTCGACACCGTCGTCGGCGAGCGCGCGGTCGTGCGCCAGACCGTTGCCCGCGAGGCCGAGATCGGCGACGGCGCGACCGTCGGCCCGTACGTGTCCCTGCGGCCCGGTACCCGCCTGGCGACCGACGCCCACGTCGGCACGTTCGTCGAGATCAAGAACTCCGAGATCGGCGAAGGGGCGAAGGTGCCGCACCTCTCCTACGTCGGCGATGCCGAGATCGGCGCGGGTGCCAACATCGGCGCCGGCAACATCACCGCGAACTACGACGGCAAGCGAAAACACCAGACGAAGGTGGGCAAGAACGCCAGGACCGGTTCGAACACCGTGCTCGTGGCGCCGGTCGAGGTGGGCGAGGGCGCGTACACCGCCGCGGGGGCAGTGGTGACGCGTGACGTTCCGCCCGGCGCGTTGGCCAAGGGCGTTCCGGCGTCGATCGAAGAAGGCTGGGTCGCGAAGCGCGAGGATGCCGGTGCACGGAGCGAACCTGACGACGACAGCGGAGAGGGCGCGTAGATGGAAACGGTCTCGAAGAAGACGCTCATGCTGTTCGCGGGGCAGGGGAATGAGGACCTGTCACGCGAGATCGCGGAGTGCATCGGGAGCCCGCTCGGCGACGTGAAGTTGAGCACCTTCGCGAGTGGTGAGCTCTACGCGCGCTACGGCGAGAGCATCCGCGGCGCCGACGTGTTCGTCGTGCAGAGCCACTGCGAGCCGATCAACGATCGCATCATGCAGCAACTACTCATGATCGACGCCGCCAAGCGCGCGGTCGGCGTGCCGGATCACCGCGGTGTGTCCGTTCTACGGCTACGCCCGGCAGGACCGGAAGGCCGAAGGCCGCGAGCCGATCTCGGCGCTGTCTGCTCGCCGACCTGCTCACGGTCGCGGGCGCCGATCGCGTCGTCACCGTCGACCTCCACACCGGGCAGATCCAGGGCTTCTTCGACTGTCCGGTCGACCACCTGACCGTGGTGCCGCTCCTCGCCGACTACCTGGCGCGTGAGGTGGCGGGCGAGGGTGAGGTCGTAGTCGTGTCGCCCGACGCCGGTGGCTTGAAGTTGGCGCGGCGGTTCGCCAATTGCCTGGGGGAGTCGAACGTCGAGTCCGATCTCGCGTTCATCGACAAACGTCGGCCCAAGGGCACCCACAACGTGGCCGAGGCCACCGACGTCGTCGGGAACGTCTCGGGGAGCGTGTGCATCCTGGTCGACGACATGATCGACACCGCGGGGACCATCGTCTCCGCGGTCAACCTGCTCATGGCCCGGGGCGCCCGAGAAGTGTGGGTGGCAGCGACCCACGGCGTGCTCTCCGGTCCGGCCGTCGACCGGTTGAAGAACGCGCCCGTGCGCCAGGTGGTCGTCACGAACACCCTCCCGATCCCCGACGACAAGCGGTTCGACGCGCTCCAGGTGCTCTCGATCGCCCCGATCATCGCCGAGGCCCTCGACGCCGTCTTCCAGGACACCAGCGTCAGCGAGATCTTCCGCGGCGACAACGTCTGAGCCGGGGCGAGCGCGGCAGCTAAGCTGAAGCGCTTCGTTTTCTGAGCCCTCTGAGCCCCGAAAGGCTTCGCGCGCCATGCCTGACATCACCCTCGCCACCGAGAAGCGGACCGACCTCGGCTCGCGCCCGTCAGGCCGCCTGCGCCGCCAGGGCAAGGTGCCTGCGGTCGTCTACGGCCTCGACACCGACACCGTGTCCATCACCGTGCCCGCGCGCGAGCTGCAGCACATCCTCGCCGGGGAGAGTGGCGCCAACACGCTGATCACCCTCGATGTCGACGGCGAGAGCGTGCTCACGCTGGCCCGCCAGATTCACCGTCACCCCACGAAGGGTGAGCTGGTGCACGTCGACTTCATCCGCATCAGCCGCGACATCGCGGTCAGCGCCGAGATCCCCGTCCACCTGGTCGGTGAGGCGACCGGCGTGCGCGACGGCGGACTCCTCGAGCAGCTGCTGTTCAACCTCACGGTCGAGGCGATGCCGGGCAACATTCCCGTGTCGATCGAGATCGACGTGACCGAACTCGCCATCGGCGACCAGCTGCGCGTCGAAGACATGCCGCTTCCCGAGGGTGTGGTCACCCACGCGGAGTCCGACTTCGTCATCGCCCAGGTGGCGGCGCCGCGGGTCGTGACCGAGGCCGAAGAGGGTGAAGAGGGTGAAGGCGTCGAAGGCGAAGCTGCCGAGGGCGACTCCACCTCCGAAGCGTCGGACGACGCCGGCGACGAGTAACCCGTGTTGCGGCGTCGGGGCACCGCCGCCGACTTGCTCGTGGTGGGGCTCGGCAATCCGGGCGACGACTACGCGCGTACACGCCACAACGTCGGCGCGGAGACGGTCGAGCTGCTCGCGCAGCGTCACGGCGCCAAGTTGCGCAAAGGCAAGGAGCGGGCGCGGGCGGATCAGGTGCGCGTCGGCGATGCGCTGGTCGCGTTGGCCGTCCCACTCACGTACATGAACGACTCGGGCCTCGCGGTCGTGGCGCTCGCTCGCCGGTACGGCGTCGAACCCCAGCAGATCGTCGTCGTCCACGACGAACTCGATTTGCCGGTCGCCGCGCTCAAGGTGAAGGCCGGCGGTGGTCTTGCCGGGCACAACGGCCTGCGATCGATCAAAGCGCACCTGCACTCCGACGAATTCCTGCGCGTCCGGATCGGGGTCGGGAAGCCCGTGTCCAAGGAACAAGGTGTCGAGCACGTGCTGAAGAAGTTCTCGAAGCGGGAGCGGGCCGAGATCGACGTCACCATCGAAGAGGCCGCGGACGCGGTCGAACGCATCGCGTCGGACGGCGTCGACGTCGCCATGAACCGCTACAACTGACACGCGCTCCTCGGTCGACTCCGCGCCCATGACCTCGCCCACACCGCCCCTCGCCTCCCTCCCTTCGCTCCTCGCCGAGGAGCCCGCGCTCCGCGTGGTCATCTCGCGTCACTCCACGGTCGCGGTCCCCGATGCGGCTCGGTCAGTGTTCGTGGCCGCGGTTGCGGGCACGACCAGCCGGCGACCGATCCTCGTCGCGGTGCCGACCGGGGCCGAGGCCGAGCGCCTGGTGCGCGACCTCGTGCAGTTCCTCGGCCCCGACGACGTCGAGCACTTCCCGGCGTGGGAGACCCTGCCCTTCGAACGGGTGTCGCCGTCGTTGGAGACGATGGGCCGCCGCCTGCGGGTGATGTGGCGGTTGCGATCGGGAGCACCCCCGGCGGTGGTCGTCGCACCGGTCCGGGCGCTCGTGCAGCGGCTGGGGCCCCACGCGGAGGACGTCGAGCCGGTGGTGATCCGGCCCGGGGACCAGGTCGATCGCGACGAGCTGGTGGCGCGCCTCGTCGCCGGCGGCTACCGGCGCGAATACCAGGTGGAAGCGCGGGGCGAGGTGGCCGTACGGGGGTCCATCGTCGACGTCTACCCGTCGACCGACGACCATCCGGTGCGCATCGACCTGTGGGGCGACGAGGTCGACCGGCTCTCCGCCTTCGCGGTTGCCGACCAGCGCTCGACTCACGAAGTTGCGGAGGCGTACATCTTCCCGACCCGGGAGCTGCTCCCGACGGACGACGTGCGGCAGCGCGCCGCCGCGTTGGTCGCGGAACAGCCGTGGGGGCGCGAGCAGTGGGAACGACTCGCCGAAGGTCAGGTGTTCGACGGCATGGAGTCGTGGTTGCCCTGGCTCACCGATCGCGAACACCTGCTGACCGATCTGCTGCCGGACGACGCGATGGTGCTGCTCGTCGAACCCAAGCGGATGCGCGACCGCGCCCAGGAACTGCTCGACGAGGAAGCATCGTTGGCGGGCACGCTCGCCGTGACCTGGGGCGCCGGCGGGGAGCGCGACCTCCCGCGACTCTCGCTCGACTTCGACCGGTTGCTCGCGCACACCCGTGCGGGCGCGGTGTCGCTGCTCGCGACCCCCGAGAACCCCGACACGCCGCGCGTGGCGGCGAGCGCGTTCGATCCTGTCGTCGGCGACTCCGACGCCCTGGCGCGCCGACTGCGCGCGCTGTTGGGCGATGGCTACCGCATCGTCCTCGCCGCTGAGGGGACGGGGTCGTCGCAGCGACTGCACGACATCCTGGCCGGCGAAGGACTCGACGTCGCGTCCGGCGAGCCGGCGCCGGGCGCGGTGCGGCTCCTCGTCGCGCCCCTCGAACGCGGGGTGGTGCTCCCGAGTGTGAAGCTCGCGCTCGTCGCCGAAGCCGACCTCACCGGGCGTCGGCGCGTGCACCGTCGCGCGCGTGGTGCTCGCCGCGGTCACGACTACTACGAGGCGCTCGAGCCCGGTGACTACGTCGTGCACCATCAACACGGCGTCGGTCGGTACCTCGAGATGAAGCCGCTCACGATGGCCGGCATCGAGCGCGACTACCTGTGGCTCGAGTTCAAGGACGGCAAGGTCTACGTGCCCACCGATCAGGTGGGCTTGGTGCGCAAGTACACCGGTGGCGAGGCCCCGACGCTCAACCGCATGGGTGGCGCCGACTTCGAGAAGCAACGGGCCCGGGTCCGCAGCGCGGTGCGCGAGATCGCCGAAGAGCTCGTCGTGCTGTATCGCCGGCGACTGGCGACACCGGGCCGGGCCTTCGGGCCCGACACTCCCTGGCAGCACGAGATCGAGGAGGCGTTCCCGTTCGAGGAGACGCCCGACCAACTGCAGGCCATCCACGACGTCAAGGACGACATGGAACGCCCGATCCCGATGGACCGCCTGGTCTGCGGCGACGTGGGCTACGGGAAGACCGAGGTCGCCGTGCGCGGCGGCGTTCAAGGCGGTGCAGGACGGCACCCAGGTGGTGGTCCTCGTCCCGACCACGCTGCTTGCGGGTCAGCACGGCCAGACGTTCCGCGAGCGCTTCGCGAACTATCCCGTGCGGGTGGAGGTGTTGTCGCGTTTCTTGTCGGCCAAGGAGCAGCACGCGGTGGTGCGGGACTTCGAATCGGGCGCGGTCGACGTGTTGATCGGTACCCACCGCCTCCTCTCGTCCGACGTGAAGCCCAAGCACCTCGGCCTCCTCGTCGTGGACGAAGAGCAGCGCTTCGGCGTGCAGCACAAAGAGCTCATCAAGCACATGTCGACGAACGTCGACGTGCTCACGCTCACCGCGACGCCCATCCCACGCACGCTCGAGCTCTCGCTCACCGGTATCCGTGACCTCTCGCTGGTGAACACGCCGCCGGAGGACCGCCAGCCGATCCTCACCTACGTCGGCGAGTACGACGACCGCGCGGTTGCCGAGGCGATCCGTCGTGAACTCCTGCGCGAAGGTCAGGTGTTCTACGTGCACAACCGTGTGCGCGACATCGAACTCGTCGCCGAGAACGTACGTGCGCTGGTGCCGGAAGCGCGCGTCGCGGTCGCGCACGGGCAGATGGACGAGAGTCGACTCGAGCGGGTCGTGCTCGACTTCTCCGAGCGCGAGTTCGACGTGCTGGTGTGTACCACGATCGTGGAGAGCGGCATCGACATGCCGACGGTCAACACCCTGGTCGTCGACCGGTCCGACCTGCTCGGGCTGGCGCAGATGTACCAGCTACGTGGACGGGTTGGTCGACGAGGTCAGCGCGCCTACGCGTATTTGTTGCACCCAGCGGACCGCGTATCGAGCGAGGAAGCGTACGAGCGGCTCAAGACCATCGGTGAGTTCACCGAGCTCGGTTCGGGATTCAAGATCGCGATGCGGGACCTCGAGATCCGGGGTGCGGGGAACCTGCTCGGCGCGGCGCAATCCGGTCACATTGCTGCCGTCGGCTTCGATCTGTACTGCCAGATGGTCACCGAGGCGGTCGGGGAGTTGAAGGGAGAGCCGGTACCGGAACCGGTCGACATCACCATCGACGTTCCCGTCGATGCGAATCTCCCGCGTGAGTACGTAGCGCGCGACGACGTCCGCATGGAGGCCTACCGTCGACTCGCGGGGGTCACGTCGAACGACGATGTCGACGATGTCCGGGCCGAGTGGGAGGATCGCTACGGACCGCCACCCGCGTCGGCGGTCGCGCTGCTCGACGTCGCCCGGTTGCGCGTCGAATGCGTGCGGTTGGGGATCCGGAGCATCACCGTGCAACGCGGGACGGCACGGATCGCGGGGATCACCCTGAAGGAGTCGCAGAAGGTGCGGTTGCGCCGTCTCGCCGCCAAGGCGGTGGCCAAGGACGACGAGCTCGTGGTGCCGCTCACGGCCCCGGCCGCGCAGGTCGCCACCGCGATCGTCGACCTGCTGCAGGAATTGCTCCCGGTCCCGGCCCCGGTCCCCGCCTCCGCGGAGACCTCTCTCGAGGAATCGGGGCTAGCCTCCGCAGCGCCATGAAGCGCCGACTGCCCCTGATTCTCATCGCGGTCATCACCGTGCTGTGCGTGGTCGGGGCGTCGATCGCGGCGGTGGCGGCGAGCGCGGGCAACTTCAGTCCCGTCGGGTACCGGGTCAACGACACCAAGGTGTCGCAGGCGACGGTCGACGACGACCTCGAGGCGCTCGCGGACCCCGACTCGGCGGCGAAGGTCGCGAAGGTCTTCGGGATGTCGCCGACCACGACGAAGGGTGCGGTCAGCGCCAACTTCGCCACCACCTGGCTCGATCTCCAGATCCGCAACGAGCTGTTCCGCCAGGGTGCGGAGCAGGCCAAGGTGACGGTCAGCGACAAGGACCGCGAGGCGCAGCGCGCCGTCATCGACAACCTGCTCCAACAGAACCAGGTCACGTTCCAGGTGAGTGATCTGCCTGCTCCGCTGGAGCATGCGCTGCTCGACAACTACGCGTATCCGAAGGCCCTCGGGCTCGACTCCGACGCCAAGGTGGCCGCGTTCTTCACCGCGAAATTGAAGCGGTCCGACATCTGGGTGGACCCGCGCTACGGGTTCTGGAGCCCGCGGCACGGCGTGTCGCGCGCCGTCCGGCTGCCCGAGCAGCAGCGCGGCCGGCGGGTAGCGCGCGGTGATGCCGGGCCGGGTCGTCGTCGTGGGCCTCGGACCGGCCGGGGCCGATCACGTGTTGCCGCTGGCACGCGCGCGGCCATCGAGGCTTCGGCGCACCGATTCGTACGAACCCACCGGCATCCCGCGGTGGCCGACCTCGAAGCTGACGGTCTTGCGTTCGAGTCGTTCGACGCGACCTACGACGCGGCGCCCGACCTCGAACACGCCTACGCCGAGATCGTGCGTGTGCTGCTCGCGTCGGCGAGCGAGCACGGTGAGGTCGTGTACGCGGTGCCGGGGAATCCGGCGGTGGCCGAACGGACCGTCGCACTCCTGCACGAGGCGGCGCTGCGCAACGAGATCTCGCTCGCCGTCGTGCCGGGGTTGTCGTTCGCCGATCTCGCGTGGGCTCGCCTCGGCGTCGATCCCATGGAGAGCGACGCGCGCGTCGTCGATGGCCGCGCCATCGAGCTGGTCGAACTCGCGGGTCCGCTGCTCATCGCGCAGTGCGACAGCGGGTTCGTGATCTCCGACGTGAAGCTCGCCCTCCTCGAGCACCTCGACCCGTCGACGTCGGTCACGCTGCTCCAGCGCCTCGGTCTCCCCGACGAGCGGGTGTTCAGCGTCGCGCTCGAAGCACTCGATCGCGGCGCGGTCGATCCCGATCACCTCACGTCGATGTTCGTCGACGCGGGCGCGACGGGTGCCGCGCGAGATGGTGCGGCTGTTCCAGTTGGCGAAGCGACTGCGTGATCCCGGCGGGTGTCCGTGGGACGCCGAGCAGGATCACCATTCGCTCACCCGCTACCTGCTCGAAGAGTCCTACGAAGTCGTGGAGGCGGTCGAGGCGCTCCCGGCCGACGGTCCGATCGACCGCGCCGGCCTACGCCGCGCTCGAGGACGAGCTCGGTGACCTGCTCTACCAGGTCGTCTTCCATGCGCTGATCGCGCAGGAGAGCGGCGGGTTCACGATGGCCGACGTCGCTCGCGGCATCCACGACAAGCTGGTGCGTCGCCATCCGCACGTGTTCGGCGACGTGGTCGCCGACGAGACCGCCGACGTCATGCGCAACTGGGAGCAGATCAAGAAGGAGGAAAAGGGCACGACGTCGATCGTGGAAGGCATCACTCCCGGGCTTCCGTCGCTCCTCTACACGCACAAGCTCTTCCGCAAGGGCGCGTCGGTCGGCTTGGATCCGGGCGACCTCGGAGAAGCACTCGACCGGATCGACATGGCGGTGGCGCGCCTGCGGGAGGGCGGGGACGACCTCGAAGCGGATCTCGCGCAGGTGCTCGCGGCCGCGGTCGTGGTGGCCCGCGCCGGCGGGGTCGACGCCGAGTCCGCGCTCCGCGGCTGGGCCGCGACCTACCGCCGTCGGTTCGAGGCCATGGAGCACCTCGCCGGCGCCCGTGGCCTCGACCTCGCCGCCCTCGACCCCGCGGGTGTCGCCGCCCTGTGGCTCGAAGCCTCCCCACCCCTGTCCCCCTGACCGAACATCTCGCCCCCCTGACCGAACATCTCGAAGTACGCACGCGCATACGCACGTGAACTCCGAGATGTTCGGGAAATCAGGGCGCGGGGATGGTGCCCATGCGGCCGGCGTTGAAGTCGTCGACGGCCTGGCGGATCTCCTCGCGGGTGTTCATCACGAACGGCCCGTAGTGGGCGATCGGCTCTCGGATCGGAAGACCGCCGAGGAGCAGGACCTCGAGCGTTTCCGAAGGTCCTTCCTGGTGGTCGGCGGCACGCATGGTCAACGAGTCGCCGGGACCGAACATCACGAGTTGGTGGTCGGAGACCGGTCGGTGCTCGTCACCTGCGAAACCTTGCCCGAGCAGCACGTAGGCCATGGCGTTGAACTCCGGGTTCCACGGGACCGTCAACTGCGCGCCGGGCGAGATGGTCGACGTGCGCGTAGGTGATCGGGGTGTGCGTGTCGCCGGGGCCCGGATGACCCGCGAGTTCGCCCGCGATGAGGCGGACGAGCGCGCCGCCGTCGTCTGACGCCAAGAGCACGAGCTTGTCACCGGTGATCGCCTGGTACCGGGGCGGCGTGAACTTCAGTGACGACGGCAGGTTCACCCAGAGCTGCACGCCGTGCGACGGTCCGCCTTCGCGCAACGCCCGCTCGCTCGGCACCTCGTCGTGGAGGATGCCGCCTCCCGCGGTCATCCACTGGGTGTCGCCCTCGCCGATCACACCCCCGCCACCGTTCGAGTCGTGGTGCGCGATCTCGCCGTCGAGGACGTAGGTGACGGTCTCGAACCCGCGGTGCGGGTGCCACGGCGCGCCGACCGCCTCGTTGGGTCGGTACTGGACCGGGCCGAGTTGGTCCAGGAGGAGGAACGGGTCGGTCTCGTGGAGATCGAGGCCGCCCGGGAAGGGACGCCACACCTCGAACCCGGCGCCCTCGATGGCGTGGTGCGCAGGCACCGTCCGCAGCGCCGATCGCGGACGCGCGGTGGCGGGATCGGGCGGCGTGAGACGCGGGAGTGCGAGCGGGTTGGCGACGGTCACTGCGGGCATGGCGGCCTCCTCGGGTTCACCGAGACAACCTAGTTGCGCACACAACTATTCCGCGGCGAGGGTCACCGGCAGCCGGTCGAGGCCCCGCAACACGAGGCGGCCGTTCCACGCCGGTTGGTCGGTCGCCAGCTCGACGTTCGGGAACCGGCGGATGAGGGTGCCCAGCGCGATGCGTCCTTCGAGCCGGGCGAGGGCCGCACCGAGGCAGTGATGGATCCCGGAGCCGAAGGCCAGATGCTGCGCGGCACCGGTGCGCCCGAGGTCCAGCACCTGCGCGTCCGCGCCCCACTTCGCCGCGTCGCGGTTGGCCGCCGCCAGGCAGGTGAGCACGAACACTCCCGGCTCGATCGTCCGGTCACCGACCGCGAGCTCCGACGTGGTGACGCGGACGCGAGAACTGGACCGGGCAGTCGTAGCGCAACAATTCGTCGACCGCGTTGACATCGAGGGCGGGATCGTCGCGCCATCGCTCGAGCTGGACGCGGTCGCGCAGGAGCGCGAGCGTGCCGTTGCCGATGAGGTTGACGGTCGTCTCGTGCCCGGCGACATACAGCAGGATGACCTGGTCGAGGAGCTCGTCGGGGGAGAGCCGGTCGCCGTGGTCCTCGGCGGCAATGAGCGCCGACAGCAGGTCGTCCGCCGGATGCACGCGCTCCACTCGATCGCGTCGAGCACGTGCTCGATCATGTGGTCGGACGCGGCGAGGATCTCCTCGGTGTGCTGCACGGCGAGCAACGGCTCGAGGCTCAGCGTGAGCGTGTGGGCCCAGTCCCGCAATTGATCCTGGTCCGATGCGGGCATGCCCAGCATCTCCGAGATCACCCGGAAGGGGAGCGGGAACGCGAGGTCGGCGATCACATCCATGTCGTCGCCGCGGGCCCGGACCGCATCGAGTGCCTCGTCGACGAGCGTCTGCACCCGCGGTGCGAGTTGCTCGACGACGCGGGGCGTGAACACCTGTTGCACCAGTCCCCGCAGGCGCGTGTGGTCGGGCGGGTCGAGGTTGAGGATCTGGTGGGTGCCGCGCTCCTGCCGGCTCCCGAGGATGTGCTCCCGGAGTTCCGCCCGCGGGTTCACCCCCACGACGTTCTTGTCCTCCACGCTGAGCCGGGGATCCCGGAGGATCCGGATCGCGTCGTCGTAGCCGAACAGGGCCCACAGCCCGAGCGGCGTCTGCTGCACGGGGTTGGTGGCACAGAGCTCGGCGAACTGGGGGTACGGATCGTCGGTGAAGCCCGGTTCAAAGGGATTGAAGGCCTTCTCGACGGTCGCCTCCGCTTCGGCGTCCCGGGCTCCGCCCACGCCTCCGCTGCGTCTCGTAGGCTCACTGGTCACATCAGCCACAGGAGCCACCGGGGGTTTCGGCGAACATGAGCACGATCGTGGAGATCGTGGGCCGCGAGGTCCTCGATTCCCGGGGAAACCCTACCGTCGAAGTCGACGTCGAGTTGCTCTCCGGGGCCCGGGGCCGGGCCATCGTTCCGAGCGGCGCGAGCACCGGCGCGCACGAAGCCCACGAGCTGCGCGACGGTGGTGACCGGTACGGCGGGAAGGGGGTGCGGGGCGCAGTCGCGCACGTGAACACGGAGATCGCCGACACGATCGTGGGGCTCGAAGCCACGGACCAGCGCCTCGTCGACGACGAACTGATCGCCCTCGACGGAACCGACGGGAAGTCGCGTCTGGGGGCGAACGCGATTCTCGGCGTGTCGCTCGCGGTTGCGAAGGCGGCCGCCGACGACGCCGATCTGCCGCTCTACCGCTACGTCGGGGGCGCGAACGCGCACGTGTTGCCGGTGCCGTTCATGAACGTGCTCAACGGCGGTGCGCACGCGGACTCCAACGTCGACGTGCAGGAGTTCATGCTCGCGCCCGTCGGCGCGGTCAGTTTCACCGAGGCGTTGCAGTGGGGCGTCGAGACCTACCACGCGCTCAAGGGGCTCCTGAAGGACCGAGGGCTGTCGACCGCGCTCGGCGACGAGGGTGGCTTCGCGCCGAACCTGCCGTCGAACGAAGAGGCACTGACCCTGCTCCTCGCGGCCATCGAAGCCGCGGGGTACCGGCCCGGTGAAGAGATCGCGCTCGCGCTCGACGTCGCATCGACCGAGCTGTTCACCGACGGCCGGTACGTCCTCGCCGGTGAGGGCGTCGACTATGCGCCGACGGAGTGGGCCGACCGTCTCGCGCAACTCTGCGACCGCTATCCGATCGTCTCGATCGAAGACGGGATGTCGGAGGACGATTGGGACGGATGGGTACGCGCTCTCGGAGCGTCTCGATTCCCGGGTGCAACTGGTCGGCGACGACTTGTTCGTCACCAACGTCGAGCGGCTGGAACGGGGCATCGAGCTCGGGGTCGCCAACTCGATCCTGGTGAAGGTCAACCAGATCGGCACCCTCTCGGAGACGCTCGACACGATGTACGTCGCGGGACGCCATGGCTACGCCGCGATGATGTCGCACCGATCAGGTGAGACCGAAGACTCCACCATCGCCGATCTCGCGGTCGCGACCAACTGCGGGCAGATCAAGACCGGCGCCCCGGCACGAAGTGACCGGGTCGCGAAGTACAACCAACTCCTGCGGATCGAAGAGGAGCTGGGTCCGATCGCGGCGTACCTCGGCCGCGCCACGTTGGCGGCGGGTGGTCGCGGTGCCTGAACGCCGGGCACCCCGCAAACCACCCAAACCACGCCAGCCGCGCCAGCCGCGCCGCGCCACCGCGCGTACGGCGACGGCGGCCGTCGATGCGCACCGCGCTGTTCCTCGTCGTGCTCGTAGGTCTGCTGTTCGCGTTCGTCTACCCGACGCGAACCTTTCTGGACCAGCGCGACGCCACCAACAAGGCCCAGGCACAACTCGAGCTCCTCCAGGCCGAGAACGCGCGAATGACGCGCGAGTCGAAGAAGCTGAGCACGGATTCCGAGATCGAGCGACTCGCACGCGAGAAGTACGGATTGGTGAAGCCGGGGGAGCGGGCGTTCGTCGTCCTGCCCGCCCCCACCACGTCGACGGTGCCGCCGGCCGTGACCCCGACGCAGCCGGCTCCGTAACATAGGGGGCATGGCCACCGCGGACGACGTCGTCGCGCTCACCGCGCTCCTGGGGCGCGAACCGCAGGCCGAGTTCGACGTCGTGGTGCGCGACGCATCCGGCGCCCCGGTGGTCATTCGCAACGCGCCGTTCACGCGCACCGGTGCGCCGATGCCGACGCGTTACTGGCTCGTCGACGCCGATCTCACTGCCGCCGTCTCGCGACTCGAGGCGGCCGGGGGAGTGCGCCGGGCCCAGGCCGCGGTCGACGCCGCCGAGCTCCAGGCCGCCCACGACGCCTACGCCGCCGAGCGCGACACCCAGATCCCATCGGACCACGCCGGTCCACGCCCCTCGGGCGGTGTCGGCGGCACCCGACGGGGGGTCAAGTGTCTCCACGCCCACTACGCCCACCTGCTCGCGGGCGGTGACGACATCGTCGGCCGGTGGACGGCTCAGCAGCTGGTGACGGTGGTGCGGTGAAGCGGGTGGCGGCGGTCGACATCGGGACCAACTCGGTGCGCCTCCTCGTGGCCGAGGTCGACGGTTCGTCTCCTCGCGAGGCCAAGGTCGTCCCGATCGATCGCCGCATGCGTATCACCCGGCTCGGCGAGGGGGTCGACGGGAACCGCGCGCTCGGGCCCGCCGCGATCGAACGGACCGCCGTGGTGTTGCGCGAATACCGCGACGCGCTGCGGGAGCATGACGTCACCGACATCCGCGCGACTGCCACGAGCGCCGCGCGCGACGCGACCAACCGCGACGACTTCTTCGCCGCGGCCCAGGACGCGCTCGGTGTCACGCCCGAGTTGCTCTCCGGCGACGAGGAGGCCGCGCTCTCGTTTCTGGGGGCGACCGCGGATCTCGATGCCCCGGCGCCCTACCTGGTGGTCGACATCGGGGGTGGCTCCACCGAGTTCGTGCTCGGCACGGATTCTCCGGTCGGGCTGGTGTCGCTCGACATCGGATGCGTACGCATCAGTGAGCAGTTCCTCCACTCCGACCCACCCGCGCCCGAGGAGCTGTCGAATGCCGTCGCGGTGGTGCGCGATCTGGTCGCCGAGGTTCCGCGTGTGATCCCGGCGCGCTCGACGCGGTCACCCTCGTCGGCCTGGCGGGCACGGTCACGACCGTTCGCGGCAATCGAGCAGGGCCTCCCGGACTACGACGCCGAGAAGCTCCACCACTTTCGACTCACGAAAGCGGCCGCCGAAGACGTGTTCCGTACGTTGGCGACCGAGACGGCGGCGCAGCGTGCGCACAATCCGGGGCTCGAAGCCGGTCGGGTCGACGTGATCGTCGGTGGTGCCGCCGTACTCGTCGGGATCTTCCGCGTCCTCGGTTTCGACGACATGTTGGTGTCGGAGGCCGACATTCTCGATGGTCTCGTGCGCAGCCAGGTGTCACACACGCGTGAGGCCACAGCTCAGGAAACACGCAGTTCACGGAGAATTGCGGCCCCGGAAGTCGTAAATCCCCCAACTCGACACCACTTTGTGCCGAGAATGGGGGTCATGACTTTGACGGAGTTCAACGCTGCCCTCCGCCGTCTGTCGGTGGACGACATCCATCACATCGCGCGTTCGCTCGCGAGCGACACCGCGGGCGACGAAGTCGACACGTGGCACACGACGATCGCGATCGATCGCGCGCTGCGTCATTCGCACCGCACACGTCACGCGGCGCAGGCGGCGTGGGACGCTGCACAGTGCGTGCAGCGCGTCGCCGAAGAGAACGGTGTGGACCTTCCCGACATCGACGTCACGCATGTCGCGCGCGGCAGCGGAGATCGCCCGCGGGTTGACCGCGGGTGATGACGTCGCGGTGGAGGTGCAGCAGCTGCTGCAACACTGGTTCCCCGTACTCGCTCGCGTCTGACCCACCCGTGTCGGCGGGCGGGTCGATCTAGGCTCCGCAGATGCCCATCACCGATCGACTGCTGCTGGGGCCCGGACCGTCGAACCCGTACCCGGAGGCCGTCGCCGCGCTGGGCCGGCCGATGCTCGGGCACATGGATCCCGAGTTCCTCGCCATCATGGACGAGACGATGGCGCGCCTCCGCACCGTCTTCCGCACCACCAACCTGTTGACCTTCCCCGTCAGCGGTACCGGATCGGCGGGGATGGAGGCGTGCTTCGTCAACCTGCTCGAGGCCGGTGACACGGCAATCGTCGGCGCCAACGGGGTGTTCGGCGACCGGATGTGCGAGGTGGCGCGTCGGTGCGGCGCCGACGTCGTGCGCGTCGAAGAGGAATGGGGTCTCCCCCTCGACCCGCAGCGGCTCCTCGACGCGCAGCGGGAGCACGCCGACACGCGCATCGTCGCCGTCGTCCACGCCGAGACCTCGACCGGGGTCGAGAACGACATCGCGCCACTGGCCGCCTTGCGCGACACGGACACGCTCCTCGTCGTCGACACCGTCACCTCGTTGGGCGGCATCCCCGTCGAGATCGACGAGTGGGCGGTCGACGCGAGCTACTCCGGGACCCAGAAGTGCCTCGGTGTGCCACCCGGTCTGTCGCCCGTCACCTTTTCCCCCCGCGCCGTCAACCGCGTGCAGTCGCGCGCGGTCCCGCCCCAGTCGTGGTACCTCGACGTGTCGCTCATCGCGAACTACGTCGACGGCGCCAGTCGCGTGTACCACCACACCGCACCGGTGGCGATGGTGTGCGCGCTGCACGCCGCGCTCGGCGCTCTGCTCGACGAGGGACTCGACGCCGCATGGGCCCGCCACCGAGCCGTCGGCACCCGGCTGCAGGCCGCGCTCCCCGACCTCGGCTTCCGGTTGGTCGTCCCCGACGGCCACCGCCTCCCCGAGCTCACGACCGCGTGGCTGCCCGACGGCGCCGACGACGCGACGCTGCGCAAGGCGCTGCTCACCACCTACGGCATCGAAGTCGGTGGCGGGCTCGGACGCTTCGCCGGCCAGGCGTGGCGCATCGGGCTCATGGGACACTCGGCGCGCGAGCGCTCGGTGACCACGCTCCTGGGCGCGCTCCGCGAGCTGCTCGGTTAGCCAGCAGGCAGGAGCATGTGCTCGCGGTAGTAGCGGAGCTCGGCGATGGATTCGCGCACATCGGCCAGGGCGCGATGGGTCTCGGCCTTGTGCGGACGCTTCTTGTAGACCGCGGGATACCAGCGTCGGCACAGCTCCTTGAAGCTCGAGACGTCGATGCTCCGGTAGTGCAGGAATTGGTCGAGCTCGGGGAGCTGATGGTCGAGGAACCGGCGGTCGACGCCGATCGAGTTCCCGCACATGGGCGCGACGCCCGCTTCGGGTACGTGCACGCTGATGTAGTCGAGTGCACGGGCACCCGCGTCGGCCAAGGACACGGTCGACGCCTCGATCTCCCCGACCAGCCCGGATCGCGTGTGCATCTTCCGCACGAAATCGTCCATCTCCGCGAGCGCGGCCGGCGGTTGGTGGACGATGACGTCGATGCCTTCGTCGAGTGGTTCGAGTTGGCCATCGGTGACGAGTGCAGCGATCTCGACGATCACGTGGCGGGTGACGTCGAGGCCCGTCATCTCGAGATCGAGCCACACCAGACGGTCGTCCGTCGAGGCCGATGTGGTCGCATCCGGGTTCGTGGGCATCGGGTCAGGCTAATGAATAACCTTCGCCCGATGAGAGGACGGCGCGACTCGTCGCTGATGGGCCCGCGCGTGATGCTGCGCCCGCTGGAGGTGCGCGATCACGAGGCGTGGCGCGAGATCCGGATCCGCAGCCGTGACTGGCTCGAACCCTGGGAGCCGTTCGCCGAGCCCGGAACGCGCGATCCCATCGTCGATCGCGATGCATTTCGTGCGCGCTGCGGCGCGTGGGAACGGCAACGGCAGTTCGACACCGCGTACGGTTTCGGTACCTTCTTGCGCGACGGCACCCTCGTCGGCGAGGTGAGCCTCGGGAGCCTGCTACGAGGTCCGTTCCAGTCCTGCTTCATCGGCTACTGGATCGACGAGAAGTACGCCGGTTCCGGATACACGCCCGAGGCGGTGGCGATCGTCATCCGCTACGGGTTCGAGGAGCTCGGTCTGCACCGGATGGAAGCCGCCATCGTTCCCCGGAATGCCAAGAGTCGCCGGGTCGCGGACAAGTTGGGCTTGCGCGACGAGGGGACCGCCACCCGCTTCCTCCAGATCCAGGGAGTGTGGGAAGACCACGTGCGCTACGCGATCACGAGCGAAGAGTGGGACGAGCGGCGCGAGGAGTTCCAGCGGCGCTTCTTCACGTGACGTCGGGTTGCACCACCACGCGTGAATGCCGAAAGAAGGCCTCGACATCGTGCTCGTACTCGTACGCAGGTGGAGGTCCGACGATCCGTTCCAACCGGCGTCCGCGCGCGAACGCGTCAACCGTGGCCCACGTCGTGTACCCGTACTCGAAGCCGGTGTCGACGAATGCGCCGGTGTCGACGGCGCGGCCGTAGCGCAGGAGACTGAGCACTTCGGGCGGGATGTCGATGACCCGCAGCAGCCGCATGGGGAGCGCAGCGGCGCCAGTGAGGATCGGCGGCATGGCCAGGCGGCGGCGGCCGACGATCCGACATGCTTCGCTCCACGTGATGATGCCGGGTCCGGCGACATTGAACGTCCCGGGCATGTCGTGGAAGGTGGCGTGCTCGAGGGCGCGGGTGACGTCGTCCTCGTGCACGAACTGCAGCCGCGGGTCGAACCCGAACACCTCGGGAACGGCCTGCATGCGGAGCATCTTCGAGAACACGGTGGTGACGTCGTCGCCGAGCACGTTGGCGAAGCGCATCGACGTGATCGACACGTCGGGATTGTCTTCCGCGAAGTCGCGGACGAGGGCGTCGATCTCCACGAGCGATCGCTCCACCGGGGTCGACGGCGGTCGCGTGCGCCGGGTCGTCCGCGGAAGAAGTACGGATCATCGAAGTTGGAGCCGTACACGAGCGTCGACGTCTTCATGACGACCTTGCGCACGGCACTGCCCTCGGCGGCGACCGCCGCGAGCAGGTTCATGGTGCCGATGACGTTCACCTCGTGCAGACGGCGGCTGCTGGCCCGGGTGGAGTCGACCTCGAGGTGCGTGTGCAACACGGTGTCGACCTGCGTGGCCAACACCATGCGTTGCAGGATCCGGTACGACGCGTCGGCCTTCACGAACTCGGTGCGCCGGAGCGGAAGCCGAGGCTCGCGCGTGTCGACGCCGACCACGAGTTCGACCTCGGGTCGGGCTTCGAGCAACTGCGCGATGCGGCTCCCCCAGAACGTGCCGAGCCCGGTGACGAGGATGCGCACGACGCGACTCAGCCGCGCCACACACTGCGACGGTGGCGCAGCATGTCGTCGACTTCGGTCTGGATGAGCGTACGGATGCGCTCCGATTCCTCCATGACCAGACCGCGGTTGTAGCGCGCCTGACCGGCGGGCACGTCGAAGTGCACGGGTGGGAGCACCCGAATGCGGAACTTGGCGGGGAGTGGCATCAGGTAGCCGAGCAAGGGTCCGTAGACGAACTGATTGGCGGTGATCGGGAAGTAGGGGAGCCCGACCAACCGGGCGATGCGCTCGCTCTTCCACAAGATCGGCATCGCCTCCTCGTTGCCGATGACCGCCATCGGTACCACCGGCGCCCCCGCACGCATCGCGATTTCCACGAAACCCCCACGACCGAAGCGGCGGAGTTGGTAGCGCTCGCGCGCCAGCTTGCCGGTGGCCTTGGTGCCCTCCGGGAAGACGAGCACGAGTTGTCGGTCGTCGTGCAGCAGTCGGTACGCGTTGTCGGGATGAGCCGGGACACCGCCGGCGCGTGACCACAGGGTGCCGAGCACCGGGAGTGAGCGGAAGAGGTTCTCGGCGAGCCCGTAGACCGGTCGGAGCAGTTCCGTCTCGATGCCGTGCATGATCACGGGCGCGTCGGATGGGATGGCGCCGCCGTGGTTGGCCACGAGCAGCGCGCCGCCGTCGAGCGGCACGTGTTCGAGTCCTTCCCATTCGGCGCGGAGCCAGTAGCGGTACACCGGGTCGTACAACAGGCGGGCCAGCGCCCGGACCGCCTTCGCTCCGACCCCACCCGTCGACGCCGGGGAGTTCGTGGTCGTCGTCCGCGAGGTCGGGGCACGCCCTCAGGTTTCGCGTGCCGGTCCCGTGTCGGTGCCGACCAGACGGAGCGGAGGATCGGACGCGGGCATCCGCCAGGAAAGCGCCTCAGCGTGGGCGGCGCAAACTGCGTACCGGTTCACGTCGGGAGGGCTCGCGCCGGCGACCTCCCATCGTGACGTGCGGAAGCGCGCCGCCATGCCGACGAAGCGGGCCAGCATCCACAGCGACAGCGCGCCCCACAGCCAGAGGAGTCCGCCGTCGAGCGCGGCGACGAGCAGCGCCGCGGGCAGGTAGATCGCCGACCGTCGCCACCAGCATCGCCGACGGCGAGGTAGCCGGCGTCGCCCGCGCCGATGAGCACGCCGTCGAGCACGAACACGACCGCGGCGAGCGGCTGGAGCGCGGCGACGATCCACAGCACCTGCGAGGGTGAGATGGCGGACACCGGGGTCGGACGTGAAGAGCCCGGCCAACCAGGGCCGCAGCACGACGACCGCGGCCGCGAAGAGCGCACCCGACGACGACGCCGAGCTCGATGAGGCGGCGCCCGACGGCGCGCGCGTCGTGCGCGCTCGTCGGCGCCGAGGAAGCGCCCGACCATGGCCTGCCCGGCGATGGCCGATCGCGTCGAGTGAGAGCGCGAGGAACAGGAAGACCTGCATGCAGATCTGGTGCGCGGCGACCGCGTCGTCGCTGATGCGTGACGCGATCGCGGTGGCGGTGAGCAGCGCGACGATCAGCGACGCGGTGCGAACGACGAGGCGGCTGCCCACGGTGGCGTTCGCGCGGATCCCGGCCGGCATGCGGTCGGACCGATGCGCCTTCGGCGCGCACGGTTCGGCCCACGACCGACGAGGTACGCGACCGCCGCGCCGTACTGCGCGAGCACCGTGCCCCACGCCGAGCCTGCGATGCCCGAGGTCGAGCGCCGTACACGAAGCACCAGCTCGATGCAGCAGGTTGGCGACGTTGGCGGCCACCGCGATGACCAGGGTCGTGCGGGTGTCCTGCATGCCGCGGAGGTATCCCGTGCCCGCGAGCGCGAGCAGGAGCGCGGGCGCGCCGAGGATGCTGATGCGGAGGTAGGTGACCGCGTACGGGGCGACGTTGGCCGACGCGCCCATGAGCGTCGGCGATCGGTGGGAGCGAGCACCAAGCCGAGCACGGTGAGCGCGAGGCCGAGACCGACCGCCAGCCAGCACCCGTCGACGCCGGTCTCGGCCGCGTCCCGTGCGGTTGCCGGCGCCGAACTGGCGGGCGACCGCCGCGGTCGTCGAGTAGGCGAGGAAGTTGAACACGCGTGAACGCGGCGGTCAGGACTGATCCCGCGACGGCCAGCCCGGCGAGCGGGCCGGGTGCCGAGGTGGCCGACGATGGCGGTGTCGGCGAGGAGGTAGAGCGGCTCGGCGGCCAGCGCGCCCAGGGCGGGGACCGCCAGGCGCACGATCTCCCGGTCGTACGGCCGCCGCCTCCCGTTTCTGGCGTCACTGGTGCGTCATAGTGGCGCACGAGTGACGCCAAAACCGGGTGGCGGCGGGCGGGGTAACTGTCACACCCCGGTGCGATGTTGGTGACCGTGAACGACACCACCGTGACCGAGCTCCCCGCCATCCGCTTCGCCGACGTCGCCCGTCGGCTCGGCGCGGCGACCCACGATGCCGGGCTCGCGGTCCCCGCCTTCCGCTGTCCGCCCCGCGCGCCCGGGGCGACCCGCACCATCCGGCGCTACCCGGGCGGCGCGGTCGTGTCGGTGCGCCTGCGGGGCCGGCCGTTCGACGACGTCGGTCAACGACATGGTCGACGGCGTGGTCGCGGCCAACCGGGTACCCGAGTCCGACGCGGCCGGAATCCGGGCGGTGCTCCTCGCCGCGCTCGCCGACGACGTCGCCGAGCCGCACGCCCGGGCCGCGTGACGCCGGTTCACCAAGCGATCTGGTCGTCGAAGTACGAGCGTTCGATCATCCCGTAACCGATCTCGCCGTCCCACGTGTACTTCGTCCCGCCCTGGTGGAGCGCAAGTCCGGGCATCTGCACCAACCCACGGTGGATCACCGACACGAACGTCTCGCCGTCGATCCGCGTGCTCCCGAGCACCGAGGCGAACTCGCAAGGGACGCGCCCACCATGGGGTGTGAACTCCGTCATCCACGGCGCGTCGACGAGGGTCGCGGGGACGAGCTCCCCGTCGCCCTCGAAGAGGTAACACTCGGCGTATGACGGCGAGCCGTCCGGACGAGGCGGGTACGCGATGTATCCGAAGGCCTTACCGCTCGGGAACAGCGCCGACTGCCAGGCGTGGCCCCAGAACCCGGCAGTGTCGCGCACGCCCTGGCGGAAGATGCGCAGCCCGGTGCACGAGAAGGTCTGCTCCGGCTCGTCGCCCACCCGGAAGGAGCCCGAGCCGCGGAAGAGCTGCTCGAAGCGCCACCCGCCCATGAACGACGCCTCGGTCGTGTCGCCGCTCATCATCGCTTTCGCTTCGTCACCCATCGTGCCCTGGATCCACGGCGGCACCGCCATCTCCGCGTCCACGTGCAGGGCGACGGCGACCGTGCGCGACCGGTCGACGGTCTGCGCCGCCTGGTCGCCGACGGTGGTGTCCAGCGCGAGACCGTCGTAGTCCGCGGTCCAGTGGCGGAACGGCTCGACGCAGCGCATCTCGAACGCCCCGCGCCCATCACCGTGGAGAGGCCCGCGGGTCCTTCGGGTGGCCTCGGGTCACCGGCGCCGCCGCCCGGATGAGCACCCGCCCGTCGGGCCACGCGGCCTGGAACGAGTAGCCCGGTCGTTCCCACTCCGATGCGAGCGCTTCGAGACCGAGGCGAGGGAACCCGAATCCCGTTTCCGGGTCGTCGTTGCTGATCCACATCGACAGACCCTGTCGCATCTCCGGGTCGTGGGGCGCGCTCGCCGAACACGTAGTCCTGTTCCGGTCGGAGACCTCCGGTGAGGTCGACGCTCATCGTGCGCTCCGTGGCCGGGCGATCGGGAAGCGCTCGCCGTAGTACGCGAACCGCTCGGAGAGCTCGTCGGCATCGAGCCCGAAGTCCGCTGGCGTGTAGCGATGGCCGCCGCTCTGTTCGCGCTCACTCTGGTTCTCGGCCCACCAGGACTCCATCGCGGCGACGGCGGTCGGCGTGAGGTCCTCGCCGAGCCACTCGTACAGACCGCGCACCGATCCGATCGGATCTTCCTGCAGATCGTCGAACGCGATGTCGTAGAACCGATCCTCACCGACCCGATCGCGGAACGCGATGAAGCGGCGGAGTCCGATGTCCCAGGTCTCCATGCAGTGCGCTCCGAAGTACGACGGGATCGGCCTTGCCCGTGTACATGCGCACGACCGCGGTCTCGACGCTGGCGACCGAGGGGATCACCTTGGTGACGTCGCGGTGGGTGATCACGAACCGTGACTGGGGATACACGACGTCGAGGTCGTCGATGCTGAACATGTGCGCGGGCGACTTCAACCGCCACCGGCTGGGCGGGCGGTGCCACTGCAGCAGCTTCACCACGCGCTCGTGGTAGCGGTACGCGGGGCCGTAGTCGCACTCCATGAGCCAGGCGCCGTATGACGGGGTCTGCGCCACGCAGTCGAGCATCGAGCACCGGAACGTCAGGTTCATCAGCTCGAGGCATTCGGCCGGCCCGTCGGGTGACGACGGCAGCATCGACTTGATCTCGGAGGGCATCTCCCCGAGCCCGCTCATCATCTCCTGCGCGGCGAGGAATCGCGGGTCGGTGGCTTCGGTCGCGAGCTCGGGCGGCGGCGTCGGCTGGGACGCTTCCCACTGACGCAGGTTGCGCACCGCGGGGTCCTGGGCGAGGACGTAGCTCAAGGCCGTCGACCCCGTCCGCGGCAGACCCAGGCCGAACAGGACCGACTCGATCCGCTGGTCGCCGATCTCCGGATGTTCCGCGTAGCACTGCTCGATCTGCAGCCGGCGGGTGAGGAGCGAGGCGAGCATTCCCGTGAACACCGCTTCGCCGTGGGCGCTCAGGTCGGATTCCTCGTTGGCGGACCGCACGAGCACGCGGAGCGCTTCGACCATCGCGTCCCGGTCGGGACCGAAGTCGTCCGACCCGGCCTCGGCGACGGCGTTCTCGAGCAACTGGTCGACGTCCATGACCACCCCGGCGCGCACCCTACCCCGCCTACTCCTGCTGCTGCCCGGGGGTCGGACCGCGGCTCCGCCTCGGACTCGTCGGCCTGATCACGGATACTCTGCCCGGTACACGTTCGAACGAGGAGCCTTCGGTGACTGGAACGATCCCGCTGGTCGGGTACCTGGTGCTGGGCGACGACCCGCACCTCGAGGCGCAGGAATGCACCCAATGCGGTGCGCGATTCTTCGACCGCCGCAACGCCTGTGCGTCGTGTTTCAACACGACGTTCAAGACCGTGCCGATCCAGACGGACGGCGAGCTGCGCTCGTTCACCATCGTGTCGATGGCCGCCCCCGGGATTCCGGTCCCGTTCGTGGCCGGGGTCGTCGACTGCGGCGGCACGAGCGTTCGCGCCAACGTGATCAACGTCGAGCCTGATGCGGACCACGTGCACCTGGGAATGAAGGTGAAGCTGGCGACGTATTCACTGGGTACGGACAGCGACGGCACCGAGGCCATCGGTTTCGGGTTCGAGCCCCGCTGACCACACGATCGTGGCGCGCTCGGTGCGCGCCCTGCTGACAGGAGCGAGTCATGGCGACAGACGACGTTTGGATCCTCGGGATCAACATGACCAAGTTCGGGAAGCACCCGGACGAAGACACCGTGGACCTCGCGTCCGAGGCTGCGCTGGCGGCGCTGAAGGACGCCGGCGTGTCGATGAAGGACATGGGCATCCTGGCGGCCGGGAACCTCATGGGCGGTGGCGTCGGGCAGGCATTGCAGAAGCAGATCGGTCAGACCGGGATCCCGGTCTACAACGTCGCCAACGCGTGTGCGACCGGCGCGACTGCGCTGCGAACCGTCGTCATGGCGATCAAGGCCGGCGAATGCGACATGGGCCTCGCGGTCGGCGTCGAGAAGCTCGCGGGCGCTGGTCTGCTCGCCGGCGGTAGCCGGGCGGGTGACGACTCGACGTACGCGCCGAAGGGTCGGTACGGCGCGGTCGCGCCGATCGACGGGCGCGTCGGCACCGAGACGATGCCGGGTGTGTTCGCGCAGATCGGCATGGAGTATCTCAGCGCGAACCCCTACGAGGGTGCGCAGTTCGAGCTCTTCGCGCGTATCAGTGAGAAGAACCACGCGCACTCGACCCTCAACCCGCTCGCGGCCTACACCAAGCGCATGTCGCTCGAGCAGATCATGGGCGACGTGATGATCGCGTACCCCAACACTCGACCGATGTGCTCGGCGAACTGTGACGGCGCCGCCGCTGCGGTGCTCGTGTCGGGCGCGAAGCTGGCCACCCTCGATCCCGATCAGCGTCGCCGTGCGGTCAAGGTCGCGGCGTCGGTGCTCACCACCGACCCGTGGGAAGAGGCGTGCCAGATCCTTCCCAACGTGAACACCCTCACGCGCAACGCGGCGAAGCAGGCCTACGAGACCGCGGGCGTCGGCCCGGAGGACCTCGACCTGGTCGAGCTGCACGACTGCTTCGCGACTGCGGAGCTCGTGCACTACGACAACCTCGGTCTGTGCGCTCCCGGCGAAGCGGTGTCGTTCTTCGAATCGGGGGCCACGTGGCGTGACGGCACGACGCCGGTGAACGTGTCGGGCGGCCTCGAATCGAAGGGCCACCCGATTGCGGCCACCGGGATCGCGAACGTGTGGGAGGTCTGTCACCACCTCCGTGGCGAAGCCGGCGACCGTCAGATCGAGGGGGCCAAGGTCGGCCTCGCGCACGTCATCGGCCTCGGTTCGGCCTGCGGCGTGCACATCCTCGAGAAGGCTGCCTAATAGCAGTTCTTCCGGTTCACGGGTCGCTCAGTCGAACCGGACGGGCAACCGGTTCGGTCCGCGCAACAATTGCACGAACGAACCGCGGATCCTGACGTCGTCGTCGGGCACGAGACGAAGGCGCGGGAGCCGTTCGAGGAGCACGCGCAGCGACACCTCGATCTCGGCGCGGGCGAGGTGGGCACCCAGGCAGAAGTGGGTGCCGAACCCGAACGCCATCGTGCCGGTCGCGCGGCGGCGAACATCGAAACGGTCCGGATCGGTGAACACCGCCGGATCGCGGTTGGCGGCGGTGATCGCGAACAGCAGGGGCGTGTCGGCCGGGATGGCGATGCCATTCCATTCGACGTCGCGCGGGTTGTGGCGGGGCAGAATCGCCACCGGCGCGTTCCAGCGCAGCCCCTCCTCGGCCGCCCAGCGCGTCTCCTCGTCGAGATCGGCGCACACGTGCGCGAGCTCGTCGGGATGGGTGAGGAGACCGAGCAGGGTGTTCCCGAGTCCGAGGTAGGTCGTGTCGGCGCCGGCGGGAAAGAGGAGCTTCAGGAAGTTGAGGATCTCGTCGTCGGTGAGGCGTTCGCCGTCGACCTCGGCGGTGGCGAGCTGGGAGATGAGGTCATCGGCCGGTTCGGTACGGCGCTGCTGGATGATCGGGTCGACGAACGCGACGAACTCCTGTGAGCACCGCACTGCGTCGTCGTAGTGCTGCTGGATGTCGAGCATGCCGAGCGCCCACCGGGTGACGTCCTCTTCCGCGGCCTGGGGGAGGCCGAGCATTCGCAGGATGATCTTGAACGGATAGCGGGTGGTGAAGTCGGCGACGAGGTCGGCTTCGCCGCGCGCCTCGAACCGATCGACGAGCTCGTGGGCCACCGGTTCGAGCAGAGGCTGCACGAGCGCGGGCATCAACGACCGCCGGAACGCGGGCGACGCGAGGGCCCGATTGCGTCGGTGCTCGTCGCCGTACATGCACTGGATGTTGCGGCCGAGGACGTCGGTGACCGTGTTGGCGTAGAACGCGGCCGCGGGAAAGTCTCTTCGTCCCTGAACGCCGCGGTCACCAGGTCGTAGCTCGTGAACATCACGGTGGGTCGCCCGAAGGACCGGACCCATGCCGCGGGCGCGTTCCCGCAGCGCAGCCAGCCTCGCATCGAAGTCGAGCAGGTCGTCGAGTGCGTAGTCGGCGTCGTCGTCGAGCACGGTCGGGGATGTGATGGCCATCTCCGGTCATTGTGGCAGGAGGGTGCGCCGCGATGCCAAGATGGCGGGCATGACGTTCCAACGGGTGATCTCCTCCGACTCGCACGTGAGCGTGCAGCACGACGAGGTGAAGGCCCACCTGGCGTCGAAGTTCCACGACGAATACGACGCCGCGTTGCAACAGGCATTCCGAGAGATGCTCGGTGGGAACGTGGCCAAAGCCAATGCCGCCGGCGCGGAGATCAAGCACGCGTCCTGGGGTCGCGCCGGATACTCCGATCCGCACGAGCGGCTGCACGACATGGACACCGACGGGGTCGACATCGAGGTCCTGTACTGCGAGGTGAGCGCGTACCGGTACCTCTATCTCCTCGACACCGGCGCCGCCGACGCGACCCGAGCGTTCAACGACACGCTGTACGACTTCGCGTCGGCTGATCCGAGCCGGCTCATCGTCACCTACCAGGTGCCGATCCACGACATGGAGCTCGCGGTTGCCGAGATCGAGCGGGTGGCGTCGCTCGGCGGCAAGTCGTTGCAGCTCCCGGTGTTCCCCGCGGAGCTCGACCAGCCCGACTACTTCCACGAGCGTTACGACCCCATGTGGGCGGCCATCACCGCGAGCGGTCTCCCGGTGTGCTGTCACATCGGTCTGAACACCGCGCTCAACAACCTCGCCGACCGAGATCCCACACCCCGTCTCGCATGGACGTTGTCGTGCATGCCGCCCTCTGCGTGCGAAGCGCTCGGCATGTGGTTGCTCACGGGGATCTTCACCCGCTTCCCCGAGCTCAAGGTCGTGTTCGTCGAACCGGGCCTCGGCTGGGTCGCCGGCTACCTCTCGTTCCTCGACGACATGGTGCTGCGCCAGGGCTACGAGTTCCCCGTGCTCGGTGAGGAACTCCCGAGCTTCTACTACCACCGCAACATGGCGATGACGTTCATCGACGAACCGGATCCGGTGCGCCATCTCCGCCACGTGCTGGGCGCGGAGAACCTCATGTGGTCGAGCGACTATCCGCACCCGGTGTCGACCTGGCCGAAGTCGTTGAGCGTGATCGACGAACTGTTCGACGGCGTTCCCGACTCCGAGCGCGACCTCATGGTCGAGCACAACGCGGCGCGCATCTGGAACCTCTGAGCGTCGAGCGTCAGGCGCCGGCGGCGACGAGGATCAGATCGGTCGCGAATCCGGCGAACGAGACCGAGGATGATGCCCCACGTCATCAGTTCCTTGTGCCCGAGCTTCCGGGCGACGCCGAGCAGTTCGATCACGACGTAGAGAATCGAGCCCGCGGCCAGCGCCAGGAACCCAGGTAGAGGGTGTCGTTCACGAACGACTGGCCGACGAGCGTGCCGACGAACGTCGGTCCGCCCCCGATGAGACCGAGCACGAGGAGGAATTTCCACGTCGGCCTCTCGCCTTCGGCCGCCATGGGCGCGACGATGCCGAAGCCCTCGGTGGCGTTGTGGAGTCCGAAGCCGATGATCAGCAGCAGCGCGAGGCTCGATGTCGCCGGCTGCGGCCGACTGGCCGATCGCGAGTCCCTCCGAGAAGTTGTGGAAGCCGATGCCGAGGGCGATGAAGAACGCGAGACGCTGCGCGTCCGAGAGGCGAGCGATCGGGCCGGCACGCATCTCCGTGCACCGACGCCGCACCCGGGCCCGCGTCTTGACCCGCCGCTTCAGCCAACTGTCGTAGTACACGAGCGACACGAGTCCGACGGTGAACGCGGCGACGAACACGAACCCGAGCCCGAGGAACCGCAGCCAGGACCCCCCGTGGTCGTTGGCCTTGACCAGCGCGGCCTCGACCGGTCTCGAAGGCCCCCGAGAGCACGTCCCAGAACAGGAACAGCAGGATCCCGATCGGCGATCGCGTTGAGGAACGCCCGCATCGGCATCGACGGGTCGCGCACCCGCCCGATGGGGAGCCCGAGGAAGATCGTGAACCCGGCAATGGCCCCCAGGACCAGGATCTGACCGTCGGACACTGCGCTCCCCCGTGAAGTGGTGAGCGCTTACCTTAGCAGTCCGCTGCGGTCAGGTCACGAGAGGGTCACGAGAGCACGGTGTAGAAGATCATGGCGACGCCGAACGCCAGGCTGTAGATCGCGAACGGCGTGAGGGTCCGGGTCTCGAAGTAGCGGGTGAGGAAGCGGACCGAGAGGTAGGCGGCGATCCCGGCGGCGAGGCTGCCGACGAGCACCTGCCCGCGGACGTGGTCGCCGTTGTGCCCGATCAGGTCGGGCAGCTTGTAGAACCCGGCGGCGAAGATCACCGGCGTCGCCAGCATGAACGACAGCCGCGCCGCATCCTCGTGGTCGAGTCCGCGCAGCAGCCCGGCGACCATGGTGACGCCGGAGCGGCTGATCCCGGCGAACAGCGCCAGGATCTGCGCACTCCCGACGAACACGCCCTCGCGCAGCTCGAGCGTGTCGATGTCGCGTCCGACGTCGTGACCGGGGTCGGTGTGGTGGGCGTGCTCCTGCACGAGCGTCACGGGTCTCGGCCGCGGCGCCGGAGCCGCTCACCGCCGAGCAGGATCAGACCGTTGATGGTGAGGAAGATCGCGGCGGCGATCGGCTTCGCGAACACCGTGCGCAGGCTGTGCTCGAACACGAGCCCGACGATCCCGACCGGAATCGTGCCGAGGATGAGGAGCCACGCCATGCGCTCGGGCGGGGTGTCGATCCGGCGCTTCCTGATCGACGTGAAGAAGCCGCGCGATCACCGCGACCCAGTCGTGCCGGTAGAAGACGAGCAGCGCGATCGCGGTCGCGACGTGCAGGCCGACGAGGAACGCGAGGTAGAACGACTCGTCGGCCGACTGCCCGGCGACGAGCGAGTGCCAGCCGAGCAGCTCGGGCACCAGCACCGAGTGCCCGAGGCTCGAGACGGGGAACAGCTCGGTGATCCCCTGGAGGATCCCGATGACGATGGCCTGGAGATAGGTCAAGGGTGGTCGGCGGCCAGCGTCAACATCGGCGGAGCGACGATACCGAACCCCCGACTGAATGTCGGCTGAATCGTCACCCCTGACGTCGACCACGCCGGACCGGCCGGATCAGCCTCGGTTCAGGTGCGGTTCAGGCTGCGAGTGCCACGCTGTAGGGGTGCGGGTGCTGATCGTCGAAGACGAGAAGAAGGTCGCGGCCGCGGTTCGCCGCGGGCTGGAGGCCGAAGGGTTCGCGGTCGACGTCGCGCTCACCGGGACCGACGGGCTCTGGATGGCGACCGAGAACCCGTACGACGTCATCGTGCTCGACATCATGTTGCCGGGCATGAACGGCTACAAGGTCTGCGAGAACCTCCGCGAGGCCGGGAACTGGACACCGATCCTGATGCTCACCGCCAAGGACGGCGAGTACGACCACGCCGAGGCGCTCGACACCGGCGCCGACGACTACCTCACCAAGCCGTTCTCGTTCGTCGTGCTGCTGGCGCGACTGCGCGCGCTGCTCCGGCGGAGCGGGCCGCTCGCAGCCGGTCGTGTACGCGGCCGGTGACCTGCAGGTCGACCCGATCACGCACCGGTGCACCCGCGGCGACGTCGAGGTCGTCCTGACCGCGCGCGAGTTCGCGGTGCTCGAGTTCCTCATGCGGCGAGCCGGGGAGGTCGTCACCAAGTCGGAGATCCTCGACAACGTCTGGGACTTCGCGTTCGAGGGCGACCCCAACATCGTGGAGGTGTACATCCGTCATCTCCGCAAGAAGCTCGACGAACCGTTCGGCCGTCAGCTGATCGAGACCATCCGCGGCGCCGGGTACCGGCTCGATCCCCGAGGCGGCTGACGCGTGCGGCGCTTCGCGACGGTGCGGGTGCGGATCACGCTGGCCGCGGTGGTCGTGGTCGGTCTCGCGCTCGCAGCCGGCGGTGCGTGGCTGGTCAGTGCGCAGCGCCACGCGCTGACGAAGAACGTCGAGACCGCGGCCCGTCTCCGCTCGCGCGACATCGTGGCCACCATCGACGACGGCGAGTTTCCCGACACGCTGGCCGTTCCCCGCGGCGACGAGAACCTGGTCCAGGTCGTCGACGACCAGGGCAAGGTCGTTGCGTCGTCCGCGAACCTCGCGCGGCGAAGCGCGCATCACGCCGCCTCGATCCGGGGACGAACACCTTCGCCGCCGAGACCGTCGCGCACGTGGCCGAGGGCGACGGCCCGTTCCGCGTCGTCGCCCGACGGGTGACCACCGCGCCGGGACGTACACCGTGTACGTCGCGGGGAGCCTCGAGGGGGTCGAGGACAGCACGAACAGCCTGGTGCGACTCCTGCTCATCGGGCTGCCCGCGCTCCTCGCTGCTCGTCGGCGTCACGACGTGGGTCGTGACCGGTCGTGCGTTGCGACCGGTCGAGGCGATCCGCCGCGAGGTCGAAGCCATCGGGGCCGAAGACCTGCACCGGCGCGTCCCCGAGCCCGGGACCGGCGACGAGATCGGTCGCCTCGCCCGCACGATGAACGCGATGCTGGCGCCGGCTCGAGGACGCGACCGATCGGCAACGTCGGTTCGTCGCCGACGCGAGCCACGAGCTCCGGAGCCCGCTCACCGGCATCCGGGCGCAGCTCGAGGTCGACCTCGCGCATCCGGAGCGCGCCGACTGGCAGGCCACCGAACGTGATGTCCTCGACGACACGGTCCGGCTCCAACGCCTGGTCGAGGATCTCCTCACGCTGGCGACCGCCGACGCGTCCGCGCTCGACGCGTCGCACCGCGCGCCCGTCGATCTCGACGAGATCGTGCTCGACCGAAGCGCGCCGGCTCCGCAGTTCGCACCGACGCTACCGCATCGACACGACGGGGGTCTCGGGCGCGCAGCTCGAAGTCAACTCCGATCAACTCGTGCGTGTGGTGCGAAACCTGCTCGACAACGCAGCGCGCCACGCGCGCTCGTCGGTGGTCGTGACGCTTGTGCGAGATCGACCGTCGGCAGTCACGCTGACGCGTCGCGCGACGACGGGCCCGGCATCCCCGCCGAACGACCACGAACGGATCTTCGAACGCTTCGCCCGGGTCGACGACGCCCGGGCCCGCGACCACGGTGGCACCGGCCTCGGGCTCGCCATCGTGCGCGAGGTCGTCGTCGCGCACGGCGGCACCATCATCGTCGAGGACCCCCCGGGCGCGTGCTTCACCGTGACCCTGCCCATCCCGTAGGCCAGCCCATCACGTAGGCAGTTCAGCACGTCGGCCGGTTCAGCGGCGGTTCAGCAGCCCGGGACGAGGGTGATCGGATGCACCGATCGCCGTCGTTCGTCGCGCCGGTCGGTCTCGTCGTGGCAACGGTCGCAACCGTGCTCGTCGTCGCCTCGGGCGGTTCGTTTCCGAATCAGCTGCACGTCGCGCTGGTGTTCGTGGCGTGTGGGGGTTACGTGACCATGGTCGCGGCGCAACGCCGGTGGTCGGGCCTGACCCTGAAGCTGGTCGGGCTCGCGGTCGGCGTGCAGATCACGACCGCGGTACTCGTCCCGCCGAGCGCCACCGAGGATCTGTGGTGGTACGCGATCTACGGCCGGATGGTCGCGGTCTACCACGCCAGTCCCTACAGCCATGTCGCCGCCGACTTTCCCGCACAACCCGCTCCTCCGGCTGGTCGGTCACACCTGGCGGCACACGCCGTCGGTGTACGGACCCGTCGTTCACCGGGATCTCCGCGGCGGCGGCGAGCGTGCTCGGCACCGCGGTCCTGCCGACACGACTCTTCTACCAGGGCCTGGCGGCGGCGCGCGCTGGTCGCGGCGTGCCTGATCGTCTGGCGGCGCACCCGATCGGTCGGCGCGGTCGCGTTCCTCGCCGCTGAACCCGATCGTCGCGCTCTACGTCGTCAACGGGGGTCGGAACGACATCCTCGTCGGACTCGCCGTGCTCGGCGCGGTCGTGCTCGCGTCGAACGGGCGCGACACCGCCGCCGGCGTCGTCGGCGGGCTCGGCGCGCTGGTGAAGCTCACCGGGACTCGTGGGCGTCGTCGCGCTCGTCGTGTCGGTCGGCATGCGTCCGCGGGCGCCCGGCCGCGGTGAGGATCGCCGCGGCCGCGGCGGCGGCACGGTCATGGCGTGCTCGCTGCTCGCGGGTCCGGCCGCGCTGTTCACCCCGATGGACACCGCGGGGGCGATGTACTCCCGAGACTCGGTGTGGAAGCTGCTGAGAACACTCGATCTCGGGCTCCCTCCGACCAAGATCGCGATCGGCGTGCTCGGGCTGGTCGTGGTCGTCGTCATCGCCCGCACTGCTCGCCACCGCGCGGAGACCGCGGTCCCGGCCGCGTTGACAACGCTCACCGCGGGTGCCGCGTACGCGCTACCTGGCTACGTCGCATGGTCGCTTCCGACCGCCGCTCTCGATCACGACAGCCGCGTGTCCCGCATCGTGGCGGCGCAGGGGGTCGTGCTCGTCGCCGCCTACGAAGTCTTCCGACATCCCTTCGGCGGTGCGGTGGGCGACGCTTTGATGCAGGTGACGCTGGTCGGTGGACCGCTGATCATGCTGGGCTTGATCGTGGCGATCGTGCACGCGGGGCGACGTCGCCCCGGGCTGCATCCGCCGCCGGCCGCGATGCCGAGCTCCTCCCTGCATCCGGCATGACGACCGCCGACCACGGCGGGCCGCGATGGTCGGCGCGACGGTGCTCGTGCTGGTCGCCGGCTTCGGTCTGCAACTTGCGCGCTACGGGCACGGTGGCCACGCCGCGCTCAGCGACCTGCCGCGGGTGTTCCTGCATCGTCGGCATCGGGCCGGGTTCGATCCCGTACCTCGATCGGGTCATCGAATACCCGGTGCTCTCGGGGTTCATGCTCTACGTGGCCGCGCAGCGTGTGGCCGACACCGCTCGGGGTACTCGTCGTGACCGCGATCGCCGCGAGTGCGCTGTGCGTCGCGATCACCGTGATGCTCGAACGTCGATTCGGGAGTCGCGCGTGGCGTTGGGCGCTCGGGGCACCGGTGCTCCTCTACGCGTTCCAGAACTGGGACGTGTTCGCGATCGCCGCGCTCGTCGTCGGCCTGCTCGCGTTCGAGCTCGGCCACGACCGGGTCGCCGGAGCCGCGTTCGGTCTGGGCGCCGCGGTGAAGCTCTTCCCGGTGGTCGTCGTCCCGCGCTCGTCGCCATCCGCCTGCGCGAGGGCGATCGGCGAGGCGCGGCTCGGCTCGGCGGCTCCAGCGATGGCGATCTTCCTCGTCACGAACCTGCCCGTGTTCGCGGCGAGCCCGTCAGGGCTGGTGGTGGCCGTTCGCGTTCCAGTCGCAGCCGGAACGCGACGTGGGGCGAGTGCCTGGTTCTACGCTCTTCCGCGATCTTGCACCTGCCGGTGCACGGAGCGACGCGGCGCCCAGCTCGCGAACCGTCGTGGCGCTGGTCGCGATGGCCGTCGCGCTCGGCGTGGTTGGTCGTTCGTGACGTTCAAGCGAGCGGATCGCCCCGTTCGGCGCCGAGCCGCGGCGGCGGTCGCGATCTTCGTCCTGTGCAACAAGGTGTACTCACCGACCTACGACGTGTGGTTCGTCGCGTTCTTCGTGATGCTTCCGACTCAGTCGACGACTGTGGGTCACGTTCTGCGCCGTCGACCTCGCGGTGTTCGTGACCGTCTACGGCTACTTCCAGTGGGCTGTCGACTCGCATGCGAGGTTCGTGCGGCGACGGTCCTCCCCGTGCTCGTCGTGGCCCGCACCGTCGTGCTTCGGTCGTCCGTCGGTGCGCGCACGCGACTCTGCCGGTGCGCCTCCGCGCCCGATCACGCACGTCCCGCCGTCCCACAACCGAGCAGGAGCACATGAACGTCGAAACGACACCATCGAGCGGTCGCCCGGACGATGCTGAACAAGGTTCCCGAGGTCACGATCTGGTTCTGGATCATCAAGATCCTGGCGACGACCGTCGGCGAGACCGTTCGCCGACTACCTCGCCGACAACCTCGGACTCGGGCTGACCAGCACCACCTGGGTCATGAGCGCTGCTGCTCGCGGTCATCCTGGTGTTCCAGTTCCGGCTCCGGAAGTACGTGCCGGGCGTGTACTGGCTCGTGGTCGTGCTGCTCAGCATCGTCGGCACGTTGATCACCGACAACCTCACCGACAAGTACAACGTCGCGCTGGCACGACGACCACGATCTTCGCGATCGCGCTCGCGCTGGTCGTTCGCGGTCTGGTACCTCGAGTGAGCGGACGCTCTCGATCCACACCATCTCACGACGAGGCGCGAGGCGTTCTACTGGCTCGCGATCCTCTTCACGTTCGCGTTCGGCACCGCGGCCGGCGACTACCTGGCCGAGACCCTCGACATCGGGTACTGGAAGTCGGCGTTGCTGTTCGGCGGTGCGATCGCGCTGATCACCGTTCGCGTGGCGCTACCTCCACCTGAACGCGATCCTCGCGTTCTGGATGGCCTACATCCTCACCCGTCCGCTCGGCGCGTCGCTCGGCGACTACCTCTCGCAGCCGAAGGCCGACGGTGGGCTCGGTCTCGGTACGACGACGACCAGCCTGATCTTCCTGACCGCGATCCTGGGTCGTGGTGATCCACCTCACCCGCAGCCGGTCGCGCACGTCGGCGGCGTAACCTCGCCCGGGGAAGCCCGGGTGGCGGAACGGTAGACGCAGGCGGCTTAAACCCGCCGGCTCCTCAGGGAGCGTGAGGGTTCGACTCCCTCCCCGGGTACACACCTCCCCGGCTACTCAACCCGTGGAAGGTGGCTCCGCGCACCCCGACTCGTCCCCACACTTCTGCCCGCGAGGCGAGCAGAGATATGAGTCTTGACTCATGATGAGGTAGAGTTCATGCTCGGTTGGTGTGGGACGTAGAGGTCACGGACGAGTTCAAGGAGTGGTGGCGACGGCTGGATCAGGATCAGCAGGAGGCGCTGACAGAGCGAATCGATCTGCTCGCGGAGCGCGGTCCCGACCTTGGCCGTCCAGTGGTCGATCGGATCGAGTCGTCTCGACACCACAACATGAAGGAGTTGCGCGCCGCTCGAGGTGGAGCGTTGCGGGTGTTGTTCATGTTCGATCCGCGTCGGACCGCCAGCCTGCTCCTGGGTGGTGACAAGAGCGGTGCGTGGAATTCGTAGTACGAGGAGGCGATCCCGATGGCTGACGACCTGTACGACGCTTACCTCACTGAACTTCGAGATGAAGGTTTGATCTAATGGCACGATCCAAGTTCTCCGATCTCCGCGAGGAAGTCCTCGCACGCGGCCTGGTGCCGCTGAACGGATCGCCGACGCGCGTGCGGAAACGCTCGAGGAGATCCGCCTCTACGAGTTGCGACACCGGGAAGCAGTGAGCCAGGTCACGCTTGCCGGACGGCTCGACGTCACTCAGGGCGCGATCTCGAAGCTCGAGCACTCCGACGACGTGCGCGTCTCGACCTTGCGTCAATACCTCGAAGCGCTCGGTGCGCGGCTCGAACTCGTCGCCGTCTTTGACGACGAAGAACAGCGCGTTCCGATCCACCTCGGCAAGGAACCAGAACCCGCATAGCCTGATCACAGGCCATCACACGGATCGCGTTGTTCCCCGGGTACACCTTCGCGGTTACTCAACCCGTGGAAGGGGGCTCCGCGTGGAGGAGGCGCCGTTCGAGCAGCGCATCGACGCTGAAGCGACCGGCACCGAAGAAGGCGACGACGAGCGCGAGGGTACCGAGCGCCAGGTTGAGCTCATAGCCGGACTTCCCGGCCGTCGCGTTGATCCCGTTCGCCCAGGTGACGGTGATGATCGCCATCATCATGTCCCCGAAGATCGCCGCTCCCGCGAGCCGTGACAGGAAGCCGAACGCGAGGGCGATGCCGCCGCCGAACTCGATGACGCCACCGAGCACCGCGAAGAACGTGCCCGGATGGAGGTGGGCGGTCTGCGCGAAGAACTGCGCGGACTGGTGGATGCCCGGGCCGTCGAACCAGCCGAAGAGTCGCCGGGCTCCGTGGTAGATGAAGATCCACGCCAGTACGGCGCGCGGCGAGGAGCGCGCAGCTGGCGGGGAGCGCGGCGGTGCGGGTGCTCAGCAGGACCGTCAGGAAGGTCCGGCTGCGAGAACGACGCGCGGGACACCGGAACCGTCACCATGGGGCCACCTCTGTGCGTTCGTCGACATCACCGGATTCATTCGCGCGACCGCGCGGAGTCCTCGACCGGATCGGCGGAAGGTCCGTGAGCTCGTGCATGGGACGGAACGGGGCGACCAACTGCGCGGCGAAGACCGAGAGATGCCGCGGACGCGGGGTCGACTGCTCGACGATGAGCGGCCGACCCGGCAGCCCGGTGTCGGTCCGGATCGTCGCTTCGGTCGGGAAGACGGCTCGGCCGAAGAGCTGATCCCAGATCGTCAGCGCGAAGCCCAGGTTGACGTCTTGGGGGCCGTCGAGTTGGTGGTGGATGCGGTGATAGTTCGGGCTGACGAAGATCCGCTCGAGGGGCCCGAACCCCAGCCGGGTGTTCGAGTGCGCAAAGGCGACCATTGCTGCGTAGACGACGAGGATCGTGATCGACAACCCACCGTTCGCGAGGAGCACGACCCCGGGAATCAGCGTGACGAGGTACGACACGTGGAGCAGCGGATGGGTGCGGAAGACCGTCAGCACGCTCATGTCTTCCTGCGAGTGGTGGAGCTCATGGAAGCGCCACAACATGCGCACGCGGTGATTCGCGAGATGCACGAACCAGTTGCACGCGTCCACGGCCACGATGAGCACCGCGATCGCTCCCCAGCGCGGCACCAGGCCGATCTTCGGCAACACGATCCACGGCATCGCCGTGCGCACCACGTGGACGAACGCGAGCGTCAGGCCGGTCACGATCGGCACCAGGATCGTCGCGTTCAACACGGTGTAGAGGAGATCCTGGCGGTACCCGCGGGCGAAGAACGATCGCCGTTGCGCGGGCCAGATTCGCTCGACCACGAGGAACACCGCGATGATCGCCAGGGTCAAGGGGCCGGCCACCACGGCCCGGAGGCTCGTCGCCGAAGCACCAAAGTCCGCTCCGCCCCAACTGCTCGCCCACCCGACCCCGACCAGCATCGCCGCGACCACCGCGATCAAGCAGGCGGGAAGGTACACGCGCGACGCCAGCGCGGACCGCAGCCGACGCGCTTCCCGACCTCCACGCTCCAGTGCGGGAGCGCGAGGTCGGGTGGGCGCAACTACGACCGAGGACATGACGGTGTCTCCGTCGCGGTGTTCGGCATCAGAACCCGGTCCCTCCGTTGCTCGGGGACGTGGTGGGGGCGGGCTTGTGTTCCGGTGGCGACGTCGCGGGGGGCTCGGTCGCGGCCGGTGGTGCCGTAGCGGGGGCGTCCGTCGCTTGTGGTGCTGCAGCCGGGGCGTCCGTCGCGGGTGGTGCTGCCGCCGGGGCATTGGTCGCCGGTGGTGCCGTGCCCGGGGCGGCCGTGGTGGGCGCGGCACCGTTGGGCGCCGCGGTTGTCGACGTCGCCACCGTGACCGCGGCCCACTTCCCCCACTTGTCCTTCACGTTCCCGTGGACCTGACCGGGCGCCTTGTCCTTGGCGAACCAGTAGAGCCGCTTGCCCGAGTAGGTGATCTGGTGCGCACCGTGAGCAGCTGCGGCCGTGCCGAGCTTCGATGCGTCCACGCCCGTACCTGCGGACGCCTTCGTGACGCCCTTGGGCAACAGGACCGGAGGCCAGGCCTTCAGACACTCGGCGGTACACGCCGTCTTGCTCGCCTTCAGGGTGTAGACGGTGTCACCGGCCGCGAGGATCGTGCCGAGCTTCGCGTCCTGCGCCGTCGAGATCGCGCTCGCAGTGGTGGGCGTCGTCGCAGCCGTCGCGATGCTCGGGGCGATGGTCAAGGCGGACAGCCCGCCGAGCGCGAGGGCAGCGCCCGCGATTCGTCCACATGAGGTTCGCCAATTCGACGCTCGTTCTCGGCCCGTTCGCTTCATGCGCTTCATGTCGTGCGCCTCCTGTTCGTCTTCTCGCGCGCTCTTCTCGCGCTCGCCTCGCGGCATCGGGGGATGTACGGAGGGCAGCGCGGAAAGGATTGCATCGAGCAGGCGGCCGCTGGCGATGTCGCCACGGTATCCCCACCCGAAGAGGTGTACTTGGTGCAAAGATGGCGAAGTGCCAGACGGTCGGGTGACAACGGCGACGGTGCTGTTCTGCGATCTGGTCGGATCGACGGCGCAGCGCACGAAGCTCGGGGATGACGCCGCCGACCGGGTCGCGCTGTCGCTGGATCTCCTCCTGCGGGACGCGGTCGCCCGCAACCGCGGATCCGTGGTGAAGGGCACGGGTGACGGGTTGATGGCCGTGTTCGATGCCGCCAGCGATGCCTTGAACGCGGCGGTGGCCGCGCACCAGGCCATCGAGCATCACAACCGCACCGTCGCGGATCTCGAGCACCTCGTGGTGCGCATGGGGGTCAGCGCCGGCGATGTGCATTTCGTCGCCCACGATTGTCACGGCACTCCGGTCGTCGAGGCGGCCCGACTCGAAGCCGCGGCGGAGCCGAACTCGATCTTCGTGAGTGGGCTCGCGCGTTCGCTGGCCGGGAGCCGCGGCGGTCACCAGTTCGAACCGGTGGGTCTCCTGGAATTGAAGGGGCTCGCCCGGCCCGTCGAGACCTTCCGGGTGCCCTGGACTCCGGCCGCCACCGCGAGCTCCGTTGCTGCGCCGAAGATCCCGCTGCCGTTGGACCTTCCGCTGCCGCCGCGGCTCGGGACCCGAGCGGTGTTCGTGGGGCGTGACCAGGAACGTTCGATGTTGCGTCGCGCGTTGCTGGCCGCGGGTGCCGACGGACACTGCCGGGTGGAGATCGTGTCCGGCGAACCCGGGATCGGCAAGACGAGCCTGGCCGCCGCGTTCGCCCACGATGCGGTCGGATCCGGGGCAGTGGTGCTCTACGGCCGCTGCGGCGAAGACCGCTCGATCGCGTATCAACCCTGGCTCGATGCGCTGGCCCACCTCTGCCACCATGCCCCGCAGGAGTTGTTGCGTGACCACGTGGAGGCGCGCGGCGGCGAGCTCGCGCGGTTCATCCCCGAGCTGGCTGCTCGCGTCGATCTGCCGGCCCGGTACGACATCGAGCGGTCGACCGAGCAGTACCTCCTGTTCGGCGCGGTCGTCGACCTCCTGGCGCGGGTCGCGGAACGCGCACCCCTGGTCCTGGTCCTCGACGATCTCCACTGGGCCGACACCTCGACCCTCGTGTTGCTGAAGCACTTCGTCGCTGCCGACGGAGCGACGAAGACGCTCGTCGTGGCCAACTACCGCGACAGCGACGTCACCGCCGACCACCCGTTCTCCGAGACGCTGGCGTCGTTGTATCGAGCGCCGGGAGTGGAACGCGTCCCGCTCGACGGCCTGGGCCCCGACGCGATCCTGTCCCTGCTCGAACACACCGCGGGACACGAACTCGCCGAGGACGGTCGCCTGCTGCGCGATGCACTCCTGGCCGAGACCGACGGGAACCCGTTCTTCGTGACCGAGACGCTCCGCCACCTCGCGGAAACGGGAACGATCGCGCAGGACACCAGCGGGCGCTGGGCTGCGACCGGCGACCTCAGCGTCGTCGGCCTCCCGGTGACCGTGCGCGAGGTGATCCGACAGCGCGTCGCCCGCCTCGGACCCGAGGTCGCACGCATCATGGGGTTGGCGTCGGTGATCGGTCGGGAGTTCGATCTGGATGTCCTCGTCGAGGTCGCGGCGAGCAGCGAGGACGTCGTCCTGGATGTGCTCGAGGCCGCGATCTCGGCCGCGATCGTGCATCCGGTGCAGAGCCGGGTGGAGCGGTTCGGCTTCGCCCACGCGCTGATCGAGCACACGATCTACGACGAGTTGCTCCCCGCCCGTCGTCGCCGCGCGCACCGCCGCGTGGCAGAGGCGTTGGCGTCACTCCTCGGCGACGATCCGCGCGATCGGATCGGTGAGCTCGCCCGTCATTGGATCGCTGCCGATCCTGACGGGGAGGAGGCGCTGGACTACGCGGTCATGGCCGGTCAGCACGCCATGCACCGGCTGGCGCCGCCCGAGGCCGTCGGATGGTTCCGGGAAGCGCTCCGATTGCTCGACCGGCGACCGGACGCCGATGCCCACCGTCGTTGCGCGCTCCTGGTGGAGCTGGGCGTCGCCCAACGCGACGGAGGCGACGGTGAGTTCAGGAGCGTGCTGCTCGAGGCGGCGCGCCTCGCCGCCGAGCTCGACGACGCGACGCTCCTGGTCGACGCGGCCCTCGCCAACACCCGGGGGTGGGCGAGTACGGGGGCCGTCGACCAAGAACGCGTCGAAGTGCTCCAAGCGGCGATCGAAGCCGTCGGTACCGAAGACTCTTCGCCGCGGGCGCGTCTGCTCGCAACGCTCGCGGCCGAGACGAGTTACGCCAGCGACTGGCGCGAACGCCTCGCCTTGAGCGACCAGGGCCTTGCGGTCGCGCGTCGCGTCGGAGACGACGACGCGCTCTCGTACGTCCTCGCGCGTCGGGCCCACAGCATCTGGGTCCCCGACATGCTCACCGAACGCCTCTCGAACACACGCGAGAACCTCGAGCTCGCGTCGCGGTCGCCGAATCCGTCGGCGCGGTTCTGGGCCGCCTTCTATCGGATCGTTGCGGTCACCGCGGCAGGCGAGGGCGAAGAGATCGACGAGCTGCTCGCGACGCTGCAGTCGATCGCCGACGACGTCGGTCTCCCGCTCTTCCGCTGGGAGGCCACGACCCAGCGCGCGTGTCGCGAGCTGGTCGCGGGTCGCCTCGATGAAGCCGATCACCTCACGCATGCCGCCTTGCGCGCCGGAACCATGGCCGATCAACCCGACGCGGAGATCGTGTTCGCGGCCGGCGCGTTCCTCCTCCGCCTCGAGCAGGGTCGCCTCGACGAGACCGTCGACGTGCTCGCGGAGGTGACGAGCGCGACACCAGGAGTGCCGGGATTGCGCGCTTCGCTCGCGCTGGCGTATTGCGATCTCGCACACGACGACCACGCGCGGGCGCTCCTGCTCGAAGAGTGCGAGACCCGGTTCGCGGAAGTGCCGTACGACCAGTTCTGGCTGGTGACGCTGACCCAATGGGGTCTGGTGACGGGCCAACTCCGCGAGTCCGCCGCCGCGTCGGCGCTCACGACGTTGCTCGCACCGTGGGCCGAGCAGATGGCCTTCACGGGTGCACACCTCTTCGGGTCGGCCGGCCACACGCTCGCCCGGTGTGAAGCGACGCTCGGTCGTTACGACGATGCCGACCGACACTTTGCCGGCGCGATGGAGGCCTACGAGCGTCTCGGCGCTCCGGCCTGGGGCGCGCGGGCTCCGCCTCGCCTGGGCCGAGATGCTGGTGAGCCGCGACGATCCCGGCGATCGTGACCGGGCGCACGTCCTCGCGCTCGACGCGCAGTCGATCGCGGAGCTCCACGGGTTACCCGGTGTCGGACGCCACACCCGCGACTTCCTCGAGCGGACCGCCTGACCCTCACGACCTGCTGGAGTCACGATGCCCGACATCCGCTACGTGATCCTGACCGACCTGCACTTCGGCGCGGAGAACAGCGTCCTCACCGAACTCGTCGACGGTACGACCGCGGTGGATCCGTCGGTCGCCGGCGCGGTGATGCACGATCTCGTCGAGTGTCTCCGAGAGCTCATCGCCGCCAACGAAGGATGGGAACGGCCGACGCTCGTGCTCGGCGGCGACATCCTCGAGCTCGCGCTGGCCTCCGACAATGTCGCGGCCATGGTCTTCGAACGGTTCATGGAACTCACGCTGGCGCACAGCGAGCGGATGTTCTCCGACACGGTGTACTTCGTCCCCGGGAATCACGATCATCACCTGTGGGAGGGGGCCCGGGAACGTCACTACGCCGATCACCTTCGTACGTTGCCGAAGGGGGTGGAGGTTCCTCCTCCGTGGCATGCGACCCGACTCCTGGCCGAGACCGACGACGCGCCGGTGACCGCGATGCTCCTCACCGCGCTGGTCCAGCGCGACGAGCGCCTCGCGGACATCAGTGTCCACACCGTCTATCCGAACTTCGGCATCGTCAACGACGCGGGCACCCGCGCGGTGGTCTTCCATCACGGGCACTACGCCGAATCGATCTACCGGCTCGTGTCGACTGCGACCGGCATGATGTTCCGGCAACCACCACCCCTCGAGGTGTGGGACTGGGAATCGGAGAACTTCGCCTGGGTCGACTTCTTCTGGTCGACGCTCGGTCGTTCGGGCGGCGCGGGCATCGACGTGAACCTGACCTACGACTGTCTCCAGAACGCCGATGCGACCGAACAGATCGTCCACAACCTGGTGAGCGGCTTGACCCAACGCGGGCATCATGAGCTGCTGGAACGCTTGACCCTTCCGATCGACGTCGTGGTGCGGGCAACGATCGATCGGATCGCGCACCACGTCATCGAGCGGGAGCGCCGACACACCGACAGCATGTTGGGCGACGGGACCGAGCAGGGCCTGCGGGAATACGTGGAGGGCCCGGTACGCCGCCAGCTGCTGCGAGAATGCAACGGCGACCTCCCCGAATCCGTCACGTTCCTCTTCGGTCACACGCACAAGCCGTTCGTCGGACGCCGCACCTACGCGGGCTACCACCAGCCGGTTGCCATCGCGAACACCGGAGGTTGGGTGGTCGACACGCTCGAGCCGATGCCGCTCCACGGCGCGGCGGCGATCCTCCTCGACGAGAACCTCGACGGGGTCCTGCTCGAGATGTACACGCAGCACGAGCGTGACGACGACTACGAAGTCGTCCCCAAGCCGATCCCGGGTGGCCACTCGGGTGGGTTCGCGAGCCACGTGGAGCGGGTCATCGCGAGCAATCCGGCACCGTGGCGGGCGTTCTCGTCGGACGTCGCGCGAGTGATCCGCGAACGCCAGCGCACGCTGGAGACGATCATCCAGCGGTCGATCCTGATGACGGGCTCGGATGCGCATCGAGATGTGCCAGCATCCCCGGGAAGACATCCTGCACCGCATCCCGGCCGATGAAGCCGTCGAGGTGCGCGTAGTCCCGAATGACCCGGCGCTCGTACAGCCCAGGATCGTTGGCTCCGCGTAGCCACCGCATGGTGCGCGGCGGAGGTGTCGGGCAGGAAGATCCGGTTGTGGTCCCCGGCGAGGAACAGGATCGGGACGGCGAGGCGCTCGACGTTGGGGAGGTACACGTCGCGTCCCTGGCGGTCGACGGCGTGACCGGTGCTGCAGATCAGGCTGATGTGATTCAGCGCGTCGAGATCGGCGACCCCGAAGAGCCGACCCAGGTCGTCGTGGGTGGCCTGGTTCAACTGCGCGTGGCGGTGCGTCGGGCCGTAGAACGCCGTGATCCACCGACACACCGCGCTCCCGCAACGCTCCTCCCGCTTCGTCGGTACGAGTCGTAGCACCACGTCGAGGGCCGCGTCGCCGAGCGTGCGCTCGAGGTCGGGTTGGATCGTGCGGAGGCCGAGTCCCTGGAGGAATCGGCCGGTGGGCAGGACGGTCTTGGCCAGGTTGAACCTCGTCATGACCGGGTGCGTCGTCACCTGGGAGCAGACAGCTGAGCGCACCCCCTCCATACCGGCGAGCATCGCCATGAGGAACGACATGGAGCCGACGCAGTGCGCGATCACCTGCACGCTCGCCGCGCCGCTCCGCCGGCGGATCTCGTCGAGCGCGGTCGGCCAATCGACGGTCGCGATGTCGTCGATGTCGAACCTGATTCGTGACGTCGGCAGGTCGGGACTCCAGCGGAAGTCGAGGAGCCACACGTCGTAGTCGTGTTCCACCAGGTACTCGGTGAGGTTGGTGTCGATCGTGTCGGTCACGAACGCCGCCGTCGACATGCCGAACCCCGGCGCGAGCACCACCGGGCCCTGCTCCCCGCCTCGGTAGCGCGTGAGGCGCAGGAAGACGTCGTCGTCGAACGCATCGTCCCAGTTGTTGGCGCCGCGATGGCAGTACATGACCTCCGGCGTCGGGAGTCGGACCGGGCGACCTCGATGCGGAGCTGCAACTTCGTCGAACGCCGACGACTCCGCGGCCAGTCCGCCGTAGGCCACGATGACTTCCACGCGCGAACCGCCCGGCGAACTTTGTGAGCGCGCGTGCTCCGCGCGTCGCCCGCCGGCGCGGGGGATCCTCATGGTGCTGAGTTGCCGGAGGAAGTCCGACGGCCGGATGTGAAGCTGGCCGACGCCGAGACACGTGCCACCGTCGTCGAGCACGGTGATCGCGAGCGTCGTCGTCGCGCCCCACGCCTTGAGTGGTGAACCGTGACGCAGCGTCTTGTGTCCCTCGACGAGGAACCGGCGTCCGTCTTCGGTCACCAGTGGCAGGTGGTAGCGCATGAGTGACGTCTCGACCTGGTCGAGATCCGGGTCGAAGAGCGTGAACGCCCCGCCGACGATGGCCATTCGTCCGGGCGCGAGCGCGGGTGCGACGACCGTTCCCGAGAGGCGGACCGGCTTTGATGCGTCGAGGACGAGTTGGTCCACGTCATCGACGTCGACGGTGACCACGAACTCGAACGGTGACGCGTCGGCCCGGCCCTGTCGGAAGCCCGCGGCGTAGGCGTCAGCGGTCCGGACCTTGGTCGAGAAGTACCCCTGCATCCGTTCGGTGAATCGCAGGCCCGGCGTGACGGGTGCAGGCTCGGGCGCGGTGGGGTGCTGACTGCCGTGCCAGCCGCGCTCCTCGATGAGCAGCGCACAGGTCCGCTCGGCCAGCGCGGAGATCGTGAGCAGGGGGTTGACCCCGAGCGGACGGGGAACGATGGACCCGTCGGCGACGTAGAGACCGTCGTGGGTCGCGGTCCCCGCGGTGCCCGAGAACACGCCACCGCGATCGTCGACGACGCCGCCGGTGGCGTCGTCGGCCATGACGCATCCTCCGAGCGGATGGACCGTGATCAGCGCGTCGCCGAAGGCCTGGGTCCAGAACGGGTTCGGCAGCCAGGCGGCGTTGACCGCTTCGGCGGCCCGCTTGAGTTCGTCGTTGTCGTGGCGGTACACGGGACGCTGGCCGACGTGGGGCCAGTCCACCGAGATGCGATCACCATCGAGGACGAGGCGACCGTGATCGTCGTCGCTGCTCATGACCATGTAGCTCTGGGTGCGGCCGAGCGCGCCCTGACGCGGTCCCCGGGGGAGTCCGAGGATGCCGTCGACGACGCTCCGGGTACGCGACGGACCCTCGCCCAGCGCCGCGTCGGCAACCGTGAGACCGACCGAGAGCACCCCGGCGAGCGTGCTCGGCAGCACCGCGTCCTCGATGACGAGACCGTCATCGACGTTCGGGGCGTCACGCAGGTCGATGAGTCCGGCGATGCACGGGCCCGGACTGGACTCGGAGAGCGGGGTGTGGTCGGTGGTCCCGACCCCGTTGACGTCGGTGTCGGCGTCGTACGCGAATCCGATCACGTCGCCGTTCCCCGAGAAGCGGGTGCCGAGCCGCGGCGAGACCGAGAGCCCTGCTCGGGCGGAGCGCAACAGGATCTCGGTTGAACCCAGGGTCCCGGCGGCGAGGACGACCACATCGGCGGTCACGAACTGCGACGGTGCGCCGAAGACCTCGCGACCCTCGCCGCGCCCGTGGAACGAGATGCGCCATCCGGTACCGGGCGCGGATTCGACCGTCCACACCTCGGTCTCGGTGAAGATCTCGGCGCCGTGCGCGTGCGCATCGGGGAGGTAGTTCATCAGGACCGTGTTCTTGGCCCCGTCGTTGCAACCGGTGACGCAGTTGCCGCAGCCGGTGCACGCGGCCTGGTGCACCCCGGCGGCATTGGTCCCGGCCTCGAACGTGACATTGATCGGTGGTCGGGTCATCGGGTGGTCGAGCGCTTCACCCGATCGCGCGAACGCGGTCAGCTTCCGGAGTGGGGGCGCGTCGTCGGGATAGGGCTGCGACCCCAGCATCGTGCGGGCGGCGTCGTAGCCGGCCCGGAGCAACTGGTCGGTCCCGCCGCGGAGCGCGCGTGGCCAGCGTTCGTCGTCGAAGATGCGGGGATCGGCCTCGAGCGCGACGTTGGCGTTGATGAGCGACGTGCCCCCGAGGCCGCAGCCGACGACCACGCTGATGTCCTGGCCGAGGTGGAAGTCGAACAGGCCGGTACGCGGACCGAGGTGCTTCCCCGCGACGTGGGTCTGGGTGTGCAGGCTTGCGTCGACGAGATGCTCCGGGTACTCACCCGGGTGGAGCTCGCGTCCTCGCTCGAGGACGCACACGGATCGGCCCGCACGGGCCAGGCGGCAGGCCGCGATCGCGCCGCCGTACCCCGAGCCGACCACGACGACGTCGTAGTGCGCCTGCATCGTCCCCATCGGTCGGGCGAGCCGTTCCATCGGCGCAGTCTTCTCGAAAACCGGATGTCGTGCAGTCGATCAGGTCGCAGTGTCGAACGTCAGCGGCAGGTGCTTGGCCTGGCGGACACCGGCGAACTCGTACTCGATCGCGTCGCCCTCGGCGATCCAGTAGTCGGGGATCCGGCGGTGCAGCTGATCGACGGCCACCCGGAGCTCGGCCCGAGCGAGATGGGAACCGAGGCAACGGTGGATGCCGGCCGCGAACGCGATGTGACGGTTGTCGGCGCGGGTCGAGGTCGACGTCGAGCGGTCGCGTGAATCGTGGCCGGGTCGAGGTTCGCCGTCGCCCAGCAGAGGTAGACGAGCTCGCCCTGCTTGACCGGCACGCCGTTGACCTCGGTGTCCTCCTTGGCCCAGCGCGCGCCCTCGACGGTACCGGGCTCTCGAAGCGCATGAGCTCCTCGACCGCGCGCGGCGAGCCGCGACGGATCCTCGACCACACGGTGGCGTTCGCTCGGGGTGGGTGGCGAACCACGCGATGATGCACGACAGCGACGACGTCACCGTGTCGAGGCCGGCGATCGTGAACATGTGCATGATGTTGACGACGTCGTCGTCGTTCAGGCGTGTGGCCGTCGACCTCGAAGTGGATGAACTGGTCGAGCAGGTCGTCGTGGCGCGCGCCGCTCGCCTTCCGCTCTGCGAGCCGGGCGCCGAGCTGAGCATCGCAGCTCGTGCGCCCGCGGCCCGATCCCGATCTCCTCCTTCTCCTCCATGGTCCGGCCCTCGTTCTTGAGGATGCGGTTCTTCAGGTGGATCAGGTACGGCGAGTCCTCGAGCGGCAGACCGAACAGCCGGAGGAAGATCGTCGACGGCAGTGGTACGCAGAACGCGTCGTGGAACTCGACCTGGCCGTCGCCGATGAAACCGTCGATCAGTTCGTCGGCGAGCTTGCGGATGTCGGGCTCGAGCAGCAGCCATCTTCTTCGGCGTGAAGAGCGGGTCGAGCAGCTTGCGGTAGTGGCGGTGGAGTTCACCGTCGAGATGCAGCGGGATGAGGGCGATCCTCCGAACCCATCCCGAACGGAACACCGGTGTCAGGGTTGGTCGACACCAGCGCCGGGTTCCGGCCCACGGCGACGATGTCGTCCATGGTGAAGAAGCCGACGCCCAGTTCCCAACGGACCACCGGGGTGTCGCGACGGATCTGCGTCCAGCGTCTCCTGGGGGAGCGCGCACGTCGAGCGCGCCGTTCGGTTCGTAGACGATGAGCGCGCGCAGCTCCGGGGTCATGTCCTCGAACTGCATCTCGACGACGTCGTCGCGCACCGGCTACTCCTGCTCGGCGATCAGATCCACCCGATGCTTCTCGTCATTCGGCCCGGGCACAAGTGCGGGAGTTGGACAGGCGCGGTCAGACGACCCGGAAGACGGGCACGGTGTAGTCACCGCCGGGGAGTTCCTCGAACTCGACCGTCGACCCGCATGTCCACCGTGATCGACTCGGGTTCGATGCCGACGATGCGCGCCGGGAGCCGCACCCCCGGCGCGTCGTCGAGGTCGACGAGCGCGACGACGTAGGGAATCGTGTCTTCGTAGCCGACCACCGAAGGTTGCCGTTGCACGATGAAGCTGTAGACGGTGCCCGTGCCCACGACCGTCTCGAACACGCGGTCGCGCCCGCACACCTCCGGCAGCGTTCGAGCGGCGGGTGGAGCCACAGACCGCACTCCTGGCACCGGCAGCACGCGAGCCGCCCGTCCGCGGTCGCGGCCCAGAAGCCTTCGGAGTCGACGTCGGGCGCCGGTTGCGGTGGTGAGTGCGGTGGTGAATTGGGCGCGGTCATTGGGCCTCGATCGCGTAGATCAACGCGCCCCCGAACGGGCCGGCGCCCGCGGTGACGAGGGCGGTCTCCGCGTGCGGCACCTGGCGATCACCGGCATCACCTCGGATCTGCAGCACCGCTTCGTAGTGGTGGTTCAGTCCGTGGATGTAGCCCTCGGAGAGCAGTCCCCCGTGCGGGTTCACGACGATGTCACCGCCGTAGGTGGCGCGCCCCTCGCGGTAGAAGTCACCGACCTCACCCTTGCCGCAGAAGCCGTAATCCTCCATCGTGGCCATCACGGTGTAGGTGTAGCAATCGTACATGAGCGCGAGATCCATGTCGCTCGGCTGCAGTCCCGTGCGCGACCAGAGCCGCGGCGCGGCGTCGCGCGAGTACATGCACGTCATGTCGTCCCACTCGGAGACCGATCCGCCCTGACCGTTCGCGTCGGCGACCCCGATCGGGTAGACGGGACGGTGCGGGAGATCGGCCGCACGCTCCGCCGACGTCACGACGAGCGCGACCGCGCCGTCGACCTCGTAGCAGAGGTCGAACACCCGGAACGGCTCGTTGATCCACCGGCCGGCGAGGTAGTCGTCGAGCGTGATCGGTGTCCGGGCGATGGCGTGCGGATTGTTCGACGCGTGAGCGCGCTGCTGGATCGCGATCGCACCGAGGTCCTCGGCCGTCGAGCCGTACACATGCTGATGACGGCGACACCACATTGCGAACCACTGCGGGGGCACGAGATATCCCTGCGGCGCGGCGAACTGCCCCTCTCCGGCGGCCAGCACCTGGTCCATGGCCTTGCCGTAGCGCGTCTCGGAACCCAACACCCGGAAGACGACCACCACCTCGGCCTGGCCGGTGACGACGGCGGCGGCCGCGCCCGCCACGACCGACGCGACCACGTTGCCACCACCCATCACGCTGGTGCACCAGCCGAGGTCGTCGATGCCGATCGCGTGCGCGACCTGCATCGGCGACGCCGAACCGCCGGTGCCGTAACAGGTGAATCCGTCGACGTCGGCCGGGGTCAAACTGCCAGTCGCGCAAGGCGTCGCGCGCCGCCTCGGCTGCCATCGCGAGCGGCGTGCGCCCCGACGTGCGGACGAACGGTGTTCGACCGATCCCGACGATCGCGGCATCGCTCAACGCGCTCGATGTCATCGCCGCAACCTATTCCTTTCGTGCCGTGCCGGCATTGTCGGGACGGGTTGTGAGAATGCTGTTCTCGCTAGACTGCGCCCATGACCGGAACCCAGGTGTCCACGTCCGGCCCGCTGCCGGAACCGCTCGACGACTCGCAGCCGGGCACTCCTCCCCGGCGCGGTGGATCGGTCCGCCGTACGACCTCGATCGACATGACCTGGCCCGACGGCATCGACCAACCGCTGCACCTCGAGGGCCGGGCCCGCGACCTCCTCACGACGACGGCCGGCGAACCGGTCGTGCTCGGTGCCGCGGCGCTCCACGCCACGATCGGCGCGGAGCGGCGCGTGGCCTCGATCGAGACGGTGCCCGCCCGCCCGGGCATCGAGGGACTGGTCGGCACCCAGGGCGGCTCGTACCTGCGCTCGGCGATCGACGAGGTGCTCCCTGGTGAACGCGAGGCGGCCACGCCGCTCTACCTCCTGCTCGACGACATCGCCGGCACCAGCCTCATCGCCGGGTTCGTCTGGACCCGGCGGCCGGAATTCCGGGCCGCCATGCGTCGCGACCCGGTCCGCGTGGGTGAGTTCGGGGTGCGCAAGGGAAGGGTGATCTGCTCGGGCCTCCGTCCCGGCGGTACCGCGCAGCTCGCCATCGTCGACGGGAACGGTCTCGGTCACAACCTCCGATTCGCCGGGGCCATCGCGAATGCCGAAGACCCATTGGCGTGGCACGAGTTTCCCGAGCGACCTGAGGTGTGCATGCGTCGTCACCGCCGCGTCGACGTGATCCTCGAGGACGACGCACTGGTGATCGACGCGTTCTTCCGCGACAGCAGTTGGGAACCCGACGGCACCGAGATGGCACTGCACGAGTACACCGTCTCGGCACGCGTCGATGTCGCAACTCGCACGCTCACCGCGGTGCACGCGCAACCGCACGTGCTTCCGTTTCCGGAATGTCAGTGGGCGCCGCCGCACGTCGATCTGCTCCTCGGCCTCCCGGTGGAGACCTTCCGCACCAACGTGCAGGCGACGCTCACCGAGATCCAGAGCTGCACGCACCTCAACGACATGTTGCGCTGCCTGGCCGAGGTACCGGCGCTCGCGGCGGTGCTCGACGGGTAGTCACTCCGTGCGCAACGCCTCGGCGGGGCGGATACGCGCCGCGATGTGCGCGGGTCCGGCCGCGAGCGCGTTCGCCACCGCGATCGCGACGACGGCGACCGCCGCGACGGCAAGCAGCGCAAGCGGTGACACGTAGGCGAGCGGAAAGTCGTCGGCGAGCCAGCGCCACGCCCAACGGCCGACCCCGATGCCGAGCGGGACACCGATGACGACACCGATGAGCGCCAGGAGCGTGGCCTGCCATGCAACCGCGACGCCGCGTCTGGCGACGTGTGAACCCGATCGACCGCAGGACCGCGAGGTCGTAGCGACGTCGGCGCACCGTCGTCACCAGAGCGTGCGCGACGGTCGCGCAGGCGAGCAGGGCAAAGAACGCCGCCGAGCAGGAGGGGGAGATCGTCGATCCGGGCGAGGTCGGCGACGGCGACGGGGATGGTGGCCGGAAGGGGGAACAGATCTTGGCCACCGAGCCGGATCAGGTGTTGCTGCGCAGCGGCCACGTGAGTGCCCGGGTGCCAGCGGACGAGGAGGTAGTCCTCGGCATCGTCCGCGTCGAGGCTGGTCGTCTCGCGCAGGCCGGCGCGCGGTCATCCAGCCGCTCTGGTCGTAGTCGGTGTGGGAGGTCGCCGGGAGCAGGGCCTCGCCCACCAGACGCACCTTCTTCGCCGGAGCCTTCCCGACGCGGACGACGTCACCGACGGCGAGGTTCAGTTCCCGCATCGTGGTGGGCGCGAACGCGATCTCGTCCGGCGCGCTGCGGTCGACGACCGCGGAGCACGACGAACTGGATGTCGCCGGTCACCGTGCGCGTGGCGAACATCGGGATCGGGTGGCCGTTCACGGGGATCGCTCGGAACCACGTCGCGTGCAGCGAGTCCTGAACGTCGGTGTCCTGGGCGACGGCGCGGACGCGTCGAGTGCGGGACCACACCTCCACCCGCCGCGAGCCCGAAGTCCCAGACCACGCCGGACCGACGTGGTTGGTTGACCGCGTCCTCGAGCCCGGCACGGAACGTCAGGCACCCGACGACGCCGAGGACGCCTGCGACCGCGCCGACCAACGCCGATCGTACGGGCACCGCTCGACGACCGCGCCCGGGCTCGCCGGCCAGACGTGCGCCGATCATCAGCGCGGGTGCGTGGCTCATCGGCGCGACCACCTTGTCGATGAGTGACGGCCGCGTGTCGCCGCGGGCGCGCCGGCTCGCCCGCCACCACGCGGCCACCGCGGCGACGATGAGCACGGCCGCGACGACCGTCAGCATGGCGACGGCGAGGACCAGCCAATCGGCGTGGGTGCCGGGGTGCAACTCGTAGTCACGGGCCGTCCCCACCGGGAACACCGACGACAGCGCGACCGCGACGACGAGGACCGTGGCGGCTCCGACGACGGCGCTGAGCAGGGACGGGATCAGCAACGCGCTCGACGGCAAGGCGACGGTCGGCGCCGATCGCCCGCCACGTCGGAAGATCCGACGCGCTCGCCGACACCGCGCGCACGAGGGCTTGCCCGACGAGCACACCACCGCCGAGGAGTGCGGCGAACGCGAACAGCAGGAGGCCATCGCGCTCGAAACCGGTCACGTTCTTCGCCTTGCGGATCTGGAACAGGTCGTTCGCGCGTCCTCGATGTTGACCGGATGGCCGACGATCTTGGCAACCTCGTCGTTCAGATGTGGGATCGCGGCGTCACCGTTGCGAAGGTCGACGAACATGTTCACGAGCGGTGGCATGTGCGCGCCGTACTTCGCGAAGAACCCGCTTGACGGGATCCAGCTCGGATCGCTCGACACCGACTTGGCGATGCCGACGACGCGGATCGGCTGTCGGAACGATGTGATCCCGGCCGGTGGGAGGAACTTCGCCGGGACCGGTCCGGCGCTCCCGCTCGACTGCGCCACGATCATCCGCGATCCGATGTCGAGATGAAAGCGGTCGCGGGTGTTCTCGTCGACGACCACTTCGTCGGCGCGTGCCGGGTTCGGGAGTCGACCCTCGAGGAGCACGCCGACCAGCACGGGTGTCGCGGCAGGGCTGGCGGGGAAGAGGCTCGCGCTGGCGTCCCCGAGACCCGGCGGGCTCAGCACCTGTGTCGCCACGCCGATCATGAACGGGTAGGCGTGGGTGACGCCCGGGAGCGCGGCGACGCGTGCCCGTGCGCGCGGCGTCGAACCCGGGGTCGTTCGCCAGGATGGCCGCGCTCGGGAACGTGGCCGGCGGCGACCATGTCCGGGACCGCGTTGGCCGTGCGCCGGGCGCCGGCGAAGCCGGCTGCCGCCACGCCGACGGTCGCGCCCGCGAGCAGGCCGAGCAGGATCCAGGCTTTCCACCGGGCGCGGAGTTCCGCCCGGGCCCACATCCATGCTGCGGTCACGTCGACCTCCGGTGGCGCACCTCACGAGCCAAGCACCTGCGGGCGAGATGAGAAAGGGGGTACGCCCCCCCGGTCGCGGGGATGCCTCCTCGCGCCCGGGCGTTATCGTGCGCCCACATGGACGGGCGACGGCCGTGAGCGAGCAGTGGCCGTTGGCCGGCACGCGTGTCGTCGATCTCTCGTCGCGGGCTCGCGGGCGCGTACTGCACCAAATTGTTGGTCGACGGGGGCGCCGACGTCGTGAAGGTCGAGGACCCGGACGGTGATCCACTCCGCCGGTGGTCCGACGGCGGGGCTCCCGTCGAGCCCGGTGAAGACCGCGCCTTCTTCCAGTTTCTCTCGACGTCGAAGGACAGCGTCGTGGCATCGGCCGCGGTCGAAGCCGACGTCGAATTCGTCGGCGCGCTGCGTGGCCGACGCTGAGATCGTGGTGTGGTCGTCGGGAAGTTCGATCGCGGACGATCCGCGCTTCGTCGCCGCTGACCGTGCACCGGACGCACCCTGGTGCCGTGGTGGTCGCGCTCAGCCCGTTCGGGCTCGACGGTCCGTGGCGCGATCGGCCGTCGACCGACTTCACGTTGCAGGCGCTCTGTGGCGGGCACGTACAGCGCGGTACGCCCGATCGACCGCCGCTGCTGTGCGGCGGACAGCCGGGTGACTGGGCCGCCGGCACGTACGGCGCGATCGGTGCGCTCGCTGCACTCCGGCGGGCACGCACCGCGGGAGTCGGTGACCTTGTCGAGGTCGCCGCGCTCGACGCGCTCGATGTTCAGCCAGCCGCTCTTCCCGGTGACGTGGTACCAGATCGCCGGCGAACCGTTTCGACCCGTCCGTTCGTCGCAACTCCCGAACCTGCACCCGAGCGCCGATGGCTACGTCGCGCTCCAGACGACGACCGGCCAGCAGTGGCTCGACTTCTGCACGATGATCGGCCGCGAGGACTGGTACGACGACGAGCGCTTGGCCCGCGGTACGTACCGCACGCTGCACCGTCCCGAGCTCGAGGCGGTGATCGACGCGTGGACGTCGACGCGTGCGACCGCGGAGATCGTCGAGCTGGCGACGCTGTTGCGGATCCCGGTGGCCGAGGTGGGCAACGGCGCGACCCTGCCGAAGTTCCCCCACCTGGTCGACGGAGGCTGGTTCGTCCGAGAACCCGGCCGGATTCGTGCAGCCGTCGGTGCCCTATCGACTCGGCGGGGGCGCGGCGCCGCGTCCCCTCGCGCCGGCACCGACCGTCGGACGGGACACCGCGCACCAACGCGCGCCGGATCGCCGCCGTTCCGGAGGGCCGTCGCTGCGCCATCTCCGGCGGAGGTGCCGTTGCCCCTGGCCGGCGTGCGGATCATCGACCTCACCGCGTTCTGGGCCGGTCCGATCATCGGGTACGCGTGCGCGGTGCTCGGTGCCGAGGTCATCCACGTCGAGTCGACCAAGCGGCCCGACGGCATCCGGCTCAACGGAACCCGGCCGATGAGCGAGCCGCAGTGGTGGGAGTGGTGCCCGATGTTCCAGGGTGCCAACACCAACAAGCTCGATCTCGCGGTGGAACTCGACACCGAGCGCGGCCGGGAACTCCTGCTCGAGCTCGTCGACGAGAGCGACGTGTTGCTCGACAACTTCAGCCCGCGGGTGTTGGAGCAGTGGGGACTCGATCAGACGACGCTCCTGGCGCGCAATCCCGCGCTCATCGTCCTGCGCGCCCCCGCGTACGGCATCACCGGCCCGTGGCGTGAACGCCTGGCGTACGCGCCCACGATCGAAGCGCAAGCGGGGGTGGCGTGGATCAGTGGGTTTCCGGATCGTGGTCCGGAGCCACCGTCGGGCGTGGCCGACGCGATGGGGGGCGCTCACGCGACCGTTGCGTTGTTGCTCGGGCTGGAGTATCGGCGGCGCACCGGGCGGGGCATGTTCCTGGAGTGTCCGATGGTCGGGGCGTCGCTCAACTTGGCGGCCGAGCAGATCGTTGAACACTCCGCATCCGGTCGGTTGCTCGAGCGGCGCGGAAATCGCAGCGCGTCGTGCGTTCCCCAGGGCGTGTACCTCACCGCCGACGCCGACGAGTCGGGAGTGCGGGATCGCTGGGTCGCGATCTCCGTCGCCACGGACGAGCAGTGGTCGGGCGCTCTGCGCGGTCGATCGGCGCGACCGACTGGGCCAACGACGAGCAACTGGCGACGCTCGACGGCCGCCGCCGCGCCGAGGACCTCCTCGACGCCGAACTCGCCGCGTGGTGCGCCTCCCGCACCGGCACTGCCATCGTGCACGTCTTGTCGGCTGCTGGGGTGCCGGCCGAGCCCGTGGTGCGTGCCCACGAGCATGACCAGAACGAGCAGGTCGAGTGGCGCAACCTGTTCGAGGCGGTCGAGCACCCGGTCACCGGCACCGTGGACTTCATCGGTGCTCCGTTTCGTCACGCGAACGGGCCGTCCATTCACAACCGGCGTCACGCGCCGCTTCTCGGCGAGCACAACCGCGACGTGCTCGGAAGGATCCTCGGACTGCCCGACGCCGAGATCGACCGGCTCGAGGCCGCGGGCGTCATCGGCGACGTCGTCATCGGTGGCGTCCTACATTGACCTGGTCGTGGGCAGTGGGGGACGGGAGGGCACATGAAGTCGCCGTGGAAGTCGTTCGCGCCGCTCGAGTCTGATCGGGAGTACGTCGTGCTCGTGTCGAGCATTCCGGCACTCAAGTGGTCGTCGACGCGACGGCTGTTCAAGGGTGCGTCCGCGGTGCGCGAGCAGCTCGCGGGCACCGAAGGTGCTCGTGGGATTTTCGCTCCTGGCCCGACCGGTGATGAAGCAGTACGCGACGCTGTCCGTCTGGGTGGACGAGGACGCACTCGCGGCGTTCGTGGGTGCGAGCCCGCATCGTGAGATCATGGCGGACCTGTCGCCGTCCTTGGCCGCGACGAAGTTCGTGCGGTGGACGATCCAGGGCTCCGCAGGGCGTCCGTCGTGGCGCGAGGCGATGCAACGCCTCCGTTGAGCAGGTCGCGCGCAGCGGCGGTCAGGGCGTGAGACCGTCGGCGACGAGCTGCCAGAGCTGGTCACCCGTGGGGCGCGCGGTGCTGGTGCCGGCGAGCGTGAGTCTCGGTCAGGTTGCGGACCGACAGCAGCAGGAAGCCGGCGAGGAGGTCGGTGTCGAGATCGGCGCGGATCGACCCGTCGTCGATGGCGGCGCGCAGCAGTTCGTACGCGAGGATGCGCAGCGGGCGGTACGCGGTCCACGCCTTCACCGGCGCCGCGAGATCGAGGTGCACGGAGAACTCGGTGAATGCCGCACCGGACGCCGAGGACGGGTTGGCGGCTCTTCGTCGCCAGCTCGAAGTAGCCGACGACGAACGCGCGGAGGCGGTCGATCGGAAGGACTTCCCGGTCGATCCGCTCGCGCAGCTTCAGCACGCCGCGCTCGAGCGACTCCTCGAGCACCGCCTCCACCAGCGCGTCCTTGCTCGCGAACAGCTGGTAGAACGCGTGCAGCGAGAGCTTGGTCGCGATCGACGACTTCCTGCACCGTGAACTCGAGGCTGTTGCGGTCGGCGACCAGGTCGAGGGTCGCGTCGATCAGCAGCGTGGTGCGTTGCTCGGCGCGCGTCCGTGCCTTCTCGATCGATCGCTCGACCGCGAGGTCGCGGCGGCTCGGCGCGCGTCGTCGCTCACGGCTCACGCCGGCACCGGCTCGGCGACGTGCGGCGAGAAGCCGAAGATCCGTCGCCGCGTTGGCGAACACGATGGCGTGCGGCGTCGTCGTCGTCGACGTCGTCGAGCAGACGGTCGAGGATCTTGTTGGAGTCGGGATACGTGCTCTCGGGGTGCGGGTAGTCGTTGCCCCACAGCAGGCAGTCGGTACCGGTCAGCGGGATGTTGTGCAACGCGACCGGGTCGTCCTGGAAGGTGGCGTGCACCTGGCGACGGAGGTAGTGGCTCGGGAGCTCGGCGAGGATCGGCTTCGTCCAGCCGTTCTTCTGGTGCGCGAGGTAGTACTCGTCGAGCGTCGACATCGTCCACGCCATCCACCCGGCGTTGACCTCGACCATCACGACGTGGAGGTCGGGGTAGCGCTCGAGCACGCCGCTGCAGCTCAGCAGCGCGGCGGCGCGCGGCGCCATGGACTGCGTGGTGAGCAGGTTCGCGGTGGGCGACCCCCACCCCCGGTAGAAGATCATGTCGTGGCCGCTGCCCTGGTGCATGACCGCCGGGATTGCCGGTCTCCTCGATCGCGGCCCAGAGTGGTTCCCACACCGGCGAGGTTCCACTCCGGCGTGCCGACGAGCGGCAGGAGCAGCCCGCCGACCGATGCGTTCGCTCGCCACGCGGTGCACCTCGTCGATCGCCATGTCGACGTCCCACGTCGGGATCATCGCCGCGAGCTTGATGCGGTCGATGCCGCCGAGGCGTTCGAGGATCCAGTCGTTGTAGACGACGCACGCACGCGCGCCCGACGCTCGGGTCCTCGATGTTCCACGCGTACAGACCGATGGTCGGGTAGATGATCTCGGCGTTGACGCCGTCGGCGCGCATCATCTCGAGGCGGACCTCGGGCGTCGGCCGCCGCGACCCGCGCCGACTCGTTGGCCTGCGGCCTCGCTCGGCCGACAGGTCGGACCAGCCGAGCGGGCTGTCGTCGATCACCAGGCTCCAGCCGCCATCCTGCTCGGCCTGGATGCGACGGGGCGCACGGTCCCGGAGATCGGGGTCCATCCGCTCGAACCACAGGTCGTGCGGCTCGTCGATGTGCGAGTCCGCGGAGATCTTCGACAGCTGGGCGGCGTCCATCGGGGCTCCTCGGTACGCTAACTCTGATATTCCAGAGTATCATTCTGAACGTGGCGATCCACGATCCTGCGCCGCCACGACGTCGTCGCTCTCCCCCGAGCACCACGACCTGCGGGGCGCCTTCGCGGCGCTGTTCGAGAAGGAGTGCCCGCCGGAGCGGGTGCGAGCCGCCGAGCCGCTCGGCTTCGACCGCGACCTGTGGTCGACGCTGCGCGGCGACCGGGGTGCTGACCATGGCGCTCCCCGAGTGCGTGCGGCGGCGACGGCGGCGGCCTGGTCGACCTCGCGCTGGTCGCCGAGCAACTCGGCCGGCGGCGTGGCACCGGTACCGCTGATCGACGGCGATGGTCGCGTCGCGGCTGCTCGCGGCGCAGCCGGCGCGCCGGACGCAGTTGCTCGACGCGGTGCGCGGGGGGCACGCGGTTCGCGACGATCGCGTTCCAGGCCGTCGGCGACGGGCGAACGACAACTGGTCGGCGCCGGGGCCATCGCCGACGATCGTCCTCGGGCTGCATCGACGGAGCGCTCGTCGCCACCGCGATCGAGCGAGTTGCCGCCGCCGGTCGCGAACCTCGCGTCGCGCGCCGATGGCGTGGCGGACGCTTGCGGGCGCCGGTACCACTCGTGTCGTGCTCGCCGATGGCGGCGATGCGGCTGCGCTCCACGACGCACGCGGTGATGCGAGTGGAAGCTCTTGATGGCAGCCGCGCAGACCGGCGTCGCGCAGGGCGCACTCGATCTCGCGCTCGACTACGTCAAGCAGCGCCACGCGTTCGGCGTGCCCATCGGGACGTTCCAGGCGATCTCGCACACGCTCGTCGACATCGCCGTCGGCGTCGAGGGCAGCCGGCGATTGAACGTGGCAGGCGGCGTGGTTCTGCGAGCACGAACCGCGCGAACGCGGAGGCGCAGGTGCTGATGGCGTCGCTCTACCGCCGCGCGCGACGTCGCGAACCGCGCCGCGAGCGTTGGTGATCCACGTCCAGGGAGGGCTTCGGGTTCACGTTGGAATCCGACATGCAGCTCTACTTCCGCCGCGCCAAGGGCTGGGCGCTCGATCAGCGGAGATCCGCACGACGATCTGCCAGCGCGCTCGGTGATCTCCGGTACCGGCCCAGCAGCTGACGAGCGAGGAGCCCAGGGCGATGGACTTCAGCCGGATCGAGCTCGATCACGAGCTCCGAATCGTTCTGCGACGACGAGGTCCGTCCGTTCATCGACGAACACCTGACCGACGACGTGCTCGCGCGAACGGGCCGAGGGCAACGGCTTCGTGGCCGAGTACCAGCGCGCGCTGCGCGAGCCGGGGCTGGCTCGAACGGTGGTTGTCCTCGACCGACGACGACGACGATCGATGCGCTGGATCCGGTCCGCGCCGCGATCGTGCGGGCGGAAGAATCGGCCCGGGTCGGGCCGCTCTTCCCGGTGGCGGGATCGCATGCGCTCGTGATGAGCGTCGTCCAGCAGTTCGGGAGCGATGCCCTGCGGGCGGAGATCTCCGACGGCGTACGCCGGGGGGAGATCCAGACCTGCCTGGGCTACACGGAGCCCGATTGCGGTTCGGACGCCGCCGCGATCCGTACGCGAGCGATTCGCGACGGCGACGAATGGCTGATCAGCGGTCAGAAGATGTTCTCGACCGGTGCGCACCTGTGCCAGTACGTGATGATCACCGCCCGCACGAACGCCGATGTGGCGAAGCACCAGGGCATCACCATGTTCTTGCTGCCATTGGATCACTCGGGTGTCGAGGTCCGGGGGATCGGAACCCTCGGCGGCGAACGAACCAACTTCGTCTACCTCGACGAGGTCCGGCTCGGCGATGCGTACCGTCTCGGGCCGGTCGATCAAGGTTGGCCGATCGCCTCGGGCGCGCTCGCGGCCGAGCACGGCATGGACGAACGCCACGGGCCGGCGCCGGACGGCCGGGCGTCCGAAGGCGATCTCCTCGGCGCGCTCGATGCCACGAGCGGATGGATGGGTGTGTTCGCGACCGCGCTCGAGGCGGCCGAGGGCTGGGCCCGGCGCGCGACGACGGCAGACGGGTCACGCGTGCATCGATGATCCCGCGGTTCGGGTCCGGCTCGCGCGCATCGCGCTGGACTGTGCGGTCGCGCAGGTCACGCCAAACCCATACCGCCGGGTCATCGCGTCCGATCTCTTCATTCGAGACGTTGCCGAGTTGGTCGACCTGGTGGGTGTGGGCGGCATGGTCGCCGAGGGTGAAGACGGTGCGGTGGCGAACGGCACGATCGAGTGGGCACATCGGTTCGCGCAGGGAACCTCGATCTACGGGGGCACGACCGACATCCAGCGCAATCTCATCGCCGAGCACGTGCTCGGATTGCCACGCCACCGCGGTGTGCTCCGCCGCTGACCCGCACGATGCCGACTGCCAGACTGGCCGGGTGACCTTTGTCGAATGGCTGGCGCGTCAGACCTGGCGGCGGGACGCGATCGGTGATCTCGCGTGGGACAGCCGGAACGATCAGCACCTGGCCCCCGTCGGGGAAGATCAGTCGAGCGAAACTGCGCGCCCACCTCGAAGCGCAGGACGCGATTCCGGCAGCCGTGGCGGCGTTGGACGCGGCGTGGGACGAGTGGGATCAGGAGCGGCGGGCCGCTCGCAACGCCTGACCCTCATGCGCCGGGCGCGCCCGGGTGCGCATTGTCCTCCCAGGCCACCGCCCACGGCCGCAGCGCCGCGAAGGGTGCCGCGAGCGCGGGTGTGATCGCGTCGCGCTTCCACCGGTCCGCCATGACCGGGTCGAGGCGACCGGCGGTGACCACGGGGTCTTCATCGAGGTAGCAGACCGTCGCGCTGAACCCGCCCGGGTCGAAGCGGTCGGTGCGCAACGCGCCGGGGTTGAAGTGCCAGAACCCCGCAACACCATCGACCGCGAGCAGCGCCGCCGCGTCCTCCGGTGACCACGCGGTGGCGCCGTCGCCGCGCACCGGCTTCTCGATCACGAGGTACATGCCGCGGTTCGGGCGGAACGGGAGGACGGCCGGCGTGACCGGTGGCGTCGAGTCGGCGTGCATCGCCACGAGATCGAAACCGCCGAGCATGACCGGCGGCAGCTGGTACGGGAACCGCCCCACGCTCGCGAGGTGGGCGCCGAGGGTGAAGAAGTCGTCGATCGACGACTCGAGCGGTTCACCCCAGAGGTAGTGCATGACGTGGTTCGTCGGCGTGAAGCGGTCGGTCTCCACCGCGCGTGCGGCGCGGCACCCGGGTGTCGACACCCAGCGCTGCCCGAACACCAGGCCGGGGATCTCCCATTGCTGGGGCATGTGGTCCAGCTGGTGCCACTTCAGGTATTCGGAGTCTTCACCGGTCTCCGAGCTCGCGGACAACGACAGCACACCGAACTTCACCGGCTGGGTCATCGCGGCAACGTAGATCGGATTTGACGATGGTGTCGACACCTTCCACACTCCCGCGATGCAACCGCAGGGGACCGCCGTCGTCACGGGCGCGAGCCGTGGCATCGGTCGTGCCGTCGCGGTCGATCTCGCGCAATCCGGGTTCGACGTCGTCGCCACCATGCGCGATCCCGACGCGGGGAAGGGTCTGACCGACGAAGTGGGCGCGACGAAGGGTTCGATCACCGCGCAGCGCCTCGACGTGAACGACCCGACGAGCATCGATCTCCCCGATGACATCCGGGTGCTCGTGAACAACGCGGGGATCGAGCTCGACTATCTCCCGGTCGAGCACACACCGATCGAACACTGGCGCGAGGTCTTCGAGACGAACGTGTTCGGGCTCGTCGAAGTCACCAAGCGCTCGGTTCCGTTGCTCCGAGCCAACGGCGGCGGAGTGGTCTGCAACATCACGTCGTCGTCCATCGTCGCTCCGATGCCGTTCTACGCGGTGTACCGGGCGTCGAAATCGGCCGTCAGCGCCCTGAACGACACGCTCCGGGTGGAGCTGGCGCCGTTCGGCATCCGGGTGGTCGAGATCATGCCCGGCCCGATCGAGAGCGACATGCTCTTCGCGTCGGAACGCATCGCCGAAGCGTCGCAGTACGACGAGTACCGCGCCATGGCCGAAGCGTCGTACGAGGGCCGGCTCTCGGTCACCGACCAGTATTCGCCGGCGCCCGCCGCGGCCGCACTGATCCGGGCGGCGATCCTCGACGACGACGGTCCGATGCGGTACGGCTGCGATCCGATGTCGATCAGCATCATCGACATGTGGCGCACCGCTTCGGACGAAACTGTGTTCCGCATGATGACCGGACAAGGCTGACGGAGGCACCGGACATGACCGAACGAATCATCTCTGCCGACTCCCATCTCGAGCTGAAGCCCGAGAAGATCCTGGGTCACCTGCCGCGTCAACATCACGAGGCGTTTGCGGGTGCCCTGCAGGCGATGCACAGCCGCATCCTCGAGGGCAAGCCGCAGAAGCAGCTCAAGAACAAGACGGGCGACGCGGGCCCGACCGTGGGGCTGCCCACCGAGAAGCCGTGGGAGGCGGCCGGTCGCCCCGGCGCGTACGACCCGCACGCGCGACTTGCCGACATGGACATCGACCAGGTCGACGCGGAGGTGCTCTACACCAGCGCCACCGGCGGCGCGGAGCTCTACGTCATGGACGCCGATGCCTGTCTCGCGTCCTTCCAGGCGACCAACGACGCCGCCATCGAGTTCGCCTCGGTGAACCCGGAACGGCTCATCCCCGTCTACATCCTCCCGCTGCACGACCTGGAGTGCGCACTCAAGGAGGTGCAGCGCATCGCCAACGAGGGTGCACGCGCGGTGCAGTTGCCGCTGTACCCGTCGGACGTCGACCTCGCGCCCTACTGGGACGAGATCTACGACCCGCTCTGGTCGGCGATCGAAGACCTCGGGATCCCGATCAGCCAGCACACCGGGGCGAACGAGTACCTGTTCGAGCTCATGGACCGGGACCCGACGCCGGCGAAGGGCATCTTCCAGTCGTTGCCGTCGATGTACATGGCCGAGGCGATGGCGAGCTGGGTGTTGCCCGGCGTGTTCGTTCGCCACCCGCGTCTGCAGGTCGGGTTCGTCGAGGCCGGGCTCGGGTGGTTGCCGTACTACCTCACCCGTCTCGACCGCATGGCCGATCGTCACGGCTGGGAGCAGCTCGGGATGAACCTTCCCGAGCCGCCGAGCCACTACTGGCGCCAGAACATGTTCGCCACGTTCGAGGAGGACGAGTTCGGCATCAAGAACCGCTACGACATCGGCGTCGAGAACCTGTGTTGGGCGACGGACTACCCCCACCCCGACTGCACGTGGCCGGAGTCGCAGCAGGTGATCCACACCCACTTCGACGACGTGCCGGTCGACGAGATGCGTCTCATGGTCGGCGGGAACGCGGCGAGGATCTACAACCTGTAGTCGTTCCAACGGAGGAAGGTCGCGGCCGGCTCGCGCGGCGTGATCGCGAAGTCGGTCCCCTTCGTGTACGCGATGGGGAACAGCCCGACCTGCATCCACTGGTCGAACGGGATGCCGAGCACGTCCGCCATCTTCTCTTCCTCGAGCAGGGTGAGCGTCGTCCATGCCGTGCCAAGCCCGCGCGAGCGCAACGCGAGCATGAACGACCACAGCGTCGGCACGACCGAACCCCACCGGCTCGACTGCCAGAACACTGACGTGCGTTCGGCCTGCGCGCCCGCGCCCTGGCCGTCGGTTCGCCCGGCGACGATCGGCACGCAGAGCACCGGAACCTCGTGCAAGTGGTCGCGCAGGTGGAACACGCTCTTGGCGATGCGTTGTTGTTGGTCGGTGGTCCGATCGACGGTGTCTTCCGGTGCGTCGGTCCGGGGCCGGCGGACGAACTGCTCCATCGCGGCGCGGTAGATGTCCGCGATGGCCAGCTTGCGCTCGTCGTCGTCCACACAGATGAACTTGTACGGCTGTGTGTTCGAGCCGTTCGGTGCGTGGACGGCGACGTCGAGGCAGTGTTCGATCACGGTCCGCTCGACCGTGCGGTCGAGGTCGAGCCGGAGACGGACCGATGGCGTGGTCATCAGCAGCACGTCGGGATCGCGTTCGACGAGGTCGTGCTGGAACAGTTGCTCGTAGGCGGCGAGCGTGCCCCAGTGCTCCCACACGCGGTCGATGAGCCCGTCGTCGTCGAACCGGAAGAGGAAGCCGTACACGTTCGCGTAGTCGCGACCACCGAGTGTCGTCGCGGTGTAGCCGTGTTGACGGAACACGAATCGACCATCGGCGATGGTTTCGACGTCGTGGAAGCGCGCGGTGGTCAGGTCGTAGCGGTCGATCCTGCGGCCACTGGGCGGTGCGGGCGAGGGGGCACGGCCGAGGATGATGCGGCCGATCTCGTCCTTGCCCCGGAACACCGTTTGTCCGGGCGCGGCCGGGAACTTGCCGATCCCGTTGAACCACTCGCAGACGTCGCTCATCAGCGAGAGTCGATCGAGGTCGCGCGGACCCGAGAAGAACTGTTCGACGACGTCGAGGTGGCGCGCGCGGTCGTCGGTGCTCATTCGAGCAGGAAACCGAGGGCGGCGAGGTCTTCGTTCTCGAGGTAGTGCCCACTGAACTCCACGGGTTGGTCGGCGACGAGCGCGACCGCTTCGCCGTAGGGACCCATGTGCGCCATCCTGCGCTTGAGTTCGTCGAAGCGTTGGTCGGTCAGGTGGTGTTCCACCGATTCGGTGAGCACGACCGGCGCCAGGAGGTTGAAGCTCACACCGCAACCGGCGAAGTCGCGCGCCAGCCCGTACGACAACGAGTCGAGCGCGGCCTTGCTCGCGCCGTAGCACAGTTGGGGAACGCCGCCCGCGGGGAGTTCGTGGGTGCGCGCCGCGGCGGACGTGATGTTGATGATGCGACCCTCGCCGCGTTCGAGCATGCCGGGAAGGAATCCCTGGATGAGGGTGACCGGCGCGAGCAGGTTGAGGTTGATCGCGGTCTTCCACCGTGACACCGGTACGTCGAGGAACGGGCCGATGAACGTCGCCGCCGCGTTGTTCACCAGGACATCGGGGACGCCGTAGGCGTCGAGGGTCACGTCGACCACGCGTTGCGCGTCTTCGCTCTTGGTGAGATCTGCGTTGACGGTGAGGACCTCGCTCCCGGCGGCCCGCAACGCGGCGGCGACGCCCTCGAGGGTGCCGGGGAGCCCCACCTTGTTCGGGTTGGCGTCGGTGCTGCGACCGGCGATGACCAGCGTGTCTCCCCGGCGCGCGAACGCGTCGGCGATCCCGCGCCCGATCCCGCGCGTCGCTCCGGTCACGATGACGACTCGGGGCGCCACGACTAGATCGAAAGGCCGACGAGCTTGGTGTCGAGGTACTCGTCGATACCCTCGCGCGCACCCTCGACCCCGAGGCCGCTCTGCTTCACGCCACCGAAGGGCGCCGCCGCCGACGTCGGGTTGATGTCGTTGACGCCGACCATTCCGAACTTCAAGCGTTCCATGGCGCGGAACGCACGGGTCAGCGACTTCGTGTAGACGTACGACGCGAGGCCGTAGTCCGTGTCGTTCGCCATCGTGATCGCGTCGTCGTCCTCGTCGAACACGATGACGGGCGCGACCGGACCGAAGGTCTCCTCACGGTAGATGAGCATGTCGGGGGTGACGTCGGCGAGCAGGGTCGGTGCGTAGAAATGACCGGCATCGAGACCGTCGTCGATCAGGCGTTCGCCGCCGGTCACGAGCCGCGCACCCTTGTCGAGTGCGTCGGCGACCTGCCGTTCCATCTTGGCCAGCGCGTCGGCGTCGATGAGCGGGCCGACGGTGACGCCGTCGGTGAAACCGCTGCCTGCCTTCAACGCGCCGAAGCGCTGCTCCATGGTCGCGACGAACTCTTCCGCGATGCCGCGCTGCACGAGCATGCGGTTCGGGCAGATGCACGCCTGACCGGTGTTGAGGAACTTCACCGCCGCCGCGCCCTTCGCCGCGTGGACCGGGTCGGCGTCGTCGAACACCAGGAAGGGCGCGTGGCCGCCGAGTTCCATGCTCACGCGCTTCACGCCGGCCGCGGCCTGCTGGGCGATGAGCTTGCCCACCTCGGTCGACCCGGTGAACGTGATCTTGCGCACGAGCGGGTGGGTCACGAGCTCCTGACCGACCGCGACCGGATCCGACGTCGGCACCAGGTTCACGACCCCTTCGGGCAGGCCGATCTCCTCGAAGATCTTGAACGTCTCGATCGCGAGCAACGGCGTCTGCTCCGCGGGCTTGAGCACGATCGTGCAGCCGGCGGCGAGCGCGGGTGAGATCTTCCGGGTGAGCATCGACACCGGGTAGTTCCACGGCGTGATCGCGCCCACGACCCCCACCGGTTGGCGCAGCACCAGGAAGCGCTGGTCGGCGCGGGCCGACGGGATGGTCTCGCCGTAGACGCGCTTGGCCTCCTCGGCGAACCAGAGCAGGAAATCGGCGGCGTAGCCCACCTCGTTGCGGGCCATGCGGATCGGCTTGCCCTGCTCCTCGGTCATGAGCTTGGCCAACGCTTCGCGGCGCTCGAGCATGAGCTGGTGCGCCTGGTACAAGAAGGCCGAGCGTTCGTACGCAGTCCTGGTCGACCAGCCGTCGAAGGCAGCCGACGCCGCATCGATCGCGGCCCGCACGTCGGTGACACCGCCATCGGCCGCGCTCCCGATGACCTCGCCGGTCGCCGGATTCGCCGACTCGAAGGTGGCTCCCGACGCGGCGTCTCGCCATTCCCCGTTGATGTACAGCATGGGCCGACGTTACCGCCCACCTGCAAATGCGGTAGACCGTCGGCATGACTGCTTCGTCGGATCTTGCTGCCCGGTATGGCCCGTGGGCGTTCGTGGCCGGCGCGTCGGAGGGGATCGGTGCCGCGTTCGCCCGCCAGATCGCGGCCGCGGGCGTGAACGTCGTGATCTCGTCACGCCGACGTGAAGTGCTCGAAGCGCTCGCGGAGGAGATCCGCGCCGAGTCCCCGGCCGAGGTTCGGGTCGCAGCCCTCGACCTCACCAGCCCGACGCTCGTCGACGAACTCGAGCAGGCGGTCGGCGATCTCGAAGTCGGGCTGATGGTGTACAACGCGGGCGCCGAGACCGGCATCGGGAAGTTCGTGGAACGGCCGTTGACCGACGCGCTCCACCTCGTCGACCTCTCGTGTCGCGGACCGATCATCCTGACGCACTGGTTCGGTGGTCGCATGGTCGCGCGCGGTCGCGGGGGAATGATCCTCATGACGTCGATGGCCGCCGGTGCGGGCGCGGCCTACAACGCGACCTACGGCGCCACCAAGGCGTTCGATCGCACCCTCGCCGAGGCGCTCTGGGTCGAGCTGGGCCAGCACGGCGTCGATGTCGTCGGCGTGGTGGCCGGGCTCACCGACACTCCGGCGATGCGTTCGCTCGGGATGACCCTGACCGACGAGATCCCGATGATGACCTCGGACGACGTCGCGGCCGAGGCACTGGGCGCACTCGGGAAGGGGCCGATGTGGATCACGGGCGAGCTCAACCGCGAGCTCGGGGTCGCGCTCTGGCCCGACGACCGCGCCGCGCTCGCACTGGGCATGAGCGCGGCGACCGCGATGCTGTACGGATTCCCGGTGCCGGAATCACCCGTTCGATAGCTGTGGCAGCACCTCGTGCTCGAACAGGTGCAGGCTGTCCCACGCCATCGCCGGAGGCACGCCACCGGCCATCGGATGGAACATCGTGAAGCCGTACTCGCCCTTCTTGCGGATCTCGGCGACCAGGTCATCGGGCGTCAGGACTCGGTACTGACCGGTGGCGCGCAGCGCGCCGGCATCCTCGGTCGTCTGGTAGCCGCCCTCGGCCCCGATGCCGGCTGACGCCATCCATGCGCCGTAGGCGTTGACCTCGTGCAGGGCGAACGGCGCGTACTCCTTCCATCCCTGCTCCCGGTCGAGCGCGAGGTGGAACGCGCTCGGTGTCGCCGCCGAGGAAGGGACCGGGGTCGGCCTTGCCCGAGCGCGAGCATCTCGGCTCGGTACGTCTCCCAGATGGAGCCGTCGGACGGCATGAAGCCGTCCGCGATGTGCGCCGCACGCTTCGCCGCCTTCGGTCCGCTCCCTCCGAGGGTGATCTTGGGCCCGCCCGGCTGCGCGGGGGTGGGGAGCACGCGCACGGTCCGGCCGCGGAACTCGAACGGCTCGCCGGTCCACGCCTGCTTGAGGGTCCTGACGGTCTCGACCGTCAACTTGACGCGGTCGGAGACGTTGCGCCCGAACATCTCGAATTCGCCGGGCACGTAACCGTTCGCGATGACGACGTCGAGCCGTCCGTTGCTCACGAGGTCGACGACCGCGATGTCCTCGGCGAGGCGAAGCGGATCGTGGAACGGCGCGATGAGGGCCGAGATCTGGATGCGAGCGTGCTGCGTGCGCGCCGCCATCGCCGCGGCCATGGTGAGTGGGCTCGGCAGGTAGCCATCGTCGGAACCGTGATGCTCGGAGAGCACGATGATCACGAATCCGTGCTGGTCGGCCCACTCGGCCATGTCGATCGCCGCGGCGTACCGCTCCGCCATCGTCGTGCCCGCGATGTCGGGGTTGCGCAAGTCGAAGCGCAGTCCGTAGAAGCTCATGCCCCACCTCCGTGGTGGTGGCGCAGACCGACCCGCACTGCGTCGCGCCCGGGCGCGGTCCGTTGGAGCAGGGCCATGGCGTCGTCGATGCCGTCGAGATCGAAGACCTCACCGGCGACCACGTCGGTACGCACGGCGCCGGACTCGATCAGCGAGACCGCCGCCGCCATCGACTGCGGGGTGAAGCCCGCGCCGCCGTAGAGCTGCAAGCTCTTCAGCACGATGTGGTCGGACACGAGTCCGGGGATCTCGGCGAAGTGCTTCAGGCCCGGCGAGCAGGATGCGCCCACCGGAGCGGACGAGTTCGAGCGCCATCGGAACCGTCTGGGTCGCGGTGGCGACGTCGAACACCACGTCGGCGCCCAGGCCACGCGTGAGGTCGCGGACGATGGCGCACCGCGTCGGCGGTGTCGACCATCACCACCTCGGACGCGCCGATCTCCTTCGCGGCATCGAGACGGAGGCCGTCGTCCGACGTGCCCGTCACGATCGACCTGCCGCGGCTGCTGCGCCAGCACCGCTTCGAGGACGGCCAACCCCTGGTGCCCGGGACCCTGCACCACGACGGTCTCACCGGCATGCACCCCGACCGTCTCCACCCAGTGCACCGCGCTCGCGAGGGGCTCGAACAGGGTCAGGTGTTCCGCGGGCAGCGTGTCGGACATGCGGTGCAACTCGGTGCCGGGGAAGATCTCCATGTACTCGCCGTACCCGCCCCACAGCCCGACGCGGCCGTCGCCGGTCATGTCGGAGTACCCGTAGAGGCGCAGCGGGCCGGCCGCCATCAGGATCTCGTTCACCGCGACCCGATCACCCTCCGACACACCGAGCGCGGCGTCGGACCCCAGCTTGACCACCCGGCCGACGGTCTCGTGGCCGGGCACGACGGGAAAGGCCGTCGCCCCGGGGACGATCTCGATGCCTTCGAACTGGGCGACGTCACTGCCGCACAGGCCGACCGCTTCCACCTGGAGCAGCGCACCACCGGGCGGTGGTTCCGGTACCGCGAACTCGCGGATCTCGTAGGTGTGATCGCCCAGGAACACTGCGGCGCGGCACGTCTCGGTCATGTGGGCTCCTCGGTGGTCGTTGCTGCAAGTCGGACGTCGCGCAGCTGGCGCTTCAGCACCTTGCCGTTCGGTTCGCGGGGAAGCTCGTCGATGAACTCGATGGTCGCGGGGAACTTGTACGGCGAGAGTTGGTCCCGGAGGTGCTCGAGGATCGTCTCCGGATCCTGCGCGACGCCGGGTCGCAGCTCGACGATGGCGTGCACCCGCTGTCCGAGCGCCTCGTCGGGCAGCCCGAACACCGCGGAGTCGACGACGTCAGGGTTGGTGGCCAGCGCGTGCTCGACCTCGGCGGGGTAGATGTTCACGCCCCCGCGCAGGATGAGATCGACGCGCCGGTCGGCGAGGAACAGGTAGCCGTCCTCGTCGAGGGAGCCGAGGTCGCGAACGGTGAACTCGTCGCCCCGCCAGGCCTCCGCGGTCTTCTCGGGCGCGTTGTGGTACTCGAACTTCACCATGCCGGCCATCGAGGTCGCGTAGACCGAACCGACCTCACCCGGCGGCAACGCGTTGCCGTCGTCGTCGCGGATGGTGACCTGGATGCCCGGAAAGGAACGGCCGACGCTGCCCGGCTTGCGCAACCACTCCTCGGGCGAGATCACGGTGCACATGCCCTCGCTGGCGCCGTAGTACTCCCAGACCGTGCCCGGTGGGAACACCTCCATGATCCGGTGCTTCACCGTGGGCGGGCACGGCGCCGCGGCGTGGAGGATCTTCTTCACGCTCGTGAGATCGAAGTCCGACCACGGCGCTTCGAGGATCCGGATGAAGTTGGCCGGCACCATGTGCGACGTCGTGACCCGCTCTCGCTCGATGAGCTCGAGGCACGACTCGGCGGTGAACCGCGGCATCACCACGACGGACCCACCCTCGCCCAGGCTCATCTGCGCGTACGCGCCCGGCGCGGTGTGGTACGCCGGTCCGCACAGCAGGTGGACGTCGGTGCTGGTGAACCCCCAGAACGCCGCGAGCGGGTTCGGTGGGTACTCCCGCGCCGGTGGCGGTGCCGCGCGCCCGATTCCCTTCGGGCGCCCGGTCGTGCCCGACGTGTAGTTCATGGGCACCACGCTCGCCCCGAGGAATTCGTCGGACGGTGGCGTCGCGGGCCGCGACCACAGCGCGTTGTCGTCGACGTGCCACGCGGCGAGCAGACCGGCGCGCTCGGGGAGCGTGGGCGGTACCACCTCGGCGTCGTCGTAGAACAGCGCGGTCGCTCCGGAGTCGTCGACCAGGTAGGCCACTTCGGCGGTGAGGGAGCGATAACTGACGGGGACGACCAGCGCGCCGACGTGGGCCACACCGTTCCACACCGCGAAGAGTTCGGGACGGTTGTGGAGCATCACCGCGACCCGGTCGCCGGCGCGCACGCCAGCGTCGGTCAGCACGTGGGCAATGCGGTTGGCGTCGGCGTCGAGTTCGCCGAACGTCATGCGCCGGTCGCCGGCGATCAGGGCGATGCGGCCAGGATCGTGCCGGGCGACGCCGTTGACACCTCGGGGTTCCATCGTGCGAAACCTATGGCGTCCTCGCCGCAGGTTCCAGCGCCGCGTTCACGCCTCGTCGGGAAGGTCGGGGGCCCACGACGAGCCGTTGATGTGGCTGCCGCCGTCGACGAAGAGCGTGTTGCCGGTGAGGTACCGGCAGTCCTCGCTCGCCAGGAACAGGGCCACGGGGGAGATGTCGTCGTACGGATCGCCGATGTAGCCCATCGGGTTGCTGGCGTCGGCGGCAGCCACGAGTTCCGGGTGTTCGGCCATCACCGACCGGAACGACGCGGACTTCGCCGCCGGGCAGATGACGTTGCACACCACGCCGGTCGATGCCCACTCGCGGGCGGCCGAGCGGGTCGCCGCCCGCAACGCCTCCTTGGCGGCGTTGTACTCGACGGTTCCCATGTGCGCGTTGACGCCGTTGAGCGAGCAGATGTTCACCACGCGGCCGTAGCCCTGCGCCTTCATGATCGGGAACGCGGTCTGCATCGCCCACAGCGGTCCCCGAAAGCCGACCGCAAGCCCGTGTTCGATCAGCTCGTCCGTCTTCAACTCGACGCGACTGATCTTCCCGCCACCCCATGCGTTGTTCACGAGGATGTCGATGGTGCCCCACGCGTCGATCGCCGCCGCGATCATCTCGATGTTGTCCTCCTTGCGGCGCACATCGGTGTGCACGAAGAGCGTCTCGGTGCCGGTGTCGGCCGTGATCTCGTCGGCCGTGGCGCGGCCGCGTGTCTCGTCGAGTTCCGCAATGACGACGCGCGCGCCCTCCGACGCGAAGCGGCGGGCGATGCCGGCACCGATGCCGTCGCCACCCCCGGTCACCACCGCGACTCGGTTGTCGAGCCGTCCCATTGCGCCCCCTGACATCGTTCAGTCGATCGAGCAGGATGGCCGACGACGCCAGGCTCGACGTCGTGACCGTCCAGGTGGAAGAGTCTGTCGCATGATCATCGACGTCGACACGCATTGGGAATCGACCAGCGCGGCGAGCGACGAGTACCCGCTCGCCCCGTGGCGGGACCAGCTCCCCGGCAGCCTCGACATGTTGGCCTTCGGCATCGTGGGTGACCTGCTGGCGGCATTGTCCGAAGCCGACCGACCCTCGTCGAGGGAGCTACTGCCCAACCTGGTGCGCATGGCGGAGGAGCGGGGCGGTCCGATCATCCTTCATCCGTTGCACGACTCCTCCCCGTCGGAGCGCGTCAGCTGGATGGATCGCATCGGGATCGACCACTGCCTGGTGAACCCGGGTGGCTACTGGCAGCAGCTCGAGTTCCTGGGGAACGATCGGGCGGACGGCGTGCGCCGATGCAACGAGTTCCTCGGCGAACAGCTGGCGTCGGAGTCGCGCCGGCTGCATCCGGTCGCGGTGGTCGACTACGCCGACCTGGATGTCGCGATCGACGAGCTCGAGCGGGCGCGGGCACTCGGTGCGCGCGCGTTCTTCCTTTCGACCGAGCAGGGACGACCGGCCGGCGGGGTGTCACCCGGTCATCCGCGGTGGGATCCCCTCTGGACCGCGGCGACGCGGCTCGGGATGATCGCGGTCATCCACGTCGGGAACACCGCGTCGGACTTCACCGGATGGGCCGACATCGGCTGGAACCTGCCCGACGGCGCCGGCATCGCCGGGCTCACCCGGCTGGCGAACACGCAGCGCACCCACGCCGCGCAGAACCTGCTGTCGGCGTTGCTCTACGGAGGTGTGTTCGCCCGTCACCCGACGCTCACGGTCATGCTCGAGGAGATGCGGGTCAACTGGGTACCGCCGTTCCTGCAGATGCTCGAGCGTCAGTCGGTGTCGTCGGCCGCGTTGGGCGACTGGCCGTGGGAGCTGTCGGGCGGCGACATGTTGCGACGGGCGGTGCGGGTCACGCCGCTCCCCGGTTTCGGCGACGTCGACGCGCTCGACGTGCTGGCCGAATTGCCCGACGTCGTGGTGTGGTCGTCGGACTATCCCCACCAGGAGGGGAACGCCGACCCGATCAACCTCTACGGATCCGCGCTCGACGCCCTCGACGACGAGCTGCGTACCTGGTTCATGGGCGCCAACGTGGAGGAGTGCTTCGCCCGGATGGGCGACCCGCTCACTCCTCGATCGTGATGGCGCGTTCGGGACAGCCGAGTTCCGCCTTCCGGGCGAGCGGCTCCTGTGCCGCGGTCAACTCGTCGACGACGACGTAGGCGTGCCCGTCTTCCTCGCGGAGGTGGAAGAGGTCGGGCGCGACCATGTTGCACAGGGTGTGGCCCTGGCACAGATCGGCGTGCACGACGACGCGCACGGTCAGGCTCCTCGCGTGGTTTCGGGTGCGGGGACGGCGTCGAGCTCCGCCTGCCACCTCGCCATCACCTCGGCGAGCGGCGGGCCCTCACGGCGACCGGGTGTGAACGTGGCCGGGAGATGCTTGTAGCCGTTGATCACGCCGATCGACTCGTACTGGACCTTGCCCGACTGGTCGACCTGGTAGTCCGGGAACCGTCGCAGCGTCTCCCGCAGCATGTGCTTGAACCCCAGCCGGGCCAGGTTGGAGCCGATGCACCGGTGCACACCGAGCCCGAACGCGGCATGGGGGTTCGGGAAGCGGTCGAGCACGATCTCGTCGGGTTCGGGGAACGCGGCCGGGTCGTGATTGCACATCGCGAACGACAGGAACACGCGGTCGCCCTCGGAGAAGTCGAAGCCGCCGATCTCGCAGTCCTGGGTGATCGTGCGGCCGCCGCCCTGCGCGGGAGTGAAGTGGCGCAGGAACTCCTCGGTGGCGGTGTTCATGAGGTCGGGGTCGTCGACGAGCCGCGCCCGATCGGCGACGCGGCTGTCGAGCCAGTCGAGGCTGCCCGCGAGCAGTGATGTCGTCGTGTCGAAGCCACCGCCGATCAGCAACGACACGGTGCCGATGATGCCGGCGTCGGGGAGGAACTCGCCCATGACCTCGGCATTGAGCAGGGCGGTGATCATCCCCGGGCGTGGATCGGCCTTGCGGATCTCGACGTATTCGGCGAGTCGTTGGACCATGCGGGACGTCAGCTCGAGCATGTGATCGAAGTTGGGGCTGCCGGGTGGCGTGTACACCTGCATGTGCGCGGGCTCGCAGTAGATCTCCCAGTCGGCGAGGGGGAGGCCGAGCATGGCCATCGTGAGCACGGCGGGCACGATGTTGGCGAAGTCGTCGACGAAGTCGAGCTCGCCCGTCTCGATCACGTCGTCGATGCAGGCACGGGTGAAGTCGACGATGAGCGGTTCCCAGCGCACGACCGCAGACGGAGAGAGGAAGGGGTTGAGCACCCGTCGGTACTCCGACTGCTCGGGCGGGTCCATCTCGATGAAGCCACCGCGCGTGCGGCCGACGGTCGGGATCGAGATGCCCTGGTACCCGTTGCGCTCGCCATCGGGGTCGTGGTCGCTGGAGAGAAGGTCGGGGCGCTTCGAGAGCGCGCCGAGCACGTCGTGGCCGGTGACGACCCAGAACCCTTCGTGTTCCGTGCTCCACGCCACCGGGCACTGCTCGCGCAGCTCGTGTGCTTTGGCGGGATAGGTCTCGCGGTACTCGGGCGTGTGCTGGGAGAACTCGACCACTACCCGCTCGTCCGTTGTCATCGGACCCCCCGTGTGCAGACGCGGCGTGTGGATCGCAGGCTACGCGATCTGCGCTAGACCGTGACGGTGGTCGACGCACCTCCAATCGACGAGATCGCCCTCGGCGACCCGAGGTTCTTCCTCCGTCCCGATGTCGACGCCGCGTTCGCCCGCTTGCGGGCTGAATCACCCGTGCATCGGACGACCGACCTCGGTGAACCGCGCGGGCCCGCGTTCTGGTCGGTGACGCGCTACGACGACGTCCGGACCGTCTCGCGCGACCACGCGTCCTTCCACAATGCGCCGAACATGACGATCGAGGACTACGAGCGATCGGGGAACAGCATCCTGCACCTCGACCCGCCCGAACACACCCGCCTCCGGTTGATCGTGAACAAGGGCTTCACGCCGCGGATGATCGAACGCATGACCGACGACATCCGCGCCCGCACGATCGCGCTCATCGATGCCATCGACGCCGATGAGGAGTGGGAGCTGGTCGGTTCGTTCGCGGTCCAGCTGCCGCTCCAGGTGATCTGCGAGCTCCTCGGTGTCCCGGAATCGGACGAGGCGTGGCTCCTCGAGTGTCTGATGCGCACGTTCGGGGCCAGTGATCCCGACGACCGCGGTACCGATCGAGGAACGCGTCCGGGTCATGGAGGAGATGGGTGCGTACGCGCACGAACTCGGTCGACTCCGACTCGACGATCCCCGCGACGACCTCACCACCGTGCTCGTGCACGCCGAGGTCGAAGACGACGACGGTGAGCGGCACCGCCTCCAGCCCGGCGACTACGCGCGCTTCTTCTCGACGCTCGCCGCCGCCGGGAGCGAGACGTCGCGCAACGGCATCGCCCACGGTGTCTGGCTCCTCGATCAGCACCCGGGCGAGCGGGCACGGCTCCTCGCCGATCCGGAGCGGCTGTTCCCGACCGCGGTGGAGGAGATCGTCCGCTACGCGAGCCCGGTGATGCACATGCGTCGCAACGTCGCCGCGCGACATCGAGCTCGCCGGCCAGCCGCTCGTCGCCGGCGATCGGGTCGTGCTCTGGTACCGCTCGGCGAACCACGACGAGGCCGTGTTCGAGGACCCCGAACGCTTCGACGTGGGTCGGACCCCGAACGAGCACGTCGGCTACGGCGCGGGCGGTCCGCACTTCTGCCTCGGCGCGCACCTGGCGCGCCTCGAGATCCGCATCGCGCTCGAGGAGCTCTCCCGTCGCTTCCCGCACCTCGAGGTGATCGGCGAGCCGGAGCGGATCGCCATGCGCCAGATCAACGGGATCAAGCGTCTCCAGGTGCGCGCCGGTGGGTCCGCGACTGTGTGACACCGGCGGACATGGTCGCGGTGTCGATGTCTCGGTGAACCCGCCGCAGATGACGGGCGATCGTCGCACCGCCGTCCTTCACCGGCTGACGACCGCACCGTGCACCGCGGCCTCGAGCACGCCGACCAGCACGTCGGTGAGGTTCTCGACGAACGTCGACTCGTCGAGTTCGGGCGACCGTCGGTGTGACTCGATCGCCCGGGCCCGCTCGGCCATCGCCACCGTCATGAGCATGATCATCTCGACGACGCGCTCGCGCCGGAGCGCGGCCGGTACTTCGGCGGGGCGGGCTTCGAGGATGCCGAGGATCTCACGCAGGAACGGGCCGGTCCCGGCCGCGGGCTCGCGCCAGGTGCTGAATCGCGCCGACAGCTGCGCCACGATACGGAGATAGTCGCGACCGTCGGCATGCGCCAGGTGCGCGGCGTAGGGCACGACCAGTGCCGCCACCAACTCGCGTCGATGACGCGTCGCGCCCGATCGTCGCCAACCGCTCACCGCGCGCGACATCGGTGGGATCGCCGTGCCGGATCAGGATGGCGTCGAGCAGTCCCTCGCGCGACCCGAAGTGGTAGTTCAACGCGGAGACGTTGCGTTGCTCGGCCGCTTCGGTGATCTCGCGGACCGTCACCTGGTACAGACCGCGCCGCGCGAACAACCGCTCCGCTTCTCGGAGCAACCGTTCCTTGGTCGCAGTCGAATCGCGCGGCACGGGTGACTAGAGCTGCGCGAGCGCGCTCTCCGGGATGACGGTCGGCCACTCCACGCCTTCCGGCAGCGGAGTGTTGAAGCGTGGGAACTTCGGCTTCGCCGTCGCCCGGTAGCGGTCGGTGGAGTGGGTGCGATCGGGGTCGAACTCCGGGATCACCTTGTCGCCGAAGAGCTCGAGGCAGGCCAGCACCTCGTCGTGGTGCATCCCCTCGATCGGGAGCCCGAAGACGAGCTGGTCCATGCCGACGTCGCCCCATGCCGCGATCTGCTCGGAGACCTCGTCGGGCGTGCCGCAGAGGAGGTAGCCGCCTTGGATCAGGCCGTCGAGGACCTCCTCTTCGTTCCCCGCGGCGAGCTCGCGCAGCGAGACCGGCGCGCTCGGCCACGTGATCGCGTCCTGCGACTTCGGCATCGTGTCGTGGTACAGGTTGACCATCGTGACGAGATACCCACGACCGCGCCGCAGCGCGATGGATCGTGCCTCTTCACGCGTTTCGCAACAGATCACCGAGTTCGTGATCATCATGTTGTCGTTCTTGAACTGACCGATCGGCTCGGTGCACTTCGCGACACCCTCCTTGTAGGCCTCGATCCGGCCGCGGAGGTTGAAGATCGGCTCGAAGTTGAACGCGATGGCGCCGATGCCGAGCTCGCCCGCTTTGGTGAAGGTCGGCGGGTTGCCACACGCGACCCAGATCGGTGGGTGCCCCTTGCCGTACGGCTTCGGCAGCACGTTGTGCGGTGTCGGTACCGTGAAGGTCGCGCCGTCGAACGTGTAGTCGACCTGCTCCCACATCCGGGGGATCTCGCGCACCACCTCTTCCCACTCCGGCTTGGTGGAGTCCTTGTCCATGATGTTGAAGCTGGCGAGCTCGTGGCTCCCGGCGCCCCGTCCGGTACCCCACTCGAAGCGGTTGTTGGTGAAGTGGTCGAGCATCGCGGCGCGTTCCGCGTAGCGCACGGGGTGTTCTTTGCGGGGCGACAGGCTGTTGATCCCGGTCGACAGATGGATGTAGTCGGTCTGTGCCGCGATGTAGCCCATCACGACTTCGGGCGCCGACATGTGCGAGTACTCGGTGAGGCTGTGGTGCTCGCCCAGCCAGGCGTACTTCCAGTTGTGCTTGTCGGCGAAGATCACGTACTCCGCCTCCCGGGAGAGCGCGACGTGCTCGAGCTCGGTCTGGTGGGCCGCGGGGCCCGGGATGTAGCCGTTGAGGAAGATGCCGAACTCCATGGAACGCTCCTGGTCGAGGCGAGGTGAACGGTTCTAATGGTATCTCTTAAAACACCCGGACGTCAAGCGGCTGTGTCACGATGCGGGCGTGCCGATCGAGGGGTTCGACCACGTCGCGATCACGGTCGCGGATGTCGACGCGACGGTGGCCTGGTACCAGCGGGTGCTCGGCGCCGAACCGCTCCACTGGGACCTCTGGCAGGCGGGAACCCTCCCGGTGGCGCTCCTGCAGGTCGGTGCGGCCCGGCTGAGCGTGCACCCGGCCGCGGCCCCGGCGGCACCGCACGCGGCGGCGCCCACCCCCGGGTCGGCCGACCTCTGCTTCCGGTTCGACGGCCCGGTCACCGAGATCCTGGCCCTGCTCGAGGCGGCCGACGTCGCGATCGTGGACGGTCCGGTGCCACGCCCGGCCGCCAACGGGGAACGCGGGACGTCGGTCTACTTCCGTGACCCCGACGACAACCTGCTCGAACTCCTCACCCTCAGCACCCTCACGCGTGAACTGACCGGGCTCACGGCCCGCGCCGGCGGGCCCGGCGAACGCCTGAGCAATCGGCATCCAGGTCGACGCGACCGGGCCCGTCGACGCGCAAGCGGGTGTCGGAGAGGTGCCGGCGCTGGGTCACCACGAGGCAGAAGTCCAACGCGTCACCTTCGACCCGATCGGAGAGCGTGGGATCGCCCCAGGTCCACGTGTCGCCGTCGGGACCGCGCAACGCGACGTACACCGCGGTGGACGGCACGTCGAGGCCCCGAGTGCGAAAGCTGTTCGGCAGCGCGCGCACTCCGAGGTGCGCGATCTGGCGGAGCGCGGGCGTCGGCGCGCGAGTGACACCCAGTGCGTCGGCGATGTCCTGACCGTGCGCCCACGTCTCCATGATGCGAGCGGTGAGCGACGGCACCGGGGCTCATGTCGGGTCCGTACCACGGCACCCGCAGACCGGGATCGACCACGGTGAACGCCGCGAGCATCTGGCGACGGGCTGCGTCGAACCAGCCGAGGACGTCGGCGGCGGACCGGTCGCGAAAGCGCTTCGCGATCGACGTCGTGAAGCCGTCGGTGCCGGCGCCGGACTCGGCGCGCTCGGCGATGAACCGGTCGGGATCGAGGAGGGCGGTCGTCGTCATGTCGTCGAAGTACGCGAGGTGCGTGACCTGATCGTGGATCGACCAACCGGGCGAGGGCGTCGGGGCCGCCCATTCGTCGGCACCGAGCGGCGCGAGCAGGGCGCTCAGCGCCACCGTCTCGAGCTCGAGGTCTTCGGCGAGGGCGCGCAGGTCGACGGGCATGTTCGTGAATGTTATTCGCGGATAACATTGAGGGGATGGACTTCGAGGAGCTGCCGAACACGCGATGCTGCGCGAGGCGGTGGCGAAGATCGGCGCCGGTTTCGGGCACGAGTACTTCCCGAACAGGCGCGCACCGGGGACAAGACGGAAGCGCTGTGGCAGGCGGTCGCCGAACCGGGATTCCTGTCCGTGCACCTCCCCGAGGAGTACGGCGGCGGTGGCGGCGGCATGGCCGAGCTCGCGGTGGTGTCCGAGGAGTTGGCGACGCAGGGGTGCCCCCTGCTCCTCATCCTCGTCTCCGCGGGAATCAGCGCCGAGGTCGTCGCCCGCTTCGGGACGGACGCGCAGAAGCAACGGTGGCTCCCCGGGCTCACCGCCGGAGAGAAGATGGTGTTCGCCATCACCGAACCTGACGCCGGGTCCAACAGCCACAACCTGTCGACCACCGCGACGCGCGACGGCGAGGTCTACCGGCTCCGTGGCACCAAGACCTACATCTCCGGCGCGACGAGGCGGCGGCGGTGCTCGTCGTCGCGCGTACGGGAACCGACGTGGAGTCCGGACGCGGCACGTTGTCGCTGTTCGTCGTCGACACCGACGCGCCGGGTCTGGAACGGACCGTCATCCCCGTCGAGATCAGCGCGCCGGAGAAGCAGTTTCAACTCTTCTTCGACGACGTGGAGATCCCGATCGATCGGCTGATCGGCGAGCAAGACCAAGGACTGCGCCAGGTCTTCTTCGGACTGAACCCGGAGCGGATTCTCGAGCGCGACGTCTGTCGACGGGCATCGGACGCTACGCGCTGGCGCGGGCGTCGGCCTATGCCAACGAGCGCGAGGTGTGGGGTGTCCCCATCGGTCGCCACCAGGGGATCGCGCACCCGTTGGCGGTGGCGAAGGTCGAGCTCGAGTTGGCGCGCCTCATGACCCAGAAGGCGGCGTGGATGCACGACCACTCGGAGGATCGCGTCGCCGCCGGCGAAGCGGCCAACATGGCGAAGTACGCCGCGGCGGAAGCCGGCCTGCACTGTCTCGACGCCGCGATCCAGACTCACGGCGGCAACGGCATGGCCACCGAGTACGGCCTCGCCGACCTCTGGGGGCTCGCCCGGCTCCTGCGGATCGCGCCGGTGAGTCGCGAGATGATCCTCAACTTCGTCGCCCAGCAGTCGCTGGGCCTGCCGAAGTCGTACTAGCAGGAATGGCGACCGTCACCGCGCGCGGGCTCGCCCGGCGGGAGCAGCTGCTGAACGCGACGGCAGAACTGGTGGCCGAGCGTGGGTTCCACGCGGTGGGGATCGACGAGATCGGTGCGGCGGCCGGCGTCACCGGCGCGGCGATCTACCGCCACTTCACCAACAAGCAGGAGCTGCTGGTCGCGCTGATCGATCGTGTCGTCATCGAGTTGCGCGACGGCGCGCGCGTTGCCGTGCGCGAGTCCGCATCGCCCGCCGAAGCCTTGGCGACCCTCGTCGCGAACCACGTTGCGTTCGCGCTCGCACGACCGGGCGATCATCACGGTGTACGACCAGGAGTCCCACAACCTACCCACCGACGACCGGCGTCGGCTCCGCCGCACGCAGCGCGCCTACGCCGAGATCTGGATCGACACGCTCGTCGCGGTGCGTCCTGAGCTGCCGCGACCGCACGCCGCAGCGGTGGTCCACGGTGTGTTCGGGCTGCTGAATTCGCCGGCCGACTACGAAGCGCGGCTGCCGGCCGCCGAGACCGCCGCGCTGCTCACCGCGATGGGTGTGGCCGCCTTGCGTCATGGATGAGGGGGCTACCGTGCATCGCGTGACCAAGGCGCGCTCCGACCGCGACGTCGACTTCGAGACCATGTCGGGGGTTCCGCTCCAGCCGGTCTATTCGGGCGACGATTCCGAGCTCCCGGGCGAATACCCGTACACGCGCGGCCCGTACTCGTCGATGTACCGCGCTCGGCTCTGGACCATGCGCCAGTTCGCCGGGTTCGGCACCGCCGAGGACACCAACGAGCGGTTCCACCAGCTGCTCGCCGCCGGCGGGAGCGGGCTGTCGACCGCGTTCGACATGCCGACCCTCTTGGCACGCGACTCCGACCACCCGCTCGCGGTCGGCGAAGTCGGACGCGCCGGCGTCGCCATCGACACCCTCGCCGACGTCGAGGTGCTGTTCGGCGGCGTCGACCTCGGCGCGGTGAGCACGTCGATGACCATCAATTCCGCCGCGCCCACGTTGCTCGCGATGTACGTCGCGCTCGCGGACGGTCAGGGCGTCGATCGGGCTCGGCTCGGCGGCACCATCCAGAACGACATCCTCAAGGAGTATCAGGCGCAGAAGGAGTACGTGTTCCCGCCGCGACCGTCATTGCGCCTGGTCACCGACACCATCAGCTTCTGCACCAACGAGCTCCCGCGGTGGCACCCGGTGTCGGTCTCGGGGTATCACATCCGCGAAGCAGGATCGACCGCCGCCCAGGAGCTCGCGTTCACCATCGCCAACGGCTTCGCCTACGTGGAGTCCGCGATGGCGTCCGGGCTGGCGATCGACGACTTCGCCCCGCGACTCAGTTTCTTCTTCAACGCGCACCTCGACTTCTTCGAGGAGATCGCCAAGTACCGCGCCGCGCGCCGCATCTGGGCCCGATGGATGCACGACCGGTACGGTGCGCGCGATCCAGCGGTCGCTGCAGTTGCGCTTCCACACGCAGACCGCGGGGGTCAGCCTCACCGCACAACAGCCTGAGGTCAACGTCACCCGGGTTGCCATCGAGGCCCTCGCGGGCGTGTTGGGCGGGACGCAGAGCCTGCACACGGATGCGTTCGACGAAGCGCTCGCCCTCCCCACGGAGAAGGCAGCACGGATCGCGCTGCGCACGCAACAGGTCATCGCCTACGAGACCGGGGTGACCAACGTCGCCGACCCGTTGGGCGGTTCGTGGTTCGTGGAGGAGCTCACCGACGAGCTGGAACGTCAGGCCGAAGCCGTGTTCACCGAGCTCGACGAGCGGGGCAGCGGGTCGCTGCTCGACGGCGTGGTCGACGCCATCGAACAGGGCTGGTTCCAGCGGGAAATCGCCGAAGCCGCCTACGAGTTCCAGCGGAAGGTCGACCGCGGGCGGCGGACGGTCGTGGGGGTCAACGCCTTCACCGATGGCGACGACGCCGGTCCACCGATTCTCTCGATCGATCCGGCGGTCGAGGAGCGACAACTGGGCCGTCTCCGTGAGGTGAAGGCCGCGCGCTCGAGGCGCCGCCGTCGACGCCACGTTGACCCGCATCGCGAAGGACGCCGCCGATCCCGGCGTCAACCTGATGCCGGCGCTGTTGGAAGCGGTCGCGGTGTACGCAACGGTGGGTGAGATCACCGAGACGCTCGAGACGGTCTTCGGCACCTACACGGAACACATCGTGACTTTGCGGGTCCTCGTCGGCAAGGTCGGCTTCGATGGACACGACCGCGGGGCACAGGTCGTGGCCCGCATTCTGCGCGACGCGGGGATGGAAGTGATCTACGCCGGTCTGCGCCAGACCCCGGAATCGATCGCGGCGGTGGCGCTCGAGGAAGACGTCGACGTCGTGGGGCTGTCGATGCACAACGGTGCGCACCTCACCCTCGCGCCCCGCTGGTCGTGGCCGCGCTGCGCGGCGTCGGGCTCGACACCGCCGTCGTCGTGGGCGGCATCGTGCCGGATCCCGACGTCCCCCTCCTGCACGCCGCGGGCGTGGCGGAGGTGCTCGGGCCCGGCGCTTCGAACGCCGAGGTGATCAGCGCGGTCGAGCGCGCCGCCCGCGAGCGGTCAGACTGACGCACGAACCCACGAGAAGGCGGCTCAGATGCGCGAAGCGATCGCAGGACGATTCGTCGGGACCAGGGTGGCGCGGGTCGAGGACCCTCGGTTGCTCACCGGTGCCGGGAGCTATGTCGACGACGTCGTCGTGGCCGGCATGCTGCACGCGCACTTCGTGCGCAGTCCCTTCGCCCACGCGACGATCACCGGCATCGACGTCGAGGCGGCCCGACGCCACCCCGGGGTCGTGCGGGTGTACACGGGCGCGGACGTGCAGGCGCTCACGTACCCCTTCATGGGATTCCTGCCGCTCCCCGACCTCTACCACCCGATGTACTACGCGCTCGCGGTCGACCGCGTCCGGGTGATCGGGTGATCCGGTCGTGCTGATCATCGCCGAGTCCCGCTACGTCGCGGAGGACGCCGCGCAACTCGTCGTCGTCGACTACGAGGAACTGGCGCCGATCGCGACCATCGAGCACGCCCTCGATCCTCACGTCCGGCGATCTGGCCCGGTCCCGGTGGCAACGTCTGCAGCGCGACCACCGCGACTACGGCGACGTCGACGCGGCCTTCGCGCGACGCCGATCGCGGTCGTGCAGCGAGCGGTTCGTGCAACACCGGTACTCGAACCAGCCCATGGAGACGCGCGGGTGCGTCGCCGAGGTCGACCGCGGTCACGGGCACCGTGCAGTACCACGCCGCGACCCAGAACAGCCACCTCTTGAAGTGGTCGCTCGCTGCGCTCGACCGGTCGGCGGCCCGTCTGGCAGTCACTGGTCGAGATCGCACGCCAGCGTGACCGCATGGCCGCAGCTCGCTGAAGAAGGCAAAGGCGCTCGGTGCGGCGAACAAGGCGCGGGTCAGGGGCCAAGACCTCCGCCGATCGAGGAGCCGGTCGGCGAGGGCCTGACCGCTCCGACCCTCGCCGAGCAAGGCCATGATGCAGACCTTCCTGCGCGAGCCGATCCGCATCGTGCACCTCACTCGCATGCTGCTCGGGCTCCTGGCGAGGGATCCGGTCACCCTGCCGCGTGTCACCGCGCAGGACATCGGGGGCGCGTTCGGTGTGAAGGTGCTCCCGACGCGCGAGGACGTCGCCGTGCTCGCAGCCGCGGTCGACCTCGGACGGTCGGTGAAGTGGATCGAGGACCGCAACGAGCACCTGCTGATCGCGGGCCAGGCTCGTGAGGAGACGCTCGACGTCGAGGCCGCGCTCCGCGACGACGGCACGCTGCTCGGACTGCGGGTGCACATGGCCATCGACCAGGGCGCGTATCCGGCGTTCCCGTTCAGCGCCGCGATGTACCCGCTGATGATCCGGACGATGCTCCCGGGGCCGTACCGCGTCCCGGCGCTGGCGTTCACGACCACGATCACCGCGTCGAACAAGGCGACGTACGTGGCGTACCGCGGGCCGTGGGCGGTCGAGACCTGGGTGCGCGAACGCATGCTCGACCTCGCGGCCCGCGACCTCGGCATCGGACGCGACCAGATCCGCCTGCGCAACATCATCGGACCCGACGAGCTGCCGCGGAAGATGCTCACCGGGCCGACGCTCGACGTGCGCATGTCGGCGCGCACCACGCTCGAGCGGGCGCTGGCGATCGCCGAACTCGAGCAGTGGCCCGAACGGCAGGCCGCGGCGCGCGCCGAGGGTCGTTGTCTCGGGCTCGGCTTCGCCACGTTCATCGAGGCCGCGCCCGGACCACCGGACTTCCAGGAGTCGATCATGCCGGGCGCGGGCGGTCTCCTCGCGGGCGAGCCGGCCCGCACGGTGCTCGAGGCTGACGGCACGCGTGCGGTCTACACGCAGCAGATGCCCCACGGGCAGGGCCACGAAACGACCCTCGCGCAGGTCGCGGCCGACGAGCTCGGCGTGCCGATCGAGCAGGTGCACGTGCGATACGGCGACACCAGCATCACGCCGTTCGGTCTCTCGGGCACCGGTGGGAGTCGGTCGGCGCCGATGGCCGGCGGCGCGGTCACGTACTCGGCTCGGGCACTGCGCGAGCAGGCACTCGACGTCGCCGCCGATCTCCTCGAGGCGCCGCGCGATGACCTCGTGGTCGACGACGGCGCGATCCACGTCGCCGGGGTTCCGTCGATCTCGGTGTCGTTCGCCGACGTGGCGACCGCGCGCCGGGCGGTGAGCTCCGTGCCGATCACGATTACGACGGTGGCGAAGGTGGCTGGGCGCAAGCGACGCACGTGTGCTGGGTCGAGGTCGACCTCGACACCGGTCGCGTGCACATCGACCGGTACGTCGCGGTCGAGGACTGCGGCGAGCTGATCAACCCCGCGGTGGTCGACGGCCAGATCAGCGGCGGCATCGTGCAGGGCATCGGCGCGGTGCTCTACGAGAAGTCGACCTACGACGATCAGGCCCAGTTCCAGTCGGGCACGTTCATGGACTACCTGCTGCCGACCGCGATGGAAGTCCCGGAGATCGAGATCCACCACGTCGAGACCCCCACCGACATCGAGATCAACTACCGGGGGGTCGGCGAGGGTGGGATGATCGTCGCCCCGGCTGCGCTGACCAATGCGATCGAGGACGCGCTGGCTCATCTCGGCGTCCGCATCACCGAACAACACCTGCCGCCGACGCGCATCCTCGAGCTCGCGGGCGTGATCGGGTCGCGCTGACCTCACACGCGGCCGTCGCTGACCGTTGACCAGGTAGATGTCCACGTCGCCGGCCGCCCGTCTCCCCTTCGACGCGATCGTGACCGAACACGGCGCCGTCGTCATGCGGGTCTGCCGCGCGCTGTTGCCCCACGCCGACGCCCAGGACGCGTGGTCCGAGACGTTTCTCGCCGCGTTGCGCGCGTACCCGGATCTCCGACCGGACAGCAACGTCCGCGGGTGGTTGGTCACGATCGCGCACCGCAAGGCCATCGACCAGATCCGCACGAACACGCGCGCACCGAGTCCCCGCGCCGACCTCCCCGAGGTACCGATCTCCGACCCCGTCGCCGACGGCGTTGACGTGACCCTTCGAGCTGCGCTCGATCGGCTGCCGCCCAAACAGCGAGGTGCCGTGGTCTCCCGCTATCTGGCCGACCTGTCCTACGCCGACGTCGCCGCGGTGCTCGACAGCAACGAAGCGGCGGCGCGCCGCAGCGCCGCCGACGGCATCGCGGCGCTGCGCAAGCACTACCAGGAAGGAGTGGATCGATGACTCCCGCGATTCTGAGCAACGAAGCCTTCATGGCCGAGGTGGCGAGGGCGTTCCCCGACCCCGACGTCGACACCATGACCGCGCTCCGGGCGCAGCTCGCGTCCGACGCCGAGCGATCCGGACTGCTCGACGTCGCCTACCGCATCATCGACAGCCCGTTCGATCGCCTGCTGGTGGCGGTCAGCCCGCAGGGCGTCGTGCGGGTGGCCTTCGAGCGCGAGGATCACGACGCGGTGCTGACGCACCTCGCCGGCGCGGTCAGTCCCCGCATCCTGCAGTCGGGCCGCCGCACCGACGACGTCGCACGTCAACTCGACGAGTACTTCGCCGGTCATCGCCGCGCCTTCGACGTCGCGCTCGATTTCCAGCTCGTCCACGGCTTCCGCCGCACGGTCGTCGCGCACCTGTGCGAGATCGGGTACGGCACGACGGAGAGCTACGCCACCGTGGCCGCCGCGGCGGGGAGTCCGGCGGCCGTGCGGGCCGTCGGCAGTGCGTGCTCGCACAATCCGATCCCCGTGATCGTTCCGTGCCACCGGGTGGTCCGCAGCGACGGCAGCATCGGCCAGTACCTGGGGGGCGCCGAGATGAAGGCGGCGCTGCTCGCACTGGAGGCTGCCGGCTGACGCACGTCAGCCGGGCGGGGACTGATTCGGCCCGTTGAGGTTCTGACCGCCGTCGGCGGAGACGGTCTCGCCGGTGACCCAATCGAGGGCGAACAACGCGCCCACGGTGTCGGCGATGTCCGTCGGTTGGCCCACCCTTCCCAACGGCACCCGCCGCGTCGCGGTGTCGAGGAAGCCGGGGATGTCGACCGTGCCCGCGGTGAGCCCGGTGATGGTGAAGCCCGGCGCGACGCCGTTGACGCGGATGCCATGGGGACCGAGCTCGCGCGGCCACCCGAACGAGTTGGCGCAGCCCGGTCTTGGCCACGCTGTAGTGCGCGAAATTCGTGTCGACGACGCGACCCGCGGCCGAGTTGTTGACCACGATCGAGCCCGGGATCCCGGCCGCGACCATCGCCCGTGCTGCCAGCCGCACGGTCACGAAGACGGCGCGGAGGTTCACGTCCATCACCCGGTCCCACTCGGCGGGTTCGAGATCGAGGAACGGCACGAACCCGGACACGCCGGCACTCGCGAACACGTAGCGCGGTGTCCCCAGCTCGTCGACCACGCGCGCGTACGCGGCGCCGAGCGCGTCGTCGTCGGTCACGTCGCATGCGATGCGGAGATCGGCGGGTCCGGCGTCGTTCGGGTCGAGTGACGCGACCGGGCACGTCTCGCGCTGCAAGAGCTCGCACACCGCGGCACCCATGCCACTGGCTCCGCCGGTGATCAGGCCGACGCCGGGCTCGAGGGTCAGCACCGGATCACGCGAGGTCGCGGAGCCAACCCCGCGTACCGAGTTCGGGATGCAGCACGTCTTCACTCCAGAGGATCTGCCCGGTCATCACGGACGGGTCGGCGGTGGCGACGCGGACGGTGGCCTCGGCGAAGTCGTCGGCACTCGCCCACTCAGATTCACCGGCCGCAGCGACGAGGTTGCCGGGGGTGAGCACCGGCTCGGACGGCAGCAGCGCGTTGACCGCGATCTGGTGCGGCGCCATCTCGAATGCCACGGCCTCGGTGAGGTGGTGCATCGCCGCCTTGTTGCCGCCGTACGCGAACCCGGTCGGCCGGCCGGGGCGATCGTACGGTCCCTCACCGGGGATGAACGCGGCCAGGGAGCTGATGTTGACGATGCCGCCGCGCCCGAGGTCGATCATGTCGGGCAGCACGCGCTGCATCAGCCGGTACGTCGCGAACAACCCGACCTGGTAGTGGAGGCGGAATCCCTTCAGCGGGAAGTCGAGGAACGAGCCGCGACCGGGCGCGGTGCGCTCGGCGTTCACCGGTGCCGGCGCGACCGTCGACGCGTCGCTCGCGGGTGGCCGACCGGGGACGGTGACGGCAGCGTTGTTGACGAGCACGTCGACGGGTCCGAACGCGGCACGTGCTTCTTCGTAGAGTCGATCGACATCGTCTTCACGCGCCAGATCGGCACGGATCGCCACCGCGCGTCCGCCCTCGGCTTCGATGGCGGCGACCGTGTCATGGATCGTGCCCGGGAGGCGGGGGTCGAAGACCGCCTCCGTGCGCGCCGCCACCGCGACCGCGGCGCCTTCGCGTGCGAACGCGCGAGCGATGGCCTCACCGATTCCGCGGCTCGCGCCGGTGACGATGGCGACGCGTCCGGCCAGCCGTTGCTCGCTCATCGGCGCAGCATACGGGCGCCGGTCGCAGCGACGCCGGGGCCGGTGGGCCCCGTGGCGGTTCGGACGTAGGCTGACGTCACCACGCGATCGGGGGAGCCCACCATGGACATGAACGACCTCATTCTCGTCAGCGTCGACGACCACGTGGTCGAACCACCCGACATGTGGGAGCGGCACGTGTCGAAGGCCGACTTCGAACGCGCGCCGCGGGTGATCCACAAGGACGACATCGAAGCCGATGTCTGGACCTTCGAGGGTGCCGAGATCCCCAACGTCGGGCTCAACGCGGTCGCGGGTCGTCCGCCGGAGGAGTACGGCTTCGAACCGACGGCGTTCGACGAGATCCGCCGCGGCGCCTACGACATCCACGAGCGCATCCGCGACATGAACGTGAACGGCCTGCTCGGCTCGATGTGCTTCCCGTCGATGGCGGGCTTCTGCGGGCAGCTCTTCAGCCGCACCCCCGACCGCGAGCTCGGCATCCGCTTGCTGGAGGGTTACAACAACTGGCACATCGACGAATGGTGTGGCACCTACCCCGGCCGCTTCATGCCGCTGGCGCTCGTGCCCATCTGGGACGCCAACGCCATGGCGGCCGAGGTGCGTCGCGTCGCGGCGAAGGGGTGCCACGCGGTCACCTTTTCCGAGAACCCCACCAAGCTGGGCTACCCGAGCTTCCACACCGACCACTGGGACCCGTTCTGGCGCGCGTGCGAGGAGACCGGCACGGTCGCGTGTCTGCACATCGGTTCGTCGTCGTCGATCGCGGTCACGTCGGATGACGCACCGGTCGACGTGATGATCACGGTGACGCCGGTCAACATCCTGATGTGTGCGGCTGACCTCATCTGGTCGCAGATCTTCCGCAAGTTCCCGAATCTCAAGATTGCGCTGTCCGAAGGTGGGATCGGGTGGATCCCGTACTTCCTCGACCGCATCGACTTCACCTACCAACACCACAAGGCGTGGACGCACCAGGACTTCGGTGACCAACTTCCGAGCCAGGTGTTCCACGACCACATCGTGACGTGTTTCATCGACGACCCGACCGGGCTCAAGCTGCTCGACGACGTCGGTCTCGACATGGTCTGTTGGGAATGCGACTATCCCCACTCCGACTCCGCGTGGCCCAACGCCCCCGAGGTGTTCATGAAGACCTCGGGTCACCTCGCCGACGACGCAATCAACAAGGTGACGCACGAGAACGCGATGCGCATCTTCCAGTTCGATCCGTTCGCGCACCGTGCGAAGGAGACCTGCACGGTGAGCGCCTTGCGGGCCGAGGCGGGCGATGTCGACGTCGTCACGCGCAGCCCACGTCAGAAGCGGTCGAACACCGACATCAGCTCGTTCGTCGGCACCGCATCGAAGGTGATGCAGACCTAGTTGACTGGTCGACTCCGCTTCGTCTCCTCGCGCGGGTCGTGTGACGCCGCGACCCCGTTCCCCCAGGAATGGAGGCGCTGCCACAACCGTTCACGCGTCGACGCCATGTTGTGCATGTGTGCCATGCGTGGGCAGACGGAGACGGTCACGTCGGGTGAGCGCGGGTACGCGCCCGGCTCGGCCCGTGGATCGGGGACGACGTCCCGTTCGCCCACGCCGACGAACACCGGCACGGTGATGACCGCGGCCTCCGGTGCGACGACACCGGGTGAGAGCATGCTGATCGCGCAGGGTGGCATCGTGGCGCTCGCCCATGCCGGGAGCTTGCCGCCCCGCGCCGGGTAGTCACGCATGTCGGCATCGACGACGTCGCGCGGGACGTCGTCGTAGTGAAAGCCGGGCGTGGTGCCCGGAAGCCCCGAGTCGTCGTCGATTGCGAACTGCGGGGTCTGGTCATCGGCGGCGGTGATCAGGACGACCTCGGAACCGCGCGGCACGAACGCCGTGCCCGCGTCGGGAGTACCGGGGGGCATCCACAGCACGGTGTGGATGGCCGAGTAGCCGAGGATGCCGATGCCGTCGTAGGTGCGGTGCTGGCCCTGCTGCACGATGGTGAGACACCCACCCATCGACTGACCGACACCGAGGGTCACCGCGCCGGTGATCGGCGGGAAGTCGTCGGCCACCTCACCGGCCGCGAGCCGACGCATGACCTCGGTGACGGTCGCGTGGTTGGCGGCCGCGACGTGTTCGAGCGTCAGGCGCGTCGGGTCGGACGGTGCGTCGCTCTCGCCGACGAACAGGTGGTCGCAGGCCACGAACACCCAGCCGCGGTCGGCGTGCCAGCCCGCCTGGCCGCCGCCCGACGCGCCCGGCATGTCGAAGGTGAAGTAGCCCCGGCTGTACCCGCCACCAGGGAAGCCGAAGCACACGACCGGAGGATCTGGGAGCGCACCCGGATCGGGGAGCACCACGGTGACCCGGGTCCGGAGCGGCTCGCCGAGCCCGGCGGCGTCGGTGACGTCGATGCTGAGTTCGGTCTGCATGGCCGCGGAATCTACCGGGGTGCGGTCAGCGGCGCGTCCAACGGGGGAGCGCGACGCCGTCGACGTCCGCGAACACGGCGCGCACCGGTTCGCCGATCACGATCGTCGCGGGGTCGATCTCGTCGATGGCCCCATCGGCCGACGCGACCAGGTTGCCGACCAACCGCAGATCCGAGGCTTCTTCGAGCGTGACGAGCACCACGTTGTAGGGCGAGAGTGCGGCATACGCGTCGAGCAGCGGTGGATGGGGAACGACGAAGGAGTAGATGGAGGCGCGGCCCGAGACGGGAACCCATTCGTGGTCGAGGGTCTGCGAGACCGGGTCCATCGGACGCGGTGGCCACGCGTACCGACCGGACGCGGTGAACCGTTGCATCAAGAGTTCGCCGCGGGCGCATCCCGCCCAGAACGGCGCGGTGAGCGGATCGTCGACGTCGGGGAGGAGGAACCCGGGATCGGTCACGTCAGTTCCGCAGCAGGAGTGCGCTGGTGGGGACGTCCTCGGCGCTGGTCACGAGGCACGTGTCGGCCCCGGCGACCTGGCTGGTCGAGGTCCCCCGCAGTTGCCGTACTCCTTCGAGCACGTGGTTGAACCCGTGGACGTACGCCTCGCTCAGGCTTCCGCCCGCGGTGTTGGTCGGCAGGCGGCCGTCAGGCCACTCGAGCGCCCCGTTCTCGGTGAACGCCGCGCCTTCTCCACGCCCGCAGAAGCCGTAGCCCTCGAGGGTGAAGGGGACGAGCGGGCTGAACGAGTCGTAGATCTGCGCCGTCGTCACGTCGGCCGGTCCGAAATCGGCCTCCCGCCACAGCGCGGCGCTCGCGGCCGATGACGCGCCGACGAGAGGGTCGTCGCCGAAGTAGTCCACCATCGCCTGGTGCTGGCGCGGGAGGCCCTGGGCCGCCGCGTGCACGAACACCGGACGCTGGGGGAGATCCTGGGCGCGGTCCGCCGCGACCAGCACCACCGCGAGGGCACCGTCGGACTCGAGGCAGTTGTCGAACAGGCAGAGGGGCTCGGAGATCCACCGTGCGTCGAAGTACGCCTCGCGGGTGAGTTCGCGACCGAACATCGCGGCGGCCGGATTGCGGTTCGCGTGCTTGCGGAAGGCGAGCGCCACGTTGGCGAGGTGGTCACGGGTCGCGCCGAACTCGTGCATGTAGCGACGCATGAGCATGGCGACCTCGTCGACCGGGCGCAGCAGTCCCCAGGGCCGGCTCCACTGCCATTCGTCGTCCAGGATCTTGGGGGTCTGGGCCCAGATCCGGCTGCCCTTGTCGGCCCGCTTCCGGGCCCGCCACGCCACCGCGACCCGACAGCGATCGGTCGCGACCGCCATCGCCGCGTGCATCACGGTGGCGCACGCGGCGCCACCGCCGTACCCGATCTGGGAGAAGTAGGTGATGTCACCCATCCCCACGTTGCGTGCGACCTCCTGCTCGCGAGAAGGTTCCATGGTGAACGACGTGAGGCCGTCGACATCGGAAGCCGGGATGCCGCAGTCGGCGAGCGCGGCCACGATCGCCTGGCATGCCAGCGAGAGTTCGGAATCGGGGAGGCCCTTGCCGAACGCGGTCTGGCCGATGCCCACGATGGCGACGCGGTCCTTCAGACTCATCGGCAACCGAACCTAGCAACGTGGCAACGAGGGCTCGACGAGCCAGGGGGGCATCACCACGGTGAGCGACGCCATCTATGACGCGGAGACGTTGTGGGAGCTGGTGGAGCGACACGCGTCACTGACCCCCGACCGTGCCATGCTCATCGATCAGGACGACCGGTCGGTGTCGTTCGGCGAGTTCCGCGTTCGGTGCGAGCGGGTGGCCGCCGGGTTGCTCGCGCTCGGCGTCACCGCCGACACCCCGGTGGCGTGGCAACTTCCGACCCGCATCGAGTCGATCGTGCTGTCGTTCGCGCTCGCCCGCCTCGGCACGACCCAGGTTCCGATCATCCCGATCTACCGCGAGCGCGAAGTCGGGTCGGTGCTCCAGCAGGCGGGGGTCCGCTGGTTCGCGGTGCCGGGGACGTGGCGCGGGTTCGACTACGAAGCGATGGGGCACGCGCTCCAGGTGGGTGACGGTCAGTCCTTCGACGTGCTCGTGGTCGACGGCGAGCTCCCCCAGGGCGATCCCTCGACCCTCCCGCCGGCACCGGCCGACGGCGACGCGGTGCGCTGGCTCTACTCGACGTCCGGCACGACCGCGGCGCCGAAGTGCGTGATGCACAGTGACGGCGGGCTCATCGCCGGCGGTGTGGGTCTGGCGGTGGCAATGCAACCCGCGGCCGACGACGTCGGCTCGATCGCGTTCCCGTGCACCCACATCGGCGGCCCCGACTACCTGGTGATGGTGCTCGCGCACGGCATGCCCACGGTGTTGCTCGAGACCTTCGACCCCGCCGGTGCGGTGGCGGTCTTCAACCGTCACCACGTGACCATGGCGGGCGGCAGCACCGCCTTCTACCTCGCGTACCTGAACGAACAACGCAAGGATCCGTCGGCACCGGTCATCCCAACGCTTCGGATCCTCTCGGGCGGGGGCGCGCCCAAACCCCCCGAGGTCTTCCGCGAAGTGCGGGCCGAGCTCCACATCCCGATCCTTCACGGGTACGGGATGACCGAGTGCCCGATGATCACGAGCGGCGCGGTGGGCGATGACGATGAGCAGCTCGCCAACACCGACGGGGCGCCCGTGCTCGGGTGCGAGGTGCAGATCGTCGGTGACGACGGGACGCCGGTGGCCGCAGGGGTGACGGGTGAAGTCCGTGTACGCGGACCGATGCTGGCGAAGGGCTACACCGACCCGGTCCTCTCGGCCGCCGCGTTCGCGGTTGACGGCTTCTTCACGACCGGTGATCGCGGGTATCTCCGCGACGACGGGCACATCGTGCTCACCGGCCGGAGCAAGGAGATGATCATCCGCAAGGGTGAGAACATCAGCCCACGCGAGATCGAGGATCTCTTGCAGACCCATCCGAAGGTCGCGGCCGTCGCGGTGATCGGGTTGCCCGACCGTGATCGCGGTGAGCGGGTGTGCGCGGTGGTCGAGACGCCGTCCGGCGAAGCACCGATGACCTTCCTCGAGCTCCAGGAGTTCTGCCGCGCGTCGGGACTCATGGCGCAGAAGATCCCCGAGCAGCTCGAGGTGCTCGAGGTGCTGCCCCGCAACGCGACCATGAAGATTCTCAAGCACGAGCTGGTGAAGCAGTTCGGGGAAGCAGGCACGTCGTGAAGTTCATCGTCGGGTATCCGGAAGTGCACGGGCTCGAGGCGAACCTCCTCGACTCCGGTCCGATCGGTGACGTCGCGGCCGCGGCCGAGCAGTCCGGGTTCGATGGCTTCGCGCTGACCGAGCATCCGATTCCGGGCGCGAACTGGCTCGCGCACGGCGGGCACCAGACCGCTCGACCCGTTCGTCGGTCTCGCGTTCGCGGCCGCCGCCACCGAGCGGTTGCGCCTCCTCACCTACCTCGCGGTGCGCCGTACCGCAACCCGTTCGTCACCGCGAAGGCGGCCTCGACCCTCGACCGGCTCTCGGGCGGCCGGTTCATCCTGGGGGTCGGCACCGGCTACCTCAAGACCGAGTTCTTCGCGCTCGGCGTCGACTTCGACGAGCGCAACGAGCTGTTCGACGAGTGCCTCGACGTGATGGCGAAGGCTGGTCGGCCGAGCCGTTCTCGTACGCCGGGAACGCACTTCGACGCCCGCAACGTGGTGCACAAGCCCCGGCCCGCGCACACCCATCCCGATCTGGATCGGCGGCAACTCGAAACTGACGCGCCGTCGCGTCGCCGAGCGCGCGCGCAGGGGTGGATGCCGATGGGCGGTTCCCCGGAGATGGCGAAGAGCCCCGCGCACCGCACATCGACTCCGTCGACCGAAGTCCTCGCGGCGATGGTCGGCGAGGTGAAGGAGCTCGCGGGCGACCGGGCGGGCGAGATCGACTTCTGCGTGAGTACGACGACGCCGCCATCGACGCAGACGTCACCGTCGACGTCGAACGTCACCGCGACGCGATCGCCGAGCTGGCCGCCGTCGGAGTCAACTGGGTGTCGGTCAATGCGCCACCCGGTGAGCCGGCCGCGGTGCTCGACTTCGTGCGTGCGTTCGGGGAGACGTACTGCCGGGACTGATGCGAGCGGTGTGCGAGGGGCACGGGTCAGCGAGGTGGCTCGAACGCTGGTCCGCCGAATGAGTCGAGGGTGGTGAAGTCCTCGACCGGGGCCCGTCGCAACTTCGTGATCTCATGCGTCGGACGGCCGAGCGGGATCATCGTCGCCAGCGCGAACGGTTCGGGGATGTCGAGCAGGGCGCGGAGCGCGGGCTCCTGACGGGCGAGCACCGAGGTCAGGTGGCCGCCGTACCCACTGTCACGTGCCGCGAGCAGGATGTTGTGCGCGAACGGGAACGCGGAGCCACCGGCGGTCAGGGGCACGCGTCCGAGTCCGCTGTCGACGCTCGAGATCGCCGTCGTGTCGACGAGGATCACCAACAGCACCGGCGCGGTCGTGAGGTGGTCGGCGGTGGAGCGCGGCCGGTGTGCGGCGCGCCTCCTCGAGGTCGATCTGCGGCGGTTTCCCGTCGTTCGCCGCGACGAAGGGCACGAGGCCTGCCCGGGCGTGGGCGCTGTACTCGCGCGCGCCGAGTTCGTAGAGCTCGGCGATCCGCTGCTTCACCCCCGCATCTCGCACGACGATCACCCTCCACGCCTGGCGGTTGCCGCCGTTCGGCGCGAACCGGGCGTGTTCGAGAATGTCGTACAGGATGTCGTCGGGGAGATCGTCGCCGGTGTACTCCCGGCTGGCGGGAGTCGTACGCATCGCGTCGCGCAGTTCCACGGGGACCGTCCTTCACGTGCGTCGCTGGATGAACAGGAACGGGACGCCCGCGGTCTGGGTCGGCGCGGGGGCCAGACCGTCGAGTCCGGTGACGTCGTCGATCACACGTTCGAACTCGGTGCCACGCGCGTCGAGGTCGGCACCCTTGGCATCCAGGCCGTCGACCTCGATGACGATCGTCCAGGGCACCGGTCCGTTGGTCGCAACCACGGCGGCTTCCCGGGAGTCGGGCGCCGGTTGTACGAGATCGACGCACGCACTGCGCGGGTGGACGCAGAGGATCGGCGCGGTCAGGGATCCCGTGGCGGTCGCTTCGACCGGGCCGGTCGTGCACTCGAACGTGGCGTGCAATCGGGTGACCGACTCGTCGACATCGGGGACGAGCCAGCGCCGCGCCGCGATCCGGGTCATGGCGCCGGGGCCTCCGCCCTGTTCCGGCGCCGGTGCCGCGGCGGATTCGACCACCCCGGGGATGGACGCGCTGTCGACCAGTTCGATCAGGAGGCCGCCGTCGTCGCCGGGGATCCACCGATCCTTCTCGTCCTCGCTCACGCCCACCCAGAGCCGGTCGTACGGCATCAGGTCATTGGCGGCGTCGAGCCAGTGTCGGAAGCCGCCCCGCCGGACGCGTTCGATCGCGTCAGGCATGTCCGAAACCGCGAAGACCGTCCCGTGCGTGCGCACCGGCGCCGCCTCCTGCGCCCGACGCAGTCCCGGCATGTGGGGCAGCGTGCGAGGTGCGGGAACTTCGGGGTCGAGCGATCGTGCGGCCATGATCTCCAGCCGGGTGGGAGAACCTTGCAGTCTCGGGTGGGTGCGCAGGAAGACCACTTCGAAGCCGGCGCCCTCGCCGCCTCCGAACCAGGCCGCTTTGGCGTCGCCGAAGCCCAATCGCTGCTGGAGCTCGGACACGGATGACGAGAAGTCGTCGACCAGGAGATCGGCACTCACGAGGAAATCGAACACCTACCGCTCCTTGCTCCGACGAGCCGGGCGACCACGGTGAAGGTATCTTCGTCGGTCCGAACGTCTCTGGACCAGGATGGGTGCGATGACCGACAAGGCCTTCTTCTCCGACGACGAATGGAAGGCGCTCTCGGAGGCGCCGCTGTTCGTCACCCTCGCCATGCTCGTGGTTGCCGAGCACGGTCCGATCTCGATGGTGAAGGAAGCTGCGGCCAGCGCGCGCACCATGGCGCAACCCGGTGATCGCGGCGCCGCCACCGAGCTCATCGCCGCGATCTCGCACGACGCCCAGAGCCACGAGGCCCGGCACGACACGAAGCAACACCGGGGCAAGACCCCCGACGCCGCCGTCGACGAGGCGATCGCCCAGCTTGCTCCGGCGACGGCGGCGCTGGCGAAGGTCCCGATCGACGAGGCGGTCGAAGTGCGGAGTTGGCTGCTCGACATCGCGGGTGCCGTGGCCGCGGCGGCCAAGGGGACCAGCGAACGTGAACAGGCGACGGTCGAACGGATCCGCGTCGCGCTGGGCGGCCCCGCGCCCGAGTGAGTGCCCCGCGGCGCCGTCCCCGCCTCTGCGTCATCGCTTTCTTGATGGGTCGATGCCGCTGCGCCGTCCCGCCCTCCGGGCACGGCTTCGCTTCATCTCTTTTTTCATGGGTCGATGCCGCTGCGCCGTCCCGCCCTCCGGGCACGGCTTCGCTTCATCTCTTTTTTCATGGGTCGATGCCGCTGCGCCGTCCCGCCCTCCGGGCACGGCTTCGCTTCATCTCTTTTTCATGGGTCGATGCCGCTGCGCCGTCCCGCCCTCCGGGCACGGCTTCGCTTCATCTCTTTGTAAGGAGGGCGCCGGCGGCGAACGGGCCGACGGCGTTGGTGAACACGGCGACCTCGGCCCCGTCGACCTGGCGCTCACCGCACTGGCCCCGGAGTTGCCGGGTGGCCTCGATGCAGAAGTTCGCCCCGTGGCGCCGACCGACGTTGCACGCGCCGCCGTCGGTGTTGACCGGCAATGATCCTCCGAGCCGGGTGTTCCCGGCGGCGACGAACGGCCCAGCCTCGCCCTCACCGCAGAAGCCGAGGGCCTCGAGCCACTGGAACACGATGATCGAGAAGCCGTCGTAGAGCTGCGCGGTGTCGACGTCGCCCGGCGTGAGGTCGGTGCGTTCCCACAAGCTCTTGGCGGTCTGCGCGGGAGCGGTGTGCACCATGTCCGACATGATCTCGAAGTTCAGGTCGCGGACCGGCGGTCAGCGCGTACGAGTCGACGAGCACGACCGGCTGATCGAGTCGCGGGCGCGCTCCTCGGTGGTGAAGATGACCGCCGACCCGGAGTCGACCGGGTAGTCGCAGTCGAGGATGCGCAGAGGCTTCGACACGTACCGCGCCGAGAGGTAGTCGTCCATCGTCATCGGGTCTCGGAAGATGGCGTCGTCGTTCATCGAGGCGTGATACCGCTGCGTGATCACGTGACGACCGAAGTCCTCTTCGGTCGTGCCGTACTGCGCCATGTAGCGCTGTGTGAACAGGCCGGCCCACTGCACCGGACTGCCGGCGCCGAAGGGCGTGAGCCACTGCCGGTCGCCACTGGCCGCGTGCAGCATCGAGGTCATCGGATGCGTGGCCCCCGCACCCTTGACGAGTGCTGAGCTGCTGGGCTGCTGCTGGATGACCCGCAGCGCCAGCGCGGTGTGGCAGAAACCCGACGCCACCGCGGCGATCGCCTGGGTCGCGGCGTACGAGAACGCCGGCGCCATCATCCCCGATGCCCACCAGTTGAGCGGCTCGATACCGAGCAACCAGGCGTCGTTGAGCGGCTCGGTGCCGACCGAGGTGACCCCGTCGATGTCGTGGACGGTGAGCCCGGCGTCGGCGAGGGCGGCGTTCGTCGCCTGGATCATGTGGTCGTTGACGGTGAGACCGCTCTTACGCCCGACCTGGGAGTAGCCGAGGCCGGCGACGGCGACGCGCTGACCCGTCGCCATCATTCCGCGCTTTCGGGAGCGGGACGGAAGAGCGGAAGCGTGAGCTCGGGCGCGAGCTCCGCGAACACGACCTCGAGCGGCATGCCGATGCGGAGATCTTCCTCGGCGCACTCGACGACCTGGCTGAGGAACATCAACCCCGGCTGTTCGATCAGCTCGACGGTGGCCACGGTGTAGGGGATCCGATCGACGTAGAACGGGTGGAACGGCTGCACCGCGATGGTCCACGTGTACAGCGTGGCGCGACCGGAGACCTGCTCACCCGCCAGGTCGTCCGACTGACAGAAACGACAGAGCACCTTCGGGTAGTGGATGTACTTGTGGCAGTGCTGGCAGCGCTGGATCCACAGTTCATGACGGGCGACGCCGTCCCAGAAGAACTGAGTGGTGGCGTCGGGACCGGGGAGTGGCGGTGGCGCGCTCGATGTTTGTGTCACGCGGAGACCTTCCACGTGTGGGCGGAACCGTCGGCCAGCATCGCGTCGATCGTGGCGCGATCGAGGCCGACCTCCTCGAGGACCTCGACCGTGTGTTCACCGAGACCCGGTGGCGCGTGGTCGAGCTTGACGTCGAGATCACCGAACGCCCAGAACGCACCGGGCTGTTCGACGGCGCCGTAGTCGACGTGGCGGTAACGCGCGATCATCCCCGCGGCGTCGTTGTCGGCCGACGCGAAGAACGACTCGACCTGGTCGAGCCGAACCGCTTCGCACGGCACCCCTGCCGTGGTCAGCGCGTCGAGTGCGTCGGCCGAAGTGCGGGTCTCGAGCGCGTCGAGATCGCCGAGCGCGGCGCGTTGGTCGTCCGTCGTCGCCGCGATCGCGATCCAGCCGTCCGCCACCTGCAGGATGCGGTAGCCCGGTTCGATGCCGGTCTGCTCGTGGTCGAGCATGGGCATGGGCACCGTCTGACCGGTGGCGTCGAGGTACGTCTCGCTGCAGGTCAGGACACCGCCACCGAGGAGCGACCCGGCGACGAACTGCGTGCGGCCGGTGCGGTCACGGTGATAGAGCGCGAGGAGCGTCGCGATGATCGAACCCATGGCGCAGATGTGGTCCATGAAACCGAGCCGGTGCCACATCGGCCGGTTTCCGTCGCCTGCGCCCGCGACCTCCCATCCGCACGAGGACTGGAAGAGCTGGTCGTATCCGGGCCAGTCGGCGCGTGGACCGCGTGGCCCGTACGAGCTGGTGTGGCAGTAGATGATGTCGGGGTTGATCGCTCGCACCGACGCTTCGTCGATCCCGAGGCGTTGGGCCGCGGGCATGCGCACGTTGTGGTGGAAGATGTCAGCTCGGGCGAGGAGCGCGTCCACCGCCGGGCGGGCGGCCGGTGCCTTGAGGTCGAGGGCGACGCCGCGCTTGCCCCGCTGGCACCCGAAGAACGCCCACTCGACCCAGCGCATGCCCTCACCGGCCGTCGACTCCACCTTCACCACGTCGGCGCCGAGATCCGCGAGGAGCATCGGGCCGAGGGGACCGGCGAGGAAGCCGCCGGCGTCGACGACCTTCACGCCCTCGAGCGGCCATCGTTGCTCCGTCGCCGCCGGAAGGACGACGCGTTCGCGCGGGCGCGCCTTCCACTCGTCGAGGACCTCGCGGGTGTGGGCGCCGAGCGCAGGTGCGAACGCGCGCATCCGCGTGGGCGGATCGACGGTGAGTGGTGATCCCGCCATCGCGATCGGCCCGAACTCCGGATGGTCGACCTCGATGACGTAGTCGTTGGCGCGCGACTGCTCGTCGGTGAAGATCTCACCCGGTGCGAGCGCGGGCTGCACCGGTACGTCGTTGGCCCAGAAGGTCTCGAGCCACTCGCGGCTCGGGTGGAGCATGAGCGCCTCGGGCCATCCGTCGGAGATGGTGAACAGCGCGTCGGGATCGTTGCGCGGGCCGTCGGGACGAACCACGGCCATCGCATCGCGGAACAGCGGCGACTTCGTCGGTTCACCCATCAGGTGCAACCAGACGCCGTCGCCTGACTCGAACAGCGTCGCCTGCGTCTGCGCCTTGGGCATGCCGATGGCGAGTGACGGTGACGGATGCTCGACCCGCCGCCAGTGCATCGCCATCGGGACGAGCGCACCTTGCGCCAGGCTCGTGTGCGCGGGCCCCGCCCGTCCCGTGCGCTCGCGCGCGATCAACCGGGCCATGATGCCGATGGCTCCGAGGTACGCCGCACACCAGCTCCCGATCGGACAGCGGAGGAAGATGGGTCCGTCGCGGTAGCCCTGCTGCTCGTCGAGGATGCCGAGCCGGGCCAACGCGAGCAGCTCGTCGACCGGCCGGTCGGCGTCGATGTGATTTGCCGGCCACGAAAGCATCGACGACACGATGAGGTCGGGATGGCGGTCTGCCAGCGTGGCATCATCGAGGCCGAGCTCGCGCGCGCGCGTCGGGCCGTGGTTGTGCATGACCACGTCGGCAGCCGCGAGCAGTTGGTCGAGCGCGGCACGATCGTCGGCTGTATCGAGGTCGAGGACGACGCTCCGCTTGCTCCGCATCCAGGTGTGGTGTCCGGCAACGGCGCGGTTCGCGGCACCCGCCGGCGGTTCGACGACCACGACGTCCGCCCCCGCTTCGGCGAGCAGCAGCGTCGCAACTGGTCCCGCGATGCCGTCCGACAGGTCGACGATCCGGATGCCGTCGAGAATCCCCGGCTCGGTGTCACTCGGTGCGCGTACCGCCATCAGTTCCCCCTCGTGGTCAGTGCGAACCTAACGTCCCCGGCTGGGAGCCCACAAAGGCATGGCATGGTGGGTCCACCATCTCCCACGCTCAGGAGGTTCGTGCCGATGGAGACGATGACCGACGAGATCGCCGACGGGATCCACCGGCTCTCGACCTACGTGCCCGAAGCCGACTTCATGTTCAACCAATTCCTCATCGAGGCCGACGAACCGCTGCTGTTCCACACCGGTCCTCGTCGCATGTTCCCGCTCGTGTCTCGCGCCGTGGCCCGCATCGTGCCGCTCGACCGGATCCAATGGATCACGTTCGGACACGTCGAGGCCGACGAATGCGGATCGATGAACGAGTGGTTGGCCGTGGCGCCCGGCGCGACGATCGCCCACACTGCGGTGGGCTGCATGGTGTCGGTCGACGACCTCGCGGATCGCGAACCGCGTCCCCTCCAGCACGGGGATGTCATCGACCTCGGCGGGAAACAGGTCCGTCACCTGAGTACGCCGCACGTTCCCCACGGTTGGGATGCCGGCCTCCTCTTCGAAGAATCGACCGCGACCCTCTTCTGCGGCGACCTGTTCACCGCGACCGGGAACAGCGCTGCGATCACGAGCGACGACATCGTCGGGCCCGCGCTCGCGGCCGAGAACGTGTTCGGTGCCACGTGCCTGACACCCGCGACCGGTGCCACCATCCGTGGCCTCGCCGAGTTCTCGCCCGCGATGCTCGCGCTCATGCACGGGCCCTCGTTCGACGGTGAGTGCGAACGCGCGTTGTTCGACCTCGGTGATGCCTACGACGCGCGCCACGACGAGCGAGTCCGCGGCGCCGCCTAACGTGCACACGGTGGCGCGCTACGAGGACATCGATCGCGAGCGGTGGGCAGCACTGACCACGTCGGTGCCACCGGCGGTCGTCAACCCCGGCGAGATCCCGCTCGAAGAACTCGTCGACATCTACCTCCCGTTGGCAGACCTGATCGTGGCGCGTGCCGCGGGCAAGCGCCCCTTCGTGGTGGCCATCACCGGGAGCGTCGCGGTCGGGAAGAGTGCCGCGGCCGCGGGGCTCTCGGCGGTGCTCTCGCCGGGCCCTCCGGAGCGAGCCGTCGACGTCGTCGGGACCGACGGCTTCCTCTTCCCGAACCGCGTGCTCGCGGCTCGCGGTCTCAGCGAACGCAAGGGATTTCCCGAGACCTTCGACCACGAGTCCCTGCTCCGGTTCTTGGCCGCGGTGTGTTCCGGAACCGACGAGGTCCGTGCTCCCGTGTATTCGCACACCACCTACGACGTCGTCGACGGCGCCGCGCAGATCGTGCGTCAGCCGGCCGTGCTCATCCTCGAAGGTCTGCCGTTCCCTGACGATCACGTGGACCTTTCGATCTACCTCGACGCCGCCGAGGCCGACATCGAGCGGTGGTACGTGCGTCGGTTCCTCGCGCTGTGTGAGGAAGGCCGCTCCGACGACGCGTCGTTCTTTCGGCACTTCAACGCGTATTCCGAAGCGGATGCCGTCGCGTTCGCCCGGCAGGTCTGGGACGCGATCAACCACGTCAACCTCCACGAGCACATCCTGCCGACCCGCGACGCCTGCGACGTCATCATGGAGAAGGGCCCGGATCACGCCGTCCGACGCGTGCGACTCCGCCTCGCTTGACGTGTCACGATGAGTCGCCGCGCCGCGTGACCGAGGAGGACCTGATGCCGACGGATCCACAACTTGTCGACATGCTCGAGGATCTCTGGGGGTCCATTGCCGATCTCGGCGGTGGTCTCGACGAGGTCGAGTGGAAGCGGCCCACCGAGTGTCCGGGGTGGACGGTGCAGGACAACCTCGTGCACCTCACCGCGCTGGAGCGGTTCATCCTGGACGACCCGCTCCCGACCGAGGACGTCGCGGACGACCTGCCCCACGTGAAGAATGACGTCGGCAAGGCCAACGAACGTTGGATCGAGTCGCGGCGCGCGTGGACGGGGGCCGACGCGCTCGCGGAGTTCCGGGTCGCCACCGCGGCCCGCATCGAGCAGCTCCGCGCCCTCGACCAGGCCGGATTCGACGCCGAGTCCTGGACCCCGATGGGGCCAGGAACGGTCCGGAGCCTCCTGCCCTTCCGGATCTTCGACTCGTGGGTCCACGAACAGGACATGCGGCGTGCGGTCGACCGACCGGGCGATCTCGACTCGGCCGCCGCGGAGCTCGCGGTCTCGATGATGGTCGATGTGTTGCCCTTCATCGTCGGGAAGAAAGCCGGGGCGCCCGACGGTTCCACCATCGTGCTCGTGTTGACCGGACCTCTCGCTCGTACGACCGCGGTCGAAGTGGTCGACGGCCGTGCCCGACCGGTCGCCGCCGCGCCCGATGACCGCGACCGTCACGATCACCCTCGATGCCGAGGCGTACTCGCGCCTCGCGTGCGGGCGCACGGATCCCTCCGACGCGCTCGTGCTCGGTGCCGTCGCCCTCGACGGCGACGTGGAACTCGGCCACAAGGTCGTCCACGAGCTCAACTACATGTTCTGAACGCAGCCGACGGGAGAACCTGATGGATCTGGTCACGAACGTGGTGCAGGGAAGCGCTTCGGATCGCTTGCTGTTGCTCCTGCACGGGTACGGCGCCGACGAGCGCGACCTGGGTGGCTTGCTCCGCTACCTCGATCCCGAAGGTCGCTTCGTCACGGTGTTGCCGCGCGGACCGATCGCCGCCCCGCCGGGATTCTCGTGGTTCGACATGACGGCCCTGACCGACGCCGCCGACCCGGAGGTCGCCCTGGCGGAGGGCTTCGCCGACGCGCTGGCCGCGGTCGACGATCTCCTCGACGCCGCGTGCGCCGAGCACGGCATGGCGCGTGACCAGGCGGTGGTCGGTGGGTTCTCGCAGGGTGCCGGGCTGGCGCTGGCGCTGGCGCTGGGCCCGAGCGACCGGGAGCGGCCGGCCGGGGTCGTGGCCATGAGCCCGTTCGTGCCTCCGGCGCTGCTCCAGGTCGACGTCGAAGGCGCCCACGGCGTCGCGGTGCTGCTCCAACACGGGACCGACGACCCGATGGTCCCGGTCGCCGGCAGCCCGCGATCTCGCGCACGCGCTCGCCGACGCGGGGATTCCGGTGGTGTTCGCCGAGTACCCCATGGGCCACGAGGTGTCGCTCGAGAGCGTGGAGCAGACGCACGCGTGGCTGGATGCGGTGCGCGCCGGCGAGCAACCGTCGGAACCGCTGCCCGAACCGCCACCCGAAGGGCTCGTGAAGTCGGTGACCACCGCGAGCTTCCCGACCGAGGTGCTGGGATCGGACGTGCCGGTGATCGTCGACTTCTGGGCGCCCTGGTGCGGCCCGTGCCGGCAGGTGGGGCCGATCGTCGAGCAGATCGCGGCGATGCGCGAGGCGTCCTACAAGGTGGTCAAGGTCAACATCGACGAAGAACCGGCGCTCGCGCAGGAGTACGAGGTGCAGAGCATCCCGCTCATCGGGCTGTTCCGCAACGGCCGGCTCGAGCGGACGTCATTGGGCGCCAAGCCGCGCCCGCAGCTCGAAGCCGAACTGGGAATGCTCGTCATCCCCTGATCGTGATGTGCCCGGGCTCGCCGGCGCGGGTCGTGCCGACGACCGCGGCGGCGAGGCGGTCGCGGGCATCGAGCTCGCGTACGAGCTCGTCGACCGCGTCGGGCGCAACCGCGAAGAGCAGGCCGCCCGACGTCTGCGCGTCGGCGAGCAACAGCTGCTCGTCGGGCGCGAGGCCGTTCCAGTCAACCGTCTCGTCGACGAAGGCATGGTTGCGCTGCGTTCCTCCCGCGACCATGCCGTCGGCCAGCAGCGCGCGCACGCCGTTGATCACCGGCACCGCGTGCGGGTCGACCTCGGCGGCGAGCCCGGATCCCACCAGCAGCTCGCGCAGGTGGCCGAGCAGTCCGAAGCCGGTCACGTCGGTCGCCGCGTGCACCGCCTCGCCGATCGCCAGCGCCGCGTCGCGTGCCCCCTCGTTCAGCGTCGTCATCACCCGGACCGCCTCGTCCATCAAGGCCGACGGAGCTGCCCCGCGCTTCAGCGCCGTCGAGATGATGCCGAGCCCGAGCGGCTTCGTGAGCACCGAGCGCGTCGCCGGCCCGTGCGCCGCGGTTGGTGAGCACATGTGCGGGATCCACGGTACCGACGACCGCGAGACCGAACTTCGGTTCCGCGTCGTCGATCGAATGCCCACCACCGACGATCGCGCCCGCGGCACGCACGACGTCGTTTCCACCGTCGAGGACGCGCGGCGAGCAGTTCGAATGGGAGACCTTCGCGTGGCCACGCAACCAGGTTGAGCGCGAGGAGCGGGGCACCGCCCATCGCGTACACGTCGGAGAGCGCATTGGTTGCGGCGATGCGTCCCCAGTCGTACGGGTCGTCCACGATGGGCGTGAAGAAGTCGGTGGTCACGACGATGGCAAGGTCATCGCGCAACCGGTAGACGGCGGCGTCGTCGGCGGTGTCGAGCCCGACGAGCAGATCGGGGTCGGTCGGCGCGTCACCGAACCCGCGCACGAGGCCGAGCACCGTACGCAGGTCGTCGGGGGAGAGCTTGCACGCGCAGCCCGCACCGTGCGAGAAGTCCGTCAACCGAACCTGCGTCATGCGGTCGATTCGGTGATCGAGGGTCGCGGGTCGGCGGGCGTCAGCCGGGACGGACGGCGCCGATGACCCCGGGCCAGATCGGGGTGATCTGGACGTTGGTCCCCGTATGAGGCGCATGGAGCACGCTGCCGTCCCCCACGAAGATGCCCACGTGGCCATCCCAGAACACGAGGTCGCCGGGCTCGAGCTGGTCCATCGACACGCTCGGGAACGACGCCATCTGGTCGTAGGAGCCGTGCGACATGGTGACCCCGGCCTGGGCCCAGGCCATCATGCTGAGGCCGGAGCAGTCGTAACAGTCGGGCCCGACGCCGGCGTAGCAGTAGGGCTTCCCGAGCTGGGCGTACGCGTAGGCGAGGACCGCGCTCACCTTGCCGCTGGTGGGTGGCGGGGTGGCGGAGGGCCCGTTGATGTTGGAAGCCGCGCGCCGGCGGCTGCGTTCGCGACCTGAAGGTTGTATTCCCGCTGCGCTTCGGCCGCTTCACGCGCCTTGCGTTCGTCTTCGGCCTTCTGCACGAGCACAGCGATCTCGCCGGTCACCTTCGACTGCAGCTGCACCAACGCGGCTTGCCCGGCGTCGAGCTTGTCCTTCTGCGCCTGGATCGCGTCCTGCTCAGTCTGCGCGGTCTGGCGCGCTTTCTCGGCGTCGTCCTTGCGGATGGCGACCTGTTCCTTCGCGCGCGCCAGTTGGCTGACGATCTGCTTGTCGCGCTGCGCGGCCAACGAGCTGTACTTCTGGCGGGTCGACAGCTCTTGCGCGTTCGCGAGTCGAGCTCTTCGACTCCGCCGGTGGTGCCGCTCTGCGTGTAGACCGCGGCGGCGCGTCGGGCGACCTCGGAGCGCAGCTCCTTGGTCTTGGCCTGCGCGGCGACGACCAGCGCGTCGGCGGTGGCGATCGCCGCGTTGGCCTTGTCGAGCTCGTTCTGCGCGGAGTTGATCTGTTCGTTGAGTGCGCCGAGCTTCTCCGCGTTCGCGTTGATCTGCGACTTCGAGCTGGGCGGCTTCCGCCTGCTTGTCGCCGATCGGGTCTGCATTGCGCCACCGTCGGAGCCAACACGGCACCCACGGTCGCGATGACGAGACCGATCGGTACGAGCGAGAACGCTCGGCGGTTCATATGGGGACTCCTCCGGCGAGGCCGTTTCGGTCCTTGCTGAACACGTCTGTGTGAACAACATTGACGCCCAACAACAACAGATCCGTACTCCAGGCACACCCGGGTACGGACTCCAGAGGCACCCTAGCGAACCCGCGTGCCCGACGCCAGCATTGTGCGTTCAGTGAGCGGCGTTTGGCCTGATCAGACCCGAGGTTCAATTTCCGGTCAGTGGTGATCGGCTCAGACCGGCCAGCCGGGGGTCGGCGGCGGGTCGCCGGCGGCCGGCCACGGTCGGCACGCTCCAGGCCATCGCCTTGCCGATCTCCTTGGCGACCTGCTGCCACGCGGCGGGGTCCCAGCCCTCGGCGGCCGCGACCAGCGGTCGTGTTCTGGCGCAGGTGCACGAACGCCGGAAGATGCGTGAGGCCGAGGCTGGCGACGAACTCGCCGTCGGGATCGACGAACGACGAGGTAGTCGTCCTCGGCGTCGCCGAGCACGCCGCGCGCGATGAACTCGTTGCCGCACGACGCAGAACGCGGTGCGGCAGTCGGCGTCACCGAACACCTGGAAGATGCGCTTGGCGATCGGGATGAACACCGCCGCCTCCGGGCGCGGCGGGCAGGATCACGAGGCAGAGGTGGAACATCGTCGACCAGTCGTCGAGCGTGCGCGTGACGCCCTTGCGTGCTCGTGAGCTTGATGTTCGGATCGGGATTCTTCGCCACGATCGTGAGCCTACGCTGTGGTCGCTCGCCGCACTTTCGATCCGGGGGTACCGTGCATGTCGCGAGATGGTGATGTTCCCGAGCAACGGCACCGAGGGCCAGGGCTACCTCGCGCTCCCCGCGTCGGGATCGGGTCCCGGGGTCGTCGTGCTCCAGGAGTGGTGGGGCATCAACGACCAGATCAAAGAGGTGTGCGACCGCTTCGCGGCGGAAGGGTTCGTCGCGCTCGCGCCCGACATCTACCGCGGTGTCGTCACGAGCGAACCCGACGAAGCCGGCAAGCTGATGATGTCGCTCAACATCGAGCAGGCGGCGAAGGACATGTCGGGCGCGGTCGACTACCTCGTCGCGCACGACGCCGTCACGTCGGCGGGCGTCGGTGTCATCGGGTTCTGCATGGGTGGCGCGCTCGCGCTGTGGCTGGCGACGTTGCAGCCCGACCTGGTCGAGGCGGTCGCGCCGTACTACGGCGTGGCCGGATGGCCGAGCCCGCCCGACTTCGCGCTGACTTCAGGCGCCGGTCCAGGGCCACTACGCCGAGAACGACGACTTCGCCGGCCCGCCGGCGGTGCAGGCGCTGGAGGAGGAGCTCACCGCGCTCGGGCAAGGAGCACGAGTTCTTCGTCTACCCGGGCACCGAGCACGCGTTCACCAACCACCACCGGCCCGAGGTGTACGACGAGGAGCACTCCGAGACCGCCTGGGCACCGCACGCTCGCGTTCTCTCCGCGACCACGTGCGCTGACGCTCAGGGCCTTCAGGCGAGGCCGATCGCCTTCAGCATCGACGGCGGGCATCGCGTCGTCGCCGCGGGCGAGCAGCGCGGCGCGCTCGACGTTGATGGCGTCGCGGTCGCGATCGATCCACGTGTCCCACGGACCGGGCGGGATCGCGGCGAGGTCGCCGTTCGCGGCGACGCACGCCGCGGAGATAGGCCTGCAGCTCGCGCACCTCGGCTTCGCCGCCGATCGGGTCCGTGGCCGGGCACGATCACGTCGGCGAGCTCGACGACCGCGTCGAGCACGTCGGCCCACATCGCCGGGATCGCCCTGGAACGCGAGCGGCGTCACGCCGAAGAAGCACAGGTCGCCGGCGAAGCACACGTCGACGTCGGCGACGAGCACGACGAGGTCGCCGGCGGTGTGACCCGGCGCGGGAAGCACCTCGATGCGCGGCGTGAGCTGCGCGGCACCCGTCGACGAGGTGGGTGACCGGCGCGGGTGCCGAGCTCGGCGAGGTCGTCGAACTCCTCGTCGAACGCGGGCATGAACTGCTTGTACCCGTCGATCGGCATCGCCTGGTCGAGCGCGTCGCTCGTGACCGGCGAGCCGTAGATCGCGGCATTCGGGAACGCCTTCGTGCCGCCGACGTGGTCGATGTGCGCGTGGGTGAGGATCGTTGCGCCGCACCGGCAGCTCGAGCGCGGCGACTGCCGCGGCGAACGGCTCCCACTGCGACCGGACCATCAGCGTGTCGATCACCGTGATGCCGTCGTCGTCGACCACCACGCCGGCGTTGGCGACCCCGGTCTCGCCGCCGGGCAGGAGCCACGCGTAGACGCCGTCGCCGAGTTCGGTGAGGGAGAGGTCGGCGCCATGCCGGTTCAGGCTACGCCGGAACGCGTCCGGTTACCCTCCCGTGCATGTCTGAACGATCCCGCAACCTGCCCCGCCGTACCTGCCTGGCGGTTCCCGGCTCGAGCGAGAAGATGCTGGGCAAGGCCCCCGGTCTCGGCGCCGACATGGTGTTCCTCGACCTCGAGGACTCCGTCGCGCCGCTCGAGAAGGAAGCTGCCCGCGACAACGTCGTGCGGGCGATCAACGACCTCGACTGGGGCGACACCGTCGTCTGCGTGCGGGTGAACGCGTGGGACACGAAATGGACGTACCGCGACGTCATCCACGTCGTCGAGGGCGCGGGTGAGCGCCTCGACGAGATCATGCTGCCGAAGGTCCAGTACGCCAGCGACGTGGTCGCGCTCGACCTGCTCCTCACGCAGATCGAGGCGACCATCGGTCGCGAGAGCCACGTCGGCATCGAGGCGCAGATCGAGACCGCCCGTGGCCTCATCAACGTCGAGGAGATCTGCGCGGCGTCGACCGCGCATGGAGACGATCGTGTTCGGACCGGCCGACTTCGCCGCGTCGACCGAGATGCCGGTCCTCACCGGCGGCGTGCAGATCCCCGAGTATCCCGGGTGACCACTTCCACTACACGTTCTCGAAGATCCTGATGGCCGGGCGCGCCAACGGGCTCCAGGTGATCGACGGCCCGTTCCTCAAGATCCGGGAGCTCGACGCGCTGCGCGACTACGCGATGCGCACGCGCATCCTCGGCTACGACGGCAAGTGGGCGTTGCACCCCGATCAGGTCGCGGTGATCAACGAGGTGTTCACGCCGACGCAGGAGCAGTTCGACCGTGCGTTCGACATCCTCGAGGCCTACGAGAAGGCCACGACCGAGGGCGATCGTCGCGGCGCGGTCATGTTCGGCGACGAGATGATCGACGAAGCGAGCCGCAAGATGGCGCTGAAGTTCGTGACCCGCGGTGAGCGCGCGGGCATGTCGCGCAGTCGCTGATCAGCACCCGGCTCGGCTGAGCCGTCGGCGCTACATCTCCGAGAGCGCCTGCTCGGCGAGGCGCCGGGCGATGACGCGCAGGCACAGGGTCTCGTCGGCGCCCTCGAAGATCGACAGCACGCGGGCGTCGACGAAGTAGCGCGACACCGGGAACTCCTCGGCGTAGCCCATGCCGCCGTGGAGCTGCATCGCCTCGCGCGTGACCCACTCGGCGGAGCGGCACACGTAGGCCTTCACCATCGACGCCGCCAGCGTGCCTTCGCCGCGACCCATGCGGCGGGCGACGTCGTAGGAGAACTGGCGTCCGGCCTGGATCGAGCGCGGCCATGCGGGCGAGCTTCATCCGGCTCAGCTCGTAGTCGAACACCGGCTTGCCGAACACGATGCGTTCTCGGGCGTACGCGAGACCGGCATCGAACGCGGCCTGCATGAGACCGACGGCCCGTGCGGCGGTCTGCAGCCGGCCGTTCTCGAAGCCCTCCATCTGGAGGTAGAAGCCCTTGCCGAGGCCACCCTCTTCGCCGACGAGGTTGTCGGCGGGAACGAACCAGTCGGAGAACGACACCTCGTAGGAGTGCATGCCGCGGTACCCGATGGTGTCGATGGCGCGACCGTCGAGCTTGCCGCCCTCCGGTTGCTCGAGCGCGAACGAGTGTCCCGGTACCGCGTCCTTCTCGACGACGAACAGCGAGAGGCCCCGGTGCGACAGGCTCTTGTCCGGATCCGTGCGGGCCAGCAGCATCAGGAGGTTGGCGCGGCCGGCGAACGTCGCCCAGGTCTTCACGCCGTTGATGCGGTAGCCGCCGTCGACCGGGGTGGCCATGGTGCTCACGCCGGCGACATCGGAGCCGAAGTCGGGTTCGGTGACGGTGACCCCGACCATCTGCTCGCCCGCGGCGATGCCCGGGAGCCAGCGCCGCTTCTGGGCGTCGGTGCCGCCGGCGACGATCGCGCGGGTGAGGATCTCGGGCCGGGTGATCAGCGATCCGCCGACCCCGAGCGATCCCCAGGACAGTTCCTCGGTGGCGACGACCATCCCGAGATAGTCGGCTTCGCCGCCGCTCGCGAACCCGTCGTAGGTCTCGGGTACGGAGAGCCCGAAGCCGCCGAGCTCGGCGAGGCCCTGGATCAGGTCCTCGGGGATGTCGGCGTTGGTGCGGTGGATGTGCTCGGCGACCGGGCGGATCTTGTCCTCGGCGAAGCGGTGGAAGGTCTCGGCCGCGAGTTGGAAGTCGTCGGGCAGGTGGCTCGGACCGGTGCCCGAACGCTCGAGCGTGGCGGCGACGGATTCCAGGAACTCGGGGGAGCGATGTTCCTCGACGAACGGGAGCGCGTCGGCGAGGACGCCGGCGTCGACGCCCCAGACGGCTTCGCGTCCGAGCAGCTTGGCGCCGAGATCCGCGACCGCATCGGCGATGAAGGCACGCGCGAGCAAGGACTCCACGTCGCCGTGCTCGCCGTAGTCGAGCATCACCTTGGCGCCCTCGACCGCGCTGGCCGCGTGCGCAAGGTCGTACCCCAGGACCTGGTGATCGTCGAGGCGGGCGACGGAGATCCGGCCGTCGACCGTGGCCGCGCGCGAGATGGTCGGTCGCGATGGCGACGACGTCAGCCGCGCATTCGACGGCAGTGGCCATGTCGCTCACGGCGCGCAGCCTACCGACGCACTCCCGGAATCACGGGTTCGACGCGACGCCGCTCGGGATCGTGATCGACGGTGCGGTCCCTGGGACCTGGATGGTCGGCGATGTCGTGGTGGTAGCCGCGGTGAGCGGTGACGTCGTGGTGGGGACGGCGGTCGCGGGTGGCGTCGTGGCGATCGTGCCACCACCGGAGGACGTGGAACCGCCTCCTGAGCTCGAGCCTGAACTCGAGCCCGGCGCGACCTGCGTGCTGCCTTCGCTCTCGATGGCGTGCAGGGTGGCGCCTGCGACCTTCTGGTCGGTGACCGCGCACTGGTCATCGACCAGCTTGTAGACCGCGCGCGCGAGGTAGTCGGCGCCGTCCGGGGTCAGGTGCACGCCGTCGCCCGCACGCATGGTGACGACCTTGCCGGTCTCGTCGGGCAAGTTCAGGGAGAACGCACCGGTGCTGTCGGAGAACAACTTGTACGCGTCGACGTAGTGGACTTCGGGGTGACGCTTCGCCACCTCGGACGCGATCGCGTTCACCTCGACGACGGCCGCGTCCATCTTCTGGTCCTTCAACGTGGGCGAACCGACCCAGTAGACCGTGCGACCGGAGCCGATGAGCGTCTTCATCATCGCGTCGACGTCCGTGGTGTAGCCCGCCTTCCACGAGTCGCCGGAGACCGCGGCCCAGTCATTGGCTCCGATGATGAACACGACGATCTCGGGATCGAGTCTGGTCATCTCCGTGCTCGCGTGGCTGGGCCAGTCGAAGAAGCCGGGGTTCGCGAGGCCGCTCGACACGCGGGAGTCGAAGTAGGGCTGGACGACGCCGGTCGCTCCGGCGATGGTGCCGAGCGACGGCCCGAGCGATCCCGCGAGCGAGTCGCCGCCGATCCAGAGTCGCAGCGGGTCCGTGGTCGAGAGCGCACGGCAGTGGCGTGCCACGACGGTCGTGGAGGTGACGGGTGCGGCGGACTCGTGGTCGTCGGAGCGAACCGCGCCGGCGAGTGACGGCCGATCGTCGCCGCCGAAGCGCACGACATCGGTCGCCAGGAGGACGAACCCGGCGATCAGACGCGGCGCTGCCGACGATTGCGAGCACGCGACGGAACCGACGGCGTTTGCGATCGCTGCGCCGCTGCTCGGCGATGGGAGGTCGCGTCATCGCGTGAAACAGGATCGGCCATGAGTGTGCTCGCGGTGGGAGTTCGCCATCGGAACCACGAGGAGGCGAAACGAAGATGCTAACCGGGACTCTCCTCCGCGACGCGATCGCCCTCGCGTCCGAGCAGGATGCTCACCAGGCGGCGGGGCCCTCCCTGCCGCACCACGCCGACGACCGCGGCGGGGGACACCCCCGGATGGTGCGGCGCGATGCGCACCCGGAGCGCGCCCGGGAACACCTCGAGCCGGACCGGCGCGTCGAGGGTCACCGCTTCGCCGTCGATCCCGGCGTCGACCCGCTTCCGCGAGCGAATCTCGAGCGAGGGCGCTGACCACTCGTGCCAACCGGAGTATGCCGATCCCCGTCCCGCGGACGAGAGCGCGACGAGTTGCGCCAGGCCGGCCGCGTCGCGCACGTCGATGACGATGATCCCGAGCACCCCCTCGTCGAGCCGCGCCCGCGTGCCGAAACCACCGACACCTTCGAGCTTGTAGATGTTGTTGGAGACGAGGATGAGGTCGGGTTGCGCGTGTCCGACCTCGCCCGGGCCGTCAAGGTCGAAGTCGAACGGGTCGTAGTCGGGTCCGAGGAGTTCGGGCAGCATCTTGGCGGTCGTCCCGAGCTTCGCGTCGCGGTACTCGTCCGACTGCACGATCGCCGCGTACACACCGAACGACACGTTGTTCACGAACACCCGGCCGTTCACGCGGGCGAGGTCGACGCGGCGTTCGTAGCCGTCGGAGAACGCGTCGAGCGCGCCGACGACGTCGTCGCGGTCGACACCGAGGTCGAGCGCGAAGTGATTCCGCGTCCCGGCCGGGATGCACACGAACGGCACGTCGAGCTCGGCGGCGACCCCCGCGACCAGGGCCTGCGAGCCGTCGCCCCCGGCCATGCCGATGACGTCGGCGCCACCGGCGATGGCGTCGCGGGCGAGCGTTTCGAGATCGTCGCCGGGTTGGAGGGTGACGGTCTCGATGCCGCCGCGCCCGCGCCTGCTTCGCGAACTCGGGGTTGGCCTTGCCGCCCCCGGAACGCGGATTGAGGATCAGCACCGGCCGCGTGGCGGCGCCGACGTGGACCCCCGGGGGAGCCTGTACGCGCAGTGCGGCGCGGTCGGTGCGGAGCGCGACCCGCGCCAGCCCCGCGGCGACGGCCACCAGGACGATGACGACGATGATGCCGATGATGCTGTTCCGTCGGGCCAGACCCACGACCGCGATGACCACCGCAGCGATCACGACCACGCTCGCGAGCAGGCGCGTCAGTCCCGTGCGGGTGAGCACGTACCAGACGGCCATGGCCGCGACGAACATGAGGACCAGGGCCCCGAGCAGGGCGGCCCAGCTGCTCGTCAGCACGACGACGGCCACGACGACGGACGCGGCACCGGCCAGCAACGCGCCCGCGGCGCAGAGCCGTCGCACGCCCACGCTCACGCCCTCGTCACCTCGCGCCGTCTTTCGTCATCCCGCATCATCCCGCGTCGGCGGTGGGGTGGTCCACCTGGGTCTGGTAGAGGTCGGTGTAGAGGCCACCGGCGCGCAGGAGATCCTCGTGGCGGCCACTCTCGATGATACGGCCGTCTTCGAGGACGAGGATGCGGTCGGCGGCGACGATGGTCGACAAGCGATGGGCGATCACGAGTGACGTGCGGCCGGTGCAGCGCGTCGGCCAGCGCGTGCTGGATGGCGAGCTCCGACTCGGAGTCGAGGTGCGAGGTCGCTTCGTCGAGGATCACGACGGCCGGATCCTTCAGCAACATCCGGGCGATGGCCAGGCGCTGCTTCTCGCCGCCGGACATGCGGTACCCACGTTCACCGACGAGCGTGTCGTAGCCGTCCGGGAGGCCGGCGATCATGTCGTGGATGCGCGCCGCCCGACACGCCTCCACCAGCTCGGCGTCGGTGGCATCCGGGCGCGCGTAGCGCAGGTTGGCGCGCACGGTGTCGTGGAAGAGGTGGGGGTCCTGCATCACCATCCCGACCGATCCACGGAGCGACTCGAGCGTGTAGTCGCGCACGTCGTGCCCGTCGACCCGTACCTCGCCGGCGCTGACGTCGTAGATGCGTGGGACGAGGAGCGCGGTCGTGGTCTTGCCCGCCCCTGACGGCCCGACCAACGCGACCAGCTCGCCGGGCGCGACGCGGAAGCTGACGTCGCGCAGGATCCACGCGCTCTCGTCCTCGAGGTCGGTGGCACCCGTCTGCTCTTCGAGCGACGGGATCGACGACATCGCGGCGGAGGGGTGGCGGAACCACACGTGCTCGAACTCGACGCGTCCGACCGGTTCGACCAGGTCGACCGCACCGGGACGGTTGGAGATCAGCGGCGGGAAGTCGAGCACCTCGAACACGCGCTCGAACGACACCAACGCGGTGAGCACATCGACCCGGGCGTTGGCCAGCTGGGTCAAGGGCTGGTAGATCTGGCTCGACGTACACCGCGAAGGCCGCGATCGTGCCGACGCCGATCGTGCCCGGAGATCGCGAGATTCCCACCGACGAAGTAGACGATCGCGGTGCCGATGGCCGCGACGAGGCCCAACGCGGCGAAGAGCACGCGCGAGTACATCGCCGTCTGCACGCCGATGTCGCGCACGCGACCGGCGCGGTCGGAGAACGTCGTCGATTCCCGGGAGTGCTTGCCGAACAGCTTGACGACGAGCGCGCCACCCACGTTGAAGCGCTCGGCGATCGTGTTGTTCATCGACGCGTTCAGCTGCATGCTCTCGCGGGTCGAGGCGCTGGAGTCTGGGCCCCATGCGTTTCGCCGGGATGATGAACAGCGGCAGGATCACCAGGGTCAAGAGCGTGAGGCGCCACTCGAGGGCGAGCATGAACGTGATGGTGACGACGACCGACACGATGTTCGAGAACACCGTGCCGAGGGTGTTGGTGACGGCCTGTTGTGCGCCGATGACGTCGTTGTTCATCCGCGACATCAGCGAGCCGGTCTGGGTGCGGGTGAAGAACGACAACGGCTGGTGCTGCACGTGGTCGAACAGTGCGGTGCGCATGTCGAAGATGAGGCCCTCGCCGATCCGGGCCGAGTAGTAGCGCTGGATCAGGGTGAGGCCGGCGTTGAGCAGCGCGAGGAACACCGCCGCGAACGCGAGGAAGCCGACGAGCTGACGATCCTTCTCCGGGATCGCGGTGTCGATGAGGGCGCGGAGGATCAGGGGTGGTACCGCGCTGATCACCGCCGCGAGGATCACGGTGATGACGAACCCGACCAGTTGCTTCCGATACGGCCGCGCCAGCTGCAGGACTCGGCGCAGCAGGTCGCGTTCGAGCTTCTTGCCCTTGACCGCGTTGGCGTCGCGGCCGAAGCCGTGGACGGCGGGGTGCATCATCAAACCATCATCTCCCGCGCCAAACTACCGGCCCACCGGGGGACGGACCGGCCGAATCGGGCGTCGCTAGTCTCAGGCCCATGACGACCTACGACCGGCCGTTCGGCCGGTACTACGAGGACTTCGAGCCGGGCGACGTGTACCAGCACTGGCCCGGCAAGACCATCACCGAAGCCGACGACCACCTGTTCTGCATGATCACGATGAACCACCACCCGCTCCACACGGACGCGTGGTTCGCCGAGACCCAGACGCAGTTCGGGAAGAACGTGGTGGTCGGCAACCTCGTCTACTCGCTGGTGCTCGGAATGAGCGTCCCTGACGTGAGCGGCGCCGCCATCGCCAACCTCGAGGTCGAATCGCTGCAGCACAAGCTGCCCACGTTCCACGGCGACACCATCTACGCGGAGACCAATGTGGTCGACAAGCGCGAATCGTCGAGCCGACCCGATCGTGGCGTCGTCACGGTGGAGACCCGCGGTTTCAATCAACGAGGCGAAGAAGTGTGCTACTTCCGGCGCAAGGTGATGGTGCCCAAGCGAGCCGCGGCGAAGCCGCGTCTGCGCCCGTACGTCTCGCCCGACGAAGCGCACTAGCCGAACGTGGACGGGTGCCTCTTCTGCTCGATCGTGGCGGGGGAGACCCCGGCTGACGTCGTGCTCGACACCGGGAACGTCGTGGCGTTCCTCGATCACCGCCCCCTGTTCAAGGGTCACACGCTCGTCGTCCCCCGTCGACACGTCGAGACCCTCCGCGAGCTCGACGGCCCGCTCCGCGACGAGCTGTTCGCCCGGGTACAGCAGGTCGCGGCGGCGGTGCAGGACGCCACCGCCAGCGCCGGCTCGTTCGTCGCGCTGAACAACGTGGTGAGCCAGAGCGTTCCCCACCTCCACGTGCACGCGGTCCCTCGGAACCGCAAGGACGGCCTCCGGGGCTTCTTCTGGCCCCGGCAGCGCTACGCCGACGCCGAGGAATCCGCCGCGATCGCGGCGGCGATCCGGGTTGCAGTCGAGGAAATGATGTAATACTGTAATCACCATGACCAAGGAAACCGCCGACACCACCGCTTCTGTTCCCGGCACGCTGCAGGGCTGGTTCGCCGGCCGCCTGCCCGACGGCTGGTTCATCGCCCCGCCCGAGGTCACCCACGACCGTGACGAGATCGTCGTCATCGGGAGCCTCGCCGATCCCGACACGGGCACCTCCTCCACGGAAGCGGGCGCCGACGCCACCCGGGTGACGGCCCGCCGCGCCCGCATCCAGGGATTCCGTGAGGACACCCGGGCACTGCGGATGCGCATCGCCGACGAAGCGGAGGCCCGGTTCGCCCGGAAGGTCGCGTGGGGTGCCCGCTGTGGCGACCAGGAAGAGCTCTTCACGACGTTGAGCGTCCCCGTCATGACCCGACTCCGTCTCCCGGAGCGGCGGGTGCTCGACACGTTGGTCGATGCCGGCGTGGCGCGGAGCCGCAGCCACGCACTGGCCTGGTGCGTACGGCTGGTCGGCGACCACGAGGGCGACTGGATCGAGCAGCTGCGCGACGCGCTGGTTCACGTGCAGAAGGTGCGGGACGAGGGCCCACAGCACTGAGGCGAGAGCGACCCGTTGCCCGGCTAATCATTCGTGTGCTAATAGTTAGTGCACTATGGAACAGACCCTCGGACGGCTGCTGTTCCTCGCCCACCGCGGGGTCCACGACGAGCTCGACCGCCGACTGCACGAGCACGGTGCGAGCCTGTGGAACTGGGTGTTGCTCCGCGAAGCGTCCAACGCCGCCGGCGCGAGTCGACGCGAGCTGGCGGAGCTGATGCGCATCGAACCGCCGACGCTCGTCCGCCACCTCGACAAGTTGGCCGAGGAGGGCCTGGTCGAACGCCAGCCCGATCTCGACGATCGGCGGGTCGTCCGCGTGGTCGTCACCGCGCGGGCCGGAAGCGCCTGGCGCAACTGCACGAGGTCGTGCACGAGGTCGACGCCGAACTCCGCGGCGCGCTCACGGCACGCGACATCGACGCGTTGCAGCGAGCGCTCACCCATGTGTGCGAGCACTTCACCGAGGAGGTGGCCAGTGACCGCAGTTGACGACGTCGTCATGCGGACCGAACAGCTGACCAAGGTCTACCCCGGGGGACTCAAGGCGGTCGACGAGCTCGACCTCGAGGTCCATCAGGGAGAGATCTTCGGGTTGCTCGGGCCGAACGGCGCAGGGAAGACCACGACCGCGGGGATGCTCACCACCCGGGTCATCCCCACCAGTGGGCGCGCGTACGTCGGCGGGATCGATGTGGTCGCGCATCCCACCGCAGCCAAACAGGTCATCGGGGTGGTCCCGCAGACCAACACCCTCGATCGTTCGTTGTCGGTGTGGGAGAACCTCTACTTCCACGGGCGCTTCTTCGGGATGTCGGCGACCACGGCCCGGTCGGAGTCCGATCGACTGCTCGAGCAGTTCCGCCTCTCGGAACGCGGGAAGGAACCCGTCGCCGCCCTGTCGGGCGGCATGGCGCAACGTCTGATGGTGGCACGAGCGATCATGCACCGCCCCGCCACCCTGTTCCTCGACGAGCCCACCGCCGGACTCGATCCCCAGAGTCGCCTGGCCCTGTGGGAGATCCTCGGCGAACTGCACGCCGACGGTCAGACCATCCTGCTCACCACGCACTACATGGAGGAAGCCGACGAGCTGTGTGATCGCCTCGCGATCATCGATCGGGGCCGGTTGCTCGCACTCGGGCCACCAGCAGAGCTCAAGCAGTCGACCGGGGCTGACACCATCGTCACCGTGTCCGCCACCGGCGATCTCGACGCATTGGCCGAGGTGCTGGCCGCCGAAGTGCCGGGCGCGCAACAGGCGACGCGCGTCGACGGCACCGTGTTGGTCGGCGTGCGCGCCCAACAGGGTGTGCTGCCCGTGGTGTTCACCGTGGCCGAGCGCCATGGTTTCGACGTCTCGGATCTCTCGATCACCGAGCCGACGCTCGAGACCGTCTTCATCAACCTGACCGGGAAGGACCTTCGCGAATGAGTGCCGTCACCGTTCCCGCAACGCCCGCGACGCTCGCGCCCGTACGCAAACCGGTGGCCGCGGCGCGCATCGCGTTCCGTTCGCTCCTGTTCCGCGACCTCGTCGTCTTGCGCAAGACGCTCAAGGAATTCATTCCCCGCACGATCCTGCAGCCGTTCCTCCTCGTCTTCGTGTTCACGTACGTGTTCCCGAAGATCGGTCAGGGCGTTGGCGGTCAGGGGGACGCCGCGAGCGGCTTCTCGACCTTGCTCGTGGCCGGTGTCGTGGGGATCGCGATCTTGATGCAGGGCATCCAGTCGGTGTCGCTGCCGATGGTCCAGGAGTTCGGGTACACGCGCGAGATCGAAGACCGCGTGCTGGCTCCGATGCCGGTGGAGCTGGTGGCGATCCAGAAGGCGATCTGGGGCGCGCTGAGTGGACTGTTCTCTGCGCTCCTCGTGTTCCCGATCGCCGCCGTCGTGCCCGCGACGCCCGTGAGCCTCGACATCAACTGGCCGGTCCTCCTCACGTTGGCGCCGCTGGCCTGTTACATGTGCGGCGCCCTCGGACTCACGTTCGGCACCCGTTTCGATCCGCGGACGGTGCCCCTGCTGTTCGGCATCATCGTGATCCCGCTCACCTTCCTCGGCTGCGTCTACTACTCGTGGTCGTCGCTCGAGGCGATCCGGTGGCTCCAGATCGCGGTGCTCGTCAATCCGTTGGTCTACATGTGCGAGGGGTTCCGGGCCGCGCTGACGACCTCGCCCCACATGAGCCTCTGGGCCGTCTACGGAGCGCTCATCGGCTTCTCGGCGCTGTTCACCTGGCTGGGGATCAACGGCTTCAAACGCCGGGTCCTCAGCTAGAGCCACACGCGGTGGCGCGAACAGGAGGTAACGTGGGCAGTGTGTCGCCTTCGACGCATGTGACCTTCTGGGGGGTACGCGGATCCACTCCGTGTGACGGCCACCAGTTCGACCGCTACGGGGGAAACACCTCGTGTGTGGAGGTCGCGTCCGAAGGCCATGATCCGGTGGTCTTCGATCTGGGGACCGGATTGCGGAATTACGGCGATGCGATCATCGCCGAGGGCCGCCTGCCTGGCTACCGCGCCACCGTGTTGCTCAGTCACCTCCACTGGGATCACATCCAGGGCCTGCCCTTCTTCGCGCCGATGGCGGCGGGCGGCGGCACCATGACGATCGTCGGTCCGCATCAGGAGGCCGGACCGCTCGCGGAGGTGTTCCGCGGGGTGATGAGCCCGCCCTACTTCCCGATCACGCCCGAGGAGCTGCGCGGCGAGGTCGCGTTCGAGGCGGTGGCCAACGACGACTTCGCGATCAACGGCGCCAAGGTGCGGTCACGGTGGGTCCGCCACACCGATCCCACGCTCGGCTTCCGGGTCGAGATCGAAGGCACGTCGGTCGCGTACCTCTCCGACCATGGTCCGGGAACCGTTGCCGAAGATGCCGACGACTACGTCCCCGCTGACGTGCTCGAACTGTGCGACGGCGTCGACCTGCTCATCCATGACGCGGAGCACACGGCCGACGAGTACGAGATCAAGCGCACCTGGGGTCACTGCACGATCGAGTACGCGATCCACGTGGCCAAGGAAGCCGGCGCGCGACAACTCGCGCTGTTCCATCACTGTCCGTCGCACGGGGACGACAAACTCGACACGATCCTCCGCGACGCCCGCGAGTTCTCCGCACGGGTCGGGGGCCCCGAAGTGATCGCCGCTTCTGACGGCCTCCGTCTCCCACTGCGCCCGTCACACGGCTGAGCCGAGGAGCGCCGGTGCCCGACGAGCCGACCGAGACCGTCCTCGTCCCCGACGACGCGCGATTTCGCTCCGTGCTCGGACATTTCGCGACCGGGGTGACCATCATCACCGCGATCGACGACGACGAACCCGTCGGTATCGCCGCCAACTCGTTCACGTCGCTGTCGCTCGATCCGCCGCTCATCCTGTTCTGCGTTGCCCACTCGTCGTCGACCTGGCCCCGCATCGAACGCGCGGGCACGTTCGCGGTCAACATCCTCGGAGAGGAACACGAGGAGCTTTCGAACCTCTTCGCCAAGAAGGGGGCCGATCGTTTCGGCCAGACGCCCTGGCGGGTCGGACTGTCGGGGGCCCCGGTGCTCGAAGAGGCGATCGCCTATCTCGACTGCCGATTCGAGGCCGAATACCCCGGTGGCGACCACAAGATCATCGTCGGGCGGGTGCTCGATCTCGACATGCGCGAGGGCGCTCGTCCCCTCCTGTTCTTCCGGGGTGGGTACGAGAAGATGCACGATCGGTGAGATGACCGCAAACGACGTCGCGCTCGCGGCGCGGGTGGTCGTCGCCCTCGTGCTCGTGGTCTCCGGCGTCGGCAAGTTGCTCGGCGTGTGGCAATCGGTCCGTGCCTACCGCACCCAGTTCGGCGGCTACGCGTGGGTCACGATCGCGGTTGCGTCGCTGCTTCCCGTGTACGAGCTCGTGCTCGCCGGTTTGTTGCTGTTCGTCGACGCGAGCTGGCCGAGCTACCTCGCGCTGGCGACCTTCGTCGTCTTCACCGGCGTGCTCGTGCGGCGGGTCGTCGCCAACGACCGTCGCCCGTGCAACTGCTTCGGCGCCGCGTCGCGCAAGCACAACCTGTCGATCGGCTCGTTGCTCCGCAACACCTGGTTCCTCGTCCTGGCGCTCGTGGCGACCGGGGCGGCGACGATGCAAGAGCCGTCGGCCGTGTTCGCGACGCTCGTGCTCGGGCTGGGGTTCGCCACCGTGTCCGCGGTCCTGGTCGTGCGGACGTGAAGAGTCGTGTCGTCGTCCTCGTGGGCACGGACGCTGCCGCACTCGGCGAGGTTGCGCGCGAGCTGGAGTCAGCCGACACCCGCGCCGCGGTGTTCGTCGGTGACGTCACCGCGCCCGAAGTGCGAGCCGCGCTCCAGGAGTTCGTGGCCGAGCTCTTCCCGGCCTGAGTCGATCTGGCGGACGCCGCCGACCGCGGGCACACTGGAGGGATGGACCACGCACCCCAGATCAGGCCGGGCGAGATCGCGAACTGGCCGCTGCTCAAGATCGTCTACCGCACCGATCCCGACCGGATCGCCGATCTGCTCCCTCCGGGGATCGAGCCCGGTCGCAACCCCCACGTGCACGTCAACATCTACAACGTGCCGGTGAAGGGTGAGCCCGAGTACGGCGTGTCGACCAAGATCGAAGCCCGGTACGACGGCATCGACGGCTACTACGGCATCGGTCTGGGGATCGACCAGGAGTCGGCGATCTTCATCAGCCAGGAGCTCAACGGTCAACCCAAGTTCCCGTGCTCGATCGTGTACTTCCGTCAGGACGACACCGTCGTGGCCCGGTGTACGCACCAGGGGTACACGTTCCTCGAGTTCCGGGGGCAGGTCACCGGCGCGGTTGCCGACCCGTCCGGTGAGGTCGCGGAGAACGACTGGTGGATCAAGTCGTCGCGCGCCATCGGTGGCGTCGAGAAGAGCTACGACTTCCCTCCGACCGTCGTACGCGTCGCCAGCGTGAGTGACACCGCGTACCGCGAGACGGTCGACGGCGCGCTCGTGCTCCGCGACAGCCCGTGGGATCCGTACACCGAGTTGCTCCCGCTCCGCGAGCAGCTCTCGGCCGACCTCGTGACTCCGATCCACAAGAGTCGCGAGATCACCGTCGCCGGCAAGCTCGACCCGATCGCCTTCTGGCCCTACTCCGACACCATCGGCGGCTCGCGGTGGCCCGGCGATCGAGGCGGGCCGAGGTTCGCATCCCGCTAGCGTCCGCCGCATGACTTCGACGTCCTTCGATCGCGACGTGCTGTTCGACAAGGGTTCGGCGCGGGCTGACGGCCTCACCGAGGTGGGTCCGGGCGAGTTCCTCGATGGTCTGGATCGCTTCGTCGACTCGCTGAACCGCGAGGCCCGCCTCAACGACGTCGGCCGTTTCATCGCCGAGGAGCGGATCCTGCTCCACGTGAAGAACCGCCTCGAATACGTCCACGACCGTGAGCAGTACCCGGAGATCGCGCAGGTCGACGTGGTGAAGCCGGTGTTCATCGTCGGCCTGCCTCGCACCGGAACGACGATCCTCCACGACATTCTCAACCAGGACCCCGCGAACCGCGCCCCGCTCACGTGGGAGCTCGATGTTCCCGTCGCCGCCGCCCGACGCATCCGTCGGCAACGCCGATCCGCGGGTCGAGGCCTGCCAAGCGACGATCCCGACGGGTGACCTCCAGTCGGAGATGTTCAAGGCCATGCATCCCATGGGGGCGACGCTTTCGCAGGAGTGTGTCGTGATGATGGGCGAGACCATGGTCACGCCGCTGTTCCACAACCAGTTGCGCGTCCCGAGCTACCAGGACTGGGTCGATGACGGCGCCGACTACGTCGGCGGTCTACGACTTCCACCGCCGCCAACTCCAGCACCTCTGGTGGCACAAGCCGGGCGACCGCTGGATGCTCAAGACCGGCGCGCACATGTGGGGGCTCGGCGCAGCTGCTGGAGACCTATCCCGACGCGCGGATCGTGTTCACCCACCGCGACCCGGTGAAATCGCTGACGTCGTACGCGAGCCTGACCGCGCTGGTGCGCTCGCGGGGGAGTGACGACGTCGACCCGTTCGAAATCGCGTCCGACTGGTCCGCCCGGCTGAAGAAGATGCTGGAACGGATCCATGGCCGTGCGCGCCGCGCAGGACTATCCGGACGCGGTGTTCTACGACATGTACTTCTCCGACTTCGTCGCCGACCAGTTCGCCGAGATCGAGAAGATCTACGACGCGCTCGACGCTGCCGATGTCCGACGTCGGCGCCGAAGCGATGCGCGCGTACATCGCCGATCACCCGAAGGGCAAGGACGGCATCCACCGGTACCGCCCCGAGGAGTACGGCGTCGATCCCGCGATCGTGCGCAAGGAATTCGCGCCCGTACATCGAACGGTTCGGCCTCGAACCCGAAGCCGGCGACTCGGACACCGCGTGAGCGTGAGCGAGGCGGGTATCCCGCCGAGTAGCGAACGCCCAAAGGAGACGGCGTGAGCGGAGCGGAGTGCCCGCGACCATGCGGGCGTGGCGCACGCACGAGTACGGCGAGCCCCTCGACGTGCTCCAGCTCGACGAGGTCGCCGTCCCCGAGCCCGGCGCGGGCGAGGTGCTCGTGCGCGCCCTGGGCATCCCGTTCAACCTCAACGACCTCGAGCGCATCACCGGCGGCAACATGATGGTGCGCCCCGAGCTGCCGTACTCGCCGGGCATGGAGACGATGGGCATCGTCGACGCGTGCGGGCCCGGGCGCCGAGGCGCTGCTCGGGCGAGCGGGTCGTCGCCATCACGCAGCAGGCGCACGGCGGGTTCGCCGAGTACGCGATCTGTCCCGCGGTCTCCACGTTCGAGATGCCCGACGACGATCCCGCTGCCCGACGCGGCCGCGCTGTTCTTCCCCTTCCACCTCGCGTGGCTCGGTCTCTTCGACCGCGCCGAGCTCCAGGCGGGCGAGACCGTGCTCATCCACGCCGGCCGCCGGCGGCTCGGGCTCCGCGGCGATCCAGCTCGCGGTCGACCGGGGCGCGCACGTCATCGCCACCGTCGGGTCGGACGAGAAGATCCAGCTCTGTCGCGACCTCGGCGCGCAGACCGTCGTGAACTACCGAACCGACGACGTTCGCCGCCGTCGTGCCTCGAGCAGACCGGGCGGCAGGGGTGTCGACGTCGTGTTCGACAACGTCGGCGACGCGGTGATGGAGGACTCCTTCAAGTCCCTCGCCTACAACGGCCGCTACCTGATGATGGGCTTCGCGTCGGACAAGACCGTGGCCGACGAGAAGTCGATCGTGCCCCGTCGCATCGTCGCTCGGGAACTTCAAGCTGTGCGGTGTGATGCTCTCGTACGCAGACACCGAGCGTCAGACGATGATGAAGGACATGCTCGGCTGGAACCTGCCGTCGAACGAGCTCGGTACGACGATCATGCGCACGGTTGTCGAGATGGTGCAGGCGCGTCGTCTCCGCGCGGTCGTCGGGCGGGTCGTGGAGTTCGAGGACATCCCCGAAGCCATCACTGCCATGGCGAACCGCGAGACCGTCGGCCGGGTGATCGTCAAGCTCTGGGACGACTGACGATCGACGACAGTCGGCTCAGGCCGGTTCGAACTCGACCGCGGGATCGAGACGGTGCGCGAACCGGCGCAGCGTGCGCATCAGCACGAACCCGGTCACCAGGATGAGCATCGCGTTGGTGATCGCGGCGGCCGCGTCCCACCCGAGTGACGTCGCCACGTAGAACTGCCAGTACCGGTGGAGGGTCGCGCCCGAGGCCGAGACCGGGTCGCCAGTCGAGGGCGCCGCCCCGTTCGAACGGCCAGAACCAGAGGTTCATGATCGCGCCGTAGAGGAAGCCCCAGACCCAGCCGTAGGCGGCCAGGGCGAGGATCTCGAGGCGGGGATCCCAGCGGCGGGTGACGAGGCCGAGGAAGCCGGCACCCGCGCCCATCCAGCCGAGCGCCAGCATCTGGAACGGGAGCCACGGGCCGATCCCGCCGGTGATGATCGCGGACACCGCCATCGAACAGAGGCCGAGCAGGAGTCCGAAGCGGGGACCGAACGCCGCGCCCGCGAGCACGACCAGGAAGAAGATGCCGCTTCCGCCGCCCGGGAGATCGATGAGCCGCAGCAGGCCCGCACACGCGGCGAGCATCCCGAGCAGCGCGATGATCGCGCCGTTCATCGTCCCTCGCCGAACCTCGAGCATCACCGCGGCGACGACGAGCGCGCCCACGAGTGCGGCGATCAACGGAGCGTCGCCGTTGTGCGCCTGACTGGTGAGCGCGGTCGCCGGCAACCAGAAGGGATAGAGGAACGCGGCGGCGCCGACCGCGACCATCAACGTGTACACCGCGAGCGGCCGCGCGTGCGCGGTCATGATCGCATCAGCTCCGCCTCGACTTCTTCGACCGTGAGGAAGGGTGGGAGGACCCGCAACACCTGCGGTGCGAACAGCGATCCGGCCAGCACGTCGCGCGCGTTGCCGTCGGCGACGATCTCACCGTCCCCGAGCACGACGGCGTGGGTCGCGATGCGCGCCGCCAACTCGACGTCGTGGGTCGCCAGCACGACCGCGCCTCCCCCGGCCGCGTGCCGGTGCACCGCGTGTTCGAGCGCAGCGCGAGAGGGTGCGTCCATGCCCCGAGTCGGCTCGTCGAGCAGGAGGACGGGCGCGCCGCCGACGGCAACCGCGGCGATGGCCACCCGCTGGCGTTCACCGCCGGAGAGGCTGCGCGGATGGTGCGTCGCGAGTTCGCCGAGGTGGAGGGCGTCGAGCCACTCGTCGACCTCGCCGCGGTCCGGGTGTCCGAGCAATTTCAGGGTTTCCTCGAGTTCACGGCGAACGGTGGACGAGAACAGCATCGTGTTCGGGTTCTGGGGTACGTAGGCGACGCGCGTCGTGCGGTCGACGGTGCCCGCGGTCAGCGGCTGGAGATCCGCGAGCGCGCGCAGCAGAGTCGTCTTGCCCGACCCGTTGCGCCCGAACAGCGCGATCACGTCACCGGCGTGGAGTTCCAGGTCGACCGCGCGCACGGCGGCGCGCCCGCCGAGCACGACGCGTGCACCACGCGCCGCGAGGAGGACGTCGCCGGGGACCGGGTTCGTCGTGTCTGACGCGGGCGCGGGGAGGTCGACGGTGTGGCGTGCCGCGAACCCGCGTGCGTCGCGGACGGTCAGCGGCGGGGGTTCCCAGCCGAGCGCGCGCCCGAGACGGGTGACTGCGGGCGCGCCGGGGTACGTCGAGAGCACCGCGCCGGTGAGATCCGGAGAACCCACCGTCCCTCCTTCGACCAGCACCGCGCGATCGGCGAGGGGTGCCGCTCGCTCGAGCCGGTGCTCGGCGAGCACGACGGTGGTCCCGAGGTCGTGGTTGAGGCGTACGAGCGCGGCGAGGACGTCGTCGGCGCCCTGCGGGTCGAGTTGCGACGTCGGTTCGTCGAGCACCAGGGCCTGGGGTCCGGCGGCGAGCGCGCCCGCGATCACGCAACGCTGACGTTCACCACCCGAGAGCGTCGCGGGATCGCGATCGCGCAGGTGGGCGATGCCGAGCGCGTCGAGCATCTCCTCGACGCGGCGGCGCATCGCTTCCTGTGAGAAGCCGAGATTCTCGAGCACGAATGCGAGGTCGCGTTCGACGTGATCGACGACGAACTGCGATTCCGGATCCTGGGCGACGAATCCCACGACGTCGGCCAGCTCGCGCGGGTGATGGGAGCGGGTCGAGCGACCGAAGATCTCGACGTCGCCACCGAAGCGCCCGCCGCTGGCGTGGGGGATCAGGCCGTTGACCGCGCGGAGGAGCGTGCTCTTCCCCGATCCCGACGCGCCGATCACGAGCAGCACCTCACCCGGCGCGACCTCGAGGTCGACGCCTGTGAGCGCCGCGCGGGTGGAGTCGGGGTACGCGAACGACACCCCGCGGAAGGAAACGGCACTCATGATCGGGCCGGAGGTTTGAGGAGGACGGGCGCGAGGAGGGGCAACAACGCGAGCGCGGGGAGGGCGTGCAGCGCGGGCCAGGTCAAGGGATTGGCGAACCAGACGAGGCTGGTGTCGCCGGCGATCGAACACGACGCCATCGCGATCGGCGCGAGGAGCGTGCTGCCGGCGATCAACCAGTCGGCCCGGCTCATGCGGCGCGGCCGGTACCGGGCGCGTCGCGTGCCCGACGACGCCAGCAGGATGGCGCCGCCGAGTCCGACCGCGCCGCCGAGTCCGAGCACGGCGGCGACGGTGTCGGAGCGGCCGACGAGCGCGACGAACGCACCGCCCAACATCAACAGCGACGCGACGCCCCACCATCCCGCGGCGCGATCGCGAGGAGTAGGTCCTGCGCGCGCGAACCCGCGCGCGTCCATGGACTCCGACAGGGTGACCGCGCGCTCCAGACCGAGCTCGAGCACGGGGACGATCTGGCGCAGCAACCGGCCGCGACGGACGATCCGGCCACCGGTGCGGGCACGGTCGGCGTCGCGCACGTCGTGGATCGCGGAGAGGGTCGACGGCACGAACGCGAGCGCGACCACGACGACGAGTCCGACCTCGTAGAACGCGCGGGGCGTCGACTGCACCAGCTCCGAGTGCGAGACGACCGCGTTGAACGCGCCGAACACCCCCATCACCCCGACGATGGCGAAACCCTCCGTCAACGACTGGAGCATGATCGGGAGCTCGACACTTCCACCGACGGTGAAGCCGCCGAGCAAGCGCGGGAGTCCGAAGCTCGGCGTTGTGAACAGGAGGTCGCCCACGCCATGGGTGGTCGCCACGGTGAGCACCATGCGGATCACGGCGAAGAGCACGCCCACCGCCAGCAGGATCGGGAACGCGCGCGCGTAGGGACCAGGCTGCGCGTGGATCGACACCGCCACCGACGCGATGCCGATGATCAGCGCGACGTACACCGGGTTGGGCGCCAACTCGATGCACGTGGCCGCGGCCAGGGCCCACACCAGCCACACGCCGGCGTGCCAGGAGGCGCGGGAAACGGCGACCGGCGCGACGTCGACGTCGGTCGATGCCGCGGTCCCGGGAGTTTGCGTGCTGGTCGTCACGTCCTACTACAGTGCTCTCTCGACAACGGTTGCGCGCAACCCGGATGTTGCGTGCGGTTCCCGGGCTCCGGCTCGGGGACGGGGGAAGTCGGTGCGAGACCGACGCTGACCCGCAACTGTGAGCGGCTCTGCGGTCACCCGCCGCACTCCGCGAGCCAGGCTACCTGCCGTTGTCCACCGGGCCACCGGTGCTCCCACCAGGATTCGCCTTCGGGCGACCAGACGCCAGGCCCTCGTGGAAAGGGGCTACGGAGGACAACCATGTTGCACGTTCGTCGTGCCGTCGCGTGCTGTGGCGCGTTGACGGTCGCACTCATCTCGCTCGCGGGGCCTGCGCGCGCCGCGACTCCCGCGTCGGTCACGTCGGCCAATGCCGCGGTCGCCTGGTTGGAGACCCAACAGCAGCCGGACGGCGGCTTCGAGGTGGCGGGGTACGGAATCGAGACGCGGGACGCGACGCTGGCCGTCGCCGAGCACGCGCAGACCGGCGCGGCGTGGAGCACGTCGCAGGCCTTGGCCGCGGTGCAAGCGCTGAAGGCTGGTGGTTCTGGACCCACACCGCTGGACTACCTCGAGCAGGACCCCGGCGTCTTCGGTGCCGGCGGGAGCGCGGCGAAGACGATCGTGCTCACGACCGCACCACTGGGTCTCGATCCCACGAGCTTCGGTTCCCCGACGCCGGCGAACCTCGTGACCCTGATGGGCGGTTGCTCCGCCTCGTCGGATCCGGCGTTCAACGGACTCCTCTACATCCTGCTCGCCGAGCACCTGGTGTGCGGCTCGATGTCGAGCGTGGGTGTGGCCGCGGTCCGTGCGGCGCAGCAGCCCGACGGCGGCTGGAACTACGTCGGGGATCCGACGGCCGGTCTGCTCGACCCGGACACGACGGCATTGGCTCTGCAGGTGCTGGTTGCGGCCGGCGCCGACTCCACCGACGCCGCGGTGGCGAACGGGCTCACGTTCTTCGCGACGAACCAACAAGCGAGCGGCGCGTGGCAGTCGTTCGCTACTGACGACCCCAACTCCACCGCGCTCTCGATCCTCGCGATCGCCGCGAGCGGCTACGACGTCGAGTCACCGTGTTGGCGCGACACGTTCGCGCCCGGTGCGGCGGGTTCTGCGTACGCGAGTCCGACCGCGTGGCTCCGCTCGCAGCAGGTCACGAGTGGCGTCAATGCGGGTCAGATCCAAAGTCCGAACGACGCATACGGGGTCAACACCTTCGCGACCGTGCAGGCGGTGCAGGGTCTCCTGCAGTCGTGGCTCCCGGGTGGCCGCGCGGACGCCGTGACCTGTTCACTCCCGCCGACCCCGACGGCGAGCACGACCACTCCGGTCGCCGGCGGGTCGGTCACCCTGACCGGGGGTGGTTTCGCCGCCTCGACGACGCTGACCGTCGAACTGCACAGCACGCCCGTCGTGCTGGCGACGATCGAGTCCGACGTGTACGGCAACTACTCGACGACGGTCGTGATCCCGTCGGACACCACCCCCGGATCGCATGACCTCGTCGTGTCGGGCCTGGATCCTGACGGTCGGTTGCGCACCGAGTCGGTGTCGATCACCGTGCTCGCCTCCGGGTCGTCGTCCTCGTCCTCGCCGTCGTCTGCGCCCGTCGCGGACGCGGCGGCGGCTGCGGTGCCCGTCGCGGCAAGCGTGTCACCGAGATTCACGGGATGACGTTGCGCGCGCGCGGCCTCCGGGTCCTCCTCGTCGCGACCGTCTGCGTCGCGTTCGTGGGTGCGGGATCGGCTGCGCGCGCCAATGTCACCGCGCAGAGTTGTAGCGCCCAGGCCGTCGTGATCGTCGAGCCCGGTCCCGGTCCGGTGACGATCTGCTTCAACGGCTCGATCACCGGAATCGAAGCCCTGCAGCTCGCGGGGGCCAACCCGGTGACGTACGGATTCAGTGGCCAGGGCGCCGCGGTCTGCCAGCTGTTCGGGGTGGGGAATCCGGCCGATCAGAACTGCCTGATCGGGCCGAACGGTGAGTACTGGGCGTACTTCCGTGCCGCGCCCGGTGCGACCAGCTTCACGTACTCGCGCGGTGGAGCGTCGTCGGCCTCGGTCACCGACGGTTCGGTCGAGGGCTGGCGCTACGGGACCGGCGCCGCGCCCGGCTTCGTCTCGTTCTGCTCGGTGGTGGGATGCGCGCCCCCGCCAACGGCGCCCCCACCGGCCACCGGCGCTCCGAATCCCCCGCCGGGGCCTGGGCCGTCGCCGGGTTCCGGTTCGGGTTCGGGGACCGACTCGGGATCGGGTCGGGGTCGGCGTCTGGTGCTGGTGCTGGATCGGACGGCGGGAGGATCGTCCACCGCCGCCGGCACCACGACGGGCGCGACCGCGTCGGCCCCATCCGGCGCGTCCTCGTCGTCCGACGGGGCCAAGGCGGATGCTGCGACCGGTGCGGACAAGCAATCGAACGCGACCCGATCGGAGCACGGCGCCGGCACCGCCACGAGCCGCGGTTCGACCTCCACCACCGGTGGCGCCGCCAAGGGCGAGGCCCGCGGTACCCGGTCGCGGAACGCGAGCATCGAGGTCGCGGCCGGGCCGGGTGCCGGCGGTGGTGACTCGGGATCGCCGACCGGCGTCATCGTCGCGATCGTGGTCTTGGGGGTCGCGGCGGCGGCCGGATTCGCGTTCCGCCGGCGGAGAAGCGGACCCGCGCCGGGCTGATCGCTCCGAGCGAATGAACGTCACCGCCCCCGTGCGAGGATGGAAGAATCCTGAGGGCGAGGAGGGGTGAGTGGCTGAGCGCCGGAAGCCAACGACGACGTCGAACTTCGGTGTGAGCCGACGCGAGAGCCACGACGCGTCGGCGTTCTACGAGCGCTTCCGTGCACCTGAACTCTCCGAGGATTCGGCCGTTCTCCCTCCGAAGCCGGTGATCGAGCCGTTCAACGAGGGTGACGCCAGCGAGATGACCAACGTCGAAGACGGATCGGTCGCGCTGGTCGTGACCTCGCCGCCCTACTTCGCCGGCAAGCAATACGAAGAGGAACTCGAACGGGAAGGCGTCCCGTCGTCGTACCTCGAGTATCTGGACATGTTGCGCGGAGTGTTCGACGAGTGTGTGCGCAAGCTCGAGCCGGGTGGGCGCATCGCCGTCAACGTTGCGAATCTCGGCCGCAAGCCGTATCGCAGTCTGTCGGCAGACGTCATCCGCATCTTGCAGGATGACTTGGGTCTGCTCCTGCGCGGTGAACTGATCTGGCAGAAGGGTGAGGGCGCGACCGGTTCATGTGCATGGGGCTCATTTCGCAGCGCCGCCAACCCCGTGCTGCGCGACATCACCGAACGGGTGGTCATCGCGAGCAAGGGTCGGTTCGACCGAGCGCGGACGGTCAAGCAACGACAGATCGAAGAGCTGCCGTACGAGACCAGGAGCACGCTGAAGACCGAAGACTTCATGAGCTTCACGCTGGATCTCTGGGACATTCCCCCTGAGAGCGCGAAGCGGGTTGGTCATCCCGCACCGTTTCCCGTCGAACTTCCCGATCAACTGATCCGGTTGTACACGTTCCGAAATGATCTCGTGCTCGACCCGTTCATGGGGAGCGGGTCCACGCTCGTCGCGGCGGCGCTCTGGGATCGGCGTTATGTCGGCTACGACCTCGACCCCGCGTACGTCAAGATCGCTCGCGAACGCGTGGCCGAAGCGGTGAAGACGGCTCAGTCGTTGCCCGAGCTCTCGACCGCCGAGCCGGCGAGAGCGCCGCGACGGCGAGAACTTCCCGAGCCGTGCGACCCGCGAGGGAAAGGTCGCTCAGCAACTCGCAGCGGACGTGCTCGAAGAAGCTGGATTCAAGATCACGGACACGAACAAGCGCATTCCGAAGACCGGTGTGTCGGTGAACTTCATCGCCACCGACGCCGACGAGCGGTCGTGGTTCTTCGACGTTTCGGGAGCATTCAAGACCCACCGAGGCGGGTTGTTGCGCACCGACACGGTGTGGAAGTCGCTCGGGCGCGCGCACGCCCTTCGTCGTTCGTTGCCTGGTGACACCCGATTGGTCTTTCTGACGACCAACCTGCCGAAGAAGCCCAGCGAAGGAGATACGGCGCTCCGAGCGGCAGGGCCAGAGGCGTTCTTCGACGCGATCGAGATGCTGTCGGACGAGGATCGCCGGCGCCTTGCTCGTTACGCGGCAGGGGGGTGGTTCGCCGCAACCACAGTTGGGCTTCTGGACGCCCGCGGATCTCCCGGACCCCGTCGACTGACGCGCCGGAGAGGTCGGGTCGTACCATCTCGCAGTGGCCTCCCTGCACCTGGTCGGCGTGAGTGTCACCAGCAACCTGTATCTCCTGACCGCGTTCGGCGGCGGCGTGATCTCCTTCCTCTCGCCCTGCGTGCTGCCGATCGTCCCCGGGTACCTCAGCCTCATCACCGGGCTGTCGGTGGGGGAGATCCAGGAGGCACAGCGTCACTACCTGAAGCGCATCGCGATCAACACCGGGCTGTTCGTGCTCGGGTTCACGATCGTGTTCGTGCTCCTCGGTCTCATCACGACTGCGGCAGGAAGCGCGATCTTCCGCAACCAGGAGACGCTCACACGCGTGTCCGGCGGACTCGTCCTGCTCATGGCCATCTACCTCGCGGGATCGCAGATCCTCACGACGCCGCGCCTCTATCAGGAGTTCCGCTTCCATCCGCATCTCGAACGGTTCGGCCCGGTCGCGGCGCCGGTCGCGGGCGCGGCGTTCGGTCTCGGGTGGACTCCGTGCATCGGGCCCGTGCTCGGCGCGGTCCTCGGCTTCGCGGCGGGCGGCGAGGACATCGGACACTCGACCGCGCTGCTGGTCGCCTACTCGCTCGGGCTCGGAGTGTCGTTCCTCGCCGTCGGTCTGGCGATGGGCAAGCTGACCCGCACGCTCGACTGGTTCAAGCGTCACTCACGCGCCATCACGCTGTTCTCCGCCGCAGTGCTCGCGGTGTTCGGCATCATCCTCCTGACCGACTCACTGCCCACGCTCACCGCCCGCATGTCCGACGCGCTGCGCGACCTCGGCCTCGGCTGGCTCGTCGACGCCGGCTGACCCCCTTCCTTCCGTTTTGGCGTCACTCGTGCGCCGTAGTGGCGCAGCAGTGACGCCAAAACGGGGGTGGGGGCGGGGTGGGTGGTCGTAGGCTCGGGGGGATGACCGACTCTCGGTTCCTCGTGTCGCGGATGCAGGGATTCGGCACCACGATCTTTGCCGAGATGTCTGCGCTCGCGGTCACGACCGGTTCGATCAACCTCGGCCAGGGGTTCCCCGACACCGACGGCCCGGTCGAGGTCAGGGACGCGGCCGTTGCCGCCATCCGTGACGGTCACAACCAGTACCCGCCGGGTATCGGGATCCCGGAGCTGCGCACCGCGATCAGTGAGCACCAGGCCAAGTGGTACGGGCTCGAGTACGACCCCGAGACCGAGGTGCTCGTGACCGCGGGCGCCACCGAAGCGATCGCCGCGGCGCTGCTCGCGTTGTGCGAGCCGGGCGACGATGTCGTCACGTTCGAGCCGTACTACGACTCGTACGCGGCGTGCATCGCGCTCGCCGGCGCGCAACGCCGCGTCGTGCAGCTGCGCACTCCTGACTACGGGTTCGACCTCGCGGAGCTCGAAGCGGCGATCAGCCCGCGCACGCGTGTCCTCCTCCTGAACTCGCCTCACAACCCGACCGGCAAGGTGTTCGGGCGCGAGGAGCTCGAGTCCATCGCACGACTGTGTGTGGAGCACGATCTCGTCGCCGTCACCGACGAGGTCTACGAGCATCTCGTGTTCGACGGCGAGCACGTCCCGTTGGCGACGCTGCCGGGCATGCGACACCGAACCGTCACCATCTCCTCCGGCGGGAAGACGTTCTCGTGCACCGGATGGAAGATCGGTTGGGTGTGCGCGTCACCCGAGTTGACGAGTGCGGTCCGGACGGTGAAGCAGTTCCTCACCTACGTGAACGGTGGTCCGTTCCAGTACGGGATCGCGGTCGGACTGGGTCTCCCCGCCTCGACGTTCCGTCGGGTCGCGGCGGATCTCGCGGAGAAGCGTGACCGGCTCGCCGCCGGGCTCGCGGGTGCCGGCCTCACCGTGTTCCCATCCGCCGGGACGTACTTCTTGACCGTCGACATCCGATCGGTCGGGGAGACCGACGGACTGGCCTTCTGCCGCGCGTTACCCGAACGCTGTGGTGTCGTCGCCGTGCCGAGCGTCGTCTTCTATGACGACGTGGCGGCGGGTGATCCCCTCGTGCGGTTCGCCTGTTGCAAGCAGCTCGACGTGATCGACGAGGCGGTCACCCGCTTGAAGGGTCTTGCCGGTTGAAGGTCGCGGCGATCCAGCACGACATCGTCTGGGAGGATCCGTCGGCCAACTTCGCCCGATTGGCGCCGCGTATCGCCGACGCAGCACGCAACGATGCCCGGCTGGTGGTGCTGAGCGAGATGTTCTCCACGGGGTTTTCGATGGACACTGCGCGTGTCGCCGAACCGTACGACGGGCCGAGCGCGCGGTTCCTCGTGCAACAGGCCACGGAGCACGGCATCTGGGTGTGCGGGTCGGCACCCGAGGTGCAGCCCGGCGACGACCTGCCGTCGAACACGTTGATCGTCGCCGCGCCCGACGGCTCGGCCCGGCGCTACCGCAAGATCCACCCGTTCACCTACGGCGGTGAGCACGAGAAGTACGCCGCGGGCGACGAGCTCGTCACCGTCGACATCGAAGGCGTGCGGTGCAGTCTGTTCGTCTGTTACGACCTGCGGTTCGCCGATGAGTTCTGGAGCGTCGCGGCCGATACCGACTGTTACGTCGTGGTGGCGAACTGGCCCGCGCCGCGCCGGGACCATTGGCGTGCGCTCTTGCGGGCGCGGGCGATCGAGAATCAGGCGTACGTCGTCGGCGTGAACCGGGTCGGGAACGGCGGGGGTGTCGAGTACGCGGGCGACAGTGCCATCGTGCAGCCGTTCGGCGAGACCCACGAGGTCGACGGCGCCGCAGAGGAGATCATGTTCCACGAGATCGATCCTGCGTTGGTCGCGGCGACCCGCGCCAAGTACCCGTTCCTGCCGGACCGCCGCTGAATCGAAGCGCTCACGCCATCAACGCGCGTACGTGCGTGGCGAGCGCAACCGCGTGGTCGACGGGGTCATCGAGCGGCCAGCCGTAGTCGGGCAGGTCGAAGTATTCGATGCTCATGAGACCCGGGTACTCGAGTCGTTCGAGCTCGCGGAGCACGGCGGAGAAATCCACGTCGCCGTCGTCGTCGGGATGGAGCTGCGGTCGACCGGCGGCGGCCTGTCGGAGCTGCACGTGCCCGGCGTGACGGAGGAGTGGAATCGGGTCCTCGCCCCATGCGGCGACGTGGCCGGTGTCGAGCGTGAGCTCGAGTCCGGGGACGGCCGCGACGATCGCTTCCACCTTCTCGATGCTGTCGGCCGCCGACCGCGGACCGGGCTCCAAACGGGCGCCGGGATGCCGGCGGAACGTCTCGACCGTCTCGTCGAACCGGTCCTCGCCGCGTCGCTCGAACGGGGCCATCGCAGTGCAGCCGGCGACGACCTCGAACCCGCTGATGCGGTCACCGAACGGAACGGGCAGTGCCGCGAGCTCGTCGGACGCCGAGCGCGTCGATCGCGCTCCCGGTCGCGTCGAGGTGGTCGAACCCGAGCGCGGCGGCGCGCACGTTCGCTTCTCGGACGTCGATGGCGCCAAAAGCGACGGCCACGAGCCCGATCGCATGGTTCACGGGTGCAGGTCCTCGATGTCGTGACCGTAGTGCCTGCGCGCCGCGAGCGCGTCCGGCGGGCGCCGGTTAGTCTCCCGGACCATGTGTGGGTGCATCGTCGCGTTGGCCGCGTTCATCTCGCCTCGACTCGCGATCTTCTTCATCTGGTTGTTCGGTGACCGGATGAGCATCGCGTTCAATTCGTTCTGGTGGGGCTTGCTCGGCTTCATCTTCCTACCGTGGACGACCTTGGCGTGGGCGGTTGCGTACGCGCCGATCAAGGGTGTCACCGGCTTCGGCTGGTTCGTCGTGATCCTCGCCTTCGTGATCGACATCGGTACGCACGTCGGGAGTGCGCAGGCGCGGCGCGACCGTCGCCTGCGCACCGCGTAGTCGCATGATCCCGATCGGCTGGTTCGGCGTCGGGTCGGGCGCGTTCGCGGACGCCGACGCGGGTCGCGGAGATCGCCGAAGCGGCCGAGGCGTTCGGCTTCGAATCCATCTGGGTGGGTGAGCACCCGGTCCTGATCGATCCCCACGTGCCCCCCTCGCCGTTGCCGTCGCTCTCAGCGATGATGGATCCGGTTCCCGTCCTTGCCTACGCGGCGGCGCGCACCACTCGCATCAAGCTCGGGACCGGCATCGTGATTCTTCCGCTGCGCAATCCCGTGATCCTGGCCAAGGAGCTGGCGACGGTCGACGTGCTCTCGCGCGGCCGGCTGATCGTCGGCATCGGCGTGGGCTACGTCCCCGGTGAGTACGACGCCATCGGTGTGCCGTTCGGGACGCGCGGCCGGCGCGCCGACGAATGGATCGACGCGCTGCGCACGTTGTGGCGCGACGACCAACCGGAGCTGCGCGGCGAGTTCGCGTCGTTCGGCGGCATCCAGTGCCGTCCCCAACCGCTACGACCCGGCGGTCCACCGATCCTGGCGAGTGGGATGTCGACGGCCGCGCGCCGCCGCGCCGTCGCCCGCTGCGAAGGCTGGTACGGGTTCTTCCAGGATCTCGACGCCACCCGGGCTGCCATCGATGAGCTCACGCGACTCGCCGACGAGGTCGAGCGGCCGGCCGAGCCTCGGCCGCCTCGAGATCACGGTCACGCCCGTCCCGGGGCCGATCGACGCCGACACCGTACGCCGGTACGAGGATCTGGGTGTCGACCGGCTGGTCCTGTTGCAGGACTTCGGCGACATGGCGGGTGGACCCGATGCGGCGCGGCGTGGCATCTTCCTCGGTGAGATCGAAGCGTGTGCCGACCGGCTCGCGCTGACCTGAGGAACGGAGCGACATGGCGGACATGGACGAGTTGGTGCGCGTCCTCGCGGCGGCGCTCGAGGGCCAGGACACCGCGGGATTCACCAGCGCGCTGGCGCCCGGCGCCGTCGTGTGGCACAACCATGACCGCAAGGAGATCGACGCCATCGAGAACATGGCGGGCATCGCCATGCTCGCGCAGCTGGTGAACACTCCGAAGTGCGAGACGAAGTACCTCGCGCCCACGCCGGACGGGTTCGTGTACCAGTTCGTCGTCCGGGGCACGGTTGCGTCGAACGGGAAGCCGTTCGAGATGCACAACTGCATCATCGCCACGACGTCCGACGGCATGTACACCCGCATCGACGAGTACGTCGATCCGACCGTAGGAGCACAGTTCGCATGACCATGGACGTCGCCGCCTGTCTCGACCCGGAGATCGCCGAGGCGCTGCGCGAGTCACCCATGGGATCGATCGACTTCGGCGCGTTCACGCCGGAGTCGCTCCCCGCGATGCGGGCGGCGATGGCCGACATGCCGGCGGTCGAGCTCCCGCCGACCACGACGGTCTCGCGTGAGGTCGTGGTGCCCGGCGCGACCGGGCACGACCCGGCGGTGCGGGTCTACTCGCCGCCGACCCCCGGTACCGGGCGCCCGTGCGTCTACTGGATCCACGGTGGTGGCTACATGTTCGGCTCGGGCCTCACGATCGACGCGCGGCTCAACCGTTGGGTCCAGGAGTTCGAATGTGTCGCGGTCTCGATCGAGTACCGATTGGCCCCCGAGGATCCCTATCCCGCGCCGCTCGACGACTGCTACGCGGGCCTGGTGTGGACCGCCAACCACGCCGACGAGCTGGGCATCGACCGCGAGCGCATCGTCGTCGCCGGCGCGAGCGCGGGTGGCGGCCTCGCGGCCGGACTCGCGTTGTTGGCGCGTGACCGGGGCGAGGTGTCGCTGGCATTCCAACTGCTGATCTACCCGATGATCGACGACCGCAACGTCACGCCGTCGACCCGTATCGAGGGTCTCCCGGTGTGGAACCGCACCGCCAACGACCTCGGCTGGCGTTGCTATCTCGGCACGCTGTCCGGTACCGACGACATCCCGGCGTATGCCGCGGCGAGCCGGGCCGAGACCGTCGCCGGTCTCCCGCCCGCGTGGATCGGCGTCGGGTCACTCGATCCGTTCCGCGACGAAGACGTCGAATACGCCTCGCGCATGCTCGCCGCCGGGATCACCGCGGAGCTGCACGTCTACCCGGGCGCGTGCCACGGTTTCGAGATGATCGTGCCGAATTCGGCGGTGTCCCGCAGCGTGCCAGCGCGACATCACCGAAGCATTGCGTCGCGCGCTCGCTGGTTAAGACGTCGCCGACTCGTCGAGGATGCGGTTGGCCGCCGAGAGCACGGCCCGCAGCGACGCGGTGATGATGTTGGGGTCGGTGCCGATGCCCCACCGCGTCGTGGTGTCGTCGGCGTCGACGGTCTCGACGTAGGCGACCGCGGTCGCGTCGGCGCCGCGACCGAGCGAGTGCTCGTGGTAGTCGACGACGTCGAGGTCGATGCCGAGGCCGTCGCGCAGCGCGTGCGACGAACGCGGCGATCGGGCCGTTGCCCTCGCCGGTGCACGGTGACGCGGCTCACCGTCGAGCGTCGACCTGCGCGGTGATCGTGGTGCGCTCGTCGTCGCTGGTGATCAGCTCGTGGGTGCGCAGCGCGAGGCGCGGCTCCGTCCGGCAGGTACATCGCCTGGAACTGGTCCCACATCGCGACCGGGCGTGATCTCGGTGCCGGTGTCCTCGGCGACGGCCTGGATCGTCTTGGAGAACTCGATCTGGAGCCGACGGGGCAGCGAGAAGCCGTGCTCGGTCTCCATGATGTAGGCGACGCCGCCCTTGCCCGACTGGCTGTTGACGCGGATGACCGCCTCGTAGCTGCGCCCGACGTGCGCCGGGTCGATCGGCAGGTACGGGCACGCCCCACACCTCGTAGTCGCGTGCGCCGGCCCGCGGCCTCGGCGTCGGCGTACAGCGCGGCGAAGCCCTTCTTGATCGCGTCCTGGTGCGAGCCGGAGAACGCGGTGTACACGAGGTCGCCGACGTAGGGGTGACGCTCGTGCACCGGCAGGCGGTTGCAGTACTCGGCGGTGCGGCGCAGCGCGTCGATGTCGGTGATGTCGAGCTCGGGGTCGACGCCCTGGCTGAACAGGTTCATCGCCAGCGTGACGACGTCGACGTTGCCGGTGCGCTCACCGTTGCCGAACAGGCAGCCCTCGACGCGATCGGCGCCGGCGAGCACGCCCAGCTCGGCGGCGGCGACCGCGCGTCCCGCGGTCGTTGTGCGGGTGCAGCGACAGCACGACCGACTCGCGGTTGCGACACGTTGCGCAGGAACCACTCGATCGTGTCGGCGTAGAGGTTGGGCGTGTACATCTCGACCGTCGCCGGCAGGTTCATGATCAGCGGGCGCTCGGGCGTGGGCTCGATGACGTCGGCGACCGCGTCGCAGATCTCCACCGCGTACTCGATCTCGGTGCCGGTGTAGCTCTCGGGCGAGTACTCGTAGCGCACCTCGGTGCCGGGCATCGTCGCCTCGAGCTTGCGGCACATGCTTCGCCGCGTTCACCGCGATGTCGGTGATCCCGGGCTTGTCGAGACCGAACACGACCCGCCGCTGCAGGATCGACGTCGAGTTGTAGAAGTGCACGATCGCGCGGTGCGCGCCGACCAGCGACTCGTAGGTGCGCTCGATCAGCTCGTCGCGGCACTGCGTCAGCACCTGGATGGTCACGTCGTCGGGGATCAGGTCGTCCTCGATCAGCTGGCGCACGAAGTCGAAGTCGGTCTGGCTCGCGCGACGGGAACCCGACCTCGATCTCCTTGAAGCCCATGGCGACGAGCGTCTCGAACATGCGCCGCTTGCGCACCGGGTCCATCGGGTCGATGAGCGCCTGGTTGCCGTCGCGGAGGTCGACCGCGCACCAGCGCGGCGCCTTGGTGAGCTTGTGGTCCGGCCAGCGTGCGATCGGGCAGCTCGAGCGGCACGAACGCCTGGTACTTCTCGAACGGCATCTTCTTGGGCTGTGCGGGTTCGGGAGGCATGTTCGGCTCTCCTGTTCGTGGTGGATCGGGTATGGCGGGCTCGAAAGGGTGCTGAGAAACAGCAAGAAGCTCCCGGCCCGGGGGCGCAGGAGCTTCGGCGAGTGCCTGGATGGGGCACTCGCCTACATGAGAAGGAGGAGGGTGATAGAGGACGGAGACGTCACGGGCTGAATCTGTACCGCAGGTCAGGGGCCCTCTGCACGCGATGTTGACCTGGACCGCGTGGCGCGGGTAGTCAGCATCAGACTCGACGTGGCGTGAACGCGCCTCGGAGGCCTGCCGGGGGCGGCCTGCTATCCTCGCTGGTCCGCCGCGGGGTGGAGCAGTCTGGTAGCTCGTCGGGCTCATAACCCGAAGGTCGGAGGTTCAAATCCTCCCCCCGCCACCATCGAAGTGCAGGTCAGAGCCCCTCTCCGGAGGGGCTCCTTGCGTTGCCGGGGACACCAGGACACGAGCAGTTCGCACCGGCGGCGAACGACAGGCCTCGCCGATGAACGGGCCGGCGTCGCTTGTCAGCGTCTCGGCGGCGGAGTCCGTGCTGGCGAAGGAGCGGGGCGCCGCTTTCCACGGTCGTTGACTTGTCCGAGGTTGTGCTCGAAGCCGTCGAGCAGCTGGAAGAGCTCGTCGCTGATCCACTCGCGGTCGCGTCGGCGCCCGACTCGCGTCGGGATCGAGCACGCCTGCCGCCTCGAGGCGGTTGAGCGCGCGCGTGCCGCGGTCGGTGTCACGTCGTGCACGGTCGCCGCGCTCTCGGCGCTCACGACGGGTTGTGTCGGCAATCCGAGAATGATCTTCCGCGCGACCGAATCTGTTCGGGGCGATCCCGCGCGCTCGATGAGCTCGTCGAGGAGAGCGTCGATCCGGGTCCGCAGCCCCTCGGTGCTCCGAGCCGACGTCGTGACCGCATCGGCGAAGCCGCCGATCCAGTCGTCGGTGCGGCCTTCGCGGAAGTCGGTGAGGCCGGCGATGTACCGGCGAGCACTGGCGGCCAGTACGACGCTGATCGGCGGCACGAGACGTGGCGTGACACCGCGCCGCCGCAGGATCACGTGGATGAGGCATCGTCCGGCGCGGCCGTTGCCGTCGCCGAAGGGGTGGATCGTCTCGAACTGGGCGTGCGCGATCGCGGCCTGTGCGATGGCAGGCAGGTCGTCGAGATTCACGAACGAGATGAGGTCGTCGAGGAGTGCCGCCACGCGATCCGGCGGGGGAGGGATGAACGCGGCGTCGCGTGGGCTCGTGCCACGGCCACCGATCCAGTTCTGCTCGGTGCGCACGACTCCGGCGAAGCGCTCTTCGGTCGTGCCTTCCAACAGCGTCCGGTGGATGTCGAGCACGTCCCCGAGACGGAGACGGCGTCGCTCCGTGCCGATCGCGATCGCCTGTTCCATCGCTCTGACGTTGCCGAGTACTGCTCGCGCGGTGGCGTCGGCCGCGACGGGTTCGTAGGCCGCGAGCGCGAGGCGCTTGTTCGAGGCCCGAAGTCCTTCGATGAACGACGAACCGAGCGCTTCCGCGCGGAGCAACGGGAGTTGCGAGCGCTTCGAGGTCATGGCCGGATCCCGCGGTCTGCAGCTCGCTCAACGCCGCCGTGGCCTGGGCGACGGCCTCGGCGGCGCGGCCCGCCAACGGCTGATCCCACTCCGCGATGGGATCAGGCACGAACGCCTGGAAGCGGAACGGCTGCCGATCCCGGCGAGCGCCATAGCCGCCTCCTTCCCAGAGACAGTCGATGAGCTCAGGCAGCGGAACGATCCTTTCGTGTGGGTTCACCAAACGAAAGGATCGCTAACGATCCTTTCGTAAGGCCCAAGCTAACGCACGGAACGCAGTTACGCAAGGATCAACACGGATCCTTTCGCAATGACGAGGCCGCTTCTCACGTGTCTTCGAGAACTCGTTACCGGGAACACCCAACATCGCGACGGAATGCACCCGCAGGCGTGAGCCCGTATCAGCGTTCGTCACCGGCTACGGTCGCGGTCGCCGGCCTCGTCGGTGGTGCCATTCAAGTGGAGTTGAACAACTGCCGGCACCCGTGAGGTCCGCTCCGCACGCGATCGTTCTCGAGGGGAAGTGTGGTCGTGGGGGTCCAAGGTGCTACTCGGCGACTCGCGGTGACGATCGTCCGTCTCATGGCGGTCGTTGCCCTCGTCGCATCCACAACGCTGGTTCTGGGTTCCCCGGCATGGGCTCGGCGCCGCCCGCCGACGAGCTCGACGACTTCGACGACCTCAACCACCACGACCTCAACCACGACGACCACGACCTCGACCACGACTACGACCGACGACAACCACGACGCTTCCTGCGCAGCCGCCGCCGACCGTCGGCGGCAACGACATCTCGTGGCCGCAGTGCTCCCAGTCCTTGCCCGCGAAGCCCGCGTTCGGGATCGTGGGAACCAGTGACGGCTTGGCGTTCTCCGACAATCCGTGCCTCGCCCAGGAGTACGCCTGGGCCCTCACTGCGTCGAGATCACCCGCCCTGTACATGAGTACCGCTGACCCCGGAGCGCAAAGCATCCACTGGACCACGCCTGGACCGAAGTCCTGCAGCGGGACATCGGCCGACCTGGGCTGCGCGTACAACTACGGCTGGAACGCCGCGAGCCACGCCTTCACCTACGCCACCTCGCAGCACGCGGTCGCGACCGTCTGGTGGCTCGACATCGAGACCGCCAACACCTGGTCGACGAACCTTGCGGCGAACAACGCCGACATTCAAGGCATGATCGACTACCTGCATTCGCAGTCCGTCACCGTGGGTGTCTATTCGACCGCGTTCCAATGGAACCAGATCACCGGCGGCGCCGTGCTCGCCGTTCCCAACTGGGTGGCCGGTGCCACCAGCGCATCGCAAGCCGCGAGCTGGTGCACACCGTCACGATCCTTCACCGGGGGGCCCGTGTCAGTGATTCAATACCCCGCTGGTTCCTACGACGGCGACGTCGCCTGCTGAGGCCCGCGGCCGAACATCGTCCACAACGACCGACGCGCGACGCGTGTCGGGGCCTCACTGCGTCGTCGGTCGGCTACGGCTGCGGATCCGCACGCTTGGCCAGGTCCGGCTCGTCGTCGTCGCCGCCCAGCGCGCGCGTGAGGCCCTCGAGGTCTTCGACGGTCACGGTGAGCGCGGAGTGTCCGCTGCGCCGGAGTGGGGACCGAACCTTCTCCGCGAAGTGGATGCAGACGCCGGCGTCGTAGTTGCTCCCGAAGCTGAGACCGTCGTCGGCCATCGATCCGCGGACCCCGACGGCCGTCCACCAGCGGTAGCCGCGGGTGATGTGGGCGCCGGTGATGTTCGAGCGCGGGGTCTGGATCTTCACGAAGCCGAAGGTCGCGAGGAACGTGCCGTCGTCGGCGAGCGTGACCGCGTCCTTGGAGGCTCGGAAACCGAACAGGACGAGCAACGGGCGGTACTTGGGATCGATCGCGTACGGAAAGCGCTCGGCCATGGGCCCGAGTGTCGCGCGACGGCAACCGCGATGCCGACGAGGGCGCCCGGCGGTCAGAGAGCGCTGGCCGTCGAGGCGAGGAACTCCGTGACCGCCGCCATGTAGGGGGTGAACTGGCCCCGCCGGATGTCGTGACCGACACCGGGGAGATGCACGACCCGGAGTGAAGGGAGCGCGGCAACCGCCGCGTCCGCGGCTCGTTCCGAGACGATCGCGCCCAAATCCCGGTCACCCTGCCCGATTCGAGGCAGTAGACGTGGTCGCTGATCGAGAGGCTGAGGGCACGTCGTGTTCGAGAGCCAGGTGTCGTCATGGGCGGCGCGCGGGCTCGATGCCGTTGGCCCGCCGTGAGGATCGACGACTCGCAGCCTGGCCAGAGCAGGCACGTCGAGGTGTACTGCGTCATGATGCGCACCCACGAGTTCGAGGTGTCGTATGCCCGAAGGGGCCAATGTCGAGATCGCCCATTCGCTCACGGAGCAGGAACACGCACCAGGCACGCTCCATCACAAGGGCTGGCACCGCGTCCTCGAGATTCTCGAGGTCGGGCTCTTGGCGATCGTGGCCATCGCCACCGCGTGGAGCGGATTTCAGGCGGCGAAATGGGACGGGCGTCAGTCCGAGCTCTACGGCACCGCGAGCCGTCTTCGCTTCGAGGCTGACGCCGCGACCACGTTGGGGAGTCAGCGTCTCGCTGCCGATGCCGGGATCTTCACTGCGTGGCTCGAGGCGCACGAGGCGGGTGATGTGGAGCTCGAGACGTTGCTCTCCAAACGCCTCACTCCTGATTTCAAGGTCGCCTTCGACGCGTGGCTTACGACCGATCCGTTTGTCGATCCGTCTGCACCGCCTGGTCCGGCCGCAATGCCTGAGTACAAGAACCGCGACTCGGTGAAGGCAGCGGCGCTGAACGCCAGGGCCAGCGCGCTCTTCGAGGAGGGGACCAGGGCGCGCGCGACCGGCGAGAAGTATGTGCGGAACACAGTGCTGTTCGCGGTCGTCTTGTTTCTCGTGGCCATCGCTCAGCGCATGAAGGACAAGAACTTGCGGGCAGGGGTGAATGGCATGGCCGTGATCCTGGCCGTCCTGGGCATCGTGTCGATCGCCGGGCTGCCGCGGCTCTGAAATTCAGCACGATGTGCGACGATGGCCGGTCGCTTCGGAGGAGGAGCCATGCGGCGGGTCGTCGCGTTCGTGGCATCGGCGCTGGTGCTCGTCGGTTGTGGGTCATCGTCGACGAGCACTCCCACCGATCGGACCGATCTGCGCGCGGCGACGACCTCTGCCGCGACGCCGACGACGACCCCGAGCGCGACGGCGACTTCGACGCCGGTTCGGAAGGTCTTCGCGCCGGGCACGTTCGACCGCACCGACGCGTTGCTCGACGCGCGGGTGGGCGCAGCAGGCCTGGCCGACGGCATGATCCGGATCGTCGCCGCGGACGGTACGACGATCCACGAGCACGTCATTGGAGGAATGTCGGGGACGACACTGATCTCGATCGCATCGTCGACCAAATGGCTCACGGCCGCGACGCTCATGACCTTCGTCGATCGTGGGGTCATCAGGCTCGACGACGACATCTCGAAATGGCTCCCCGAGTTTGCCGGCTCGAACCCGCCGATCACGACGCGACAGCTGCTCGACCACACGTCGGGCGTGCATGACAATCCGTGTCAAGACGACGGCACCGAGCTCACGAGCTGTGTGAACACCCTCGCGGTCGTCACCCCGTGAGTTCCCAGCCGGATCGCGCTTCTCCTACGGCAACTCTCCGTTTCTCGTGGTCGGTCGACTCATCGAAGTGCTCGGCGGTGACGACTTCGCCACCGTCGTGCGACGGCAACTCACGGATCCACTCGGGATGGACGACACGACGTGGCCCGGCGCGCCGACCGCGGCAAACCCGGCGTTCGGGGTGCGCGTCAGCGTTGACGACTACGGGAAGTTCCTCGACATGATCCTGCACGACGGGATGGCGAACGGGACGCGGGTGCTGTCATCGCACGCGGTGGCGGAAATGGTCTCGAACCAGGTGGCGGCGTACGACACCTCGCAGGACTACTCCGTCGGCATCACGCAGATTCCTCGCTACGGCCTCGGTTGCTGGCCCGACGTGCAGGACGCGGCGGCGAAGACTGTTGTCGTGAGCGGCAACGGCGGGCAGGGCTTCTACCCGTGGGTTGACTTCACCACGAAGACGTGGGGGATCATCGGGGTGGAAGACGCGCGAGGCGCCCAGTTCGCAGTCCCTGCCTCACAAGAGGTCGAGATCGAAGCCCGCACCGCGGTCGCGCGGTGAGTCGTCGACGCAGAATCGGTGAGGAACGAAAGGACCAGGATGCAAGAACATCGCTACTCGTTCGACGTGGATGCGACCCCCGAGGAGATCTGGAGCGTCATGCACCAGCGCCCGGCGGATCCCTCGAGTGTCTCGGCTGGGATCGGCGAGTTCGGCCCGTTCTGGCGGAAGATCACGCATGGCCCGGTGACGATCGAGATCCTGCACGAAGGCGACGAAAACACGGCCGGGCTCGTTCGCCATTGCTTCTTCCGGGTTCCCCGGTACCTGCTCAGCGGTGGCGTCGCCCAGTCGTGGGAGCACGTCACCGAGGTCGTTCCCGGCGAGTCGGCCAAGTACTACGCGATCGGCAAGCCGCTGTGGTCGCGCGCCGAGGGCGAGCACCGGCTCGAAGTGCTCCCCGACGGGAAGACCAGGGTCCACTTCGTGGAGCGCTACCACGTCTTCAACCCGTTGATGCGCCTCCTCCTCGAACGGCGCGTCCATCGCTTCATCTCGAAGGACAACGACTCGCTGGTGCGAGCGGGCATCGAGGGGGCCCTGGCAGCGAGGAGAGCCGGCGCGTGAGGTGCGCACTCAGGCGATGACGCCCTTCGTCCGGAGGTCGTCGATCTGGTCGGCCATGCCGAGCTCTTCCAGGATTGCGTCGGAATGCTCGCCCAGGGCGGGGGAGTGCGTCGTGAGCTTGGCCGGCGTGCCGCGGAAACGGGTCGGGTGACGCGGGACCCGGGTCCGACCGACGATGTGGTGGTCGTGCTCCTCGAACAGGCCGATCGCGACCGCGTGTTCGTCCCGGGTGAGCTCGTCGGGCGACAGGATCATCGAGAAGGGCACGCGTTCGGCCTCGAACCGCGCGGTTGCCTCGGCCTGGGTGAGGTTCGCGGCGTGCGCGTAGACCATGTCCATGATCGGATCCATGACCTCGCGATGCTTGCGGCGCTCACCGATCGTCGCCGACCCGCGGGTCGTCGAACCCCTCGACCTGCAGCGCGCTGGCACATCCCGGCGAAATCGGCGTCGGACGTGGGCACCACGATGCCCCACCCGTCCTCGAACCGCATCGGTCGAAAGCCGGCGACGAACGACGAGTTCATCGACTGATCGGAGTCGAGCAGCACCTCGTTGCCGGCCGAGTCGGCCCAGAGGAACGACACCACGGCGTCGGTCATCGACAGCTCGAGGTGTTGACCGCCGGCGCCGTTCGCGCGCGCCAGCAGCGCCGCGGTCATCGCCTGGCAGGCGTACAACGCGGTCACCTTGTCGGCGGCGGTTTGGCGGAGGAACACGGGGAGCCCGTTCGTCGGGGTCGGCCTGGTTGGTCGCGAATCCGCCGTAGGCCTGGATCGCGGTGTCGTAGGCGCTGCGATCCCTGTAGGGGCCCTCGCTCCCGAAGCCGGTGAGTGATGCGTAGACGACGTCGCGGTTCAGCGCCCGGATCGCCTCGTAGCCGAGCCCGAGCCGGTCCATCACGCCGGGGCGGAAGTTCTCGATCACCAGATCCACGTCGGTGGCGAGCCTGCGCGCGATCTCGACGCCCTCGGGCTGCTGCAGATCGAGGGCGATCGAGCGCTTCCCGCGGTTGCACACGAGGAAGAACGCGCTCATGCCGTTGACCGCGACGCCGACCCACCGGGCGATGTCGCCGATGCCGGGGCGCTCGACCTTCACCACCTCCGCGCCCTGATCGGCCAGCAGCGCGGTGGCGTAGGGCCCGGTGAGCGCGATCGCGAACTCGAGCACGCGGATGCCCGCGAGCGGTCCCCCGGGCGTGGACTCCACTACGTGTATTGCACGCGCACGTGCTTGGCGTACTCGATCGGGTCGATCTCGATGTCTTCGAGCACGTGGAAGAACTCCGACGACGTCATCATGTAGCGCGCCCCCTCGTACTGGAGCACGGGCAGGTCGGCGACGGGCGTGCCCGGGAGGTCGCGCAACACGACCTTGCCGTCGATGCGTTCACAGGTCTCCGGCTTCATCGTCTGGTGCAGCGTGACGAGGAACGGTCCGGCGTCGAACCCGACGCCCGACACCGCAGGCAGGAACTTGTACCAGAATTGCAGGACCGGGTACGGCGCCGGGACGGGCAGGTCGCCGGTGATGTCGCCGACGACCTCGACGATGGTCACGCCCTGACGGGTGACGCTGGCATGCACGTGATTGCCCTCGCGCTCGAACTCGAGCTGCGCGAGCTTCTTCGGCTCACCGTTGCGCTCGCGGCTCGGCGACACCGCGACTTCGAGGTCGATGGGCATGACTGCGCAGAATTGGCCGAGCTGATCGCCGTACATCGCGTCGAGCAGGAACGAGCACACGATCTCGTGCAGGTGACCGTCGACCTCGATGCGGGTGAAATGCACGCGGACGCGCGGCTCCGGCGGCGGAGTGAGCGGGGGTGGGAGCACCTGCGCGTGGATCTCGGGATCGGTGAGGTACGTCACCTCGAGGCGCGGCGTTGGCGGGGTACGGGACCACCTCGCCCCCGTGGGCGGGCTCGGGCTCCTGGATCCAACGGTTCGGGTTCGGTGTCATTGCGTCCTCTTCGGCCGGGCCGTCACACGTCGGTCAGCGACGTGCCGGCTTCCTCGCCGGTGAGCCATGGGCGCCCGGCCTTCCGGTAGGGCTCCCATTTCGCGAGCGCGGCATCGTCGTGCTGACCGAGGTCGTCGGTCGTCGGGCCGATGCGCTCCGCGATCGGCTGCAGCCGCTCGACGTCGAAGCCGTAGAAGTCGACCTGGTTCAGCCCGAGGATCCGTTCGGTCTCCTCGACCGGGATGTCGCGGAACCGTTCCTTGAGGAATTCGCGCGTGTAGGGCCACGTTCCTTCGGGATGCGGGAAGTCGTTCCCCCACATGATGTTGCCGACACCGATCTCGTAGCGACGGCCCAACTCGCGCCGGCGGGTGTTGGACGCACCGATCTTCACGTTCCGATCGAAGTACTCGCTCGGCAACATGGTCAGGATGCCGCGGGTGTTCACCATCTTGCGCATGCCGTGCTCGCGCATCGCCATCATGTCGGCCCGCCAGAGGAGGTCGGCGGCCCAGAAGCAGCCGGCTTCGGTCACCGCCATCTTGAGCTTGGGGAACCGCTCGAACACGCCGGTGAGGAGCATGAACCACAACGGGCGCGCGGTGAAGAACACCGTCTCGTAGCCGTAGACGCTCATCCACCCGCTGACTTCGCCGTAGTCCTCGCGCGGCGCGGGTCCCGAGTGGCAGTGCACCGGCAACCCGAGCTCTTCGCAGACCGCCCAGACGGTGTCGTACCGGTAGCTCGTGTACGACTCGTGGCCCTCCCAACGCGGCGGGATGATCACCCCGCCGGTCAGACCGTCGGCGTGCGCGCGGCGGATCTCCGAGATCGCACCGTCGAGGTCGTCGAGGATCGGCGCGACGATGAGACCGGCCCGCCGTTCTGCGCTCGCCTGGCACAATTCGGCGGCCCACCGGTTGTAGGCGCGGGCACCCGCGAGCAGGTGATCGGGACCGTGGGTGACGATCGGATTGAAGCCGGCCCCGAACGGCGCGCCCATGCTGCCGGTCACCGCGTCCGGTCCCGGGAACACCACCTCGGCGGACACACCGTCGCGGTCGAGCTCGCGATCCCGTGTCTCGGCGTCCCAACCGCCGCGGAGCCCGACCTCGTGCAGGCTGTTGCCCTCGTCGTCCTCGCCGAACCACTCCTCCTGGAACGCGTGGTCGCCGACGAAGTCGCCGGCGGCTTCGGCCTGGGCCCGTCGCTCGTCGATGAGTCGCTGACGTTCGGCGAGCTCGTCGTCGAAATCGGTCCGGAAGGACGGGTCGAGGAAGTCGCGGTACACGGGCGCGTTCGGTCCCGCGTGGCAGTCCGCCGAGATCACGAGATAGTGCTGCACGACCAACCCTCCGATGCTCAGACGTTCGCGGGCGCGTGTTCGCGGAACGCCATGCTGGCGGCGCCCTCGGGAATGACGTCGAGGCCGGCACGCACCTCGGACACGCTCGGCCCGAACTGGTCGGCGAGCGGTGCCAGTTGTTCCAGGTCGAAGCCGTAGACCCTGGCCGCGTTGCCGCCGAGCATCGCGCGCACCTCGGGTTCGGGCACACCGGCGAACGTCAGGCGGATGGCCTCGTGTGAGAACGGCGCGGTGCCTTCGAGGTGCGGGTAGTCACTGCCCCACATGATGTGGTCGACCCCGATGCGATCGCGGCGTTCGCAATCGTCGCGGTGGAGAAAGCTCGCGGCGGCCATGCAGTTCGTCTGCCAGTAGTCGCTCGGCATGCGCTCGAGGAGCTGCGGCTGCGCGAACCGCAGTTCACCGACGTTGCCGTTGGCGAGCTGCTCGTAGAACATGTCCATCACGTCGAGCGCGCCGCGGATCCAGCCGCTGCCCTGTTCGGCGAGCACCAACCGGAGCGCCGGGAACCGGTCGAAGACGCCAGCGAGGATGAAGGTCCAGAGCGGCCGGTGTGAGAACCAGGCCGTCTCCATGAGCCACATGGACAACGACGCGGGGTGCTCGCCGTAGTCCGGTGAGCTGCTGCCGCCGTGCGCGTTCACCACGACCCCCCGCTCCTCGCACGCTCGCCAGACCGGGTCGTACCCGCGCGAGTGCAACGGTGGGATCGGCGCGTCCGGCGGTACGCCGGGGAGCAGGACGCCGCCGCGCAATCCGTGGTCGGCGATCCAGTGGACGTCGCGCACCGCTTCGTCGACGTCGTTGAGCAGGAGCTGGCCGATCCCGGCCCGACGCGCCGGGAACTCGGCGCACCATTCCGCCAGCCAGCGATTGTGCGCGCGCAACCCGGCGAGGCGCAGCTCGAATTCGTCCGCCGACGGCGCGGTCGCGACCAGCGATCCCCGCGCGTAGAACGGCGGGATCGTGTTGGGGAACACGATCTCACCGACGACACCGTCGGCCTCGAGCTCCCGCATGCGCCGATCGCTGTCCCAGTTGCGGTTGGCGTCGGGCCGCACGAGATCGCCGTACGGGCTGACGAAGCTCGCGGCCCACGCGTCGAACGTGTCGTGGTACCTCGCCTCGAGGTACGGGCGGTAGTCGAGCAGGTCGGCGCCGGCATGGCAGTCGGCGGAGATGACGATGTACCGATCCACGAGCGTTACGGTACTGCCATGCAGGACCTCGGGGGCAAGGTCGCCGTCGTGACCGGTGGCGGCGGGGGTATCGGCCGGGCGCTCGGTCGAGCAATTCCTGGCCGAGGGCATGAAGGTGGTGCTGGCCGACATCGACGAACCGCTGCTCGAGGCGACGGTCGGCGAGCTGTCCACGCGCCACGCCGACATCGTGGGGGTGCCCACCGACGTGTCACAACTCGATGCCGTCGAACACCTTCGGGACGTGGCCCTCGATCGCTTCGGTGCGGTGCATCTTGTGTGCAACAACGCCGGCATCCCGTCGGGTTCCGATGGCGCGCTGTGGCAACACCACGTGAACGACTGGCGCTGGGCCGTCGACGTGAACGTGTTCGGCGTGATCAACGGCATCAACACCTTCGTGCCGGTGCTTCTCGAGCAGGGTGGTCCCGGTCACGTGGTGAACACGTCGTCGTCGAACGGGACGTTCGCACCGCTGTGCAACAGCACCGTCTACACGACGACGAAGGCCGCGGTGACGACGATCACCGAGTGTCTGTGGGGACAGATGCGGTCGGCGGACCTGCCCATCCAGGTGTCGTTGCTCCTGCCCTCGACGCGCACTCCCGGTGCGTTGAACACCGGGATCTGGCGGCCGGGCCGCAACCGGCCGGAACGGTACGCGCGTCCCGGGCAGGCGCCGCTCGAAGGTCGAGACGCGCTCACGCCGTTCGTCGAGCAGCTCGAGCGCCACGGCCAGGAGCTGGTGTTCGCACCGCTGGAGGAGGTCGCCGAGCTGGCGCTCGAGGGGATCCTCGCTGACCGATTCTGGCTCTACTCGCCGAGCGAGAAATCGGCCGAGACGGTGAACGCCCGTGCCGCGTCGATCCGCGACGCCACCTTGCCCGACTACCTGATCGCACCGTCACCGTGGAACGTGCCCAAGACCGAGGACGGTTCGTGAGCCGCGTCACGCGGCGCTGAGCAACCTCACGTCGTCGTCGTCGAGCCGAATGCTCGCCGCGGCGACGTTGTCCTCGAGGTGCGCGACGGAACTGGTGCCGGGGATGGGGAGCATCTCGGGCGAGCGGGCCAGGAGCCATGCGAGCACGATCTGGGTCGTGGTCACGCGGTGGCGGGACGCGACCTCTTGCAGCGGTGCGTTCCGATCAGCGTCCTGGATGGGCGCCCACGGCAGGAACGCGATGCCTTCCTGCTCGCAGAGGTCGAGGACTGATTCCGAGTGGCGGTCGACGAGGTTGTAGCGGTTCTGGATCGACACGATGGGCGTCAGCGTCTGCGCGACGCGCAACTCCGCCTCGGTCACGTTCGACAGGCCGATGTGGCGGATCTTGCCTTCCGACTTCAGGTCGACGAGGGCGCCGACGGAATCCTCGTACGGCACCGCGGGGTCCGGCCGGTGGAGCTGGTAGAGCGGGATCGCATCCAACCGGAGGCGGCGAAGACTTCCTTCACACACCTGCTTCAGATGGTCGGGATGCGCATTGGAGGGCCACTGCCCCGGGCCGGTGCGCTCGAGTCCGCCCTTGGTCGCGATCACGAGATCGGCCGGATAGGGAAACAACGCGTCGGCGATCAGCTGCTCGCTGACGTGGGGCCCGTAGGAGTCGGCGGTGTCGATGAAGTTCACGCCGAGCTCCACCGTGCGCCGCAGCACCGCCTTGGCCTCGTCGCGGTCGCGCGGCTCGCCCCAGATCCCGTCACCGGTGATACGCATGGCGCCGAAGCCGAGCCGGCGAACGGTCAGGTCACCACCGATGTCGATGGTGCCGGCCGCGCCCGCGGGTGTCGTGGTGTCAGGCATGCGGTGATCATGCCGCGTCAGCGGAGTGCTCGGGCGAACTGCCGATAGCGCTCGACGTCCCAGACGTCTTCGAACTCGCCCCACGCCGTCGTCGCGGTCGCATCACTGCCTTCGTACTCCCACCGCACGAGCCCCACGAGGTTCATCATGGACGGCAGGTTCTGGAAACCCATGTGGTTCACGACCTCGCCGACCGCCTCGAGCGTCGCGCCCGTGTTGGTCGACGGCGCGGATGATGACCCGGCGGGGCCAGACGCCGTCGCGCTCGAGGGTGCGACTCCCGCCGCGCAGCGGTACCTGCTCGCCGTCGCGCCAGAGGTAGCCGAAGTTCTCGACGATCGGCGATCCCGACGCGTCGGGCTGGGAGAACGCGACGAACGCGGAACGCGCCTCCGCGCACAGGTCGTACCCGATGTGGAGACCCGGCGTGGGGACGCGTCGCCCCCACGACCGGTCGCGCATCGCGTAGCAGTCGACGTCGAGTCGCTCGCCGTCGACGGTGATGCTGCCGACCACGTGGCCCTGCTGATCGAGGTGACCGGAGAACGTGCCCGACGTGTCATCTTCTTCACCCAGGATGTGCGCGGGAAGGATCGCGTCGAAGGTGACGTCGAACGAGCAGCGCGGATGTTCATACGCGACGCGGTACTTCGTGAGGGGTTCGAGGCACTGCATGCGGATCCCGGTGGGGAACGTGATGTCGCGCAGATCACCGAGCTCGGGATAGGGGTACGTCCACTGGTAGTCCCAGTGCACCGCGTCCCACGGGTGGCGACCCCGGTCGTCCCACACCATCACGCCGCCACCGAGGATGCCCTGGTTCGCCTTCACCCAGGGGTACACGTAGCAGTACAGCTTGCGCTCGGGGACCATCAGCGTGAACCACGCCGTCTCCTGCCACCAGGGGTCGTCGGTCGTGGGTGGGTGGAACGCGTCGTGCTCCGAAGCCGACATCGTATTCAATATACCGAAGCACCGGATTCGGCGAACGGGGGGCGCACGTGCGACTCGGGATCTACCTCGACATGCGGAACCCGCCCGCGTGGCGGCGTCCCTGGGCCCGCCACTACGGGCGCTGGCTCGAGCTCATCGAGGAAGCCGATCGGCTCGGCGTCGACTCGGTGTGGTTGTCCGAGCACCACTTCTTCGAAGACGGCTATCTGCCGCAACCGCTCGTGTTCGCGGCCGCGGTCGCCGCGCGTACGAAGCGCGCGCGCATCGGGACCGCGGTGATGCTGCCCGCGTTGAAGCAGGCGGCGCAGCTCGCCGAAGAGGCCGCGCTCGTCGATCTGATCAGCGACGGCCGCCTCGATCTCGGCGTGGGCGTCGGCTACCGGATCCCCGAGTTCGAAGCGTTCGGCGCTGACATCACGCAGCGGTACCAGTTGCTCGAATCACGCGTCACCGAAGTGCGCGAACTGTGGGCTGCGGGCACCGTCACGCCCCCGCCGGTGCAGGAGCCGGTCCCGTGGTGGGGCGGGTTCTTCGGGCCGCGCGGCGTCCGGTTGGCGGGTCGGCTCGGCATGGGACTCCTCGCGGCGATCCCGGAGCTGGTGCCGGCCTATCTCGCGGGGCTCGAGGAGGGTGGCCATCCGGCGTCGACCGCGCGGTACGCCCAACCGTGGAACATCGTGCTGGCGGATGATCCCGATGCGGCGTGGCCGCGCATCGCCGAGCATCTCGGGTACGCCTGGAACTCGTACGGCCGCTACATGGTCGAGGGGACGGACCAACCCGTACCACCACCGGTCGATCCCGAGCAGATGACCGCGGTCGGTTCGGGCATGGACGACGCGGGCGCGTTCTTCATGGTGCTGACCCCCGGACAGGCCGCCGAATTCCTGCGCGGCGTGGTGGCGCGCATCCCCCTCGAAGAGACGTTCTTCTGGACCAGCATCGCCGGGATGCCCGAGGATCTCGAGGAACGCCACGTCGAGCTCCATCTGCACCGAGTTGCGCCCACTCGTCGCCGACCTCACTCCGTGACTACTCCGTGACTTCGTCGGCGCGCAACCGTCCGGTGCTGAGCAACAGCTCCTCGTGGAACTCCATCCAGACGGTGTGGTACGAGTCGCACGCGGGCGACGCGAACCACTGGCGGGTACCCGCGGCGAGGTGGGCGAGCGCGTTGTCGAAGCGCCCGGGGTAGCCGTCGAAGCGTGGGATCGCAGGGATCAGCTCGACCAGGATGCGGGTGGCGCCGTCGTGCACGCCGCGCAGGCGCCCGATCACCCGGTCGTCGTACACCGCATCGGAATGGTCGTTGGGGATGCCGCCCCGCACGATCTGCCAGTCGTGGCACACCTTGAGGAGCCGCTGGTTGAGGGGCTGGAATCTCGTGTAGGCGGTCTCGGCGGCGACGGCCGACCCGGACCCGGGCTCGGCTCTCGCCCAGCGGGCGTGGGCGTCGCGGCCTTCGGGTGACAGCATCGCCCGCCCGCTCTTGATCGTGACCAGGTCGAGCGCGACCAGGTCGTCCCAGACCGACTCGTCGGGGGCGGCGAGGAATCCCCGGAGGCGCAACTGATGGAGGCGCAGCCAGTCAGCGTCGGTGGTGTTGCCGGGAGATCGCACAAAATATACGTTATCCATCACGCGGAATTCGCCGCTCGATCACGGGGGGAACCGATGACGACGACCCACCCGTCGTTCTGTCGCATGTGCCACAGCTCGTGTCCCATCCTCGTGGACGTGGAGCAGGGCGTGCCGGTGAAGGTCGCAGGTGACCCGAGCAGCGAGATCTACCACGGGTACACGTGCATCAAAGGCCGGGCGCTGCCGGAGATGCACGTCCACCCCGACCGCCTGCTCCACTCACTGGCGCGCCAACCCGACGGATCGTTCGCCCGCATCCCGTCGGAAGCGGCGATGGACGAGATCGCCGCCACCCTGACGCGCATCGTCGAAGAACACGGGCCGCTCGCGGTGGCGCTCTACAGCGGCACCTTCGGGTTGGCGAACGCGCTCACTGCACCCTTGACGAACGCGTTCCGTGAGGCGCTGGGGAATCCGCGCGGCTGGGTCGCCACCTCGATCGATCAGCCGGGGAAGACCATCGCGCAGGGCTTGATGGGGGTCTGGATGGCCCTGCACCAGGGCCCTGCCACGGCCGACGTGTGCATGATCATCGGCTCCAACCCGTTGATCTCGATCGCCGCGGGACTCCCGCAAGCCGATCCGCGCAAGTGGTTGCACGATGCGAAACGGCGCGGGTTCAAGCTCATCGTGATCGACCCCCGTCGACACGAGACCGCGACGCAGGCCGACATCTATCTGCAACCGAAACCGGCGGAAGACATCGCGATCGTGGGCGGCATGATCCGCCTCATCATCGACGAAGGGCTCTTCGACCACGAGTTCGTGGCCGAGGAGACTCGAGGCATCGACGAGTTGCGGCGCACGGTCGACGCGTTCGACCCCGAGACCGTGGCTCGCCGCGCCGACATCCCGGTCGACGACTTCATCGCGGCGGCGCGGATGTTCGCGACCGCGGGCCGCGGGGTTGCGGTCGCGGGGACCGGTCCCGGCATGTCGTCGGCGCGCGGCACGCTGTTGGAGTATCTGATCCTCGCCCTGAACGCGCTGTGCGGCCGCTATCTGCGCGAAGGCGAGGTCGTGTGGAACCCGGGCACGCTCGTCGAACCGGTCCCGCGCTTCGCGCAGGCGTCGGGGCCGTTCCCGTCCTTCGGCTTCGAACCGAAACTCCGAGTCCGCGGACTCGGTGACACGCTGGTCGGGCCGTCGACCGCGGCCATCGCCGACGAGATCCTGTTGGCGGGGGAGGGGCAGATCCGGGCGTTGATCAGTTGTGGTGGGAACCCGATCGCGGCATGGCCGGACCAGCGTCGGGTGCACGAGGCGCTTGCATCGCTGGAGCTGCTCGTGCAGTTCGACCCGTGGATGTCGTCGACGGCCAAGGTCGCGGACTACGTGATCGCGCCGACGCTCTCGCTCGAGGTGCCGGGCATGACGAACTACGTCGACATGCTCCCCGCGTACGCGCCCGGCTACGGGCTCCCGAAGCCGTGGGCGCAGTACACGGCCGCGATCGTCGAGCCACCGGAGGGTTCCGACGTGATCCCGGAATGGGAGTTCTTCTACGGACTGGCGCAACGCATGGGTCTCGCGCTCGAGGTCCGGCCGGTCGACTTCAACGGGCCGACCGGAGCGACGATGCCGATCTCGATGGACGTGAAGCCGACGGCCGACGAGCTCCTCACGCTGCTCACCGCAAAGGCGCGCGTTCCGTTGGCCGAAGTCAAGCAGTCACCGAACGGCGCGGTCTACGAGGAGCCCGCGTCGGTGGTGCTCCCCAAGATGGAGGGATGGGAAGCCCGTCTCGAACTGGCCAACGAGCTCATGATGGACGACCTCGCCGACATGATCGCGCGCCCGAGCGGCGACATCGCGTCCTGGGCGACCGACGAATACCCCTACCGCCTCATCGGTCGGCGCATGAACTCCCGGTACAACTCCGGCGGGATGACCGCGCCGCGCCTGCAGGCCCAGGAGCGCACGAACCCGGCCTTCATGCATCCCGACGATCTCACCGAGCTCGGGCTGCGCAGTGGTGACGTGGCCGAGATCCGCTCGGCCCGCGCGGGCATCCTCGGGGTCGTCGAGCCCGACGCGACGATCCGGCGCGGGCTCATCGCCATGAGCCACGCGTGGGGCGACCTCGAAGAGTACGACGAGGACGTCCGTGACATCGGTGGGAACACGTCCAGACTCACCGACGTCGCCGACCAGTGGGATCCGTACAGTGGCCAACCGATCATGAGCAACATCCCGGTGGCGGTGTGCCCCCACGACCGTGCTCGCACCGAACCCGTCGGACGCAGCTGATGGCCGGGACCCACGAAGAGGGGTCGTACTCGAATCCGCTCGACTCGGTCAGCGGACCGTCGACCCAATGGACCCGCAACAACGTGAGCGAGGCGTTTCCGGGCGTGGTCACGCCGCTCCACTACGACTTCGTCGTGCGCGGGGGCGAACTCGGTATTCGTGGCGCCTATGCCGAGCGCGGCGTCATCACCGAGGAAGAGGCCGCCGAGTCGGACGTCGCCGACGAGCGGGTGATGGCGGCGTTCAAGGGTCGGTTGGCGGTGAACGTCGACACGATGTGCGCGTTCGGCGACCGGGTGTCGCCGACGACGGCGGCAGAGATCGAGTTCGGGCTCCTCGGCTACGTGCGCGAGGACGTGCCGCGCCACCCGACTTCGGATCGGCACGCGCTCATCGCCGAACGTGACGCGGCGGTGCGGGAGAAGATCGAGCAACGGGCGCTCGATCTCTACGCCGAGGTCGAAGGCTTCTGGCGCACGTCGACGCGACCCGAGGTGCTCGTCGACGTCGACGGTGCGGCGGACCGGTGGGGGGAGGCGTACCGAAGGTTCTGGGACGCCGCCATCGTGATCACCCACGTGACCACGTTCGCGGGAGAGGCGTTCGTCGCGCTGTTCACCGCGTGCGCAACTGCAGGCCGACCCGAGCTGCTGGCCCGGATCAACGGAGGGTACGGCGACACGCACGACGACGAGATGTCGGCAGCACTCTGGGCCCTGGCCCACGACGAACTGTCGATGGACGACTTCCTGCACGAGTACGGGTACCAGGGCAACCGGGCTGCGGATCTCTACGCGACGGTGTGGCGCGAGGACCCGAGCCTGCTCCGACCGCTGCTCGACGCCATGGCCGCCATGCCGGAGCGAGACGGGCCCGACGCGACGGGCAAGGTCCGGATGCAGGACCGGATCGACGCCGAGGGCGAGCTCCTCGACGCGTTGCGCGGCGCCGATCGTGACGCGGCCGAGCAGGCGATCGTCGACGCGCGCCGGTTCACGGTGCTCCGCGAAAAGGTGAAGGTGGTTTCGCAACGATCGCTCGACGCGGCGCGCGGCGCCGCCCGCACTCTCGGTCGAGATCTCGCGGCACGCGGTGCGCTCGATGATCCCGAAGACGTGTTTCACCTCGTCGCCGACGAGTTCATCGCCGGGGAGGCGCCGGATCTCCGTGCGCGCGTGGCCTTCCGCAAGGGTCTGGCCGCCGGCTACGAGACCTTCGATCTGCCGGTGATGTTCGTCGGCAACCCGGAACCCCTGCCGTTCACCGCGGACGTTGCCCGCGGCGACCACGTCTCGATCGAGGGACTCGGCGTGAGCCCCGGGGTCGTCGAGGGCATCGCCCGGGTGATCATCGACCCGGCCACCGCCGAGCCGTTGCAGCCGGGGGAGATCCTCGTGTGTGGGACCACCGATCCGAGCTGGGTCGGGCACTTCCTGGTCGCCGCCGCGCTGGTGATCGATGTGGGCGGCCCGATGAGCCACGGCGCGATCGTCGCCCGCGAGCTCGGGGTGCCGTGTGTGATCAACACCATCACCGGCACCAGCCAACTGCGCACCGGCGACGCCGTCCGGATCGACGGCACCACCGGACTGGTCGAGACGATCCGCCGGGCCTGAGCGGTTCGGCTACACCACCGCCGTGGTCGCGGCCCGGTCGATGACGAGCGGGAGGTGGAAGAGGCCGCGGTTCTGGCCCGACAGGTCCTGCACGCATCCGGTGTCGGCGATGTGGAAGTCGTGGAACCGCTGCAGAAATTCCTCGAACGCGATGCGCAGCTCCAACCGAGCGAGCGCGGCGCCGATGCAGACGTGCGGTCCGATGCCGAACGCGAGCTTGCGGTCGAAGTGGCGGTGGATGTCGAGGAACTCGGGGTCCTCGTACATGCGCTCGTCGTGGTTGGCCGACGCCAGCACCACCGCGACCGTCGACCCGGCCGGGATCGTCCCGTACGGAAGTTCGACATCCTCGGACGTCGTGCGCCCGAGATAGTGGGACGGCGTGTCCCAGCGCACGAGCTCTTCGACGCCGTTGGGCATCAGCGACGGGTCGGCGATGAGCTCATGGCGCTGGTCCGGATACCACGACAGCCCGACGATGGCGTTGGCGATCGATCGGGTGGTGGTGTCGTTCCCCGCGAACGTGAACTCGAAGAAGAACGCCGCGATCTGTTCGTCGTCGAGGTAGTGCTCCTGACCGGTGTCGTCGACCATCGGCGTGGTCATGATCGTGCTGATGATGTCTTCGCCGAGGTTGTTGCGCCGATCCTTGGTGGCCTGCAGCAGGTACTCGTTGAGCTCGAGGGACGCGGCGATCGCCTCGTCGGGTGCGGCATTCGAGCTCACCCGCTGCGCGGCGAGGTGGCTGAGGCGCTTCGCCGTGAGCCGGTACTCGTCAGGGAGGCCGATGAGTTCGGCGATCACGTACATCGGCAGCAGCATCGAGAAGTCTTCGACGACGTCGAACTCGTCGCGGTCACGAAGGGCATCGAGCAGGTGGATGCACGTCGCCCGGATGCCGGGCTCGAGGTTGGCGATCACGCGCGGCGTGAACATGTGGCTCATCACCTTGCGATGCCAGGTGTGCCGAGGGGGATCCATCAGGATCATGAGCTTCTGGCCGACCTCGTACTTCTCGAGCGAGACGCCGCCGCTGCTGACGAAGCGCTTGGTGTCGACCAGCGCGTTCCAGCAGTCGTCGAAGCGAGTCAGCGCGTAGAAGCCGCTGCGCTCGTTGTGGTAGAGCGGCGCTTCGTCGCGTAGCTGTCGGTAGAGCGGATAGGGGTTGAGCCGGAACTCTTCGGCGTGTGGTTCCCAGTCGATCATCTCCTTGCTCCCATCGCTCGTACGTTCACGGGGATCGCGCTCTGGCGGCATTGTCCGATCAGCGGTTCGAAGTCGGAGTCGTTGGCGATCAGTCGGTTGGTGCACGCGCCCGCCTCGGCATGACCGACGACGTCTTCGGCGCCCGGGAGTGCGCCCCAGGAGTGGGCCATGGACACGACGCCCGAGCGCAGCGCGTCGTCGACCCTGGCCAGGCCGATGATGCTGCCGTGCTCGGACGTGATCTCCACGAGATCGCCGTCGGCGACACCCACCGTGACCATGTCACCGGAGTTCATGTAGGCCGGATTGCCGGGGCCGCGCTGGTTGAGCCCGGACAGGTGCACCCCGGTCGAGTTGAACACCTGGCGGAGCCGGCGGCTCGTGAGTCGGTGGGTGAAGTGATCGCCGGCTCGGTAGCCCCCGCCGTCGACCAGCGGCTCGGCCGCCACCCGCGCCAGGTCGTCGAGGAACAGCTGGGGTGCGAGATCGAAGCGCGCCGCCTCGGCGTTCCGCGGCGCGATGGTCACGCGCGCCTCCTCGAACACGTGACCGCTCGGGTACTCCTTGACCCTCGCGAGCGGGATCCGCGCGTCGGCGGCTTCGATCTCCATGAGCTCGTCGGTCGTCGGCTTGACGTCGATGTCCACCGGCCGTGGGTTCGCGACCGGCGGTCCGAGCGGTGCGCGCCCGAGCTCGAGCGGTACTCGCATGCGATGCGCGAGACCCCAGAAGAGCTCCCATTCGTCGATCACGTCACCCTCGGCTTCGAGGATCGCGGGGGTGTACTGAGCGAACGGCGTCGGGAAGTACCACTCGAGGTGGCGCGTGTAGTCCGGCTTCTCGAGCGAGAGCTTGCAACCGAACACGTAGTCGGCAAGCTGCGGTGTCGCGCCCATGTGCACGTCGAGGCACACGAGGAGGTCGAGCGAGGTCAGCGCCCGCACCACCTTCTCCTGATCCGGGAACGCCACCGCCGGGTTGCCGCCGTTGCAGATGAGCGCGCGCACCTGCCCGTCTCCGGGGGTGAGGATCTCGTCGCACAGCGCGGCGGCCGGTTGCTCCCAGTTGAGGGTGCGCAGACCTCGGATTCTCGGGGGCTCGAGGTAACCCCAGAACTCGCGGGGAGGGAGCGCGCCCTCGCGCGGTTGGTAGCCCGCGCCGAGCACGCCCGCGTGGTTCACGGCGTCACCGGCGCGGCCGTAGCGGCCGCACAACGTGTTGAGCGCACACACGAGCATCTCGGTCGACAGCGGGTGGGGCGCCATGTTCGGCCCGGTACCGGCAACCGCCGAACCTCGCGGCCCGCGCGCGAACAGCCGGGCCGCCCGCGCGACATCCGTGCCGGCCACACCGGCTCGCCGCTCGACGTAGTCGAGGGTGAACGGCTCCACCGCGGCGCGCAGGTCACTGAGCCGATCCGCGTTCTCGGCCACGAACGCGTGGTCGTACAACTCCTCGTCGATGATGACGCGGACCATCCCTGCGAGCAGCGTCGGATCCTCGCCGGGCTTCACCGCGAGGTGGAGCGCGGCGTGCTGCGCAGTCTCGGTGCGCCGAGGGTCGATCACGATCGCTTGGAGCCCGTTCTGCACGCACTGGCGGAGGTAGACGAGCGCGTTCGGGCAGGGAAGTTTCACCGCTTCGACCAGGAACGACTGGAGCGGATTGGTGCCGACGAAGAGCACGACGTCGGATTCGTCGATGCGATGGAAGCCGCCTTGCCAGTAGCCGTGCAGCGCGCCCGCCATGGACTTCGCCGGCTGATCGACGGTGACGGTGGTGTAGAACGAGGGTGAACCGATGCCGTTCAGCCAGCTCAAACCGAGCGCGAACGAGACGTTCGACCAGGACTTGGTGCCGTTGTAGAGCGCGACCGACCGCGGGCCGTGCTCAGCGATGATGTCCTGCAACCGAGCCGCGAGCTCGTCCATCGCCGTCTCGCTCGGGATCTCCTCGAAGGTCCCGTCGCGTCGACGGCGGAGCGTGGCGCGGATGCGGTGAACGTCGTGATGTTGGTTCGGGAGTTGCCGGCCTTTTTCGCAGGTGAAGCCCTGCGAGACTGCGTGATCGCGATCACCCCGGACCGCGAGGACGCGGTTGTCCTCGACGTCGACCTCGATGCCGCAGTACGCGTGGCAGAAGCGGCAGATCGTCGTATGGGTCTCGGTCCCGACCACAACGGCCCCCTCGGGATCGCGGCATCTGTGCGGACACCCGCGTACCGCTCGCTCCGTCCTGAAGGTACCCTCTCGCGGCGGCATGCGATGCATGTTGTATACATGATCCGATCTGGGTTAGCGTCACGCACGACTCGTCGGCCGTGCGCTCGGCGGACGAAGGCTCTACAGGGGGAAAGCGGATTGGCGAGTTCGGTGGACCGCGGGTCGACCCACGTGGTCGATGCACCGCGCGGCGAGCAGGAGGTGCTGCGCCTCGAGGGCATCGGCGTCCGCTTCGGTGGCATCGCCGCGCTCACCGATGTGAGCCTCACCGCCTACGCGGGCGAGGTTCTCGGCATCATCGGCCCGAACGGCGCGGGGAAGACCACGCTGTTCGACGCGGTCGCGGGCGTTCGTGAACCCGACACCGGACGCGTGTTCCTCGACGGCGTCGACGTCAGCGGGAAGTCGGCCGTCGAACGGGCTCGACGCGGCCTCCGGCGGACGTTCCAGCGGGTGCAGACGTTCGGATGGCTGTCGGTCGAAGACAACGTCCTCTCGGCGGTCGAGTGGCGGGGCGGTCGGGGCGGATTCGTGGCCGACCTCGTGTGGTTCCCACCGCGCCGCGCACTCGAGCGCGAGCGTCGGCGACGCGTGGAAGAGGTCCTCGAACTCTGCGGTCTGACCGCCATGCGCAAGGAGTCGGCGGGCTCGTTGCCCATCGGCATCGCCCGCATCGTCGAACTCGCGCGTGCGATCGTCGACGAGCCGAAGCTTCTGCTGCTCGACGAGCCCACCTCTGGCCTCGATCGCACCGAAGCGGCGCGCTTGGGCGAGCGGATCGACACGATCTGTCGCGAGACCAACGCGTCGGTGCTCCTCGTCGAGCACGACATGGGCTTCGTGATGAACACGTGTGACCGCATCATCGTGCTCGATCTGGGTTCCGTACTCGCCACGGGATCGCCCGAGGAGATCCAGACGAACCCGGCAGTCCGCACCGCCTACCTCGGCGATTCGATGTCGTCGACCGATTCTTGATCCAAGTGACCAATAGGGGGAGATCACCCATGAGCAAGCGCAAAGTCCTGGCCTTCCTGGCCGCATTCTCAGTGGCGATCCCACTCGCGTTGTCCGGCGCCGCCGGCGCGACCGTGGGATCACAGACCACCGGGATCACGAGCAGCGAGATCAAGGTGGGTGGACTCATCGAGTCCCAGTTCGCCGGAGGCGAAATCGGGGCCAAGGCCCGCTTCGACGAGGAGAACGCGAAGGGCGGCGTCAACGGCCGCAAGTTCAGCTTCACCGACATCACGAACTACAAGCAGGGCGACACCGCGGGGCGCTCGCCGAGGCGCAGCGGCTCGTGCAGCAGGAGGGCGTCGCGGCGATCGTGCCGTCGCTCACCTCGGTGCCGCCGATGCAGTTCTTGACCCAGCAGAAGACCCCGCTCTTCGGCTGGAACATCAGCCCGCTCGGTTGGGACACGCCGTACGCGTTCGGTATCACCGGATCGCTGGTGGCCCCGTTCCCGAAGTCGGCTCCCGGTTCCCTCTCCCTCCCCAGCATGCTGAGCAAGCAGTTGAAGGACGAGGGGAACGCGACCGCGCCCAAGGGTGTGACGATCGCCATCATCGGCAGTGACGACGCGTCGTCGAAGAGCGGAACCGCCCAGGCGGCGAAGACCTTCAAGGTCGCGGGCTACAAGGTCACCTACGCCAAGGGTGCGCTCTCGCTCACCACGCCCACCACCGACTACACGCCGTACGTGCAGGCGATGATGACGTCGAACGGTGGTCAGCCGCCGGACATCACGTACCTGGTGACGTCCTTCGCCGACGTGCAGGGCCTGTCGAAGGGCTTGCGCCAAGCCGGCTTCAACGGGATCATCGTCAACCCGACGACGTACGACCCGCGGATCGTGAAGGCGGCCGAGTCGCTCGAGGTCTACACGCAGTGGTCGATCCCCGAGTCCGCGCCGACCAACCCGAACATGCAGAAGGTCGTCGACTCGATCAAGAAGGAGGACCCCAACGCAACCTTGAGCCTCGCCACGTTGGCCTCGTACTTCTCGGCTGACATGTTCATCCAGGCGGTCAAGGCGGCGGGCAAGAACCTGACCGGACCCGCCATCCAGAAGGCCGCGTCGAAGATGACGTACCAGATCAAGAACGTCATCGGCCCGACCACGTACCCGGCCGGGTACACGTTGGGCACCTCGTGCGCCCAGCTGGCCAAGAGTGACGGCGCCGCGTTCTCGGTCCTCGTGCCCTACGGGTGCTACCCGGCGTTGAACTTCCCGAGTTCCGGGAATGGCAAGCCGAAGGTGATTCCCGCTCCGAAGGGTTAACGAACCCGGGACCTCGCGTCCCGATCGAGCACTGGACGGAGCCGGGAGGCGTGCAGCCTTCCGGCTCCGTCGGCACGACACGTCATCCGACGAGGGAGCCGGACCGCGGTGAACCAGTTTCTGAACCTCGTGCTCTCCGGGCTCGTGACCGGTGCGATCTATTCGATCATGGCCGCGGGAATCGTCCTGACGTACCAGACGTCGGGGATCTTCAACTTCGCGCACGGCGCCGTTGCCTTCACGTGCGCGTACTTCTACTACCAGCTGCACGTCGGTCAGAACATGCCCATCGTGCCCTCGCTGGTGATCTCCGTGTTCATCTTTGCGCCGCTGCTCGGGCTCCTGCTCGACAAGGTCCTGCTGCGCAGCCTGGCCAAGGCGCCGATCTACGCCCGCATCGTCGGCACCATCGGTCTCCTCGTCGCGCTCCCGGCGTTGGCGCAATGGCTGGTGGAGGCGGTCGGGAACGGCCTGCTCGGGACCGACCTGCCGCTCGTCAGCCAGATCACGTCCTCGGGAGGCACGGTGCCCGGCGTCGGTCCGACGCCTCCGCACGTGTTCCGCCTCGGGTGGGCCGGGCTCCCCAACGTCAACCTGAACAGCGATCAGCTCGCGGTCTTCGTCGCCGCCGCCATCGCCGCGTTCCTGCTCTGGTTCATCATCCGCAAGACCCGGACCGGTCTGGAGATGCGCGCCAGCGTCGACCGCGAGACGCTCGCCACCCTCCGCGGCGTGAGCACCGCGCGCGCGTCCGCCGTTGCCTGGGTCATGACGATGCTGCTCGCGGGATTGGGCGGTGTGCTCATCGGTCCGTTGTTCCCCCTCAGCGACTCCTTCTTCACGCTCGTGGTGTTCGGCTCGCTCGCCGCGGTCGCGTTGAGTGGGCTGAAGTCGATCCCGATCGCGTTCGCCGGCGGACTGATCCTGGGCGTGATCCAGAATCTCGTGGCGGGCTACGGGGATGACTTCCTGCCCAAGTTCCTCAAGAACCTCAGCGGGTTCCGCTCCGCGATCCCGTTCATCCTCACCATCCTGATCCTGTTGATCGCCGGGCGCGACCGGAGCCGGGCCGGCGGGACCGTCGCCGAGGAGAAGCCGCCGCCCGATCACCGGGTGGGACTGCCCGCGTGGCGGCGGCGCCTACCGTGGGCGGTGGCGACGCTGGCGCTCATGGCGTTCACGTTGCAATGGATCGACGTCCCGGCGCTGCAGGCCGACGCCTACGAGCAGGGGATCATCGCCAAGGGCGTGATCTTCGCGATCATCTTCCTGTCGTTCGTCGTCGTCACCGGCCTCGGCGGCATGGTGAGCCTCTCGCAGGCCACGTTCGTCATCTCGGGTGGATTCGCGGCCGGATGGGCGCTCAATCGCGACTGGGGCGTCGACATCCCGTTGATCGCGACGCACGGGCAGATCAACTGGCTCTTCGCGGCGGTGATCGCCGCGTTGTGCGCGGCTGCGGTCGGCACGCTGGTGGCCTGGCCGGTGCAACGATTGGGTGCAGTCGCGCTCGCGTTGGGCACCTTCGCGGTGGCGTTCACCGCCGACCTGGTGTTCTTCCAACAGGAATCGATCTCGCACGGATCGAACGGCTGGCTGGTGCGGGACCCGACGCTCGATCTGCCGCTGCTCCCGAAGTACGACTTCGGTCAGGCACCGCAGCGCTTCGTGTTGTTCCTGATCATCTTCGGGCTCGGGACGCTGATGGTGCACGCGCTCATGCGTTCTCCCTCCGGACGCCAGATGTTGGCGGTGCGCAGTAGCGAAGTCGCGGCTCGAGCGTCAGGGATCAAGCCGGGTCGGGCCCGGATCTTGATCTTTGCCCTGTCGGCCGGGATCGCGGGCCTGGGCGGCGCGCTCCTCGCCATGAACGACGGCGGGGTCACCAACCTGAGCGCGCCGCCGGTCATCGGGCTGGTCTGGATCGCGGTGGCCGTCACCTTCGGGATCCGCCGTCCGGGCGGCGCGCTGCTCGCCGGTCTTGCGTTCGGCGGTGGTTCGCAGTTGATCTTCTCGTGGATCGGCAACGACTTTCTCACCGGAGGCGTCCACGACCTGGTTACGTCCACCTACTTCACGACGATCCTCTTCGGTCTCGGTGCGATCAACCTCGCTCAGAACCCCGACGGTCTCCTCGCCATCATCGGGCACAAGAAGCTCGAGAAGCGCCTCGCCAAGGAACACAAGGAGCGCGTGCTCGAAGCGGAAGCCGAGCTCCACGCAGACGAAGCCGCGGCCGCCGCGGCCCGTTCCGGCGATGTGGCGACCGCGGAAGCGGCGGTGCGCGCCGACGAGGCATCGGGCTCGCTGGCGCGCGAGATCGGTCTCGTGCAGGAAGACGCCCCACAGCTGACGCTCGTCAGCGAGGGCGCCGCCCTCTGGCTCGACGACATCGTCGCGGCCTACGGCGACGTCCGGGTGCTGTACGGCGCGTCGATTGCCGTCCAGCCCGGCCAGGTGCTCGCGCTCCTGGGGGCCAACGGAGCTGGGAAGTCGACGCTCTGCAGCGTCGCCGCGGGGCTGGTCGAGCCGACCACCGGCCGGGTTGTGATGGAAGGCGTCGACGTCACGGCCGAATCCGCCGTGCAGCGATCGCGTGGCGGGCTGTTGCTCATCCCCGAGGCCCGGGGCATCTTCCCCGGGTTGACGGTCGAGGAGAACCTGAAGGTGCTGCTCCGCGACGCCGACGAGCGCAGCCGTGCCTGCGAACGCTTCCCCGTCCTCGAGCAGCGCCGGAACCAGATCGCCGGCCTGCTGTCCGGCGGCGAGCAACAGATGCTCAGCCTGGCACCCGCGCTCGAGCAGCCTCCCAAGATCTTCATCGCCGACGAGCCGACGCTCGGGCTCTCGCCGCTGGCATCGGAAGTCGTGTTCGACGCGATCCGGGAGCTGCGTGATCGCGGCTCGGCGGTGATCCTGGTGGCCGAGAAGGCGAACGAGGTCATGGGGCTCGCCGACGTGCTCGTGTTCATGGAGCTCGGCCGGGTCGTGTGGTCGGGCGCTCGTGACGAAGCGAACGCGGAGCAGCTCGCGGCCGCGTACCTGGGCATCACGTCCTGATCGGTCAGACCGTACGAGGAGGAGCGACATGAGATTCACGGACAAGGTCGCCATCGTCACCGGTTCCGGTGGTGGAATCGGCGAGGGATACGCCAAACGCCTCGTCGCCGAAGGCGCCAGCGTGGTCGTCGCCGACATCAACGTGGCGGGCGCCGAGCGCGTGGCGAAGGAGATCATGGCCGACGGCGGCCGCGCCATCGCGGTCGCACTCGACATCTCCGACGACGACAGCCCGTCGGCCATGGCCACCGCCACCATCGATGCGTTCGGCGGCATCGACTTCCTCGTGAACAACGCCGCCATCTACGGCGGCATGCGCAACGAGACGCTGCTCGAAGTCGAGTTCGACTACTACCAGCACTTCATGAACGTGAACCTCAACGGTGCGTTGCGCTGCACCCGCGCGTGCTACCAGGCGATCGCCGCGCGCGGAGGCGGCGCGATCGTGAACCAGTCGTCGACCGCGGCGTGGATGGCGGTCGGCTACTACTCGATCGCCAAAGCGGCGATCAACAGCCTCACCGTGTGCCTCGCGGTGGAGCTGGCGCCGCTCAACATCCGCTGCAACGCGGTGGCGCCCGGCCCGATCCTCACCGACGCCACCCGCGAGATGGTCCCTGAGGAGTACCAGGCCGGGCTGCTCGCCCAGATGGCGATCAAGCGGCTGGGAACGCCCGACGACCTCGCGGGCACGGTGTCGTTCCTGCTGTCGGAGGACTCGGCGTGGCTCACCGGGAAGACGATCGCGGTCGACGGCGGGCAGGTCGTCCGGATCTGAGCGCGTCAGCTCGCAGGGCGAGGTGGTGGTCGCTTCAGATCCTGCTCGCGGCGCAGGCCGATGACGCGCTTCGCGATGCGCCAACCGTCGGCGGTTCGCACTGCGACATCGTCGTAGGTGCCGCTCCCGCAGAGTCCACCGGCGAGCAACGACAGGACCTTGCTGCGCACCCGTACCGTGCCGTCCGCATCCGTGGTGACGACCGGCGTGGTGACGTGGTGGGCGACCGGATGACGCGCGTCGACGTACGACTGGATGACCGGCTCGATGCCGATGAGCGGCGGGTTGCCGAACGCGGAGGTGTCGAATTCGATGTCGGGAGTGAAGATGTCGACGAGGTCGTGGAACTCCGCGTCGTCGACGATCTGCGCGTAGCGGTACACGAGCTGGTGGAGCGCAATCGTGTCTTCCGCGGAAAGGCCAGAGTCCGTCATGGTCGACACACTACGAAAAACTTGTTGGACCGGGGGAGGTAGCGATGGACGTGGGTCTCAATCTGGTGATGGTCAGGCCCGAGCAGATGCCGGAGATCGCGGCGCGGGCCGAGGCACTCGGGTACGAGTCGGTGTTCGTTCCTGACCATGTGGTGTTTCCGGTGAGCGTCACCAGCGCGTACCCGTACACCGCCGATGGCTCGTTCCCGTTCGCGCTCGACACTCCGCTCTACGACCCGTGGCTCGTGCTCATGCAGATCGCGCGGGCGACGTCGACGATCAAGCTCGGGACCGCGGTGTACGTCCTGCCGTTGCGACACCCGTTCGTCGCGGCGCGCGCGGTCACCACGCTCGATGTGCTCTCCGGCGGCCGCGCCATCCTCGGCGTCGGCGCGGGGTGGCTCGCGGAGGAGTTCACCGCCGTGGGTCTCGATCCGCGCACCCGTTTCTCGCGCACGGAAGAGGCGGTGGCTGGTACTCCGCAGTCTCTGGACCGAGCGCGAGCCGTCGTTCCACGGGCGACACTTCGACTTCGAGCCGGTGTTCTTCGAGCCGAAACCGTCGAGCTCGCCCCACCCGCCCATCATGTTCGGTGGGGAGTCCGACCGCGCGTTGTTGCGCGCGGCGCGTCTGGGTGACGGCTGGTTGTCCGGTGGCGTGGCCACCGACATCGGCGCGATCGAAGAACGGGTCGCGCGCCTCCGCTCCTTTCGAGAGGCCGAGGGCGCGACGCGTCCCTTCAACGTGACGGTCCTCCACCCGAAGCCGTCGCCCGAGGAGATGGGTCAGCTGGAAGCGATCGGGGTTGATCGGGTCGTGGTCATGCCGTGGAACCGCGGGCGTGACGCAATGGACGGGTTGGAGGCCTTCGCCGAAGGCCTCAGCCCTCGGTGGCTGCGTCGCGGTACGGCTTGAGCAGCAGGCGAGACACGGTCGCGATGTGCGTTTCGTCGGGGCCGTCCCAGATCCGCCCGAGGCGCGCCTCCTTGTAGAACCGTTCGAGCGGCAGGTCGCCGGTGACGCCCATGCCGCCGTGGACCTGGATGGCGCGGTCGACCGCGTTGTGGAACATGCGCGCGGTGAGCACCTTGATCATCCCGATCTCGACGCGCGCGGGATCGCCGGCGTCCATCTGCGCGGCAGCATCGAGCGCGATGTGACGGCACGCACGGATCTCGGCGGCGGTCTCGAAGACCATCTGCTGGATCAGCTGCTTCTCTGCGAGTGGGCCACCGAACGCCACGCGTCGTACCGCGCGCTCACACATGAAGTCGTAGGCCCGTTGTGCGCGACCGAGGAATCGCATGGCGTGGAAGACGCGACCGGGACCGAGGCGCTTCTGCCCGAGCAGGAACCCCTGGCCGCGCCCGCCGAGGAGGTTCGAGGCCGGGACGCGGACGTTGTCGTACTCGACCTCGCAGTGATCGCCGTCGGTGTCGCCGAACACCGGCACCGCCCGAATGATGTTGTAGCCAGGGGTGTCGGTCGGGACGATGATGGCCGAGAACGCCAGGTGGGGCCGTGCCGGATCGTCCTCGGTGCGGGCGATCACCGTCGTGTACTTGGCGTAGTGAGCCAAGCTGGTGAACCACTTGCGGCCGTTGATCACCCACTCGTCTCCGTCGAGCACGGCCGTGGTCTGGAGTTGGGTCGCGTCCGACGACGCGACCCCCGGTTCGGTCATGCCGAAGCTCTGGATGATGTCGCCGTCGACGAGCGGGCCGAGGTAACGGTCGCGCCATTCCGGCGACGCGAACTCGTTGAGCATCATCGTGTCCTGCAGCGTGCCGGTGCCGAACACCCAGACCGCGGGTTCGGAGAGCCCGATCACCTCATTGATGTACACGTAGTCCATGAACGGCATCCCGCCGCCACCGACCTCCTTCGGGTGACCGATCGCCCACAGCCCCTCGGCCTTCGCCTGCGCGCGCAGCTCGGCCATGAGCCCGGCGCCCGGGTCGCCGTCGAGCCACCAGGAGTACATCTCCTGTTCGCGCGGGATGATCCGCTCGCGGATGAAGTCGTGGAATTGGTCGCGGATGGGTCGCACGTGCTCGGGGATGGGGAGATCCATGCTCGGGCCTGCCTTCACCAGTCGATGAGTACGGGGAGCGTTGCCGGACCCCGCAGCGAGCCGCCGCGCGGACGCGCCGCGTCTCGGTCCGCGAGCGCAAGGTGCTTCGTTCGTTCGATCATCACCTCGAGGGCGACGCGCATCTCCTGGCGGGCGAGCCACGCACCGAGGCAGAAGTGCTCGCCGAGGCCGAACGTCAGCATCTCCTGGGGATGACGGTCGAGATCGAAGCGGTCGGGATCGTCGAACATCGCCGGGTCACGGTTGGCCGCCGAGAACGAATACACCATCGGCGCATCCGGTGGGATCTCCACGCCGTGGAACGTCGTGCCGAGCGGCCCGGCCTGGCGCGGCAGGTTGCCGACCGACGGTTCCCAGCGCAGGGTCTCCTCGACGGCCCAGTGTCGCGCCGCATCGTCGTGGCGCACGCGCTCCATCCGATCGGGTTCCTCCAGGAGCGCGTAGAACATGTTGCCGATCGCGTTCGTGGTGTTGTGGGTTCCCGCGGGGAACAGGAGCCTCAGGAACGACAGGATCTCCTCCTGCTCGAGCGTGCGCCCCTGGAACTCGCCGGCGACCAGCGTGCTCACGAGGTCGTCGGTCGGTTCCCGGCGCCGGGCGTCGATGACCCCCTCGAGGAACTCGGTGAATTCGGCCTTCGCCCGCAGCGCGCCCTCGGGGTCGATCGGGAACGTGAACAGCGCGTTCGACCAGCGTTCCAGCACTTCGTAGTCATGCCACGGCAGGCCCAGCAACCGCGTGATCACCACCATCGGGAAGAGGTGCGTGAGCACCGCGCGGAGATCGACCTCCTGCGTGCCCGCGAAGTCGTCCACCAAGGAATGGCAGACGGGCGTCAGCACCTCGGCGCCGTAGGTCGCCATGCGCTGCTTGCGGAACGTCGGTGACACGACCGCACGATTGCGGGTGTGTTCGGCACCCTGCATGGTGTTGAGGGTGCGCCCGACCGCGGGGTCGGTGTTCTTGCTGTAGGACGCCGCCGAGGGAAAGGTCTCCTCGTCGCGCAGCGCATCGCGCAATCCCTCGTAGGTGAGGATCATCCACGCGGGGACACCGTCGCAGCGCACCCGCACCACCGGTGCCTCGGCGCGCAGTTCCCGGAGCACGCGGTGCATGTCGGAGATGTCGTCGATCATCGTGACGTTCAACTCGTCGTGCACGGCGGGAGTGTTCAATCGATCTCCAGCGGAAGGTGGGACAAACCACGGATCTGCGCCGACGGAGCCCGGACGATCCGTTGGGGGTCACCGATGTGGAAGTCGGGGAAGCGCGGGAGGAGAATTCCTCGAAGGCGATGCGCATCTCGAGCCGCGCCGACCGCGGCGCCGATACACACGTGCGGACCGAAACCGAACGAGACGCCGCGGCTGATCTGACGGTGGATGTCGAGGAGCTCGGGGTGTTCGTAGTGGCGCTCGTCGTGGTTGGCCGACGCGATCATGCAGGCGACGGGTCGCCCGGCAGGGATGGTGACACCGTGCAGGGTCGCGTCGTCGAGCGGGGTCCGGGTGAGGTAGTGCGAGACCGTGTCCCAGCGCAGGAACTCTTCGATCGCATTGGGGACGAGCGAGATGTCGGCGGCCAGCTCACGCCGCTGGTCCGGGTACCACGACAACGCGACCATGGCATTGGTGATCGACTTGGCGGTGGTCTCGTGCCCCGCGAAGGTGAGCTCGAAGAAGAAGAACGAGATCTCGTCGTCGGTGAGGAAGTGCTCGTCGCCCTCGCCGTCGACGATCGGCTTCGTGATCAGCGCGCTGACGATGTCGTCGTTGAGATGCTGCCGACGCTCCGCGGTGACCCCGATGAGATACTCGCGGAACGTCGTCATGTGCTCGATGGTCTGCTGCATCACCTCCGGTGACGGATCGCGGCGGGCGGTGAGCTCGCTCAGCTCACGGGCACGGACTCGGTAATCGTCGGGGAGTCCGATCAACTCCGCGATCACGTACAGCGGCAACTTCAACGCGAAGTCGGCGGTGACGTCGAAGTGGTCCGGTTGCTCGCGTTGCAGATCGTCGAGCAACTCGACGGTCACGCGGCGGATGAACGGCTCGAGCTCGGCGATGGTGCGGGGCGTGAACATGCGAGCCATCGCCTTGCGGTACCACGTGTGCTCGGGTGGATCCTTCAGGATCAGCAGATCCTGACCCACCTCGGCGCGCTCGAGCGAGACTCCCTGCGTCGTGGTGAAGCGCTCGAAGTCGATGATGGTGGCGAGCACGTCGTCGTACCGGCTGAGCGCGTAGAAGTCGTACTGCTCGTTGTGGTACACGGGCGCTTCGTCGCGGAGCTGGCGGTAGACCGGGTACGGATTGTGCTGGATCTCGTCCGAATACGGGTCGTACTCGACCATGGCAGCTCGTCCCCCCGGCGCGGTGATGCGAGGCTGCATAATATATCCAAAATTGCGGGCGGGACAGCGTGGGAAGAGGCGGTGTGACCGACATCGAAGCTCCCGGTCTCCACGATCGTGTCGCCGCGCTCGTGGACGACTGGCAGCCGGGGGTGCGCACGACCGACCTCCGCCGCCTCGTCGGCGGAAAGTCGAGCTTGACGTATCTGGTCACGCTCGACGGCACCGCGCCGATCGTCGTGAAGGTCGCGCCCGCCGGGCTGCCGCCCGTCCGGAACCGCGACGTGCTGCGCCAGGCGCGGGTGCAGGACGCGATCGCGCGGACGGGCTGTGCCCCGGTCGCTCCGATCCGGTTCATCGATCCCGGCGACCCGCCGGTCGTGCCACCGCTCTACGCCATGGAGTTCCTCGCGGGTGAGTCGTTCGAGCCTCTGCTCGACGAACGCGACCGCGCTCCCGCCTCCCGAAGAGATCCACGGGCGCCAACTGGATGGCGCGCGCATCCTGGCGCGTGTGCACGGGATACGGCCCGACGACGTCGGACTCGGTGACGAGCCCGACGTCCCACTGGTCGACGAGGTGACCAGGTGGGTGCGGATCTTCGAAACCGTGGGCGACGATCTCCGCGCCGGGTACGAGGAGTGCGCCGACGCGTTGCTCGGGTCACTGCCCGTGGCACTGCCGTCGACGATCGTGCACGGTGAGTATCGGCTCGGGAACATGCTCGCCCACGGCGATCGCGTCGTGGCGGTCATCGACTGGGAGCTCTGGTGTCGTGAGGATCCGCGTATCGACCTGAGCTGGTTCCTGTCGTACGTCGACGCAGCCGAACAACCGTCGGCGATCCGGCCGACTCCACCCGGCATGCCGACCCGCGACGAGGTCCTCGCGGCGTACGAAGGCGAGGCGGGCCACCACGTCTCCGATCTGGCCTGGTTCGATGCCCACGCCCGGTTCAAGATGGCGTCGATCGCGTCGTTGGTCAACAAGCACAACCGTCGACGTGAGCATCCGGATCCCACGCAGGAAGCACTCGTCCCCGTGATCAGCCAGCTCCTCGAGCAGGCCGTCCACCTGCTCGGCATGAACCGCGGGAACGCATGACCGCGGACCTGACCGAACTGGTCGAGCCGAGCCGGACGGCATTGGTGCTCACCGAGATGAAGCGGTTGACCGTCGGCGACCTGAGTGACACGAACTCGGCGTCGTCGCCGGGAGCACCCCTCGCCGCCGCGGGCCGGGAGTTGGGAATCGTCGAGCACGTTGCCCGTCTGGCACGCGCCGCGCGCGCGGTCGGCGTCACGGTCGTCCACACGACGTCGAGCTTCCGGCCCGACGGCACCGGCACGCTCGCGACGGCGCCGATTCTCGTCGAGCGCGCTGCGTCATCGCGAGCACCTGCTCGAGGGATCCCCGGGCGCGGCGCCGGCGCTCGAGCTCTTCGAGCCGGGCGACATCTGGCAGGTCCGGTTCCACGGACTCGCGCCGTTCGTCGGTACGGAGCTCGATCCGCTGTTGCGGAGCCTCGGGGTCGAAACGATCGTGCTCGTGGGCGGCTCGCTCAACGTGGGGATACCCGCCGCCGCGGCCGCGGCGGTCGACTTCGGCTACCGGGTGGTCATCCCGCGTGACGGCGTCGTCGGCGTACCGCCGGCGTTCACCGACGTGGTCTTCGACCACCAGCTGCGGTACGTCGCGTGGCTGACCACCGTCGACGCGGTGATCGACGAGTGGCTCGCGTCGGCCACGGTCACCCCGTGAACGCGGTCAAGCCCAATCGAGTGCGGACCTCAGCCGGGGTTGCGGGTCGCAGCCCGGCTTCGACCACGAGATCGACCGCGCGCGCGACCAACTCGGCGTTGCTCGCGGTCGGGTAGGCGTACGGGCTGTCGCCGATCCCGACGCGCACATGCAGCCGCCGCGCCAACGCCGCTCGCACGAGGTCCTCGGCGCGAGCCGGATCCATCATCGTGTAGGGAACGATCACGCACTCGAGATCGACGTCGTTCGGCAGCTGCGAGAGGTAGGCGTCGATACCGTGCTGATCCGCAAAGGGGCCGGTCACGAGCTGCTCGCACAGGAACAGTTTCACGTAGAGCGGCGTCGGGAACATGCCGGCGCGGATGGCGAGCGCGAGCCAGCGTGCCTCGCCGACGTCGAACACGTTGACCGTCGGCCGTACGCCGCGCTGGGCCATCTCGCCGAGCGGATCTGGCGGCGCGACCCCCCCGACGGTGTCGAACGGGGGATCTTCGAACTTCTGCTCCGCCTCGTTCCAGAGGCGCGGTCCCACGACCTCCTGGGGAACGTCGTACGACGCGAGGATCGCGGACGGGCCGCCGGGCGCACGCGATCGGCGAGCGCCCAGATGTGTGAGTGGTCGCCGAAGTAACTCGGGTAGGTGACGATGTCGCTCTCGGCGCCGATGAGACCCATCGCCCGCTCGTAGGCGTCGGCGCCGGACCAGTCCTGCGCGCCGTCGTCACCCCGTGCGTGGAAGTGCGCGACCGCCGCGCCCGCGCGCGCATGCGACAACATCCGCGGCGACCTCGTCGACCCCGTACGGCGCGTGAGGATTCTGCTCCTTCGTGGTGAACTCGTTGCAGCCCACCTCGATGATGACGGCGCCCTCGGCGGCGAGACCCATGACCGGATACATTATGCAATCGGCGGGATCGGGCCGATGCCTACGGTTCCAGAGGGGGACGAGCGGATGGCGGTGGATCTGTCGGGAAGTCGGGTACTGGTCGTCGGCTCGTCGACCGGTATCGGCAAATGCGTGGCGATCGAGGCGGTCAAGGCCGGTGCTGCGGTCGTGTTCTCCGCCCGCAGCCGCGACAAGCTCGAAGCCGCGGTGGCGGAAGCCGGCGGCGGGAGCGTCGTCGTCGGTGACGTCCGGATTCCGGCCGACTGCACCCGTATCGTCGACGACGCGATCGCCGTGCTCGGGGGGCTCGACCTCCTCGTCTTCGCGACCGGGATCTCGCCGCTCATGCCGATGGACGAGACTCCGCCCGAGACGTTCCGTGACGTGTTCGAGACCAATGCCATCGGCGGCCTTCAGTTGCTCACCGCCGCCGCGTCGCGGCTCGCGCCCGACGGGATCGTCGCCTACCTCGGCTCCGACAGCGTGGGCGCTGCGTACCCGGGCATGATCCACTACGCGGCCTCGAAAGCTGCGCTCGACCAGGGAGTCGACGGCCTTCGCATGGAGTTCCCGGACACGCGCTTCACGCGCATCGCCGTGGGCCCGACCGCGGGTACCGCGATCGCCACCGACTACGACCCCGAGATCACCGCGCGGATGCTGCCGAAGATGCTGCGCTTCGCCCGCGGCACCGAGAAGTTCATGACTGCCTCGGATCTCGGTGAGTTGATCGTCGAGATGCTCGCGCCCGCCCTGCACCACACGGAGATCGAGGTCGAACACATCGTGATCTGCCCACCGGGCGGTCCCGTCCCGTGGGGCACCGACATCGGGTTGCAGGCGGAGAAGAACAAGGCGTTCACGGAGCCCGAGGGCGTCGGCGCGTAGACGATGGACCTGCAGTTCTCCGCGGAGGACCGCGCCTTCGCCGACGAAGTACGCGACTGGCTCCGCAGTCGTCTGGAAGGCGAGTTCGCCGCGGTGCGCGACCAGGGGGCGCCCGGTCGGGAGTACCAAGCGGTTGACGCGCGGATCGTGTGGGAACAAGAGCTCGGCCGCGCCGGGTTCATCGGCATGGCGTGGCCCAAGGAGGTCGGCGGACTCGATCTCGGTCTGAGCCGACAGTTGATCTTCTGGGACGAGTACGTCCGCGCCGGGGGGCCGGGTCGGATCGGCGTGGTCGGCGACTGGCTCCTCGGGCCCACCCTGATCGCTCACGGTTCGGAGGAGCAGCAACGCCGTTTCCTTCCGGGAATCCTCGAGGGGACGGTGCGCTGGTGCCAGGGGTACTCCGAGCCTGACGCCGGGTCTGATCTCGCGAACCTGCGCACGACCGCCGAGCGTGACGGCGACGAGTGGGTGATCTCGGGTCACAAGATCTGGACCTCGGTCGCGCACCTCGCACACTGGAACTTCGTGCTGTGTCGCACCGGAGCGCCGGACAGCCGGCACCGCGGCATCTCGTACCTGCTGGTCCCGATGGACCAACCCGGGATCGAAGTCCGCCCGATCCGCGACCTCACCGGTGGTGACACCGACTTCTGCGAGGTCTTCTACGACCGCGCCCGGACTGCGGTCGAGAACGTCATCGGCGAGGTCGACGGCGGATGGCGGGTGGCGATGAGCACGGTCACCTTCGAGCGTGGGCTGTCGACGGTCGGCTACCAGCTGTCGTTCGAACAGGAGCTCCGGGTCATCACCCAGCTCGCACGCGACAACGGACGCGCCGACGATCCGATCGTGCGCCAACACCTGGCGTCGGCATGGACGCGAGCTCGCATTCTGCGTTGGAACCTGCTGCGCACGATGAGCTCGCTCGAGCTCGGCACGACCGCGCCGGTCACCAACGTCTACAAGCTCTTCTGGGCGTCCTTCCACCAGGAGCTCGGGGAGCTCGCGATGGAGGTGATGGGCGCGGATGCTCTGCTGGCGCGACCGGGTCCGCACCCGTTCGACGCGTTGCAGACCATGTTCATGTACTCGCGGGCCGAGACGATCTACGGAGGATCGCACCAGATCCAGCGCAACATCGTCGGTGAGCGCGAGCTCGGGTTGCCGAGAGAACCGTGAGCGCGGCGTATCCGCTCGCCGACGTGCGCGTCGTCGATCTGTCGTCGGGCATCGGCGGTGCGTACTGCACCAAGATGTTGGCCGATGCCGGCGCTGACGTCGTGAAGGTCGAACGACCTGAGGGTGATCCGTTCCGTGCCGAGTCTGCGCTGTTCGCGTTGTTGCACACGTCGAAACGGAGCGCGGTGTTGGATCCGGAGGTCCCCGAGGACCGCACCGTCCTGGCGCGGCTCGTCGACGGTGCCGACGTCGTGGTCACCGGCCACCCGCGCGAGCTGGGGGGATGGCTCGGCTGCACCGTCGACGGGTTGCGGGCGCGAGCGCCCGGCCTGGTGGTGGCCGCGATCTCCTGGTTCGGCGGATCGGGCCCCTGGACCGACCGTGCCGCCACCGAATTCACGCTGCAGGCCTGGTGTGGCTCGATCGCCAGCCGAGGCCGCAAGCACGAGCCGCCGGTCGCCACCGGCGGGCGGATCGGGGAGTGGGTCGCCGGCACGGTCGCCGCCGTCGCCGCGCTCGCGGCGGTGCACGGCGCGCGACGCAGCGGTCAGGGTGCGTTCGTCGACGTGTCGACGTTCGAGGCCATGACGATCGCCTTCAACCAGTTCCAGGCCGTCGCCGCGCAGCTCGACGGTCGAGGTCCCGCGCCCGAGGCCATCGGGCGCTTCGTCGACGTCCCGTCGGTCGAGCCGACGGCCGACGGCTGGGTCGGCTTCGCGACCAATGGCTCGGCGCAGTTCCGCGCCTTTGCCGAGATGGTCGGCCATGCCGAATGGGCCGACCATCCCGAACTCGGGCGGGTCGACCGGCGCGGTGACCACGACCGCGAGCTCCGGGCCGCAATCGTGGAATTCACCACGAAGCACTCCACGGAAGACGTGCTGCGGCTCGCCAGCGAACGACGCATTCCCGTCGCACCGCTCGGGAACGGCGAGACGCTGCCGCACTTCGCACCATTCGTCGAACGTGAGGTGTTCGTCGAGCACCCGGACGGAGGGATGCTGCAGCCGCGGGTGCCGTACCGGCTGAGCGGTGCGCCGACCCGTCCGTTCGGTCCGGTCGCCGGGCTGGGGTCTGACACGCAAGCGATCCGCGACGAGCTTCCGCGCACGCGCACACACACGACGCATGGCTCCACCGCCATCGATCCGGCGCGACCGCTCACGGGTGTGCGCGTCTTCGATTTCACGTCCTACTGGGCCGGGCCCTACGCCGCGCAGATCCTGGGCTTCCTCGGTGCCGACGTCATCAAGGTGGAGTCGGTCCAGCGCCCCGACGGAACCCGGATGGGGACTGCGTATTCGTCGGTGGGCGACCGGCCCTGGGAGTTGGCGCCGCTCTTCCACGGTGCCAACACCAACAAGCGCGAGGTCACGCTCGACTTCACCCGGCCCGAGGGCTTGACGCTCGCGCGTCGCCTCCTCGCCACGTGCGACGTGCTGATCGAGAACTACACACCGCGCGTCCTCGACCGGTTCGGCCTCGTCGATGACGACGTCCGTCGCATCAATCCCGGACTCATCGTCCTGCGGATGCCGGCGTGGGGTCTCGACGGCGAGTGGCGGGACCGGCCCGGGTTCGCGCAGACCATGGAGCAGGTCACCGGTCTCGCCTGGGTGACCGGCCACGACGAAGGCGCGCCGATCGTGCCACGCGGTCCGTGCGACCCCGTTGGAGGACTGCACGCGACGTTCGCGCTCCTCGCAGCACTGGAGCATCGCGACCGCACGGGCGAAGGCATGGTCGTCGAGGCGCCGCTGGTCGAGTCCGCGCTGAACATCGCAGCCGAACAGCTCGCGGTGTTCCAGCGCGATGGCGTCCTTCTCGGGCGTGACGGCAACCGAAGCCGCTTCGCGGCGCCGCAGAACGTGTACCGGGTGGGTGACGGCGATTGCTGGCTCGCGCTCGCGGTGGAGACCGACGACCAGTGGCGCGCGCTCCGGGGCGCTCTCGGCGATCCGGAATGGGCGCGGATGGCCACCCTCGACACCGCCACCGGGCGCCGCGCCGCGCAGGACCGCGTCGACGCAGAGCTCTCGGCGATGTTTGCGGATGCCGATCGTGAGGAGCTCGTCGCGCGATCTCGTCGGCGGCGGGAGTGCCGATTGCCCCGGTCGTGAACCCCCGCGTCGTCTTCGAGAACGAACAACACCGTGCGCGCCACTTCTACGAACCGGTGCAGCATCCGGTGGCCGGCGAGGTGCGCATTCCTGGCTTTCCCGCGATCTGGGACGGGCGCGACGCGCCCTGGCACCACCGCGCCGCACCCCTCATGGGCGAGCACAACGAGGAGATCCTGCGGGAGCTCGGCGTCGAACCCGAGGAGCTCGAGCACTTGATCGACGAAGCGGTGATCGGTGACCACCCCGTCGGCTGAGGCGGCCGCGAACGCGGATCGTCGGTACTACCTGGCCACCCACGCGGCGAGAAGTCCCGACCACCCCGCGGTGGTGATGGGCGCGACCGGCGCGGTGCTCACGTACGCGGAGCTCGATGCTCGCTCGAACCAGGTCGCCCACGTGTTCCACGCCGCCGGGCTCCGGGCCGGCGACCACGTTGCGATCTTGCTCGAGAACGAGCTCGAGTACATGGAGGTGGTATGGGCCGCGCAGCGTTCAGGGCTCTACTACACGCCGATCAGCTCGTTGCTCACCCGTGGCGAGCTCGACTACGTGGTCGAGAACTGCGAGGCGGTCGCGCTGGTCGCGTCGGCGCGGCTCGCCGCCGCCGACGGCATCGGTGAACGGCTGCCGGGCGTGCGGCTCCGGCTGGTCGTGGGGGGTGTCCTCGACGGTTTCGAGGAGTACGAACGTGCCCGCGCCGCCGCACCGACCACTCCCGTCCTCCCCGAGGTGGCGGGCAGCGAGATGTTCTACTCGTCGGGTACGACCGGTCGCCCGAAAGGGGTGCGCAAGCCGCTCACGCTCGAGCCGGCCTGGAACGTCCCGGGCTACTTCCCGACGTTCCGAGATCTCTACGGGTTCGACACCGCGACCGTGTGGCTGTCGGCCGGCCCGCTGTACCACGCCGGTCCGCTCTACGGCTGCCTGGCGACGCACCGCGCCGGCGGCACCGTCGTGGTGATGGAACGTTTCGATCCGGCGGAGGCGTTGCTCCTCATCGAGCGTCACCGGGTCACGCACGCCCAGTGGGTACCGACCATGTTCAGCCGCATGTTGAAGCTGCCACCGGAGGAGCGATCCCGCTACGACCTCTCCAGCATGGTGTTCGGTGTGCACGGCGCGGCGCCGTGCCCGGTCTCGGTGAAGGAGGCAATGCTCGAATGGTGGGGGCCGTGCCTCTACGAGTTCTACGCCGGCACCGAGGGCAACGGCATGACGCTCATCTCCGCGGACGAGTGGCTGACCCGACCCGGTTCGGTGGGTCGCGTGGTCCTCGGTGTCGCGCACATCGTCGACGAAGATGGCCGCGAGCTCGGTCCTGGTCAGGTCGGTACCGTCTGGTTCTCGGACGGCTTCACGTTCGAATACCACGACGACGTCGAGAAGACGCGCGAGGCCTACGACGACCGTGGCTGGTCGACCCTCGGCGACGTCGGCTATCTCGACGACGATGGCTACCTGTTCCTGACCGACCGCAAGGCGTTCATGATCATCGCCGGCGGCGTGAACATCTACCCGAGGGAGATCGAGGACGTGCTCGTGACGCACCCCAAGGTTGCCGACGTGGCCGTGATCGGTGTCCCGAACGCGGACCTCGGCGAAGAGGTGAAGGCGCTGGTCCAGCTGGTCGACGGTGTCGATCCGTCGCCGGCGGTCGCCGATGAGCTCATCGAGCGTTGTCGCGAGCGCCTCGCGCGCGTGAAGGTGCCGCGTTCGGTCGACTTCGTCGACGAGTTGCCTCGGCTCCCCACGGGCAAGCTCCAGAAGGGCCTGCTCCGCGCGCCCTACTGGGTGGGCCACGAGTCGGTCTCGTTGAGTTCCGAGTTTCCCTGATCAGGAGGTAGTCGTGCCCTTCGAGTCGATCGACGGCGTCGAGGTGACCAATGAGGATCACCTCCTGCGCATCCGTCTCAACCGACCGGAACATCGCAACGCGATGACCCCGGATCAGATCAACCACATCTCCAAGTTGTGCGCGGCCGCCGAGGACGACGACGACGTGCGGGTGGTCTTGTTGACCGGCACCGGCGAGGCATTCTGCGCGGGCGCCGACCTGAGCGGTGTCGATCTCTCCGCCACCGGGGGCCAGATCCCGCCGGTGTCGATGGGCAAGAACCTGTTCCTGTCATTGCTCGAGCTGAGCAAGCCGCTCGTCGGCGCCATCAACGGCGTGGCCGCAGGCGGCGGCCTCGGTCTGGCGCTGTGTTGTGACATCCGCCTCGGGTCCTACGACGCCCGTTTCGCGACGTCGTTCAGCCGTATCGGGCTCACGGCCAACGACGCGGTCGCGTGGTTGCTCCCTCGCGTCGTCGGGATCGCCAAGGCGATCGAGTTGATCGCGATCGCCAAGCCGATCGACGCCACCGAGGCCGAGCGGATCGGCATGATCAGCTACCGATACCCCAACAACGAGTTCGAGGCTCGAGTCGATGAATTCGTCGCCGCCCTGCTCGCAGCGCCGCCCGTCGGCGTTCGGTTCTCGAAGCGAATGGTGATGGACGGGCTCAACCGCTCGTACCGTGAGCACGTGTTGGCGCAGGAGTACGCGACGCTCGCCAACCGTACGATCGCGGATCACGACATCCAGGAGGGCGTCGCCGCGTTCAAGGAGAAACGCACTCCCAACTTCCAGGGGAACCTGATGAAGCCCCGCTGGGAGAACTACTGACCCATGGAGATGGGGAGGTGGTTGTGCCCGCGGACCTGACCGCTCGGCGCGCGCTCGACGCCGACGTCGACGAGTTCGTACTCCGGCGCGACCGCGAGCAGCTCTTCGATCGCGACCCGTGTCTCGAGCCGTGCGAGCGCCTGGCCGAGACACAGATGGACACCCCATCCGAAGGCGACGTTGCGGGTGATGTCGCGGTGGATGTCGAACAGCTCGGGGAGTTCGAACACGCGGTCGTCGTGGCTCGCGGCACCGGTGATGAGAATCACGCGGGAGTCGGCGGGGATGGTCAGCCCGTGCAACTCGACGTCGCGCTCGACCCATCGGCCCTGGTAGTGAGACGGGCCGTCCCACCGCAGGCCCTCCTCGACGGCGTTGGCGAGCAGCGACGGGTCGGCGGCGAGCTCGGCCCGCTGGTCGGGGTACCACGCGAGCGCGACGATCATGTTGCCGATGAGCTTGGCGCTGGTCTCGTGCCCGGCGACGACCAGCTCGACGACTCGGCTGGCCACCTGTTCGTGGGTGAGTTTCCAGGTCTTGCCGTCATCGTCGACGACTTCGGACTGCAGGAGCAACGTGATGACGTCGTCGCCGGGCGAACTCGCGCGTTCGGTCACCACGTCGATCATCTGCATCGCGAGTTCGAGCGACGCGTTGATCACGTCGTCGGACAAGACCGGTGGTCCGTCGACGACAGACATCGCCAGCATGCGTGACGACCGCTCGTGAATGGCGTCGCGGGCGTCGGGCGGGATTCCGAGCATCTCGCAGATCACCGCGATCGGCAACGCGAGGGAGAACTCGCCGACCACGTCGAACGTCTCTCGCTCGCGCAGGTCGCGGAGCAGCTCGCGACACACGGCACGGGCCGACTCCTCTTGTTGCGCCACCGCCATCGGCGTGAACACCCGTGACACGAGCCGGCGGTGCCACGTGTGTTCGGGAGCGTCCTTGTTGATGAGAATGTCGTTGCCCGCGTCGAGACCCTCGATCGTCATGCCGTGGCCGGAGAGGAACGTGGCGGTGTCGAGGCTGGCGGCGAGCACGTCGTCGTAGCGCGTCAGGGCCCAGAAGCCGACCTTCTCGTTGTGGTAGACGGGCGCGTCGTCGCGCATCCACTGATAGATCGGGTACGGGTTGTGCTGCACGGCTGACGAATACGGGTTGTATTCCACGCGCTACCGGCCCATTGCGGTCAGCCCGCCGTCGACCACGATCACCGCGCCGTTGACGAAGGAAGCCTCGGTCGCCGTCAGCGCGACGATCATGTGCGCGACCTCGTGCGGGAGCCCGTAGCGCCCGAGTGGGACATGACGGCGCGCGAACGTGTCGCGGTGCTCCTCGGGAATGGCCTCGGTCATGCCGGTGAGGGTGGCGCCCGGGCAGATGCAGTTCGCGGTGACGCCCCGCCGACCGAGTTCGACCGCCAAGGAGCGGGTGAATCCGAGGAGGCCGTGCTTGGACACCGTGTACGGCGAGGTGTTCCGACCCGCGGTGATCGCCTCGGTCGAGGCGACGTTCACGATGCGACCCGCATCGCTGGCCAGCAGGTCGGGCAAGCAGGCGCGCACCACGTGCATGGCCCCGGTGAGGTTCACGGCCAGGGCGCGCTCCACATCTCGACGTAGTGCTCGTCGTCGAGCGTGCCCCCGGCCGGGACGCCGGCTGCGTTCACGACGATGTCCACCGGCCCGCGGGTCCGGCGGACCGCGTCGACGGCCTGCGACACCGACGCGGCGTCGGTGACATCGACCGGGTGCTCGCCGCTGACGTCGAAGATGGCGACGTCGACACCCTGGGCGCTGAGCAACTCGACCGTCGCCCGACCGATACCGCTCGCGCCTCCGGTCACGATCGCAACGCGCTGCTCGCTCATGCCGGCATCTCGATCACGACCTTGCCCAGGGCCTGGCGTTCGTAGACCACACTCATGGCGCGGGCCGCGTCGGCAAGCGGGAAGCGGTGGCTGATCGCGGGATGCACCCGGCCCTCGCGGTACCACCGGAACAACTGGGCGAAGTCTTCGCTGTTGGCGACGGGGTCGGCGAGCGCCGACATGCCGTAGGCGACCCCGATCACCGAGATGCACTTCAGGATGGTCTGGTTCGCCTTGATGACCGGGATGTCACCGGACGCGAACCCGATGACGAGATATCTGCCATTCCACGCCAGGCACCGGAGCTGCTCGCGCGCGTCGGTCCCGCCGACGGTGTCGAAGACCACGTCGACGCCGCGTCCCCCGGTCTGCGCCTTGACTGCGGCCGACAGGGATTCGACCTCGTGATGGTCGAGCACGATGTCGGCGCCGAGCTCGCGCGCCAGCGCACACTTCTCCGGGCCGCCGGCGACCGCGACGACCGTGGCCCCTGCGGCCGCGGCGATCTGCACCGCCGCGGTTCCGCAGCCTCCCGCCGCACCGAGCACGAGCACCGATTCACCGGCCCGCAGCCCGCCGCGGCGAATCAACCCGTGGTATCCCGTGCCGTACGTGATGTCGAACGCGGCCGCATCCGCGAAGGTCATCTCGTCCGGGATCCGGTGGACCTGTTGTGCAGGGGGCGTGACCACCGCTTCGGTGGCGAACCCGCCGGCGCCGGCGACCGCGAGGATCCGGTCGCCGACCGCGAACTCGGCGACGTCGGAGCCGACCTCGGTCACGACCCCGGCACACTCCATGCCGGCAACGAACGGCGGTTCCATCCGGGTCTGGTAGAGCCCTCGCACCATCAGGACATCGGGGAAGTTCACCGACGCGGCGTGGATCGCGACCCGCAGTGCGCCGGGACCGGGATCGGGAACCGGCCACTCGCGCAGTTCGATCGCGCCTTCGCCGCTCAGCTCGGTGCACACCGCCGCAATCGCCATCACACCCCCAGTGGTTCGAGAAGGTACTCCCGCCGACCCGGGCCCGGATTGAAATGGATACATTCGGCACCTCGGCTGTGACGAACACGGCCGCCGATCAGGGAGCTCGCACGTGACACGACGTCCCATGGAGGGTGTGCGCATCCTGGAGGTGGCGCAGTTCACGTACACGCCGGCGGCCGGGGCGGTGCTCGCGGACTGGGGTGCCGACGTCGTCAAGGTCGAGCACGCGGTCACCGGCGATGCGCAACGGGGAATGGGTGGCCTCAGCGGGTGGAAGGACGGCAACTTCCACCCGGTGATCGAGCATCCCAACCGCGGGAAGCGCAGCATCGGATTGGCATTGGAGCATCCCGGCGCCCGTGAGCTGCTCGATGATCTCGTGCGCACGAGCGACGTGTTCCTCACCAACTTCTTGCCCGACGCCCGCGCGCGCCTGCGCATCGACGTCGACGACGTGCGCGCCGTCAACCCCAAGATCATCTACGTGCGCGGGAGCGCGTTCGGTGTTCGCGGGCCGGAGGCGACGCGGGGCGGCTACGACGCGACTGCGTACTGGGCGCGCGCCGGGCACGCGGCCGGTCTCCACCCGCCGGACTACGAGGGTGTGATCGGTATGCCGGGCCCGGCATACGGCGACTCGATCGGGGGGATGACGATCGCAGGCGGTATCGCCGCTGCGCTCTTCGCTCGCGACCGCACCGGAGAGACCTCGGTGCTCGACATCTCGCTCCTCGGCGTCGGATTGTGGGCCAACGCGCTCGCGGTCGACATCTCGCTCGCGAACGGCGAACCGTGGCCAGGGGGCTACATGGGCAACCCGCCCGACGCCCGGACCAACCCGGGCGCCGGACCGGTCAGAACCTCCGACGGCCGGTATCTCTACCTCGCCATGATCCAGGTGTCGAAGTTCTGGGCTGACTTCTGCCGCCATCTCGGTCGCGAAGACATGATCGACGACGAGCGCTGGAACACGCCGGAGAAGTTGCTCGAGAATGCGCCGTCCGCCTCGGTGATCGTGCACGAGGTGATCGGTTCGAAGCCCTACAGCTACTGGGTCGAGAAGTTCCGGACCCTCGAAGGGCAGTGGGCTCCGGTGCAGGACAGCCTCGAGCTGAGCCGTGATCCGCAGGTGCGCGCCAACGGCCTCATCGCCGAGATCACCGACCCCGACGGCGCCACCCGCGAGCTCGTGGCCAACCCGGTGCAGTTCGACGAAGCGCCGGCGGAGCTTCGCCGGGCGCCGCAGTTCGCCGAGCACACCGACGAGATCCTCCGGGAGCTCGGGGTCGACGAGGACCGCATCCTGGCCTTGAAAGTCGACGGCGCCGTCACATGAGCGGATCAGCGAAGTACGGCGAGCTCTCGATGTCGCCATCGGAGCTCGACGAGTTCCTCGCCGCGACCGACGTGATCATGCTCGCCAGCTTGCGCAAGGATGGCGCGCCGTTCGTCGTGCCCGTCGGCTTCGACTGGGACGGCACCGCGTTCTTCGTGACCATCGGACGTGACCACGCCGGCGCGTATCGTCTCCGTCGCGACGGCCGCGTCTCGCTGTCGGCCGGGAGTCATCCCGCCTTCCCGACCAAGTTCGTCGTCGTGGAAGGGATCGCCGAGGAACTGGCCGATCCCCGACACGCCGTCAGTCGGCGCATCCTCTTCCGCAAGTCACAGGAGATGTTCGCTCGATTGAAGGTGGATCCCGAACAGTTCTTCGAGAACTGGATCTCGGTGGGCCGCATCGTGTTCCGGATCCGCGTGACCAGTCTCGCCAGCTTCGATGGGACGAAGGTCCCGAAGCGCGAGAAGTATTCGGCTGGCACACGCCTGCCCACAGACTCGGTTCGAGGGTGACGCCGCGGCATCGGAGGATGAGATGGCGAAGAACAAGGACGAGTTGATCCTGATCTCGGTCGATGATCACATCGCCGAGCCCGCCGACATGTTCGACGGTCATGTCCCGGAGAAGTATCGAGGCTTCGCGCCGCGGGTGGTCGACGAGCCGAACGGCGCGCAACAGTGGTACTACGGCGACATCCGGGGTCGGAACCTGGGGTTGAACGCGGTGGCGGGCAAACCGCCGGAGTTGTTCAACGTCAACCCCAACCGGTACGAGGACATGCGCCCGGGGTGTTACGACGTTGACGAACGCGTTCGTGACATGTCCGCCGGCGGCCAGCTCGCGGGGTTGAACTTCCCGAACTGGACGGGATTCTCGGGCCAGGTGTTGAACCAGGGCCCCGATCGTGACGTCAACCTCGTGATGATCAAGGCCTACAACGACTGGCACGTCGACGAATGGTGCGGTGCACATCCCGAACGGTTCATCCCGTGCGGGATCCTCCCGCTGTACGACGTCGACGAAGCGGCCAAGGAGGTGCGCCGTCTGGCCGACAAGGGTTGCCACGCGGTGACGTTCTCCGAGAACCCGGCCGGTCTCGGGATGCCGAGCATCCACACGAAGGAATGGGACCCGCTGTTCGCGGCGTGTTCGGACAACGCGACGGTGTTGTGCTGTCACATCGGCTCGTCGTCGAAGGCGTCGAGCACGTCGCCGGACGCGCCGCCGCCGGTGCCGATGAACCTGTCGTCGGGGATGGCGATCTACACCCTCGGTGACCTCTTGTGGGCCGACTTCTGGCACCGCTTCCCGAGCCTGCGGTTCTCGCTGACCGAGGGCGACATCGGCTGGATCCCGTACTTCCTGTGGCGAGCCGAGCACACGTTGGAACGTCACAACGGATGGATGGGTCACCAGCTGCCGCAAGGCCTCTCGCCCACCGAGTTGTTCCACGAGCGGATTCTGGTGTGCTTCATCAACGACCGGATCGGCGTGAAGCTGCTCGACGAGTTCGACATCGGGCAGGTCTGCTGGGAGTCCGACTACCCGCACTCCGACAGCTCATGGCCGGAGGCGCCGGAGAAGCTCTGGGCTCTCGTCGCCGACCTCGACGAGGACGTCGTCGATCACATCACGCACCGCAACGCGATGAAGCACTATCAGTTCGATCCGTTCGCGATCCGATCGCCGGAGCAGTGCACGGCCGGCGCATTGCGCGCCGAAGTTCCCGACGTCGACACCGTCACGCACGTGGGAAGGCTCGCCGACGAGTCCGACCGAGCCGCGTGGCGCCAGATGACCGGCGCGGCAGCAGCGGCAGCGGCGAAGACGAACTGATTCGCGCCACCTCGTCTGCGGAGCCCGCCGTCAGGCGAGGACGCCGATCGCGGTGCCGGTGACGACGACGAGCCCGAAGACCATCTGCCAGATCCCGACGACCTTCGCCGGGCGCGCCCGGCCGCGGCTCCACGCGAACTGCGTGATGACGACGGCGCCGACGCACACGGCTCCCGCCACGACGAGCGTGTCGACACCGCACGCGACGATCGCGATCGCGATCCCGGCGACCTGGGCGAGGTCACTCGTGGATGTCGAGGTCTCGCGGTGGCGGAGGCGGAGTACCTGGGTTCGCGCGAACGTGACCGAGGCGACGGCGCGGGCGGCGAGGATCAGCCACAACGCAACCGCGAGCCTGGCCGACTGACCGTCCGCGAGCACGATCGAGGCGGCGACGGCGGCGATCCCGACCGCACCGCACAACTCGGGAAGCAGTCGGCGGCTGCGGCTCCGGGCATCGAACGCCAGCTCGACCGCGAAGAGGGGCAGGGCAACGGCGAGCGGGATCATCCACTCCGCGCCGGCCGCCACCCACGCCGTCGCCACGAGAGCGACGAGCAACGCGAGCTCGAGGAGCGCGACGCAGTGAGGCGGTCCGCGTGCGGCTCAGCCATCGGTGGCGGTGACGATCGACGAGGACGAGCTTCACCGGCGTTCGGGCGAGGAACGCCAGGAATGCGGCACCGGCGAGTGCGAATCCGGCGGCCGACGGAGCCACCAGGATGCCGAGCAGCGCCGGTTCCAGCGTGAGGCCCCAACCGCCGTGTTCGGTGGGCAGGGCGAGGGTTCGCCACCGGGTGCGGTCGGTCGGCGGCAGCGGAACGGTGCTCATCGCGCTCGGTGTGCGGCCAACCGCGGACCCCCGATCTCGTGCACGAATCGGCACGATACCCGGCGGTCCCCGGTGCTACCGGTGAGTCGCGGTTGCCGGCGTGGCCTTGGCGAACTCGAGTTGCACGTCGGTGAAGCCGACCTTGCCGAGCAGACTCGTGAGCATGGTCCGGGTGTTCTGCTCGGCTCGGGCAACGAGCTTGCTCTCCCGTGCCGCAGCATCGAGCTTCTTGGCGGCGGTGGTGTACAGGCTCTGCTCCGCGTTCGGGTCGTCGCTGAACAGCGAGACCACGCGGTTGGCCAGCCCGCGGTCGTGGCTGGCGACGTGACTGGTCGCGGGGTTCACGACGGCGTGGGCCAGCTTCGGCTCGGGCAGGGTGATCGTCACTGCGTGGTCGCCGCGGACCTGTACCGCGTCGTTGCTGAGCGTCGAGAAGTCGACGGCGGCGTCGACGGTTCCCTGGGCGATGAAGACGGTCCGTTCACCAGCGAGGAAGCTCGGAAGGAACGACACCTTGTCCTCGAGATCGATCGTCTGCTGGAAATGACCTTCGGCGGCGTCGTAGCGGGACAGGTTGCTGAGCTTCTGCAGCAGCGCCGGCGGCGATCGGTCGATCGTCGTGGTGGCGAACGGGTTGCCGAGGTGCAGGATCCCGGTGAGGACGCCGACCAGCAGGAAGATGGCGACGGCGACCGCGGCCGCGACCAGGGTCATGACCATCGAGCTGATGGTGGGCCGGCGGCGACGGGTTGCGGGGCCGCTGTCGGTGACCACACGTACCGTGACTTCCGGAGTTCGTTCCGGCGCCGGACGCGGTCGATCATCGAGCATGGTGGGCATGGGAATCCTCTCTCCACGGGCGCGTCGCGCCGTTCGGGTGATTCAACGTCCGTCGGCGCCGCCGAGTTCCCGTGGAGTTAACCTCGCCGCACTCGATGGGGGAGTGGAGCGATGAACCATGGCGCCTGACCAGAGCGGGAAATCGGGGCGGAGCCTTTCTCCGAAGGCGATCGTCTGGATCGTGGTCGCGATCCTCGTCGTGATCTTCATCGCGCAGAACACCGAGAAGGCCAAGATCCAGTTCTTGTTCTTCGACGTCTCGATCGGTGTGTGGTTCGCACTCCTCATTGCGTTCCTGCTCGGGCTTGCGCTCGGCTGGGCGCTCCCGAAACTTCGGGACAAGAACTGATCGAGACGTCCGTGTTCGTCGACAACGACGGCGTTCGTATCCACGCGCTCGACAACGGTCGTGATGGCTCGGCGCTACCCCCGGCACTCGTCGTTCCGGGCATGGGGGAATCGGCCGACGAGTACACGTGGATGCTCGACCGCCTCGGTGACCGGCGCGTCGTGATCGTCGACGTGCGTGGTCGCGGCCTGAGCGACGTCCCCGACGCGGGCTACCGATGGGAGGACCACATCAGTGACCTCCGTGCCGTGACCGAAGCCGCGTCGCTCGATCGACCGGTGCTCGTCGCCTTCTCGCGGGGCTCGTCGTACGCGCTCGGCTACGCGCTCGAGTACCCGGATGAGCCCCGTGGTCTCGTGATCGGCGACTACTTCGCCCGTCATGTCGGGCTTCCGGCAGAGTTCGCCGACCAGCAGTTGGCGTCGAAGATCCGCGGCGTGCCCATCTCGGAGCGGATGTCCGACCACGCCGTCCGCGCGGTGTTCGCCGAGAGTCGTGAGGTCCCGCTGTGGGATCGCCTCACCGAGTTGCGGTGTCCGGTGCTCGTGATCCGCGGCGGGCGCAAGAGCGCACTCGTCGGTGCCGAACTCGCGGCGCAATGGCAGGAATCCCTGCCGTCGGTGCAGCTCGTGCTGCTGCCCGATGCCGGCCACGATCTGTGGAGCCGAGACCCTGATGCCTACCTCGCGGTGCTGATGCCGTTCCTCGACGGCGTCAGCGCGGCGTGAACACCAACGGGAGCGGGTCCACCGTCCGAATCATGGTGTTGTTGTAACCGGGGGTTGCTTCGGGATCGAGTGCGTAGTCGGGGATCCGTTCGTGCAGCGCGGTGAGGATGACCGTGAGCTCCATCCGCGCCAGGTGCGATCCGAGGCAGCGATGGAAGCCGCTCGCGAACGCGATGTGCCGCTTGGCCACGCGCTCGAAGTCGACCTCGAGCGGTCGGTCGAAACCGGCGTCGTCGAGGTTCGCGACGGCCCAGCAGACGGTGATCTCGTCGCCGACCTTGATCTGCTGACCGCCGAGCTCGAAGTCGGCGGTGGCGTAGCGACCGCCCGCGACGACCGGGGTCTCGAAGCGCATCAGCTCCTCGATGGCGGCGGGCAGGATGGCGGGGTCATCGATGAGGCGCTGGCGTTGCTCGGGATGACGGGCCAACCAGTCGACGATGCACGAGAGCGAGGCGGCGACCGTGTCGAGTCCGGCGAGCACGAGCAGGAACGTGATGTCGATCACGTCCTCGCGGGTGAGGGTGGCGCCGTCGACCTCCGCGGTGATGAAACCGCCGATGAGGTCGTCACCGGGTTCGCCGCGCGCCTCGCGACGGTCCAGCTCCGCGTAGAGGTATTCGATCATCTTCGTGTTCGCGGCGATGCGATGGTCGTCGTCCGTCGGTCGGATGATGCCGTTCTTGAACCAGATCAGGAAGTCGAGGTCTTCGAGCGGCAACCCGAGCAACGCGAGGAACACCATCGAGGGCAGTGGCTCGCAGAACGCGGCGTAGAGCTCGACCCGACCGTCGCTCACGAACGCGTCGATGAGATCGTCGGCGAGTCGACGTACGCGCGACTCCAGCTGTGCGACCACCTTTGGCGCGAACAGCGGATCGAGCAACTTCCGGTACTTGGTGTGTTCGTCGCCGTCGAGCATCAGGGGGATGAGCGGACGCCCCGCGCCCATGAACGCGCCCGCGAGCTCGACCAGTTCCGGATTCATGGAATGGACGTCGCGCCGCTTGGTGACCTCGAGCACATCGTCGAGATGGAGCACCGCGACCCGGCCGTCTTCATGACGCACGACCCGAGGGCCCGCCAGGAGTTCACGAAGCGCCGGCTGGATGTCGGGCACACCATTCTGGAACGCGTCCGGGAAGAAGAACGAAGGTCCGTAGTCGTCGGCCATGATTGCCTTTCGGTGAGGGCTGGATCACGCAGCGGTGAGGAGGGCACGGAGGGTCGCGCGCATCGCGGACATGACGCGCTTCGGATCGAGGTCACCGCGATGGATCGCGGACTCGACGACGCCGTGGAAGCCGTTCAACAAGAACTGGGTCGTGAACTCGGGTTCCGGCACTCGGAACTCGTTCGACTCGACGCCCACGCGCACCCGCGCGAGGAGACTGTCGTAGACGCCGGCCAACTCGTTCTCCTCTTCGGTTGCGGTGAGGTGGAAGAGGATCCAGATGAGCTGGCCGTCGCGCACGGTGGCGTCGAGGAGCGCCTCGAGGAACCGCTCGATCCGCTGCAACTCGGTGCGCGGGCGTCGTGCACTCGCCGCACCTTCCGCGTCGGCGACCGTACGTTCGACCCACCGGGCCCGGAGGGCGGCGAGCACGTCGGCTTTCGAGGCGTAGTAGTGGTACACCGTGCCCTTGCCGACTCCCGCGGCGGTGGCGACCGCGTCCATGGTCATCGCGCCGTCGTCGCGGGCCAGCAGGACCTGCTCCGCCGCGTCGAGGATCTGGTCAGGCCGAACCTCGGGCTGGCGGACGCGACGTTGGGCGACGGGCACGTGCAGATCCTACGGCGAACCCCTTGACGAATCGACTCTCGGTCGGTAAGTTGTCGACCGACGGTCGGTCGATAACTGGGGAGGTTTCGATGGCGGCAGCGGAGCCGGCGCTCCCGCGTTCGTGCACGGCGGAGCCGACGGGGCAGGTTCCGGTGATCGACCGCAACCGCTGCGAAGCGAAGACCGACTGTGTCACCGTCTGCCCGTACGACGTCTTCGAGGTACGAATCCTCACGGCGGACGAGCGGGCGGGGGTTTCGTTGCGGGGCCGCCTCAATCTCCTCGTGCACCGCAACCGTCAGGCTGTCGTCCGCGCGCCGGATGATTGCCACGCGTGCGGCTTGTGTGTGACCGCATGCCCGGAACGCGCGATCCGGTTGACCGCCCGCACGGGATGACGACCATGACGGAACTCGGCGTCACCCGGATCGTCAATTCGTGCACGCTGCTCGAGTTCGGCGACCAGCGGGTGCTCACCGATCCGTGGTTCACCGAACGCTGGCATCTGCATCGGGGCGAGGGGCTCGGATGTCTGGCGGCCGACGTACCCCCGCTGCGGGTGATTCTCGGATCGCATTTCTTCGTCAATCACTGGGACATGCGCGGCATGGTCGAGTACGCGCACCGGTCATCCACCACGGTGATCACCAGTAACGGCCGGATGACGCGCGACGCACACGAGGTCGGGTTTTCCGATGTCCGCGAGGTGGTGTCCGGCGACGTGATCGATCTCGACGACGGTCTTCGGATCGAGGTCGTCGCCGGCGGCGCGCCCTTCGGACGCCCGAACAACTGCTACGTCGTGAGTTGCGGCGACCTCCGGGTGTTCTTCGGGGGAGAAGCCCGTGATCTCGCGCCGCTGCGGGCCTATGCGGCCGGGCATTCGCCGGTGGACGTCGCCCTGCTCCCCGTGAACGGCCTGCACATCCCGTTCGGACCCCGGTTGGTGATGAACGCCGCCACCGCGGTCGACGCGGCGCTCGCGCTCGGCGCGTCGACGTTGATCCCGATCCACGACGCCCACGCGCGCGACCTCCCGTGGGCGTTCATCCGCCGGACGAGTACCGGCAACGATGCGCGCCTGCTCGCCGCCGCACTCGAGCCGGCGCTCGACGTCGTCCTGCTCCACACGGGAGTCCGTTGGGAGCGTCAGCCGTCGGCGGCAGAGAACTGCAGCGGCAAAGGTGTCCTAGCCGGCGGAGCCGACCGCGATCAACGCCAGGCCGGTGAGCGCAAGCGCGAGACCGATCACCTGGACATGTGACGGTCGCTCGCGGAGGTACCACCACGCGTTGCCCACCGTGAACGCAGGAGCCAATGCTGCCACCGGCGCAACGGTGGCGAACAGACCGTGGCGAATCGCGACCAGCAAGAGCGTGGTCGCCACGACGTCGAGCAGTCCGGCGCCGACGGCTTGGCGCCGGGCGCTTCCGATCAGTGTTGGTGCGATGCGGCCGCACGCGAGGACCACGACCACGGCGGTGACGGCCGCGACCCGACCCGAGAGCACCGGCCAGAACTCCGAGCTGTCGCGGGTGTTGCCGTAACAGATGAACGAGGCTCCGAAGCCGGTTCCCGCGGCCAGGGCGAGCAGGAGCGCGGTACGTGACTGCGACGGCGATGCGTCGACATGCTCAGCGGAGATGAGTCCGCCCGCGGTGATCGCGAGCACCACGCCGACCAGCGCTTCCGTCGGCGGGTGCTCGCCGGTGGCCAGACCCCACGTCACGGGGATCACCGCGCCGATCACCGCGGCGACTGGTGCGACCAGGCCCGCCTCACCGATGGCGAGGCCCCGGTAGAGGCAACCGAGGGCGACGACATTGAGGAGCCCGCCCAGCGCTCCGAGCGCGAAGTCTCCGGCCGTGGGACTCCCGCCGGCCACGACGGCGACGACGACGGCGCCGAGCAGCGCGGCAGACCTGGGCAACCGCGAGCACCACCAAGGTGCGTGCCCGCTTCGACGCGAGACCGCCGAGGAAGTCACCGCTCCCGAACGACGCGGCGACCACCAACCCGAGCAAGAGTGACATCGTGTTCCCGTGTGACGGAGAGGCGCGGACACTACCCGGACGACCTAGGGTCGAACGCGTGACACGGCAGTTCCTCACGCAGCACGAGTACGACGTGATCGCGGAAATCGCCGATCGCCTCCTGCCTTCCCACGGGGACTTCACCGGCGGCGGTGCCGCGGGAACCGCGGACTACGTCGACCGGACCCTCGGCGCGTTCAACGTCGATCCGCCCCGGATCTGGGCCGGCGGTCCGTTCTCGGGGCGGCACGGGGGCAGTGCGGGCTTCGACGAATTCCTGCCGCTGTCGCGGGTCGAGGCGTTGGCGTGGCGCACCCGCATCGAAGGGTCACGCGGGATCCCGGAGCGCGAGTGGAACGGGCCCGTGCGCGGTTGGCAGGAGATCTACCGTGAGGGCATCGAGGCGCTCGGCGACGATCTCGACGTCGAAGCACAGCCGGAGCTGAAGCGACTGTTGTTCGAGCACGCCTGCGAGGCGAGTTACGGAGCACCCGAATACGGGGGCAACCGTGACCTGGTCGGATGGCGCGCCATCGACTACGCGGGCGACGTGCAACCGCGCGGCTGGAGCGACGACGAGGTGCGCGGTGCCTGAGTTCGACGTGGTCGTGGTCGGATCGGGGCCTGGTGGCGCGACCGCGGCCGACGTCCTCACGAGTGCGGGCAAGTCGGTGTGCATCCTGGAGAAGGGCCGCAACCACCTGCTGGCACTCGAACCGCCGTACGCGAGCCTCGGCCACCTCTCGAACGACGAGATCAAGTTCCACCGTCGCCACTTCCTCGGGCCCGATCCGCTGTTGGAGCCGCGCACGTATCGCCGCTCGACCGCCGACGGCGAGCGACGGTTCACGGGCGACGTCAACAACATGCCGTCGACGGTCGGAGGCGCAGGGTTCCACGCGGACGGCAAGCTCCCGCGCTATCGCGAGATCGACTTCCGCCTCGCCACGGAACTCGGACCGGTCGAAGGTGCCGACGTCGCCGACTGGCCGGTCGACTACGACGAGATGGAGCCCTATTACGCGGATGCCGAGCGCCTGATCGGCGTGGCCGGCGACCACACGGCCAACCCGTTCGCGGCGTGGCGCAGTGGCCCGTACCCGATGCCGCCGGGTGCGGACATGTTTCTCACCACGCTCACCGTGCCGGCGGCCGAGACCCTCGGCTACCACCCGTACCGCGCGCCGACGGGCGCGAACAGCGTGTCGTACGACGGCCGTCCCGCGTGCAACAACTGTGGGTTCTGTGCCTTCTACGGCTGCCCGATCGACGCCAAGGGTGATCCGGTCGCGTTGTTGCGGCGGGCGTTGCAGTCAGGGCACGGCGAGATCCGACCCGAGAGCGTCGCCCTCGAGGTCCTCGTCGACGGGAGCGGGCGGCGGAGCCGCGGAGTGCGGTACCTCGACGCCGAAGGTGCCGAGCACACCGTCACCGCGGGAGCGGTCGTGGTGGCCTGCGGCGCGTTCGAGACGCCGCGCCTCCTCCTGCGGAGCGGCATCGGGAATTCGTCCGATCTCGTCGGTCGCCACCTCATGTTCCACCTGCAGACGATCGTGCTCGGCTTCTTCCCGTTCCGGTTGCACGCGTACAAGGGCCGCGACGTCACCCACCTCATGGACGATCCGATCGTCGGCGACACCGACAGCATCGCCGCGGCGCGTGCAGCGGGACTGCCCTACCTACGCGGCGGCATCGTCGAGCACGGCGGAAGCGGTCATCCGATCATGGAGGCGCTGCACCTCCCACCCGGACCCGACCACAGCGCGCTGATGGCCGACTCACCGTCGCGCGACAAGATGGTTGCGTTCACCATGCAGGGCGAGGACCTGCCGCAAGCCACGAATCGAGTCGACCTCGATCCTGGTGTGCGCGACGTGTGGGGTCTGCCGGTCGGACGGGTCACGTACCAACCCCATGCGCACGATGTCGCGTGCTCGCACCATTGGGCGCCGCGGCTGGAAGCGGTGCTCCGGGAGGCCGGCGCGCAGGGCACGGCGTGGGTCACGTCACCGGGCACGCCCGGAACCCAGGCGCCGGACCTCGAGCCGATCTCCCGGCACTGGATGGGCACCGCCCGCATGGGCGGCGATCCGGCGCGCTCCGTCTGCGATCCGTGGCAGCGGCTGTGGGACGTCGAGAACGTCGTGCTCGCCGATTCATCGGTGTTCCCGACCTCGACCGGCTACGGACCGACCCTCACGCTCGTGGCGCTCGCGGTGCGAGCCGCCGGCGCGCTGGCGGCCTCGATGTGAGTGAGGGCTTCACCGACGTCGACGCGTTGTTCGACGCGCTGCACGCTGTCGCGCGACGCCGATGACGAAGGTGGTCTCTCGATCCTCGACCACTCGCTCCAGTGCGCGGAATTGCTGCGCACGTCGCACCCGGCCGACGTCGAACTCCAGGTGGCCGGGCTCGTCCACGATCTCGGCTGGCTCGAGCGCACCGCCGACGGTTGGGCGCTCCGACTCGATGCCGCCCACGATGTCGACGGCCGCACGTTGGTGGAGGACCTTCTGGGCGCCCGCGTCGCGTCCCTCGTCGGGGGGCACGTCGGCGCCAAGCGCTATCTCCTCGCCACCGATCCGGAATATCGCGCGCTCCTCTCGGCCCGTAGCGAGACCACGCTCGGATTCCAGGGCGGCGTGATGACGGCGGCGGAGGTCGAGCGGTTCGTGACCACGCCGGACCTCGACGACCTCCTCGTGCTCCGACGGGCCGACGACGCCGCCAAGGTCCGGGGTAAGGCCGTCGAAGCCCTCGAGGCCTGGCGCGAGGTCGTCGAGGGCATCGTCGACGACGGGCGCGGAACTCGCGAACGTGTCGATGACCATGATCGCCGCGCCGCCGACTGAGACATGACGCGGTCAGATCAGGGCGCGACCGGTCGCGTGGGGCAGGTCGAGGTCGAGGAGCGCGGCCACGGTGGGCGCCCAGTCCACTGCGCTCACCTCGGTGGTGCTGAGGGCTCGGGCCAGTGGACCCACCGACGGGTGACCGCCGGTCACGACCGCGACCTGGGTACGGGTGCGAGGTCCGCCGTGCGTTCCGAGCTCGGTGCCCATCTCCTCGAAGCCGAACGCACGACCGGGCGCGGACCACGCCAGGCAACACTCGAGCTCGCGGTCGGTGACGTCGAACGGTGCGGTTCCCTCGATGCCGTCGACGTCCGTGAGCCACTGCCGCGCAGCGTGTGCCCCGGCGCCGCAGATCACGGTGGCGCTGCCCTCGGGGAGCGCGAACAGGTCGACTCCCCGGCGCGCGAACTCAGGACGGAGATCGATCGGCGGCCGGTCGTCGAGCGGTTCCTGGTCGTGGTCCGACACGATGATCCAGACGGTGTCGTGCCAGTCGACGTGCTCCCGCGCCATGCCGACGAGCGTGTCGGTGGCGCGGTAGCACTCGAGCGCGGCGTCGCTGTCCGGTCCGTACACGTGCGCAGCGGTATCGGGCGCGTTGAGCTGGCTCACGAGCAGGTCGGGACGGGCGTCGAGCGCGGCGACGAGCTCCACGATCGTGTCGCGGTCGTCGATGTAGTCGTGCGCGTCGCGTCGTACGTGCGGCGGCGGTACGCCGTCAAGCGGCCAGTGGGCACCGGCCGCGTGCGCACCCATCACTCCGACCAGGCGCTGGTCGCCGAACACCGCCGCGCTGGTGCGGCCCGCGGCGCGGGCGGCGTCGAACAGCGTGGGGACCGCGGGGCCGAGCTTCCACGCCGGCACCAAGCGGCCCACCTGGGGGACCCAGTTGGTGACGATCCCGTGGGACCGCGGCTCGACACCCGTGACGAAGGTGGCGTGGTTCGGGTACGTGGACGAGGTCATCACCGATCGCGCCCGTGAGGGCACACCGCCACCGGCGCGCGCGAGTTCGGCCAGCATCGGCGTGTGGTCGTCGCCGACGTGCCGTGCCGGCAGCGCGTCGAGCACGGTGAAGACGACCTTCACGCCGGTCGCCCTTCGAAGTCACCGATGAGCGACACGCGGCGCGATCGCCGATCGGCGCGGACGAGAACGCGATGCGCTTTGCTTCGTAGTACGCGCTGCGGAGGTCGCCTTCCCCTGCCGCGTTGTAGGTCGGGTAGAGCGCGCGGCGCGGACGGTCTGAGCGATTCGGTCCACTGCGGTGCGGCGTGCTGCTGTGGAACCACAGCGTCTCACCGGCCGTCAGCGCCACCGGTTGCCAGGTCGAGGGACTCCGCGACGGTCGGGATGATGCACCCGCGCTCGTCGGTCGGCAGGATCGTGTCGAAGCAGCCCGACGCGACCTCGAGGCCGCCGTTCTCGTCGTCCGCGTCGTCGACCGCGATCATCGCCGAGACGTGTCGGTCGATCATCGGATAGGCCGGGGCATCCTGATGCGGTGAGTACCCGGCGCCTCCCGGGAGCTTGTAATTGACCTTCTCCTTGTAGAGCACGGCCGGTTCGCCGAGCAACACGCCGGCCACCTCGACGACGGGCCCGGTGGAGAGCAGCTCGCGCAGACCGGCGTGCGCCTCGAGGAAGTGTTCGCTCCGACACAGCTGCGGACCGGCATCGGTCGCTTCGCGGTGCTGGAGCACGCCGGTCGAATCTGGGAGTGCCGCGATCTCGTCGACCCACCGGCCGAGCCGCCGGCGCGCCGACGCCGGGATCGCGTCGACGACGACCCACCCGTGCTCGGCGAAGTGCTGGAGGATGGCGCTCTCGTCGGCGGCCACCCGGATGACAGTACTCAAGCTCGCTGTCGCACCCCGCGCGAACCCGGTACGCTCCCGCGACCGGTGGGCCAACGTGCACCCGGGCTGGGGGAAGGCGTTGACCGAGACGCAGCAGGGTGACACGAGCGCGGCTTCCCTCGCCGCGACCGTGCTCGATGAGGAAGAAGCTCGCGAAACTGCGGCGAAACGGTCACGCGAGCAGGTCATCTTCCCGGACGAGCTGCTCCCCGGCGTCGGCTCTGATCCCGTCTCCTTCAAGGAGGCATTCAAGGTCGGCGGCAAGCTCATGTTCATCGTGCTGCTGCTCCTCTACTCGTTCGATGAGCTCGAGGGCGCGGCGATCAACGTCCTCGCGCCGGAGATTCGACGGACGTTCCACATCAGCTCGGGCACGATCGTGTTCATCGCCGAGCGCGTCGTCCGCGTTCTTCGTGCTGGGTGCGGTACCGATGGGGTGGCTCGCCGACCGGGTGAAGCGGGTGCCCATCGTCGGCTGGGCCAGCCTGGCCTTCGGGTTCTTCGTGTTCATGTCCGGCTTGGCCGTCAGCGCGTTCATGCTCTTCTGGACCCGCTTCGCCACCGGCATCGCCAAAGCGAACAGCATCCCGGTGCACCAGTCACTGATCGCCGACAACTATCCGATCGGCATCCGGGCCCGCATGTCGGCGGCGATCAACATGGGCGGTCACGGTGTCGGCCTCATCAGCCCCGTGCTGTGTGCTGCCATCGCGACGTGGGCGGGCGGCGTCGAGGGATGGCGCTGGGCCTGGTTCCTGCTCGGCATCCCGGTCGTGTTCGTTGCGATCCTGGCGTTCTTCATGAAGGAGCCGCCGCGGGGCCAGTTCGAGAAGCAGGACGTGCTCGGTGAGCTCATCGAGGATGAGCAGCCGGCGCCGATCTCGATGGAGGCCGCGTTCGCGCGCATCAAGCGGATCCGGACCATCCGCACCGTGCTCGTCGGGTTCTGCGCCCTGGGGTTCGGATTGTTCAGCCAGCCCGCGCTGGAATCGCTCTACCTCGATGACAACCTGCACGTGCGGGGCGTGCTCGAGCGGGGGATCATCCTCAGCCTCTCCGGGATACTCGCGTTGCCGATGCTCCCGATCGTCGGCCGGTACTTCGACAAGCAGTACCGCAAGGACCCGGCCCGCGCGCTCGCACTCGTCGGCATGCTCATCATGCCGTCCGCGCTCCTGACGCCGCTGCAGTTCAGCGTGCAGAGCACGACCTGGTTCTGGATTCTCAAGATCCCCCAAGCGGTACTCACTGCCTCCGCGTTCGCGATGGTCGGGCCGGTGTTGCAAGCGGTCGTGCCGTATCGCCTGCCGCGGCATGGGTACCGCGATGTCGACGTTGTACATCTTCTTCATCGGTGGCTTCATGGGCGGGCTCGTCTCGGGCTTCCTCACCGACGCCATCGGCGTGCGCGGCACCGTGATCTTCCTCGGGGTGCCGAGCGCCATCATCGGTGGCCTGTTGTTGATGAACGGCGCGCGTTTCATCCGCAACGACCTGTCGCTCGTGGTGGAGGAACTGCTCGAGGAGAAAGACGAGCACGAGAAGCGGTTCGTGCAGAAGAACGAGGTGCCGTTGCTGCAGCTCGCCAACATCGACTTCTCCTACGGGCCGGTGCAGGTGCTGTTCGGGGTCGACTTCGAGGTGCGGAAAGGCGAGACGGTCGCGCTGCTCGGTACGAACGGCGCGGGGAAGTCGACCGCGCTCCGAGTGATCAGTGGGTTGGCGGTGCCCGAACGCGGCGTCGTGCGGCTCAACGGTCAGAACATCACGTACGTCTCGCCGGAGGGGCGAGCCAAGTACTTGAGCATGATGCAGCTCCCGGGTGGACACGGCGTCTTCGGCACGCTCACCGTCGACCAGAACCTCGCGGTCGAGTGCTCGCCTCAACGCCGAGAATCGGGGCCAGGTCAACGCGCGCATGGCCGGTGTCTACGACCTCTTCCCGGAGCTCGCCGACAAGCGCAAGCAGGTCGCCTCGAGCATGTCGGGTGGCCAGCAGCAGATGCTCGCGCTCGGGCGTGTCCTCATCCACGAGCCCGAGCTGCTCATGATCGACGAGTTGTCACTGGGGTTGGCGCCGCTCGTCGTCCAGCGTCTGCTCGAAGTCGTGGAAGAGCTCAAAGCGCGGGGTCAGACCATGATCATCGTGGAGCAGTCGCTCAACGTGGCCATCGCGCTCGCCGACCGGGCGATCTTCCTCGAGAAGGGGCAAGTTCGCTTCGAGGGTTCGACCGACGGCCTGATGGAACGCGGCGACCTCGCCCGCGCGGTGTTCTTCGGCACTGAGGGCGGTTGATGACCCTCTCGACGGTCGTCACTTGGAACCTGGTGTTCAAGGGCGTCATCGGCGGACTCATCACCGCGCTCGTGGCGATGGGGATCGTGCTCGTCTACCGCTCGTCGCGGGTCATCAACTTCGCGGTCGGGAGCATCGGGATTCCCGCCACCGCGTTGTTCGCGGTGATGGCGGGCGTGCACGGGTGGCCGTATTGGCCGTCCTTGTTCGCCGCGCTCGTGATCGGGACGCTCACGGGCGTCCTGGTGGAGCTGGCGGTGATCCGCCGGCTGTTCAAGTCACCGCGCGTGATCGTGCTGGTCGCCACGATCGGCGTTGCCCAGCTGTGCGAGGCGATCACGCTCGCGCTGCCCTCCTACCGCACCGGAACGCTGCAGACCCAGTTCCCCACGCCGTTCTCCGGCACCTGGTACCCCGGGCTCGACATCGAGGTGTCCGCCAGCCAGCTGCTCGTCCTCATCGTCGTGCCCGTCATCACCGTTGGCCTCTGGTGGTTGCTGGGGCACACCGCGTTCGGCGACGCGGTGCGGGCGGCCGCGTCGAACTCTGATCTCGCCCGGATGACGGGCATCAACCCGAAGATGGTGTCGACGGGCGTGTGGGCCATCGCCGGCTTCCTGGGCACCGTGGCGATCTTCCTCACTGCGACCGACCAGGCGTCGGCGCAGCTCGTGCAGATCGGGCCGGACACCCTGCTGCGAGGTATGTGCGCGGCGCTCATCGGCGGCATGGTGTCGTTCCCACGCGCGCGCGCTGGCGCGGTCGCGATCGGGATTCTCGACCGAGTCCTCTTCTTCAACTACACGGCCGACACCGGTCTCGTGCAGTTCGTGCTCTTCCTGGCGGTGCTGGTTCTGGTCGCGCGCGTGAGCCGGAACGACACCGGATCGGAGGGCGAGAGCTTCCAGTTCGCGCCTCGCATCGCGGCGATTCCGGAGCGGCTCCGCAGCATCTGGTGGGTCAAACGCATGCCCCAACTCGTGGCCGTGCTGTCGTTGCTCGCGGCGGCGATCCTGCCGCTGCTCTCCGACAAGTCGGAGCGCCACCAGACGTGGGCGACCATCATCGCCTTCGCGCTCTGCGCAATCTCGGTCGTCGTGCTCACCGGCTGGGGCGGCCAGCTGTCCCTCGGCCAGATGGCGTTCGCCGGCCTCGGCGCGCTCACCGCGGGGGCGCTCATCCGCGGCTTGCAATTCAACATCGGGTGGCACGACACCCGGATCCTGGACGGCGGACTGCCGAGCTTCTCGTTCCCGTGGGCGTTGCTGCTCGGCGCGACCTTCGCGAGCGTGGTGGCCGTCATCGTCGGCGTCGGCGCGTTGCGGGTCCGCGGTTTGCTGCTCGCGATCAGCACCCTCGCGTTTGCAATCGCCGCGCAGGCGTACATCTTCAGCCGGCCGATCTTCACCGCCGGGAGCACGACGATCGAGATTCCCCGTACCGATCTCGGGCCGCTCGAGCTCACCCACCGGAACCGTGCGTACTACTACTTCGTGCTCTTCGTGCTCGTGCTCGTGTTGCTGTTGGTCTCGCACATCAAGCGCACCGGGATCGGACGCATGATCGTAGGAGTGCGCGAGAACGAGCTGGCGGCCGCGGCGATGACGGTGTCACCGGCGCGGGCGAAGCTGATCGCGTTCGCGATGGGCGGCTTCATCGCCGGGCTGGGGGGCGTGCTCCTCGGCGCAGTGAATCTCACGTTCGCGCCCGCCGAACAGCACTACTTCCTCGTCGATGACTCTCTCCGGCTCATCGCCATCGTCGTCATCGGTGGGCTCGGCAGTTTGTCCGGTGCCGTGGTCGGCGCGCTCTGGGTGATCGGCCTGCCGTCGTTCTGGCCCGACAACACGCTCGTCCCGCTCTTCACGTCGAGCATCGGTCTGCTGATCATCCTCCTCTACATCCCCGGTGGATTCGTCCAGATCGGGTATTACGCACGCGACTCGTTGCTGCGCTGGGTCGACAAGCGCATGGGGCCGGTGGACACCACCAAGACCGTCACTGCCCCTCCAGCATCGTTGCGACGCGAGGTCGCGCTCGAGCCGGCGTCGCTCAACGCCGACGGGTCGGTGCTGGCCACTGAGCACCTCACCGTGCGGTTCGGTGGCCTCACCGCGGTCGACGACGTCCAGTTCCGGGCCATGCCCGGTGAGGTGATCGGGCTCATCGGCAACAACGGCGCCGGCAAGTCGACGCTGCTGAACGCCATCGGCGGGTACGTCCCCGCCAAGGGGACGGTGCAACTGCTCGGCCACGACATGAGCCACAAGAAGGCGCACCGCCGCGCCCGCTACGGCCTCGGGCGCACGTTCCAGGCGGCACGCCTCTATCCGGAGCTCACCGTGCGCGACACCGTGCAGCTTGCGCTCGAAGCACGGGCGTCGACGTCGTTCTGGGGTTCGCTGCTGTGGGTACCGTCGATCCGCCCCGAGCGCAGGAAGTACGCCGACGCGGCAGAGCTGATCGACTTTCTCGGGTTGGGCCGCTACGCCGACCGCTACATCGCCGAGCTCTCGACCGGGACCCGCCGTATCGTCGAGCTGGCGACGGTACTCGCGGTCGCGCCACGCGTCATCTGTCTCGACGAGCCCACCGCCGGCGTGGCCCAGCGGGAGGCCGAGGCGTTCGGGCCGCTGATCCTGCGCATCAAGGAAGAGCTGGACGCGACCTTGATCGTGGTCGAGCACGACCTCCCGCTGATCCTCTCGATCAGCAGTCGGATCTACTGCCTGGAAGCGGGGCGGGTGATCGCCGAGGGACTGCCGGCCGAGATCCGGGACGATCCCCGCGTCATCTCGTCGTACCTCGGTACCGACGAGCGGGCCATCCAACGGAGCAGCACGCGCCCGGGTAGTCACCCTGGACGCGTTGCCCCGTGCGGAGTTGGTCTCAGGCCGCGGCCTTGGCGCACTTGCCACCGCTGGCGTCCTTGACCGGCGTGACCTTCTTCCAGTCGCCGTTGGTGCCGAGGCTCGAGTCGTAGGACACGAGGCGGAAGCTGTCTTCGGCCGCGTACTTGCCCTTGCAGAGCGACGCGAACTTGTCGGGCACGAGTGCGATCGGGCCCAGCTTGTCCACCGTCTTCTGCCAGTTGGCAGTGGTGAGGTTCGGACCGACCTTCTTGGCGATGTCGCGGAACATGAACAGCTCGCCGCAGGCGTCGGTGACGGCCTGGTCGGTGTACACCTGCTTCCCGTCGCCGTTGACCTTGCGGTCATCGGGACCGGGCACCGTGGTCCCGGTCGCCTTCTCGTAGACGTCGACGCACTGCTGCAAGAGCGGGCTCTTGTTCGCCCACCGTTCGGTCGGCGTGAGACCGGTGCCGCTCAGCAAGCCTTCGTACGGGTTGGGGTTCTTGCCGGCCTTCTGTTCGTCCTGGGCCTGCGCGAGGGTCGTGTCGGTGTCAGTCACCAGTTGCACCTTCGGCATCGAAGCCTTGATGGTCTCGGCGAACTGCTTCGACGACGCGTCGTTCCCGGACAGGAACACCATGTTCACGCCCTCGCTCTTCCACTTCTCGATGAAGCTGTCGAGCTGCGCCTGCGCGGCCGTGGTGTCGGTGCCGGTGATGGTCAGGATCGCGGTGGAGCCGGTCTTCGCGCCGGCCTTCTTCAGCGCGGGCACCGTGACCTTGGCGACACTGTCGGCGTTGTTCTTGTCGCCCATCACCGCCACGGTCTTGCCCTTGAGCCGGCCCGTCGATCCGAGCAGGTTCACCAGTTCCTCCGACACCCCTTGCTTCGTGGCGTCAGGCGTCAACAGGAGTCCACCGGGCGCGGCGTCGATCCACGGTTGGTCGAGCTCGTGGCCGATGTGGATGACCTTGTGCTCCTTGGTGAGGCAGAGCTGGCCCTGGCCGCTGAAGTCGATGAACACCCCGAGTACCGCGAAGACCTTGTCGTCCTCGGCCCAGGCCGTGCACAGCGAGAGCGGATCGGGCTTGCCGCCGGGGATCGGCGGGTACTTCTTGAACACCGGGATGATCTTGCGGCCGTCGACCCCGCCGTTCTTGTTGATGTAGTCGACGAACGTCTGCGCGATTGCTTGTGTGTCGCCGAAGGTGTAGTCGACGAAGTCCTTGATCGCGCTGAAGTCGATGAGCGCGATCCCGACCTTGACCGAGTCCTTGGTGACGCCTTGCGTGCTGCCGGAGCTGCTGGCTCGTGGCGTGGCGCCGAGCGTGAGCGTGGCCACCATGAGTGTGATGACTGCGATCGCCCACGCCGAGCGACGGTTGACGCGCGTGCTGACCATCTGGTTCCCCCCCGGGTCTCGTCTGGGGAGAGAGTAGGACGGTTCCCGCCATTTGTCCCGTCAACCGGACGTTACGGTGTGGTCATCGGAGGGGAGCATGGGGCCACGGGTCACGATCATCGGTGGGGGGAGCTACCAGTGGACACCGAAGTTGCTGGTCGACTTCGTCAATGCGCCCGCGCTCCGCGACGCCGAGATCGTGCTCCACGACATCGATCCGGTCCCCCTGCCCAGGATGATGGAGTTGGCCGGGCACCTCGCGGGCATTCGGGGCAGTGGCCTCACGGCCTGTACCACGACGGACCGTCGGGTGGCGCTCGAAGGTGCGGATTTCGTGGTCGTCAACATCTCGACGGGGGGATTCGCGTCGATGCGTCACGACCTCGAGATTCCCGCCCGGCACGGTGTGATGCAGTCGGTCGGCGACACCGTGGGACCCGCCGGCATCCTGCGAGCGTTGCGCAACATTCCGGTGTTCCTCGACATCGCCGCCGACATGGCGGAGCAGTGCCCGGACGCGTGGCTGCTCAACCTCACGAACCCGATGACGACCATCTGCCGTTCGGTCACCCGCGAGACTTCGGTGAAGACGGTTGGGCTCTGCCACGAGATCACCATCACCCAGTTCCTCCTGAGCCTCCTGCTCGACGAGAGTTTCCTCGACATCACGCCGACCGTCGGGGGCGTGAACCACCTCCCGTTCATCACCGCGCTCGACGTGACCGGCGGCGACGGCTTCGACCGCCTGCGGGCCCTGCTCGACGACGCCGAAGTCCGCGCCGACGAACCGCTCGCCATGGCCGTCCCCGACGGGTTGGAGTTCCAGAAGGTGTCGGAGGGGTCCGGGTGGACCAAGGGTGACATCCTCCACAACTGGCGGGTCAAGCTCGAGTTGTTCTCCCGTTTCGGTGTGCTTCCCGGCGCGGGCGACCGCCACCTGGCGGAGTTCTTCCCCAACTTCTTGACCGAGGAGTCGGGCTGGGGCGAACGCTGGGGCGTCGGGCTCACCAGCATCGAGGACCGGGAACGCGATCAGGCCGCGCACGTCGACGCGCTGGAGTCCATGCTCGCCGCCGACCGCGTGGACTCGATGCCTTCCGGTGAGATGGTGGCGCCGGTGATCCAGTGCCTGCTGCACGATCAGCCCGGACACTTCCCGCTGAACGTCCCGAACGAGGGGCAGGTCGCCGACGTCCCGCTCGGGGCGACCGTGGAGAGCATCTGCATCGTCGACGGTGGGGGTGTACACGGGCGCGACGCAGTGACCCTGCCCGCGGCCATGGCCGAATGTCTCCGTCGGGTCACGGCCTCGCAGGAATTGACCGTCGATGCCGCGGTGACGGGCGACCCCGGCACGGCGTTTGCGGCGATGCTGCTCGATCCGTTGGCGAGCCGGCTCGATTACGACCAACTCACGCTGATGACCGACGAGATGTTGACCGCGACCGCCGAGTGGTTACCGCAGTTCTCGAGGTAGTGGGGGTCTCGTGGGGGAACAACCGAGAGGGTTCTGGGTCGCGGCGCGCGAGGAGCCGGAGCGCGTGGCGCTGATCGATGCTGAGGAGCGCGCGTGGACCGCCGGCGAACTGCTCGCCGGGGCCAATCAGCTGGTGCACACGCTGCCGCACGCGGCGTCCGGCCGTTCGATCCGGTGGCGACGCTCACCCGGAACTCCGCCGAGCTGTTCCAGGTCCTGTTGGCGATCTTCCAGGGCGGCTGGCAGTACGTGGCGCTCAACACGCACCTGACCGCGGCGGAGGTCGGATACATCCTCGCTGATTCTGGGGCTGCCGCCCTGGTGGCCGACGCCGCGTTTGCCGACGTCGCGCGCGACGCCGCCGAGATCGCCGGCGTGGCGACGGACCGTCGGATTGCGGTGGGTGGCGAGATCCCCGGCTTCACCGCGCTCGCCGATCTCCTCGCCGACCAGCCGGACACCACACCGACCGACCGGATCGCCGGCCAATTCATGCAGTACACGTCGGGGACGACCGGCCGTCCGAAGGCGGTGCAGCGCGACCTACCGGCCTTCGACCCGGAGACGTGGGTGGCTGCGTACAGCGCCAACCTGACCCGGTACGACATCGAGGCCGGTGGCGACGGAGTGCACCTCGTGACGTCGCCGATGTACCACTTGTCGCCGCTCAACTTCGGGTACTTCTCATTGCATCTCGAGCACACGGTCGTCCTGATGGAAAAGTGGGACACGGAGCGCGCGTTGCAACTCATCGACAAGTACGGCGTCACCGACGTCGCCATGGTGCCGACCCAGATGCACCGTCTCATGGCGGTGCCGGAGGACGTTCGTGCACGGTATGACGTGTCGTCACTCCGGCAGCTGATCCACGCGGCCGCGCCCTGCCCGACCGATCTGAAGCGTCGGTTGTTCGAGTGGCTGGGTCCGGTGATCTACGAGTTCTACGGCGCGTCCGAAGGTGGAGGCACGCTCGCGACGCCGCAGGAGTGGCTCACGCACCCCGGCACGGTGGGTCGGCCGTGGGTCGGCGCCGACGTCAAGGTGCTCGACGACGACGGGAACGAGGTGCCGCCGGGCACCGTCGGTACCGTGTACCTGAAGTTGATGGGCGAATTCGCCTACAAGGGTGACCCGGAGAAGACCGCCGCCAATCGTCACGGCGACTACTTCACCGTCGGCGACATGGGTGAGCTCGACGACGAGGGTTTTCTCTACCTCGCGCGACCGCAAGATCGACATGATCGTGTCGGGCGGCGTCAACATCTATCCCGCGGAAGTCGAAGCCGCCTTGCTGTCGCACCCGAAGGTGGGGGACGCTGCGGTCTTCGGGATTCCGGACGAGGACTGGGGCGAGGTGGTGAAGGCAGTTGTGGAGCCGGCGGTCGGCGTCGAGCCGTCGCCTGAGGTTGCGAGCGAGCTGCTCGCGCACTGCGAAGGTCTGCTCGCGCGCTACAAACTCCCGCGCACGGTCGACTTCGTCGACACGATGCCGCGCGATCCGAATGGCAAGCTCTACAAGCGAACGTTGCGTGACCCCTATTGGGTGGGTCGCGAGCGCGCGATCTGAGAGACGAGGAGGATTCGTCCATGGCCCGTGTGCCCATCGAAGCGGGGTACTTCCGCATCCCCGACGTCCCGGACGAGCCGCCGGTATTGCTCGGGAGCAAGTGCCCGAGCTGCGGCGAGGTGTTCTTCCCGCGCCGCTTGGTCTGTGCGAAATGTCTCCACGAGGGCACCGACGACGTCGAGTTGTCGACCCGCGGCCGCCTCTGGACGTGGACGTACTGCCACGTGCCCCTGTTCGGGAAGAAGGACGCCGACGTCCCGGGATACGGCGTGGGGCAGGTCGACCTCCCGGAGGGGCCTCGCATCCAGGCGATCCTGCTCGGCGAGGCCGCGGAGTTCGAGATCGGGATGGAACTCGAGCTCGACCTCGAGACGCTGCGGACCAATTCCGATGGCGACGACATCGTGATCTACCGATTCCGGCCGGTGGCAGGAAGCGATCGAGGATGAGGCGCGGGCTGAAGTTCGACGGGGTGGCGGTCGCCGGGATCGGCATGATCCGATTCGGCATGTTGCGCGAGTACCCGATGATGCACATGGCGCGCGACGCGGGGCTGCTGGCGTTGCACGACGCCGGCATGACCTTGGCCGATGTCGACGAAGCGATGGTCGGCTACATCCAACCCGCGTCGATGCTCGGCATCAAGGCGATGAAGGAGCTCGGCCTCACCGGATTGCCGGTGACGCACATCGAGAACGCGTCGGCGACCGGCTTGGTCGCATTCCGCGAAGCGGCGTGGGCGGTGGCGTCGGGGCGAGCCGACGTGGCCATGGCGCTGTGCTTTGACAAGTTCACCGAGATGGCCGGCACCGGCGGCCGCGGCGGTGGCCGCGATGTGATCGACGCGCCGATCCTGCCCGCTTCGTACTTCGCGCTGTGGGCGCAGCGGCGGATGTACGAGCGAGGCACGACGCCCGAGACGTTCGCCAAGGTCGCGGCGAAGAATTGGAACTACGGCGCGGTGTCACCCATGTCGCATCGCCAACCCGACCACGTCGTCACCCCGGAGGAAGTGCTGGCGTCGCGGATGATCGCCGAACCGCTCACCGCGATGATGTGTTGCCCGGCCGACGACGGTGCTGCGTGCGTGATCCTGGCCCGCGAGGACATCGTCCGCGAAGCGCAGCCCGGCCGACCGCTCGTGCGGCCACTCGCCTCCGCGCTGCAGTCGGAGTCCTACGCTCGTGGGCACACGTTCGTCGGACCGGTCGTGGGGCCGTCGACCATGACACACGACACCACGCTCGAGTGTTACGAAGTTGCCGGGCTCGGGCCCGAAGACGTCGATCTCGCGTTCTGTCACGACGCGTTCGTGAACGAGGAGGTCGAGTACTACGAGCTCCTCGGCTTCTGCGGCGAGGGCGACGGAGACAAGCTCGTCGCGGAGGGCGAGACCGGTCCCGGTGGGCGGATCCCGTTCAACACCGACGGCGGCCTCACTGCGCGCGGTCACCCGGGCGGGCCGACCGGGCTCGCCATCATCCACGAATGCGTCCAGCAGCTCCGCGGGGAGGCCGATGGCCGCCAGGTCGAGAACGCGCCGGCGTCGCGCTCGCGCACCTGGTCGGCGGCGGAAGCATCTGCACGGTCAACCTGCTCGGCGTCACCGACTGAAAGGCACTCGAACCATGGCGACCAACGACGACCTGCGGGCCGCGGGCAAGAGAAATCCAAGGCCAGCTCTGGCCGGCGACGAGGAACGCGCCGATGGGCGCATTCCCGGCGGCCAAGCTCGCGCCCGACTTCTTCGACTACGTCCAACAGACCGCGTTCGGCATGATCTGGTCGCGCCCGGGGCTTCCGGCGCGCGACCGCTCGATGATCACGTGCGCGATGCTGGCGGCGCTCGGACAGCACGAGGAGCTGCGCGCCCACCTCGCCGGCGGGCTCAGCGTCGGTCTCTCGCGTGACGAGTTGGTCGAAGTGCTCATGCAGGTCGCCGTGTACGCGGGCGTGCCTGCGGCCGTCGCCGCGCTACGCGTCGCCGCCGACGTCCTCGGCACCGACGAGTGACTCCGCGTCAGTCTTGGGACCAGTGGAGTTCGACGTCGCCCTGGCGCTCGGCGGCGAGGACGAGGTCGGCCCAGTCGTGATCGCCGAGTCCGGCCGCGATCGCGCCGACGAGCACCTGGAGCACGGCCGCGCCGGCGGGTGTCGGCACACCGACGGCGCGTCCGGTCTCGACGATGAGCCCGGCGTCCTTGGCCGCGAGCCCGACCGCGAACTGCGTCGGTCCGTTGCGGGTGTCGATGCTCTCGACCATGCGGTCGAGATAGAAGTTGGCGACGCCGTTGGTGCGCAGCGCCTCGACGGCCTGCTGCACCGGGATCCCTGACTTCGCCGCCAATGACAACCCTTCCAGGCTCACCCATGTCGTGGTGAACGCGATCAAACTGTTGACCAACTTCATCGTGTTGCCCAACCCCAGCGGTCCGAGGTGCACGAACGCTCGTCCGAGCGGCTCGAGCACCGGTTGCACGCGGGCGACGGCGTCGTCATCGCCGCCCGCCATGAACGACAACATGCGGCGCTCGGCGCCGATCGCACCACCGGTGAGCGGCGCTTCGACCAGGTGATGGCCCGATGCGGCCAGTCGGGCCCCGAGCTCGCGGACCACCTCGGGGCTGTTGGTCGACAGGTCGACGAGTACCGCGCCCGGCGCGGCCGTGGTCATCCATTCGTCGGCGACCTGCCGCACGACGGCCGGCGTCGGCAACGACAGCACCGTGACCTCGCTCGCGGCGCCCACCGCGGCAACCGACGCCGCCGCGCGCGCGCCGGCGATCCCACCCGCGCGCGCCGCGTCGACATCGAAGACCACGACCTCATGCCCGTCGATGACCAGGTTCGCGGCGATGTGGCCGCCGATGTTGCCCAGCCCGATGACGCCGACCTGCATCGCCTACCCCCTGGATGTGGGGCTCCCCCGGAGCCCGCCGGCCGCACCGTACCCCGTGGCGCGCCGGGTGCCGCAAGGGTTAGGTTGCCGCGATGAGCCTTCGTGATCATGTGATCTGCGACAGCGACCTGCACGTCATGGAGCCGCCCGATCTGTGGGAGCGCTACATCGATCCGGCGTACGCGCACGCGGCACCGCGCGGCTTGTCGGAGTTGCCGCGCGACATGCGGGTCAAGGTCAAGAACCACGTCATGTTGCGCATGGGCACCGTGCGGGCGATGCACATCGATGGCCGCAAGACCGGATGGCGCGAGGAGCACGACAACGTCTACGCCGCATCGGAGGCCGCCGGTTGGGACGCCGAGTCGCAGGTCGCGGCGATGGACGCCGAAGGCCTCGACATGGCGGTCCTCTACCCGTCACGCGGGTTGTTCGTGCTCGGGCTCGACAGCGTGGACCAGATCGGCCCCGACGGACTCGAGCCCGGCTACGCGACCGCCATCGCCGCGCGCGTACAACGACTGGATGAAGGACTTCTGCGACGTCGCACCCAACCGCATGTACGGCGCGGGCATGGTGGCGCCCCACGACGTGCCCGGCGCGGTCGACGAAGCCCGGCGCTGCGTCGAGGAGCTCGGGTTCAAGGCGATCTTCCTCGCGCCGGCGACCGTCAACCACCGCCCGTGGCACCACGAGGTGTACGACCCGCTGTGGGCCGAGATCGAGCGTCTCGACGTGCCCATCGCGTTCCACGGTGGCGGCCAGACCTACTTGAAGCCGGACTTCAGCCTCGAAGTCCTCGACTCGATCATGCTGTGGCACACGTTCAGTCAGCCCCTCGGCATCCAGTTCGTCACCGCGTGTTTCTGCGGCGGTGGCGTCCTCGAGCGGTTCCCCGACCTGCGGCTCGCGCTGCTCGAGGGCAACTGCTCGTGGGCGCCATGGTTCCTCTACCGGCTCGACGAGCACTACGAATGGGTCGGCTGGTACGAGGCGCCGCAGCTCACGATGAAGCCGTCCGGTTACTTCCGGCGAAACTGCTGGATCTCGGTCGAGGCCGACGAAGAGACGGTGCCGCACTTCATCGACACGTTCGGCGACGAGCGACTGATCGTCTCGACGGACTACCCGCACGGAGACTCGAAGTTTCCGCACGCGATCGACACCTTCGACAAGCTGCCGCTGAGCGAAGAGGCCAAGGCCCGCATCGTCAGTACCAACTGGTCCGCCCTCTACAAGATCCCGCTGGTCAAGCAGCGCTGACGTGCAGGAGCGGTGACGGAGTTCAGCTCTCCAGCTGTTCCTTCAAGGCCGCGAGCGCGCCGGTGTACGCGCCCTGCATGACCTCGACCATGGCGTCGTCGGTGGTGACGTCCCACGTGACGAACGCCCCACTTCCGGCAGGCATCACGGTGATGGTCGCCTCGTGGACCTCGGGCTTCATGTCGCCCTCGACGATCCCGTAGGTGAGCGTGCGGCCTTCGTCGTCGCGTGCGAGCTGACGCTCGACGATGCGCATCCCGAACATCCCGAGGATCCGGTCGTCGCCCTCGAGCTCGCACGTCTCGACCCCGGGCATCCACGTGAGGTCACCGAAGTTGCCGATCTTCGCCCAGACGTCGTCTGCGGAGCGGTTGATCGTGATCTCTGCGCGTGCCTCGCCCATGGTGCCGTACTCCTTGTCGATCGTGGATGCCGAAGGTCTAGTCGAATTTCATCCCGGCGGGTGCGGACGCATCACGTGTTCCTGCGCGATGGTCGCGAGCAGGGTGCCGCTGCGGTCGTGGACCGTCCCGGTGTAGAAACCGCGCGCCCGGCCGACGCGCGACGGGTACGAGGTCGACGAGCACCCAGTCGTCCAGGCGCGCCTCGTGATGGAACCAGACCGCGTGGTCGAGGCTCGGCCCGGCCCACGGCGGCTCCGGAGGCAGCCGGGCGAGTCCGGTGCCGATGTCAGACAGGTAGGTGAGCACGCACGCGTGCAGCTGACGGTCCACGGGAAGCGTGGCACGCGCAACGGGCCCAGAACCGGTACGGCCCGCCGGGTGACGGCCCGGTCGGGTCAGCGTGGCCGAGGATCCGGAGCTCGAACACCGAGGAGTGCAACGACGGCGGTTCGGGCTCGGGGATGTCGTCGGGCAGCGCCACTCCTTCGGGGAGCCCGGCGGTCTGGAACTCGCGACCGTCCTCGTCGACGTGGAACGACACGAGCAGGCTCATGATGACCTCGCCGTTCTGGCGTGCCGCGACGTGCCGGGACGAGTACGAGCGTCCGTCGCGGTCCCGGTCGACGTGCAGGATCGTCGGGCGGTCGGCTTGTCCGCCGCGCAGGAAGTACCCGTGCAGCGAGTGGATGCTGCGATCGTCGGGGACGGTCAGGCTCGCCGCCCGCGCCGCCTGGGCCGCGACCTGCCCGCCGAACAACCGGGGCGCCGCGCGTCGCCGCGCGGGTTCACGCCGCGGAAGATGTCGCGGTCGAGCTCCTCGAGGTCGAGCACCCGGAGGAGCTCGGCGACGTCGCGAGACTCCGCCTCGCCCGGCACCGGGTCTCTTCGTTGCTCACTCATCGGCGGAACCGTAGACCGGCCCCGGGAACCCTGGAGTCACGCGAGCTGAGGTTGCCCATGGTCTCCGTGACGAGCAAGCTAGCCGGATGGCACACGATCTCGTCATCCGCAACGGCACGCTCGTCGACGGTGCCGGCCTGCCTCCGTACCGAGCCGACGTTGCCGTCGACGGCGGGCGCATCACCAAGGTCGGCAGCGTGCGCGAGCGGGGCCGCGAGGAGATCGACGCCGACGGCCACGTGGTCACACCGGGCTTCATCGACGGCCATACGCACATGGACGCGCAGCTGTTCTGGGATCCGCTCGGCACGTCGTCGTGCTGGCACGGCGTCACCACCGTGGTGATGGGCAACTGCGGCTTCACGCTCGCGCCGGCACGCGCCGATGCGCGTGCGTTGGTCGTCCGCAACCTCGAGCGCGCCGAGGACATCGACCCCGGCGCACTCGCCGCCGGCATCGACTGGCAATGGGAGACGTTCGCCGAGTATCTCGACGCAGTCGACCGCCGGCCGAAGGGCATCAACTACGCCGCGCAGATCGGGCACTCGGCCTTGCGTACGTGGGCGATGGGCGAGCGGGCCTTCGAAGAAGAGGCGTCCGACGACGACCTCGCGCTGATGGAGCGCGAGCTGCACGACGCGATGCAGGCGGGCGCCGATCGGGGTTCACCACGTCGCGCACCGATCAGCACGAGACCTCCGACGACCGGCCGGTGGCGTCACGGCTCGCGTCGTGGGACGAGGTGTGTCGTCTCGTCGGCGTGTTGAGCGACCTCGGCACCGGCATCTTCGAGATCGCGACCGGCAATTCACCCGCGGCATGGATCCCGCCGAACGCGCCGCGATCACGGACGCGATGTGCGACCTCGCTGTCACCTCGCGGGTGCCGATGACGTTCGGCGTGGGTGCCGGCAGCCGGATGACACAGATGATGGAGCTCGTCGACGCCGCGTCGGCTGCAGGTGGGCGCATGATCGGGCAGACCCACAGCCGCGGCATCTCCGTCGTGCTCTCGTTCCTGAGCCGCACGCCCTTCGACCGCCTTCCCGTCTGGAGCGAGGTGCGGGCGCTGCCGCCGGAGGAGCAACTCGCGGCACTGCGCGACGAGTCGCTGCGGCGCAAGCTCGTCGACGAGGCGAACCACGGCGACTACGGGCGCGCGATCGGCGCCGAAGCGCCCCGCCCCGACTACACACGGATGCGCGTCTACGACCGTCCCGTGCCGCCGAACCCCACGGTCGCGGAAGCAGCCGCCGCGCGCGGCATGGATCCCGTCGAGCTCATCCTCGATCTCGCGATCGACAGCGACCTGCGCCAGCTCTTCATCCAGCCGATCACACCCAGTCGAAGACGACGATCCTGCTCGCAGCGATGAAGCACCCCCGCACGGTGATGACGTTCTCCGACGCGGCGCCCACGTCAGCCAGATCTCCGACGTGTCGATCCAGACACACCTGCTCGCGTACTGGGTGCGCCAGCGCGAAGCGTTCACCCTCGAGGAGGCGGTGCGCATGATCACGCTCGTGCCCGCCACCGCGTGGGGCTTTCGCCGATCGTGGGCTCGTACGCGAGGGCTTCGTCGCCGACCTGAACGTCTTCGATCCCGAGCGCGTCGGGCCCCAGCTCGCCCACCGTGCAGCACGATCTCCCCGCGGGAGCGCAGCGGCTCGTGCAGAAGGCCACCGGTGTTCGCGCCACCGTGGTACACGGTGAGCCCGTGCTCGTCGATGGTCAGCCGACGGGCAACCTGCCGGGCCAGTTGCTGCGCAGCTAACCCGCGTGACAGCTCCCGTCGCCGCTGGTCGGCGCGACGTCGAGCGCAGGGTTGCGATCGAAGAACCCGACCGGGGAGAGCAGGAAGCCGGTGTACTCCACCGGCATCACCGGCCAGTCCTCCGGTCGTACGAAGTGTGTGACTCCGAACGTGTACCAGAGCACGACGTCGACGTCGACGATGGGGCGGTCCTCGGCGGTCCAGCGCGGCAGACCGTCGCCGCCTTCGTGTTGATTCGGGAATTCACCGGCGGCTCGCCGTTCGTCCGGCCGGTAGGGCGTCACCCAGAGGTTGTGGCGGGCGAACCCGGCCCGTCGTCCGACACTCGAATCCGGCGACGCGAGCATCGTGGGGGTCGACATGGTGGGCACGAGTTTGTAGCCGACCGGCTGCCCCAACTGGTTGCGGCTCGACTCATTGACCACCCGCCACGTTCTGCTCATGGGTGCGTTGACGTCGCGGCGCGCGCCCAACTCGCTGGTGAGCGGGGTCACGCGTTGGCGGAATGCGTTCCCCCACGGGTTGTCGGGTCCGGCGGGCACCGGTTCGGCCTCGACTTCGTAGACGGTGTTGGTGGCCCCGTCGACGTCGAGATCCAGGCGCGCGGAGAAGAGGTGCTGGTGGTGAGGCGCGGCGATCCCGGGTGCGATCACGTTGGCGAACTCAGGCTGCTCGCCGGGCGCGATCGCCATGGGCGACACGATGCCGGTCAGCTTCACCTCGAGTTGGATGTTGCCGTCGAGATAGAAGTACCAGTAGAAGCCGTACTCGTAGTTGCCGACGGTGGCGACGAAGCTGACCACCAGACGACGTGAGCGGCGCGTTTCGTCGGTGCCGCCGTGCAGGTCGTGGTGCTTCCAGAGGATCCCGAAGTCCTCTTCGTGGAGACACACGGCATTCTCGATCGTGTACGGATCGCCCTGCTCGGTGGCGAGCACCGCGTCGAAGTAGTGGATGACACCGAGGCAGTCGCATCCGAGCTTCAGCGCGTTGCCCATGCGGCCCAGGCCCCACTCGCCGGCGTCGAACGCGTTCTTCCACCCGTGCATCGGCCCCGGATCGCCATAGGGCACGACCATCTCCGAGACCGAGGCGCGGTGGAGCACGGATCGGATGCGATCGGCATCGGGGTCGTGGTACTGCACCTGATGCAGGACGAGGCCTTCGTACGGATCGAAGCTCACGCGGAACGACCAGCGCGACCAGCGCACATGATTGCCGTCGACCTCGAAGCTGGCGCCGTCCGGCTGCACGATCTCGAGCGGCTTGAGGTCGGCGCGCATGGGTCCGACGTCGGCCGGGAGGTAGGAGCCACGATCGCTCGGCATGGGCACGACGCCCAGGTCGACGACCTCGAGCACCTCGCGAGCACCCTGGTCGAAGAAGGCGATCACACCTTCGATCGGACGGGCGTACCCGTTGTCGGTCGTCTCCTCCCGCAGGTACGAGATGCAACGGCTGATCCGGCGACCGGCTTCGTGCTCACTTCCGAACGAACCAGCCGGCCACGGGTCGATCTGCACGCTCTCGAAGTCCTCGATGCCGCGGCGCCGCAACGCCGCCTGCCACTCGGGGTGTTCCTTGACGCCGATGATCGCGTACATGGATTCGCCGAACAGGAGCGCGGGACGCATGCCCTCGTGAACCGTCCACGAGCGGACCGCTCCCGCGGTGACGGACACGACGATGTCGATCGCCTCGAGGCGTCCGGGTGGCACCACGAGCGCTTCGACCTCGCGGTCGATCGTGGCGCCGTGCTCGTGCGCGAGCAGTGCATCCTTGGCCGGCTCGTGCAGGCGAACGTGTACGAACGCCGCGTCGGGTTCGTAGCGAGGGTCGGCGCGAATCACCTCGACCGCGCGTTGTACTTCGTCGCCGGTCAGGGCATCGAGCGGATGCGCGGTCGTTGTCGCCATTCAGTCGCTCGCCGCCGCCTGCTGACGGATGTACTCGGCGGATCCGGCCACGAACCCTTCGACGTTGTTGGCCTTGCCGGTGACGAAGTCCTTGAAGTACTCGGGGATGTACACCTCGAGCGCCCCGCGGTCGAGTGCCGCGAACGTCGCGTCGACGAGCTCGGCGACGGTGATGAACTCGACGGGTGCAGTGAACGGATCGTTGTCGGGCATCTGGAACAAGGGTGTGTCGACCACGCCGGGATAGACGACGAGCACCTTGACGCCGGTCTCCCAGAGGTCGATGGCCATCGATTCGGAGAACACCGACACCGCTGATTTGGATGCGCTGTACGCGGCCTCGCCCGGCGACGAGAGCGTCGCCGCGACCGACGACACATTGATGATGTGACCGCCGCCCCGTTCGATCATCGGGGGCAAGAGCGCGAGCGTGAGGCGCGTCGGTGCGAGAAAGTTCACCTGCATCACCGCGTCGACCGTCGGGGCGTCGAGCGCGCGTACGTGGCGACGCTTGGGGATGCCCGCGTTGTTGACGAGCACGTCGACGCCGCCCATCGCCGCGACCGCGTCGTCGGCGAGTCGGTCGACTGCGGCCGGGTCGGCAAGGTCGGCGAGCAGCTCGTGGACCACGGCGCCGTGCTCGCGACAGCGCGCCGCCGTCGCCGCGAGCCGTTCGGGGTCGCGCCCGCTGAGTCCGACGACGGCGCCGCGCCGCGTGAACTCCTCCGCGAGGCCGGCGCCGATGCCCGACGATGCCCCGGTGACGAGGACGCGACTTCCTTGCCAATCGATTCCCATGGCCCGGCACGGTAGGGCACGCGTGGTGGCCGGTCCACCGAGCGGAGATCACGGTCGCCATCGACGGGAAGCTTGCGGGTGCAGCGCCATCGGGCAATCCTCTGTGGGAGAGTGCCCGCCATTCCACGGGGGAGCATCACGGTGAACGCATACGCACTCTTCGAGACGCCCATCGGGCGTTGTGGCGTCGCGTGGAACGACGACGACGACATCGTCGGCGTGCAACTTCCAGAGGCGCGGGTGTCCGACACGCGTGCGAAGCTCCGCCACCGATTCGACGCGGCAGGTGCGGGCACGCCGCCGCCGGCCGTGCAGCGCGCCATCGACGAAATGGTCGCGTCGCTCCGCGGTGAGCCGAACGAGCTCGACTCGATCCCGCTCGAGATGGATGCCGTACCGCCGTTTCATCGTCGGGTGTACGAGGTGGCGCGAACGATTCCGCCTGGTGAGACGATGTCCTACGGCGAGCTCGCGGAGGAAGTCGGGTCACCGGGCGCGGCGCGGGCCGTCGGCCAGGCTCTCGGGCGCAATCCGTTCGCGATCATCGTCCCGTGCCACCGTGTCCTCGCGGCCGGTGGCAAAGCCGGAGGCTTCAGCGCGAACGGTGGCGTCTCCACCAAGCTGCGGATGCTCGCGGGAGAAGGGGTGACCGTTCCGACGCTCGATCAGATCGCGCGCTCGCGACCTTCCCAGTAGGGGTCGCGGAGCTTGCGCTTGTAGAGCTTGCCGTTGGGGTCGCGGGGCATGTCGGTGGTGAAGTCGATGCTCTTGGGCGTCTTGAACTTTGCCAGCCGCGTCTTCGACCACTCGAGGATCTCGGCTTCGAGCTCGGGGCTGCCGTCAATTTCCTTCCACTGGTTCGACGACCGCCTTGACCTCCTCACCCCAGTCGTCGTGGGGAATGCCGAACACCGCCACGTCGGCGACCTTCGGGTGCATGATCAGCTCGCTCTCGATCTCGGCCGGATAGATGTTCGCCCCACCCGAGATGATCATGTCGATCTTGCGGTCGGAGAGGAACAGCCAGCCGTCCTCGTCGAGGAACCCGGCGTCGCCGACCGTGAAGAACTTCCCCCGGAAGCTCTTGTCGGTCTTGTCCTTGTCCTTGAAGTACTCGAAGTTGCCCGTCGGCATGTGCATGTACACGGTGCCGATCTGGCCCGCGGGCAGCTCGTTTCCGTCGTCGTCGAGGATCACGACCTCGGAGAACGGCCACTTCCGACCGACGGTCCCGGGGTGTTCCAGCCATTCCTCCGCGAACACGTAGGTACCGCCACCCTCGCTCGCCGCGTAGTACTCGTCGATGACGGGACCCCACCATGCGAGCATCTGGCGCTTGACGTCGGGCGGACACGGCGCCGCGGCGTGGATCATGTGACGCAGCGACGACACGTCGTACTTGGCGCGTTCGTCTTCCGGGATGCCGAGCAACCGCACGAACTGCGTCGGCACCATGTGGGTGTTGGTGACCCGGTACTTGTCGATCAGGTGCATCATCTGCTGCGGCGTCCACTTGTCCATCACCACGAGCGTGTGACCGATGTGGATCGCGGCGCCCGAGAACACGAGCACCGCGGTGTGATACAGCGGTGAACCGACGATGTGCACGTTGTCGTCGAACGGTGTGAGACCGAAGAGGTAGAGCATGCCGCCGAACGTGCCGCCACCGGTCTCGGGGTCGACGTCCTGCAGCGTGCGCCGCACACCCTTCGGCCGACCCGTCGTCCCCGACGTGTAGTTCATGACCAGGCCCATCTGGCGATCAGTGGGCGCGCTCGTGGGCTGGCCGTCCTTCAACGTCTCGTACGCCCGGAACCCCTCGATCTCACCGCCGACCGCGAAACCGCCCTTCAGCGGGGAATCCGATCTCCTCCGCCGCGGCAATGGCGTGTTCGGCGAACCGCGCGTCCGACACGAACACCTTGGCTTCGCAGTCCTGCACGATGTACGCGATCTCCGGGCCGACGAGGTGCCAGTTGATCGGGATGAGGTAGAAGCCCGCCTGTCCGACCGCGAGAAAGAGCTCGAACACTTCCGCGCAGTTCGGGAGCAGCATGGCGACGGCATCACCGGGCTGGAGGCCCAGCGCCCGCAGCCCGTGCACGAGCTGATTGCACGAGGCGAGCAGCTCGCCGGCGGAGATCTCGCGTTCGTCAGCGTCGACGAGCGCCAGATGGTCGGGGAACGTTGCTGCGATCTTCCAGAATCCCAGGGGAGGCGCGTCGGCCGAGACATTGGTCATGGCGCGGATTCTGGCAGTTCCGCGACGCCCGTGTCTGACGCAGCGTCAGCAGCGTCGTCACAGGGCGCGCAACACCGTGGCGGGTCGCTGTCCGCTGGGCGAGCCGCGCCGGGATCACCGCAACGACCGCGGCGAGGGCCAGGGTCACCGGGACCGCGATCGCGAGCGCGACGACGGGGAAGGTCACATCGTCGGCCACCCCCAACCCCTGCGCGAAGACCGTCCAAAATGCCCGACCGGCGATGAGCCCGAGCGGGATGCCCGCCGCCAGCGCGACACCGGCGAGGGCGAGACCCTGCCAGCGGGCTGCGCTCGCGACGTCGGCGGCGGCAAAGCCGAGGGTCTTGAGCACGGCGATGTCGCGTCGTCGCCGGCGCACGGACGTGACGAGCGAGTGCGCCAACGCCGCGATCGCCATGAGTGCGAGCAGGACGATCAACGAGAGGCTCGTCGACCGCACCCTCCCGTAGGCGACGATGTCGCCCGGCCGTTGCGGGCCGAGGAGGCAACCCGGGCTCGGGCATTCCTCGATGAGGCCGGCGAGCTTGGGGTTCAGCCGGGACCGCAACGCGGTCAGGCTCACGCCCGGTGCCCCGTGCAGGAAGTAGATCGAATACCGCGCCGCGGGATCGCTGGGATCCGCAGCCTCGACACCGAGGCGGGCGGCGCCGCCGGCGGTCATCGCCGCGCCCGCACCGATGTCGGTCGGGGTGAACGATCCGGCACCGAGCCGCGGGAACACCGCTCGGCCGACGATCCGCATCGTGCCCGTGTGGTCCTGCATCTCGACCCGTACGCGGTCACCCACGGATCGCCCGATCGTGTCGAGGGTGCGGGTGCCGAGCACGAGTTCGTCAGCGGCGCGGGCGGCGCGGCCTTCGAGGATGGCGGGTTCGACCCTGCCCTTCAGCTGGTCGAAGGTGGCGACGGTGACGGTGTGGCCTTCGACGGTCAGATCCCCGAGGGTCCCGCCGGCGACCCCGTCCAGACCTCGCTCGGCGACCAATCGGTCGGTCATCTCGTGGGGCGACGGGTCGAAGCCGAATCCGCTCGTTGCCGTCCAGTTCCAGCCGTAGCGCGCCGGCGTGTCGACCAGGCGATCGAGGTTGGTCGCGAAGGTGAACACCGCGACGACCGATGCGAGTGCCAGCGCAGTGGTCACGAGCGCACTCCGGACCGGCACCGCAGTGCGGCCACGTCCGGGCTCGAAGGCCATGCGCACACCGATCGCGTGCCGTGGGGCGTCGACTGATACGGGCGATGGAATCGGCAACGCGCGAGGGCCGCGCGTGGGACGGCTCGGTCGCGCCGAGCAGTGGCGCGGTCCGCGCGCCGCGCCACGCAGGTACCGCGCCGCGCAGCAGAAACGCGAGCGCGATCACGGCAATCCCGATGGCGATGGTCGGCCCGTCGACCGAGAAGCCGGGTGATGGCTCGGCCGCGCGCGCGGGCCCGATCGGGAACACGGGCGAAGCGGCGATGGCGATCGCACCGGCAACCGCGGCGCCGGCCACACTCACCAACGCGACGCGCGCCATCGCCAGCCCGAACCGCTGGCGGCGCGTCATCCCGATGGCACCGAGGACCGGGGAGTCGGTCGCATCGACGAAGACCTGCCGGCTCAAGGCCTGACCGGCGACGAGGAACGCGGCGAACAGGACGATGGCCGCCAGGAGCGCGAGGGCGAGTGCTTGCGGTCGTACCGCCCGTTCGATCGTCGTGGTCCGGTCCTTCTGGTTGCTGATGAAGACGGACCGAGGGTCCACACCCAGTGTGCGTGCGGCGGCGATCGCGTCGGCTCGGAACTCTTCGACGTCAGCACCGCGGCGGAGCGTCAGTTCGCTCCCGTAGTTGACGATCGAGCGCGGGTACTTCGCCAGGAATGCCGGGGTGACGTACGGGATCGCCTCCTCGTCGTTCACGGTGGTGGGAATCACGTCGCGCCCGAAACGCCCGATGCCGACGACCGTCATCTGCTCGTGGCCCACCGGTCCGTCGTACGGCCTTCCGGCCTGGGCCGCGGCGTCGCCGAGGTCGGAGTCGATGACCACGAATGGGAACCGATCTCCCACGTTCAGGTGGTAGTGGTCGGCGAACCGGGTGCTGAGGAGCACCTCGTCGACCCGGTCGGGCGCCGGCATGCGGCCGCTCAGCAGCTTCGGTCGACTGATGTCGTACCCGAGGCCGTCGAGCATCGCGAACGATCCGATGTTGTTGTTGTACTTCGTCCCGACGCTGGTCGCCACCTGGGCGAAATGCCCGACCGCGTGGACTTGCGGGAGGTGTTCGATGGCCCGGAGGGCAGCGTTCTCGGGATCGTTGTAGGTGCCGTCGGGCGCTGCGGTGGCCAGGAACACGTCGGATTGGTTCACCGAGTGCAAGAGGCGCGGGTACGCAGAGGCGGTGCGCCGGGCACCGGCTGCAGCCGCGAGTGCAATCCCACCGGCCACGCCGATCGCCAGCGCGAGACCGAGCCATGCTCGCCAGCGGGTGCGGAGCTCGCAACGCAGCCGGTAGCGCACCGACCCGCGTGCCGTCTCGATCGAGGCCGAGGACGATGACGTCGAGGATTTCAAGCTGGCCATCGTCGTTGATGAAGACCTGGATTGGAGGTCGGGGCAAGGGTGGCAGCCCGCTCCCGGCAGTGGTGGAGGCTTCCCGCCCTCGGCTCGACTCAGGCCGGCGCGGGACGTCCGGCCGCGGCACGGAACGCGGTGACGATGGCTCGAAGTGCGTCGAGCGCGGCCGACGGATCAGCCGGAAGCGCGAACCGCCCGCGGAGGTCGGTGAGGCCGGCGTCGGCGAGGGCAGGTACCGCGTCCATCGTGCGATCGACGTCGAGTGACCCGTCGTCGGCCTTGACGACCGGCAAGGTGCCGGTGACCTGCAAGCCTGCAGGATCGCGACCGGCGTCGGCCAAGGCCGCGCGCATCTCCGCGATGCCGGTGACGGGATCAGCCGCGGCTGGCCCCCACGGGATCCATCCGGAACCGAATCGAGCCAGTCGGCGTACGACGCGCGCGTTGATCGTCCCGCTCACCCAGATCGGGACCCCGCCGGGCTGCAGCGGCTTCGGCATCATGTGCGTCGCGGCGAACTGCAGCTCGGGCGAGTCGTACGCGGCGCGCTGCTCGCGCCAGAGCGTCTGGCAGACCTCGAGCGAGTGGTCGAGCAGGCGACCCCGGGCGTCGAAGTCGAGACCGGCGGCGTCGTACTCCTCCCGTTGCCAGCCGACCCCGACGCCGAGGTCCAGTCGGCCGCCGGACAACACGTCGAGTGTTGCCGTCGTCTTCGCCAACACCGCGGGCCGCCGCAGCGCGGCCACGAGGATGTTCGTGCCCAGCCGGATCTGCGACGTCATCCCCGCGAGGACCGACAGGGTGGTCAGCGGCTCCAACCAGTGACCGTCAGGACCGGTCGGCTGCTTGCCGCCCGCCGAACCACCGATCTCCGGGCGGCCGTACTCCTCGAGCCGTTCGCCGAACACCACGTGATCCGACACCACCAGCCGGTCCACGCCGGCCTCGTCGGCGAGACGCGCGTGCTCGAACAACGGTTCCCACGAGCCCGGGTCTTCGGCGGCGAACGACTGCACCCCGATCGAGAGCTGGATCAACGTCGACATGGCGCGGAGCCTACGCTGCGCGGGAGGAACCAACGGGGGGAGGTGAGATGCAAAGGTTCTGGTCGTACATCGCGGTGCAGCTCGGCAAGCACGCGATCTGGGTCACCGTCATCGGGCTGCTCGTCACCATCGGCCTCGGGCTCGGGATCACCCAGCTGAAGTTCGCGACGGGACAGGACAGCTACCTCAACACCAACGAAGCCGTCTACAAGGACAACGTCGTCTACCAACGATTGTTCGGCGGCCAGGCGATGCTCACCGTGATCTCGATGGACAAGGGTCACACCATCGACGAGCTGTTCACGGGCGACGGCGCGCAGCAGCTCCGCGACTTCCACGACACGCTGAAGGCGAGCGGCGAGGTCGAGGCGGTGGTGAGCCCGCTCACCATCCTGCGGTTCTCCGATTCCCTCGTGTCGAGTCCCGATGGCAACCCGACCTCGAGTGTCGCGGCCAAGGCCCTGCTCGCGGCCCAGGCGAAGGAAGTGCCGGGATCACCTGCGGCCACGGCCCGGGCCAAGGATTCGGTCGAGACGCTGGCCCGGTTGACCGCGATCCCCGCGACCGAACGCACCTTCGACAACCCCGAGTGGGTGAAGTTCCTCCTCTACAACAACGAGGGCAAGGTGAGGAAGGCCTTGTCGTCGGTGTTCCTGAACGACCACACCGCGCAGATCGTCACCCGCCTCCCCGGGAACGCGTCGATCGAGACCGAAGGCAAAGCCTCCGATCTCGTGCAACGCGAAGCGAAGAAGCTGCATTTTGCGAACGCCACCACGGTCACCACCGGCGCCGCCGTACTCCTCAAGGACATCAACGACTACCTGCGCGGGGGCATGCTGACCCTCGGCGGCATCGCGGTCCTGATCATGGTCCTGATCCTGCTCGTGCTGTTCCAGGTGCGCTGGCGACTGCTCCCGCTGCTGGTCGTCCTCGTCGGTGTGATCTGGGCGTTCGGGCTCGCCGGCTACCTCGGGATTCCCCTCACCATCGTGACCATCGCCGGCCTCCCCGTGATGCTGGGCATCGGGATCGACTACGCGATCCAGATGCACGCGCGCGTCGAGGAGGAGGTCGTCATCGACCGCGCCCCGCACCCGATCCAGGAGACGGCCCGGAACCTCGGGCCCGCGTTGCTCGTCGTGACCTTCGACGCGATCTTCGCGTTCGTGGCGCTGCACTTCGCCAAGGTGCCGATGCTGCGCGACTTCGGCTTGTTGCTGGCGGTCGGCATCGCCGCGATCTGCATCGGGTCGATCATCCTGCCGCTCGCAGTGCTCGGCATCCGCGAATTCAAGTCGCCGACCAAGGGACGTGATTTCCGGGCGGGACCGCTCGGTCGTCTCGTCGTGTGGTTGGGCAGTGTCTCGCCGCGTGCTGCGATCCTGTTCGCCATCGCCAGCGTCGGGATCTTCATCGGTGGCGTCGCCGTCGAGGACAAGCTCACGCTCCAGACCGACCCGGTGCAGTGGGTCAACCAGGACAGCCAGGTCATCAAGGACATCAGGAAGGTGGAGGAGAAGGCGGGAGGCTCGAGCGAGCTCGGCGTGTTCGCGACGAGCAAGGATGTGTTCTCCGACGAGTTCGCGACCTTCGCCCACGACTTCACCCGCCACACCCTGGCGACCTACCCGAAGAAGTTGCTCACCGGCTCGAGCATCGAAACCGCGATCGGTGACATCGTGAACGACGTCCCGGGCGGGACCGACCTCGCTCCCCGCGGCGTCGATGTACGCGGGGCGTACGACGTGGCCCCGACCGATGTGCAGCAGTCGACCGTGAGCGACGGCAGTCGTGCGTTCAACATCATCTTCCGCACCGGTCCCGGATCGCTCGAAGCGCGTGCGCCCGTCGTGCGCGGGATCCGCGAGAGCGCCAGCCCGCCGGCCGGGATCACCGCGACGCCGTCGGGGTTGGCCGTGGTCGGCGTCGGATTGCTGGACAACCTCGAGGCCAACCGGATCGAGCTCACCTACCTGGCGATCCTGTTCGTGTTCCTGTTCCTCGCGGTGCGGCTGCGGTCGATCATCCGGTCGCTGCTCTCGCTGGTCCCGGTGCTGATCGCGGTGGGGATCTCGTCGCTGGTCGCGTACGCATTCAGCATCGAGCTGAGCCCGATGACCGCGGTGGGCGGTCCGCTCGTGATCGCCGCCTGCACCGAGTTCACGTCATTGATCCTCTTGCGCTACGTCGAGGAACGGCGACGCGGCTATGAGCCGCGAGAGGCGGTCGACGTCGCGGCTTCTCGCACCGGGCGCGCGTTCGTGGTCTCGGGCCTCACTGCGATCGCCGGTGTCGCGGTGCTGTCGTTCTCCTCGCTCCCGTTGTTGCGCGACTTCGGGCGGATCGTCGCGATGAACGTGGCGGTCGCGCTGCTCAGCGCCCTGGTCGTGTTGCCGCCGTTGCTGATCTGGGCGGACAAGCGCAACTGGGTGTCCCGCGGTCTCATCGACAAGAAGCCGGAGCCCTTCATCGACACTCCACCGCTCGGTGGCGCAGATCAGGTCGCAGCGACTCCGACGACGTAGCTGCGCTCGAGCGTGGTGCGTGAAGTCGCTGCCGGGCTCTATCGTGGAGCCAGCGTGCGCACACCAGGCGCACGGGGGATGCGACGGGGGACCGACGATGGCGAACGAGACGGTGATCAAGGGCGGTACGGTCGTCGACGGCACCGGCGCTCCGGGAGTACGGGCGGACGTCGGGATCGGTGGTGGTCGTGTCACCGAGATCGGTTCGAACCTCAGTGGCGAGCGCGTGCTCGACGCGGGTGAGTGCATCGTCGCGCCCGGATTCATCGACATCCACACGCACTATGACGCGCAGGTCTTCTGGGACCCGGCGCTCACGCCGTCCTGCTTCCACGGCGTCACCACGGTCGTTGCGGGGAACTGCGGCTTCTCGATCGCGCCGACGCGCGCCGAGCACCAGAATCTGATCGCGCGCACCCTCGAGAATGTCGAAGACATGGACGTCGCCGCGTTGGAAGCGGGGATTCCGTGGGACTTCGCCACGTTTCCCGAGTACCTGGCGTCGGTGGCGAACCACGGTGTCGGCATCAACTTCGCGGCGTACATCGGGCACACCGCGTACGGCTCTTCGTGATGGGCGACGATGCCTATGAGCGCACCGCGACGCCGGAGGAGAACGCGGCGATGCAAGTCGTGCTTCGCGAGGCGATGGACGCGGGTGCTGCCGGGTTCGCCACGAGCTTCGCGTTCCCGCACCGCGGTATCGACGGCAAGCCGGTGCCGAGTCGTTTCGCCGATCGCGCGGAGCTCGAAGCGCTGCTCGAGACCATGCGCGAGGTCGGCCTCGGGGTGGTGTCGATCGCCCCCGGGGATCAATGCACGCCCGCCGACATGTTCGATCTCCAACTCAAGGCGGGGGTGCCGTTCACGTGGGGTGCGTTGCTCACGTCGCCGACGGGCAATCACCAGAAGTCGCTCGAGGCGAACCGCGCCGGCTGGGAGCGCGGGGCTGAGGTGTGGCCGCAGGTGACACCTCGCCCGCTGACGTTCCAGTTCACGCTCGATTCGCCGTATCCCCTCGCGGTGAACGAGAACTTCGCCGCATTGCAGAACGCGTCGATCGACGAACGCACGCGCGCCTACGCCGATCCCGCGTGGCGCGAGAAAGTCATGGGGAGCTGGGGGAAGACTGGGAGCTTCGGGCTGCGCTGGGACACCTACACCATCGGCCAGAGCGACGTGCATCCCGAGTTGGTCGACCGCCGTCTCGAAGAGATTGCGGCCGAGCGTGGTACCTCGTCGTTCGACGCGCTCCTCGACCTCGCGCTCGAAGAGCCGGGGCTCGCGTTGCGGGTGCGCACGATCATCGCCAACGACGACGAAGCCGGCGTCGCCGACCTGCTCGTCGACGAGCATTGTGTGCTCGGTCTCTCGGACGCCGGCGCCCACGCCGGCCAGCTGTGCGACGCGCCGCAGGCCACCGACCTGCTCGGCGGCTGGGTCCGCGACCGCGGGGTGATGCCGGTCGAGCAGGCCGTCCGCAAGCTGAGCGGGCAGCAGGCCGATCTGTTCGGCTTCGCCGATCGCGGGTACCTGCGTCCCGGCGCGTGGGCCGACGTCGCGGTGTTCGACCCGGCGACGGTCGCGCCCGGCCCGGTGCGACGGGTGCGCGACTTCCCGGCCGGCGCCGAGCGCCTCACCGCCGACCAGCCGGTGGGGATGCAACACGTGGTCGTCAACGGCACCCCGGTGCAGGTCGACGGCGCGCGCACGGGTGAGGTGAACGCCGGCCGCGTCGTGCGACCTTCGGCCAAGTCGTGAGCGATCGAGCCGGCGGTCCCGTCATCATCGAAGCGGCGATCAACGGTGCGAATCCGGACGCGCCCCGCCTTCCCGACGAGATCGCCAAGACCGCGCTCGCGTGCTTCGACGCCGGCGCCGCGATCGTGCACAACCACATCGACGTGATGGGTGGTGATGCCGGCGTCGTCGCCGCACGGTACCGCGAGGGCTGGGAACCCGTCTTCGCCCAAAAGCCCGACGCGGTGCTGTACCCGACGATCAACGGCATCGGCACCGTCGAGGAGCGGTACTCGCACATCGCGCCGCTGGCGGAGTCGGGCGACCTGCGGATCGGGGTCAGTGATCCCGGCTCCGTGAACCTCGGCCCCCGCTTTGCCTACGTGAACTCGGGCGACGACATCGCCTACCAGTGGAACCTCTGCGAGCGATACGACCTCGTGCCGACCCTGGCCATCTTCGAGCCCGGGTTCCTGCGCGCCGCGCTGTCGTATTGGCGCGCGGGGAAGTACCCAGCCGGCACCATGATCCGTTTCTATTTCGGTGGCGACGCCCATGACGCCGACGGTGGCTTCTGGTTCGGCATGCCGCCGACGCGGACCTCGCTCGATGCTTATCTGGCCATGCTCGACGGTTGTCCGCTGCCGTGGTCGGTCGCGGTGCTCGGCGGCGACATCTTCGACTCCGAGCTTCCCGCACTCGCGGTCGAACGTGGGGGCCATCTCCGCGTCGGCCTCGAAGACCACACGGGCCGCGACGTCGCCAATGAGGAGCTCGTCGCGGAGGCGGTGAAGGTGGTGGAAGCATCGGGTCGGCCGGTCGCATCCTGCGCCCAGACCGCCGAAATGTTGGGGCTGCGGTCGCCAGCCTGACCCAGGTACGGTTGGCCGACGACGAACCGCACCCGCCCGGGAGGCCTCCAGATGGAACTCGACGACCTGATCCTCGTGAGCATCGACGACCACGTGGTCGAGCCCGCCGACATGTTCGATCGCCACGTCCCTGCAAAGTGGGCGGACCGCGCGCCGAAGGTCGTGACCGGCGACGACGGCGTCGAGACCTGGGTCTTCGAGGGTGAGACCGCGGGGATGATGGGCCTCAACGCGGTCGTCACCTGGCCCAAGGAGGAATGGGGTTTCGACCCGGTCGGCTTCGCCGAGATGCGACCGGGCGCCTACGACATCCACGAGCGCGTCCGTGACATGAACCGCAACGGCATCCTCGCCTCGATGTGCTTTCCGACCTTCGCGGGTTTCAGCGCGGGCACGTTCCAGGCCGCCGACGACAAGGACCTCGCGCTGATCATGGTGCAGGCCTACAACGACTGGCACATCGACGAGTGGTGCGGCGCGTATCCCGATCGGTTCATCCCGCTCGCGATCCCACCCGTGTGGGATCCCGAGGCGCTCGCCGCGGAGCTCCGCCGGGTTGCGGCCAAGGGATGCCGAGCGGTCACCATGCCCGAGCTGCCGCACATCCAGGGTCTGCCGAGCTACCACGATCTCGACCACTGGGATCCGTTCTTCCGCGCCGCGTCGGAGGAACAGGTGGTGATGTGTCTCCACATCGGTCAAGGGTTCAACGCCATCAACAGCGCGCCCGACGGCCCGATCGACAACCTGATCATCCTGGCGACGCAGGTGTCCGCGCTGGCCGCCCAGGACCTGCTCTGGGGCGGTGCGTTGCGCACCTACCCGGACTTGAAGGTGGCGTGGTCGGAGGCCGGGATCGGCTGGATTCCCTTCTACCTGGACCGTTGCGACAAGCACTACAAGAACCAGCGGTGGCTGGGCCACGACTTCGGGGACAAGCTGCCAAGTGACATCTTCCGCGACCATTCGCTCGCGTGTTACGTCACCGATCCGACCGCGCTCAAGGTGCGTCACGACATCGGCATCGACATCATCGCCTGGGAGTGTGACTACCCGCACTCCGACTCGATCTGGCCCGATGCACCGGAACTCGTCCTCGCTGACCTCGACGCCGCGGGCGCGTCGGACGACGACATCAACAAGATCACCTGGCAGAACTCGTGCCGCCATTTCGGGTATGACGCGTTCAAACACATCGACCAGAAGGACGCAACGGTCGGCGCGCTGCGTGCGCAGTCGCCAGATGTCGACACGTCGACCCGCACGCGTGCGGAATGGCGCAAGCGGTACGAATCCGCGCACGCGGGTTAGTTCGCGAATTCACCCGCACGACGATCCGGCCGACCGTCCTGCGTTGTTCCATCGCGTCCAGCGCGGTGGGCAGCTCCTCGAATGCAACATCGAGTCCGACCACCGGTCGCACCGATCCCTGGGCGACGAGTTCGAGGATCTCGGTGTGCAGGATCTCGGCGTCGGAACGTGACAGGAAGTTCGAGCCCACGGCCTGCTTGACCGCGACGGGATCGTCGACGTACGCGAGGCACACGCCGACGAGGGAGAAGTTCCCGAACAGCACCGGGCGGGGGATGATCCCGTCGTCCTCGGCTTCGATGCCCGACGCGAACCCGGCGAGCACGTGACGGCCGCCGAACGCCATGCAACGGAACGTCTGGGTCGTGACGTTGCCGCCGATGCTGTCGAACGCAACGTCGACCCCCCGGCCGTCGGTCGCGTCGAGCGTCGCCTCGACGAAATCGGTGTGGCTGGTGTCGACGGCGAGATCGGCGCCGAGCTGCGCACAGAAGTGCGCCTTCTCCGCGGACCCCGCGAGCGCGATCACGCGCGCCCCTGTGTGCTTCGCCAGCTGGACCGCGGCGGAGCCGACGCCGCCGGCCGCGGCGTGGATGAGCACGGTTTCGCCGGCTGCGAGGTGAGCTCGCCGCTGCAGTGCGAGGGCCGCGAGGTGGAACGGCATGTAGATCGCGGCGGCGTCGGGCGCAGGGATCTCAGGGGGCATCGGGAACGTCATGGTCGCGGGTGCCACCACGACCTCCGCGTATCCGCCGAACGCGCCGGTCGGGATGGCGACGACCCGAGCACCGATCATCGGTTCGGCACCCGGGCCCGCGGTCTCGACGACGCCGAGCACCTCCATGCCGGGGATGTACGGCACCGGTACGGGCACCGTGCGGTAGCGGCCGTAGATGCCGTCGATGTCGTTGAAGTTCAGGGTGACGGCCTCGACGCGGATCTGGACCTCGCCCGGGCCCGGGGCCGGAGCGTCGACGGCTTCGAGGCGCAGGACGTCGCGCGGCGCGCCGTACTGCGGAACCCGCCAGGCACGCACGCTGGAGCGCGGTCTACGCCGCGGGCTCGAGCGCGAGCGGCAGGTTCGACAGGCCGCGCACGTTGCTCGAGTAGGCGCGGATCATGGGTTGTCGCACTTCGTAGTTCGGGTAGCGGGCGAGGAGTTCCTCGAACGCAACCCGGGTCTCGAGTCGGGCGAGCGCGGCGCCGACGCACAGGTGGATCCCGAAGCCGAACCCGACGTGACGTTCGATCTCACGGTGGATGTCGAAGTACTCGGGATCCGCGAAGGCCCGTTCGTCGTGGTTGGCGGCGCCGGTGATCAGGATGACGCGCGAGTCGGCAGGGATGGTGACACCGTGCATCGTCACGTCACGCTCGACCCACCGGCCCTGGTAGTGCGAGGGCGGATCCCACCGCAGCATCTCCTCCACCGCACCGACGATCAGCGACGGATCGGCCACCAGCTCGGCGCGCTGGTCCGGATACCAGGTCAGTGCGACGACACCGTTGGCGATGAGCTTGGCGGTGGTCTCGTGGCCCGCGATCGTGAGCTCGAGCAGCCGGTAGGCCACTTGTTGGTGCGTGAGCGAGACCTCGTTGCCGTCGTCGTCGTTGACGCGCGCGGTCAGGAGCATCGACGCGATGTCGTCCCCGAGGTTGTTCGCCTTCGTGTCGACGATCTCGGTCAGCATCGTCATCACTTCGATCATCGCGTGCTGCGTGTCGTCGGTGGTGTTGCCGAACTCGTCGGCCTCGGCGCGGTCGAGGATCCGGTCCGAGAGGTGGCGAAGATCGGTGCGCGCCTCGACGGGGAGTCCGAGCATCTCCGCGATCACCATCATCGGGAGATGCGTCGAGAACTCGGCGACGATGTCGATCTCACCGCGGTCGCGGGCACCGTCGAGTACCTCTGCCGCGATGGCGCGGACCTTGGGCTCGAGATCGGCGATCGCGCGGGGAGTGAACACACGTGACACGAGGCGACGGTGCCAGCCGTGACGCGGTTCGTCCGACGTGATGAGGAGGTCCTGGCCCTGGTCGTAGCCTTCGATGGTGACGCCGTGCGACGACACGAACGTCGATGGGTCGAGGTGTGCCTGCAGGACGTCTTCAAAACGCGAGAGGGCGTAGAACCCGACGTCGGCGTTGTGGTACACCGGCGCCTCGTCGCGCAACCAGCGGTACACCGGGAAGGGGTTGGTCTGCGTGTCGCGCGCGGAACGGGTTGTACTCCACGATCGTGTCTCCTGATGGTGTCGGACCTGACGGTCCTACCGTACGTCAAGCAGCCATCGGTCGATCGCGCCGGTCATCACGTGTACATCATGGATCCCGGGGTGGTGAGCAACTCGCCGGTCTCGAGCCACGTCTTCAGGCCCGAGAGGATCATCGGCCACCCGCCGTAGAGCTGATCGTTCGCGCCGTCGCGCATCTGGTCGTGCGTGAGGACGAGCCGGCACGAGTCCCCGACCGGCTCGATCTCGTAGGTCACCCGCGACACGCCCTCGGCCTGCGCCTCGGGGCTGAAGTTGGCGATCATGGTGTGGACCAGGCGGCGGGGAGGGTCGACCTCGAGCACCTCGCCCTCGCCGAGCAGGCCGTCGGCCTTCTCCGCGTGCAACTCGATGCGCGCGCCGGGCGTCCAGTCGGAGTACACCCCCGAGCCGAAGTTGTACCGGGCCCGGATCTGCGGGTCGGTCAGTGCCTCCCAGAGCCGCTCGGGCGTGGTCTTGATGTAGATCTCGAACACCTTTTCCATCTGACGCTCCAGTTCCTGCTTGAGACCGCTGAGGCCGGCGGCCCACGGTTCGGCGTACTTGCTCACCCACCGGTCGTGGACGAGCCGGATCGGGACGGGGTTCAAGAAGTGGAGCTTCTCCCGGCCTCGCCGTCGGGTGACGACCAGGCCGGCCTCCTCGAGTTGCTTGAGGTGCTTCATGACGCCGAAGCGCGTCATCGAGAAACGTTCCTCGAGCTGGTGCAGGGTCTGGCCGTCGTCCCGGAAGAGCTCGTCGAGCAGGCTCCGTCGGGTCGGATCGGCCAGGGCCTTGAACACCGCGTCCACCCGGTCAGAATAGGTGACTAATCAGTCACATGTCAAGTCGGGACCGGAGCCCGGGTCTGGGTGAAGACCTCGACGCGGCAGATGCGACCGTCGTCGGTGAGGTCGAAGGTGAGGCACTCGGGGGTGCGCAGGGGCATGCCGTCGACGGCGACGGTCTCGGAGAGTTCGGCGAAGGCGACACCTTCCGCGTAGGACACACGCGTGACGTGCATCTCGTAGCCCTCGAGCCGGGGCATGAGGTCCGAGAGGAACGCGACGTACTCGGCCTTCGATGTGAAGGTGTCGCCGTACGGTCCGACCCGCACGACGTTGTCCGCGAGGCACGCGGCGAACGTGGCCCAGTCGTGCTCGACGAGACTCCGCAGGTACCGCTCGATCACACCCTCGGCCACGCGGCGGAGCCTACGCCGATCGGCGGCGGCGATATCGTTCTCGTCATGACGACGCTCGACACGGTGCCGCGCACGCCGGTCACGGTCACCGGCGTGCTCGACGACCCCGAGCTTGCCTGGCGGCTGTGCGAGACCCACGGTCCCTACGCCCACGTCTTGATGCTCCGCGAGTTCGCGGCGTCACTCGACGCGTACCGCGAAGCGGCGCGTACCGGCGCAGCCGACGCGATCGGGGTGCTGGTCGACGACGAGCTCATGACCATGCCCATCTTCCGCGGGGACTGGGTGTCGTCGCGCCAGGTGCACATCCCGGGGGTCGACGCCGTCCTCCACAACGAGCGCCTGATCGGCGCGGCCAGCCAGGTGTTCGATGCCGAGGTCGTGCGTCCGCTCATCGTGTTCTCCAACCTCACCGCGCCGATGCCGCAGAATCGCAAGCACACGGACGTTCCCACCTTCCGCGGCGTCGAGCGCTCGCGTTACCCCGCCTGGGTGGTGAACGCGATGGCCGCATCGGGACTGTTCGAGCGGTGGCGGGTGAAGGTCGCGACCGTGGTCGCGTGGTACTACGACGGCCCCAACGGTGGGTTCAGCTACTGGCCGGGTGGCGGTGACGCGCCGGAAGTGACCATCGAGCCGCCGTCGAACACCGCGGTCGTCGGCGACAACGACTTCATGTACCACCGCGTCGAGGCGGTCGGTGACGGTCGGCTCGCCATGGTCCCGATCGACTCGCTGCTCTCGTTCGACCGCGAGTCCTCGCGCTGGACCATCAGCAAAGGCGACCGCGCGTTCGGTGAGTACCAGCGCGACGACATCCGCATCAGCATCTCGTGGAAGGCCGAGTGCTTCCACGACGCCGACGACGCGAGGACCTTCGACGAGCACCTCGATGACATCACGTTCGAGCAGGTGTTGGCGGCCTGGCGCGCCGACTGTGACGCGCACGGCATCCTGCTACCGGACTCCGCCGATCCCGTCACCGACCCGGGGTTCGCGGCGGCCGTCGCCGACGCCTACGCCGGCCCCTTCACCACCGCCTGACCCACCGCCAGTTCGTCAGGCAAAGGCGTGGCGGGGCGTGGTGAGGGGGAGGTCGAGGGAGCTGGCCAGACCGGCGGGGGCGTCGCAGACGTAGGGGATGGCGTTCACCAGCCGCATGGTGGTGGCCACCATGCCGTCGTCGCTGGCGGTGGCCGGCTGCCCGACGGTGAGCTCGCACGTGAGGTCGGGGTTGCCCTGCACGACGATCCGGTAGGTGCCGTCGCGCGCTGCGGACGGCCATTCCGGCGCGAGGTCGTGCGCCATCCGGTTCACGTGTTCGATGACGATCGCGTCCTTCCCGTCGACGACGCCGATGGTCTCGAACCGCACCGCGCCGACGGTCCCGGCTTCGATCACACCGGCGGCGACCTCGAGGCGGACGGGCGTCAGCACCTTCTCGTACGTCTCGCGGATCTCGTCGAGTTCGACGCCGAGGCGGTCGGCGATCATCCGGATCGGCGGTCCCCAGGTGTTGGCCTGGACGCCGGGCATGGCCATGATCGCCTGGTGTTCCATCGGCTTGCCGAAGCCGAACACCTCGAACATCACGAAGGTCACCGGGTAGCCGTCGTACTGGAAGATCTCCTGCGTGCGGACCGAGGTCACGGTGTCGCTCATCGTCATCAGGGTCAGCGGAAGCTGGTCGCCGGCGAATCCGGGCTCGATGCCCGACGAGTAGAGGGTGGCGTTCCCGGCCGCGGCCGCGGTCTCGAGCTGCTCGCGCCACTCTCGGTTGTACCCCGCAGGGTGGACGAGGCCGGGCGCCGAGACGGTGACCACGTTGACGCCGGCCTCGAGCATGCGGGCCATGTCGGGCACGACCCCCGCGTCGAGGGACTCGCCCGATGCGGAGTAGCAGACGCAGTCGGGCCGCAGCGCGAGCAATGCGTCGGCATCGTTCGTTGCCTCGATCCCCAGTGGCTCCATGCCTGCGAGCACGCCGGCGTCGACGCCGACCTTGTCGGCGCTGTGCACCCAGACGCCGATCAGATCCAGATCGGGCCGACGGGCGATGGCGCGGATGGCCAACGCGCCGACGCCTCCGGTTGACCAGCCCACCACTCGGTAACTCATTGGTTCCCCCATGACGCTCGTGGCTCGGGCGGGAGGCCCAGGCCGACTTGTGCGATCGTCGTCCGCTGGATTTCGTTGGCGCCCACGCTGAGTGTCGGGTGGAGGCGTTCCACCGTTTCGTAGGCGAACCACTCGGGAAGCGGATCACCGAACCAACCCGGTGCGGTGAGCGCCGCGGGCCCGAGCACGCGGACGCCGACCGCGGCGATCCGTTGCAACAGTTCGGTGGCGAAGACCTTGCTCATCGCGCCTTCGACGAGTGGCGGTATCCCGGCGTCCTGGAGCGTGAGCACCCGCTCAGCGTGACGCACGCCCGCGAACAACCGCGCCACGAGATCGGCGAGTTCGGCGTGTATGCAGCGATCTCGGGTCCCTGCGCACTCGGCGAGGAGGGCTTCGATGTTCCTCGTCGCCCAGCCCAGCCACGCGGTACCGGAGCGCTCGCCGAGCAGCGCGCCGGTGAGGTGACGCCAGCCCTGGTCGAGTTCACCGAGGAGGGCCTCGGGCCCCATCGACACGTCGTGGAAGTGGATGCTCGACAGGGTCCAACCGTTCGCGGTCGGGTGGCGGAGGACCTCGATGCCTTCGGTCGTCATGTCGAGGAGGAACATCGAGAGGCCGTGACGGCCAGTGGTCGCGGGGTCGGTGCGGGCGATCGTGCAGCACCAGTCGGACTTGTGCGCGCCGGTGACGAGCACCTTCTCGCCGTCGAGCACGAATCCGTCCTCAACCCGCGAGGCCCGGGTCGTGATGTTCGAGAGGTCGCTCCCGGCGCCGGCCTCGGTGTACGCGATGCACGCGTTGACGGTGCCGGCTCCGGCGGCGGGAAGGAACCAGTCGCGTTGCGCGTCGGATCCGAAGGCGAGCACGGTCGGTGCCACCAGCGTCGCCGCGGTGTCGATCAACGGCGCGTCGTGGTACGCGGCCTCGAAACCGACCATGGCGTGCCAGCTGGTGGGGTGGCCTCCGCCCCCGTACTCCACCGGAAGGCTCACGCCCAGGATGCCCGCGGCGCCCGCGCGCTGGAGCAGCTCCCGTTCGAATTCCTCGCCCCAACCGGTGAGATCGGTCCGGTCGTCGTGTCCCCGCGTGCGCTCGGTCGTCAGTTCGACCTGGAGGAACTCCCGGACCGAAGCCCGGAACTCGACGAGGTCGGGCGGGAGCTGGAAGTCGGGGAGCGCGCGCACGTCGTCGCGCCGATCAACGCGAACGGGGGAGTCCGAGACCGCGCTGCGCGATCAGGTTGCGCTGGATCTCGCTCGTACCTCCGTAGATGGTGGTCACCGGGGCGAAGCGATAGCAGTACTCGTAGAACGCGCTCGAGGTCACCGACGTCATGTGACTGGACGAGCCCTGCGGGTCCGGCCGCGTCGAGCAGCTTGCTCGCGGCCCGATTGAACGCCTCGCTCGCGAACAGCTTGGTGGCCGCGCCCTCGACGCCCGGGAGTTGTCCGGTGGAAGCCACCCAGACCGCCCGCCTCGAGAGCAGGTCGGCGACCTCGCAGTCAATGGCGAGGCGCGTGAGCTCGCGCCGCAGGTCGCGATGGTCACACATCGTCGCGCGCGCCTCAGCTTCGGCGACGGTGAGCAGCCGCGCCGCATCGCGCGTACCCCCGACGACACCGCGCTCGAAGGAGAGCGCAACGAGCATCACGTCCCATCCACCGTTGATCTCGCCGATGCGCCACTCGTCGTCGACGAACACGCCGTCATAAAAGGTCGTGTTGGTCCGCTTGCCCGACAGGGTGCGGATCGGTTGCAACTCGAACCCGGGGGCGGCGGTCGGCACGAGGAAGAACGTGAGGCCCTTGTGCTTCGGGACATCGGGATCGGTGCGGGTGAGCAGGAACACCCATTCGGATTCCTCCGCCAAGCTGGTGAAGATCTTCTGGCCGTCGATGCGCCAGCCGTCACCGTCGCGTACGGCGCGCGTGCGGGCGGCGGCGACATCGGAACCGGAATCGGGCTCCGAGTATCCCAGCGCGATGATCGACTCGCCGGACAGGAGCTTCGGCAGCACGATCCGCCGCTGCATCTCGTTGCCGACGTGGGCGATGACCGACGCGAGCATGGCGCAGATACTGAGCCCGTCGTACGGCGCGCCCGCGAGCTCGAGCTCGCGGAACAAGGCGTCCAACTCTTCGGGCCCGCGACCGCCTCCGCCCAGGGTCTCCGGCAGGGCCTGGGCGATCCAGCCCCGATCGGCGATCGCACGGTGGAGGCCCCAGTCGTGCATGGTTCCGGAGTCGTGGGCGCGCTGGCGCACCTCGTCGGTGAAGGTGACCCGGAGCAGTTCGCGCACCTCGTCGGCGAACCTCACCGCGGCGACGGAGGGCGTGAAGTCCACGTCAGACCGCCACGCTGGTGATGGGGCCGTACCGTTGTTCGGCGAGCCGGTCGTACTCGCGCTGGGGATCGTCGAGCACGTTGGCCCAGCCCTTCGCACGCCGATAGAACAGCTGAATGTCGTACTCCTCCATGAACCCGTACCCACCGTGGTAGTGGAGTGCGCGATCGGTGGCCCGTTGCGCCTGCTCGGCGGCGAAGAGGAATGCCATGGCCGCGAGTTCCGAAGCTTCGGGGCGCTCGCCGTCGGCGGCCCAGCATGCCTTGCGGACGAGCAGCTGCGCGCCGTCGAGCGCGACCGCGACATCGGCGAGCCCGTGCTGCAGGCTCTGGAACGATCCGATCGGAACGCCGAACTGCTCGCGCGTCGTCACGTAGCTGACGGCAATCGCGAGCGCACCGAGTCCCAGCCCGACCAGTGCCGCTGCAGTCAGCGCTCGCCATTCGTCGACGGCCTGCTCGTGGAGATGTCGCGCCGCGTCATCCGACGCGAGCACCGTGCGCGTGGTGGCGGTCGCGCCCTCGAGGGCGCGGTCGGCGAGGGGCGATGACGCCAGGTTGGCGATGTGGTCTCCTGGTGTCGACGTCACCAGGACGAGGTCGTCGCCGTCGAGCGCCACAACGTGGTCGGCGATCGCACCGGCCGGCACGAGCGTCGCGTGGTGATCGTGGGCCGGACGCAGGGCCAGGGTGGCGATGCTGGTGCCGTCCACGACACCGTCGGGCAGTGCTCCGGCACGCGCGATCAGTCGAGTCGTCACCGCGTGTTCGGTGAGCGGCGCGGGAGCGAGCCGCCGCCCGAGTGCCTCGATGGCGAGGGAGAGATCGAGGACGCCGGCCCCACCGCCGTCGAGGGACTCGGCGATGCCCATCCCGGGAGCCCCGACCGCGACCAGCTGTCGCCAGAGATCGGGCGAGAAGCCGAGCGGTTCGTGTTCCCGGAGCTGGTCGACCGGGCAGATGCGGTCGGCCAACGCGCCGAACACGTCGATGATCGACTGCTGCTCGTCGCTGGGTTTGAGATCCACGGTTATCTATAACATACGAGTTCGGGAGGACGGTCCGGCCCCCGACGCGGCGCATCGCTGACCCCGGATAGCGTCCCTTCGTGACTCTCTTCGACGTCTACGACGCGCTCTTGGTGCCGCTGCTCTTCGAGTCGTATGCCGACGACATGGTCGCTCGGCTGGGCGACCTCCGTGCCGGATCGGTGCTCGAAACCGCAGCCGGCACCGGCGCGGTGACCCGATCGATCGCCCGGTCGCTACCCGCCGAAGTCTCGCTGACCGCCACCGATCTGGTGCAGGGGATGATCGACCGGGCGATCCACGTCGGAACGCCGCGGCCCGTCCGTTGGGAACGAGCAGACGTGCTGTCCCTGCCGTTCGAGGAGGAGTCGTTCGATGTCGTCGTGTGCCAGTTCGGCGCGATGTTCTTCCATCCCAAGGCAGCTGCCTTCGCGGAGATGCGACGCGTGTTGCGGCCCCACGGTCGGCTGCTGTTCAGCGTGTGGGACGGCCTCGACCGCAACGAGTTTGCCGCGGCGGTGAACGAGGCCGTCGCCGGGATCTTCCCCGACGATCCGCCACAGTTCATCACGCGCACGCCGTACGCCTACCACGACGTCGACACCATTCTCGGGGACCTCCACACCGGCGGATTCGACCAGGCGCCCTCCGTCGAGCGCGTCGAACACGTCAGTCGTGCTGACGCGCCGTCGACCGTCGCCGCGGCGTTCTGTGCCGGTACTCCGTTGCGCGACGAGATCGAGACTCGGCGGCCCGAGGGCCTGGCCGACGTGACCGCACGGGTCGCCGACGCGCTCGAGCGGCGTTTTGGGCCGTCCGGTTTGGAAGGCCGAATCAGCGCGCAGTTCGTCGAGGCCACCAAGGGATCCTCCTGATCGTGCTCGGCGGCCGTCGCGCGTAGCATCACGCCCCGAGCGACGAAATGGGGCGAGCCTTGGCTTTCGATCCAACTCCGGATCTTGACGAGCAAGATGCCGCCGAGGTGACCCTCGTCGCCCGGGGCATCGCCACCGCGGTGGCACCCGAGAGCGGCCTCACCGACGTGCAGGCGGAACTGCTCGAGGCGATCGCGAGCGCCCTCACCGGGTACTCGGTCGACTATCGGGCGCTCGAGCCGCTCGGACCCGACGCGCTCGCGGACATCCTGGCCCCGCGTGACCTCATGTATCGACAGAGGATCGTCCACCACATGGTGCTCGGTGAGCTCGTGTTACGGCCCATCCCGACCGTCGTGGCGCACCGAGTTGCGAAGTACGCGGAGGCGCTCGGCGTCAAGGACGATTTCGTGCGGGTGGCTCGCCGGTACGCCCAAGGTGCGTACGGACTTGCGTGGATGGACCTCCAACGGAGCGGCTTCGTCGAACACGTGAGCGAGGCGGGTGACGAGCAGCCGAAGGGGCGCGCCGCGCCCGTCGCGTTCGAGCCCGCGCAGGTCGATCCCGAACTTGCCGCGAGGTGGGCCGGTTTCCAGGACTTTCCCCCGGATTCGCTCGGGCGTTCGGTCTGGGAGATGTACGACGGCCGGGCCTTTGCGCTGCCCGGCACGCCCAACGGCGCGCCCCGATACCTCGCCCAGCACGATTTCGTACACGTGCTGGCCGATTACGGCACGGACCTCAAGGGGGAGCTCGAGGTCTTCTCGTTCATCGGGCGTGCCGATCCCGACCCGAAGGGCTTTGCCTGGTTGGCGACGTTGACCGGTCTCTTCCAGACGGGGTACATCACGACCACCGGATTCTTCGACCGCGATGTGCGGGAACGCGTCATCCAGGTGCCGGGCATGCACCAGCGAATCGCCGACGCGATCCGGCGGGGCAAGGTGGTCTGCCTGCACTACGGCGTCGATCTGTTCGACGTCGACTACGACACCCTCGCCGACCGGCCCGTCGGTGACGTTCGCGAGATGCTCGGCATCCCACCGAAATCGTCCGCGGCGATCGAGAGCGCGTCCGCCGGTCTGTTCGACCCCGCGGGCATGTCCGAGATGCAGCGCCGCGCCGTCGCGAAGCGTCGGGGAGAGCCCACGTGAGCCAGAATTTCCGCCAGACGATCGCGGTGCGGTGCACCGACCCGGAACGACTCCTCGAGGTCCTCGCGCAATGGGATCTGGAGCAAGCGACCACCGACATCATGGGCTACATGGGCTTGCGGGTACTCGCCGACCGTGACCAGCCCGGGCACTACCTGATCATGGCCGACTTCGGCATCGTCGATCCGGAGGTGTCCGCGGCAGACGAAGCCCTCCGCAACAACGAGCGTCCCGAGACGCAGGCGACAGCGGCGAAGCTGCGTGAGCTGCTGGACGACGAGCCCGAATATCGGCACTACGACGAGCTCTACCGCACCGATCGGTGACCCGGGCGACACACCCAGTGTCGGTCAGCCTTCGTCCCAACCTTCGTGACGGTCGTCGCGCGACGGCTGGCGCCCGGTGCGCAAGGGCGACAGGGGAGCGTCGACGAGCAGGAAGCGATGCCAGTCCGTCGCGAGGTCGTAGGTGCGGCGACGCCATGCGGCCAGCGCGGGATCGGTGCGTTCGCCGGCCTCGGCCTCGCCCCACTGTGCCCAGCTCGGAATCGCCCACAGCAGGAAGCACTCCGACTCGTTGACCATCGCGGTCTCCCACGCACCGACGAGCTGCCAGCCGAAGGGCTCGTATGCGGCGATCGCTTCGTGCGCGACGACATCGAGGAACTCCCGCGAGGTGCCCTGCGGCACGTGGATGTGCTCGTGCGCATAGGTCTCGCCGGTGGTTCCCGCGGCGCACAGCTGCTCGATGGTGGGCATCCAGCGGCGCGGGGATCAGCACCCGGTCGTCGCCGTGGCGCCGGTAGTTCGCCGCCTCGGACCACCATTTCGCCAGCTTCGGGTCCTGCAGGGAGGCGTGGTTGAACTCGTGCTCGAACGAGTCGCTCAGGCCCGGGAAGCCGTCTTCCTCCCAGATGTTCACCACCTCGGGCCAACCGCGGGTCGTCCCGACCACACCCCAGACGCCGTAACAGAGCTGGTGGCGCTCGTCCTGCGCGATCGGGCTCCAGTTCGCGGTCATGTGGTGCATGTAGTTGGCGCGGTTGTGACCGATGATGTCGATGAATTCGTGGATGTACACCTTGTCGTTCTGGGTGCCGTCGTTCATGGAATCAGGTATTACCACGTTACGATCGCCTCGTGACCAGTGACGACGAACGCATCGCGCTCTTCCTCGACTACGAGAACCTCGCCATCGGAGCGCGTGAACAGCTCGGGGGCACGCTCGACTTCCGGCCCATCGCCGACGCGCTCGCGGAACGGGGTCGAGTGGTGGTCCGGCGCGCGTACGCCGATTGGTCGTACTTCGAGGAAGACCGGCGCATGCTCACGCGCCATCAAGTCGAGCTCATCGAGATGCCGCAGCGAATGGGTGCAGTACGCAAGAACGCGGCGGACATCAAGATGGCTGTGGACGCGGTCGAACTGTCGTTCGAACGGGACTACATCACGACGTTCGTGCTCGGCACCGGCGACAGCGACTTCACTCCGCTCGTGCACAAACTGCGGGAGCTCAACCGGCGGGTGATCGGGATCGGGATCGAGGCTTCGACCTCCGCGCTGCTCCCCGCGGCGTGTGACGAGTTTCTCTTCTACGAGCGGCTGGTCGGCGTCGAGCCCAAACAGCCCGCCAAACGCAGCACCGCGGCGCGCGCCCACGGCCGCGCCGAAAGAGAGCGAACCGACGCGTCGCGGTCGAAGAGCCCGACCTCGACGCGCTCGTCACGGGCACCCTGGCCGGTCTCGAGCGGAGTACCACCGGGCCGGTGCTCGCGTCGATGCTCAAGCGTGCCATCCTGCGCAAGGAGCCGACCTTCAGCGAAGCGAACTACGGCTTCCGGACGTTCGGCGAGCTCTTGCGCAACCTGGCCGATCGCAGCATCATCGAGCTGGAACAGGCAAGTGCGCAGGGCGATCCCGAGGTGACCTTCCCCGCGGTCGCCGGCGATGAAGACGCCGCGTTCGCGCTGCTCCGCTCGACGGTCGAACGGCTGGCCGTGAAGTCGCCACCGCACCTCTCCGGGCTGAAGACCCAGCTGCGCAAGAGCCAACCCGATTTCAGTGAGAAGCGGTTCGGCTACGGCGGATTCCTCCAGTTCGTCAAGGCGGCCCGCGCCCGTGGCTTCGTGGAGATGGAGCAGGATCCCGACGCCGACGACTACGTCGTGCGGCCGGGGCCCGCTGCGCCCACCGTGTGAAACGCGCGGGTGTGACAAGCTGCCCCGATGCGCATCGGAGTCTTCATCGCCGACGTCAGCGGCGCGCAGACCGGTGTCGATGAGCTCCTGGCCAATGCCCGTGATGCGGAAGCGCTCGGCTTTTCGACCGGCTGGGTCCCGCACATCCCGTGGAGCCTCGACGGTCTGACTGCACTTGCCCTCGCGGGTCAGGTCACCAGCAGGCTCGAACTCGGTACCGCCGTCATGCCGACCTATCCGCGTCATCCCCTGGCCATGGCCCAACAGGCGATGTCGACCCAGGCCGCGGCCGACGGTCGACTGGTGCTCGGGATCGGACCGTCGCACCCGGTCGTCATCGAGAACATGTTCGGCTTGAGCTATGAACGGCCTGCTCGCCACACCCGCGAGTACGTCGAGGTCTTGCGCGCCGCCTTCGCCGGCACGGGTCACGTGGAGTACCACGGGGAGTTCTTCGACTTTTCGTCCATGTTGATCGTGCCCGGTTCGACGCCCGCGCCGATCATGATCGCGGCGCTTGCACCGCGCATGCTGCAGCTCGCGGGCGAATTGACCGACGGCACCATCACGTACTGGGCGAACGAACGTGCCGTGGGCGAGCACATCGTTCCCGGAATCGTTGCCGGCGCGGAATCCGCGGGTCGGCCGTCGCCCCGCGTCGTGGTCGGACTCCCGGTCGCCGTGTGCGACGACCTCGACGCCGGGCGCGAACGGGCGGCCAAGCTGTTCGAGGCGTATCTCAACATCCCGACCTACCAGCGGGTGCTCGCTCGCGGGGGCGACGACACGACTCCGACCGACGTGGCCGTGATCGGCACCGAGGCGGAGGTGGCGGCCCGGTTGCGGGTGTATGCCGATGCCGGCGCCACCGACCTGTGCGCGACGCCGCTCGGACTGGGCGACGATCGCGACGCCTCGCAGCGCCGCACCATCGAGTTCCTGGCCTCCCTCGGCCAGATTTCTAGAGCGGCGCGGGATCGACCATGAGCAGGAGATGAAGCAGAGCCGTGCCCGGAGGGCGGGACGGCGGCGCGGGATCGACCATTTGAGCAGGAGAGCAGCATGACCAAGGCAGTGCGACTGGAGTACGACGGACCCGTCGCCATCATCACCAACGACAACGTCGAGAAGCACAACGCGTTCGACGACGACATGGACCTGCAGTTGTTCACCGCGCTCGCGGAGTTGAAGGAGCGGCCGGACGTGCGGGCGGTGATCTGGCGCGGTGAGGGGAAGTCGTTCTCCTCCGGACGCGACGTGTCGGCGATCGGTGGTGAACAGGTTGAGCTCACGCACCACGAACTCATGGCGCGTGGTCACCGCGGGATCCTGCAGGTGTTCGACATCGAAGCGCCGATCCTCGTGGCGATGCAGGGGTGGTCGATCGGCGCGTCGTTCCAACGCGCGCTCTTGTGCGACATCCGGGTCGCGGCGGAAGGCGCCCGGTTCATGTTGCCCGAGGTCACCCACGGGGTGATTCCCGACACGGGCGGTGTCGGCCGTCTCTTCCAGATCTGTGGCCACGGGGTCGCGGCCGACATGGTGCTCACCGGGCGTCCGATGAGTGCCGACGAGGCCCTGGCCCATGGGGTGGTGTCGAGGGTCGTGCCGCCTGACGCGCTCGACGAGACGGTGTCGGAGATGGCGCACAAGATTGCGGCCGCGCCCGCGGTCACGGTGAAGATGGCCCGCCGGGTCCTGCGTCACCTGTCCGAGGCCGAGGTGCGCTCGTCGATGGCGGAAGAGATGATCGCGCAGACGTTCATCGCCAAGTCGGACGACATGGCCGAACTCCGAGCGGCGCGCGCCGAAGACCGCGCGCCGCACTACACCGGGAGCTGAGCACGTGAGTACGGACCTCCAAGGACTGCCCGCGCCACCCGAGCAGGGGTCGAGTGCACTGCCGGCCGGCACGTTCGACGGTCAGTCGGTGTTCATCACCGGCGCCGGCACCGGCCTCGGCAAGGCGATCGCGCTCGAGTTCGCCCGACTGGGTGCCGCGATCGTGATCGCGAGCCGCAAGCCCGAACACCTCGAAGCCGGACACGAGGCGGTCGCCGCGCTCGGCGCACCGGTCACCACTGTCGGCTGCGACATCCGCGACCCGGAGCAGATCACGGCCGCGTTCGACGCCGCGGTCGACGCGTACGGCCTGCCGCAGATCCTGATCAACAACGCCGCCGCGAACTTTCCGGTCCCGGCTGAGGACATGTCTCCGAACGCCTGGCGCACGGTGGTCGACATCACGCTCAACGGCACGTTCTTCTGCGCACGAGAGTTCGGGCGTCGCCACCTCGAAGCGGGCACGCCGGGATCGATCGTCAACGTCGGGGCTTCGTACGCGTGGACCGGAGGTCCGGGCTTCGCACACAGCGCGGCGGCGAAAGCGGGCGTCAAGAACATGGTCGAGACGCTCGCAGTCGAATGGGCTCCGTACGGGATACAGGTCAACGGGCTGGTGCCCGGCCTGTTTCCCCACGAAGACATGACCGCCGACATCAAGGGCAACCTCGACCGCACCGACGAGAAGAACCTGGTGCAGCCGGCGCTGCGCGTCGGTCAGCTCAGAGAGCTCGGGTGGGCCGCGACCTTCCTGGCGTCGCCCTACGCCCGGTTCATCTCCGGGCACACGCTGGTGGTCGACGGTGCCAACTGGCAGCGGCGCACGCTGACCAACCCGCCGGTCGTCACCGTGCGCGAACAGATGGGCAAGGGTCCGTTCGGGAGCTGAGCAGTGATCGTCGACACCCACGTCCACGTCGTGGCTCGCGACGAGACGCGCTTCCCGTTGCGGCCGTCGGGGGTCGGGTCGCCGTGGTTCCGCGAGCACCCGGTGGACGTCGAGAGTACACCGCGACGGCGTCTGCCGCGGGCGTCGACCGCGCGGTGCTGGTACAGGCGTCTGGTGCCTACGGGAGTGACAACGCGTACGTGATCGACGCCGCCGCGAGCGTGCCCGACCGGTTCGTCAGCGTCGGCATCGTCGATCCCGTGCCGATCCGCACGCGTCTGAGACGCTGCGGGCGATGGCGAACCGTCGCGGCTTCGCCGGCGTCCGGTTGTTCGCATCGGTACGTCGCCTCCCACGTGGTTCGACGACCCGTCGACCGACCCGCTGTGGCGGGTCGCCGCGGTCGAGCTCGACCTGCGCATCGTGGCCACCCTGCTCGCGCCCGACCTGCCGCGCCTGCGACGGCGATGCTGGCGCAGTCATCCCGAGCAGCCGGTCGTGCTCGACCACTGCGGGTTCCCTGATCTCCGCGACGGCCCGCCGTTCGCGGGCGCGGCGTCGCTGCTCGCGCTGGCCGAGTATCCCGCAGTCTGCACCTGAAGGTCACGTCGCACGTGCTCGAGACGGTCGGTGCGCGACGCGGCCGGAGCTGCGTCGAACTCCTCGTCGGCCGCGTTCGGTGCCGAACGACTGGTGTGGGGTTCCGACTACCCGCAGACCCACGACCGTACCTACGTCGAGCTCGTCGCGCTGGGCCGAGCCGCGTGCGCCGGTCTCGCAGCCGACGATCAGGAGCGGGTCCTGGGCGAGAACGCGCTCCGGCTCTGGCCGTCGCTCGGCTGACCGGTTTCACCGCCTGCGCGGTGCGATCAGGGTGTGCGCCCCGCCTCCAGCGCGTCGACGTACATCGCGATCATGCGGCGGTAGCTCTCGCGGATCGAGGCCGGGCGCCGCAGCACGCCGGCGTGCTCGAGGGTGAGGAAGCCGTGGATGCCCGACCACACCGCTCGGTGCGCGTGCACCTCGTCGGCGCCGGTGAGGCCGAACGACTCGCAACACCCGGGTGAGGGCCTCGGCGGCACGCAGGTTGGCGGCGGCGCAGCTCGTCGTCGTCGCCGGGATCGCGGATGGTCGCGGCGTACAGGCCGGGGTGGCGTCGGGCGAACGACCCAGTACGCGTCGGCGATCGCCTCGAGCGCGTCGCGCCCGACCGGCCGATCACCGACGAGCGCAGCTCGTCGCCGAGCGTGCGCACGGAGTCGAGCGCGAGGTCGCGCAGCAGCCCGTCGAGCCCGTCGACGTGCGCGTAGAGCGACTGGCTGCGGATCCCGAGCCGGGCGGCCAGACCGGCGAGGGTCGAGGGCCTCGACGCCCTGCTTCGTCGACCAGGTCGCCGGCGGCGGCGACGACCGCATCGTGGTCGAGTCCCACCTGCGTGGCCATGCGCCTCCGCACGGTTGGCGGCTGTCGTCGATTGACAGCCTGACGCGATGAGAAATATACCTGAGGCCATCAGGTCGCCTCGCTCACACCGACGCCACGGCCCCCGGGTTCGTCGTCGTGTTCATCGGGCTCCAGGTCGGGATGATGATCTCGGGGATCGACGGCACGATCGTGGCCACCGCGCTGCCGTCGATCGTGCACGACCTCGGTGGGGTGTCGGGCATCGCCTGGGTGGTGAGCGCGTACCTGCTGTTCCAGGTCGCGACCATGCCGCTCTACGGCAAGATCGGCGACCTCCACGGCCGCAAGCGCGTGCTGCTGTTCGCCATCGGCCTGTTCGTCGCTCGGCTCGGTCGGCGTGCGGGCTCGCGCAGTCGATGCCGCAGCTGCTGGTCGCGCGCGTCGGTGCAGGGAATCGGCGGCGGCGGGCTCCCGGTGCTCGGCATGGCGATCCTCGGCGACCTCGTCCCGCCCCGCCAGCTCGGGCGGTGGCTCGGGTACCAGGGCATGTTGTTCGCGGTGGCCATCGTCATCGGTCCGCTCGTCGGCGGGCTGTTCGTCGACCACCTGAGCTGGCGCTGGGCGTTCTTCATCAACGTCCCGTTCGCGCTCCTCGCCGTCACCATCCTCGTGCCGCGGCTGCACCTGCCGCACCGGCGGGTCGAGCACTCGATCGACTACCTATCCTCCGGCAGGAGCCCGATTGCGCCGCGCAGCTTCCTGGCGTCGTCCGGGTCGCTGAGCCGGAAGCCCGCTACAGTGGCGTCGCCGGAGGTGCGGCCGATCAGGCCGGACAGCATCCGGACCGTGGTGGTCTTGCCGGCGCCGTTCGGGCCGAGCAGCCCGAACACCTCGCCCTCGGCGATCGTGAGGGTCAGCCGGTCGACGGCGGTGGTGCCCCCGAATGTCCGGGTCAGCTCCTGAGTCTCGATCATGGCGTCCTCCGCCCCGTGTTTGCCAGCCCCGTGTTTGCCAGCACTGCGTGTTGCCATTAAAAACTGATATCACTATGCTAGACACGTGGTATCAGACAGGTCAATCGGAGGTGGTCAGGATGACCGCGGAGTCCCCTGCTGTTGGCCGGCCGTACGGGCTGCTACCGGGGCGATGACCGAGCGCGAGGCGTGGTCCTGGCCTGGCGTGACGGTCCTGGTCGCCGGCATCGCGAGCGTGCTGGGCGGGGTCGCCCTGTTTATCTTTGGCACCGGTCTGAGCAACGGTGCGAGCAAGATCACGGTGATCCTGCTGGCCGTCCTGATCCTCATCGCGGCCGCGCTGCTGCTGCGGGGGCTGACCGCGGTCGCGCCCGGCCAGGCGCGGGTCGTGCAACTGCTCGGCCGCTACACCGGGCACGATCCGGGCACCGGGCCTGCGCTGGGTGAACCCGATCACCGAGCGGCGCAGGTCTCGACCCGGATCCGTAATCACGAGACCGCCGGTCGCGAAGGTCAACGACGCCGACGGCAACCCGATCGAGATCGCGGCGGTGGTCGTCTGGCAGGTCGCGACACCGCCCAGGCGGTCTTCGAGGTCGACGACTACGTCCAGTTCGTGGCGATCCAGACCGAGACCGCGGTCCGGCACATCGCGTACCCGCTATCCCTACGACACGCGCAGCGGCGCAGCTGTCGCTGCGGGACAACGCCGACGAGATCACCCAGAAGCTGGCCGGGGAGATCGGCGAGCGAGTCGCCTCGGCCGGGGTCAGCATCATCGAGTCCCGGCTCACCCACCTGGCGTACGCGCCCGAGATCGCCCAGGCGATGCTGCGCCGCCAGCAGGCCAGCGCGGTGGTCGCGCGCGCGGATGCGGATCGTCGAGGGCGCCGTCGGCATGGTCGACTGGCCCTGCAGCGGCTCGACGAAGCAGGACGTCGTCGACGCTGGACGAGGAGCGGAAGGCGGCCATGGTGTCCAACCTGCTGGTGGTGCTGTGCAGCGAGCGCGACACCCAGCCGGTGGTCAACACCGGCTCCCTCTACCACCTGAGCCGGCCGACTGGTGAGCGAACGAAGGCATCCTGCTGCGGCTCGACCCGGCGGTCCACGACGCGCTGGCCCGGTGGGCCGGCGACGAGCTCCGCAGCACCAACGCCCAGATCGAGTACCTGCTGCGCAAGGCGCTGGCCGAGGCCGGCGGCTGCCCACCGAGGCGCAGAAGATGCGCCGGCCGGGCCGCCCGCGGCGGCGGGGCGCCGATGCTGACGACGGCGGCGGGGAGCCCGGCGAGGGCTAGCCGATCGCTATCCGCGTCCAGCCGTTCCTTGAGGAAGGCCGCGGAGACCACCGGCCCGTAGTCGCTGCGCCTGCCGACCGGCGGCTTCAGCGCCTCGATCACCGCGTCGTGGTCGGCCTCGTAGAAGTAGACCAGCGAGACCAGATCCTCATCCGGCGCCTCGGCCTGGGGCGGCAGCACCCGGTGCCGGTTGGACTTCCACCGGCTGCCGCTCCAGCGGGCCAGCAGGTCACCGGTGTTGATGGTGAACGCCCCCGGCACGAACGGTCCGGTCCCGCGAGCCGTCCTCCTCGGTCCACACCTGAAGGCCACCCTTCCCGGGCTCGCGGTCCAGGACGGTGACCGTGCCGAAGTCGGTGTGCGGCCCGATCCGGTACCGCCCCGGCTCGGGCACCCCGGCGACGTTCATCGGCGGGTCGAGCTTGATGTTCATGGT